>NZ_JAVDPW010000006.1:0-551306 GCF_031453975.1 Inquilinus ginsengisoli
CTCCCGGACGCGCTCACCAACTCCCTGGCCTGGGCCCCCCCCCCGGGGGCCGGTTAGCCCCGGTGGCCTTTAAACACCACGGGCGTGTGGGGGTTGGGTTCCCCCCCCCCCACCCCACCCCACGTCTGCTCATCCGGGCGGCGCCGCGACCACCGCCCGGATTCCCGCCGATAGCGGGTTCTGAACAGGGAGGATCGGATGGCGAAGGCGAAGAAGACCCCCGGCAAGGCAGCGGCCAAGGCCCTGTCCTGGCTGAAGCTCGGCGCGCTGCGCGCCGACGCGGCGGCCAAGGCGGTGTTCGCGCAGACCGAGGCGCGCATCGGCTATGTCAGGACCACCCAGCGGCTGCTGGCGCACAAGCCGGCGCTGCTCCTGGCGCAGGAGGGCCTGAGCCGCGCCGTGATGCGCGATCCCGACGGGACCTTGAGCGACCGCGAGCGCGAGCTGATCGCACTGGTGGTCAGCAGCGAGAACCGATGCCAGCCCTGCGTCTTCGGCCATGCCGCGGAGCTGCGCCGGATCACCGGCGATGCGCTGTGGGTCGGCAAGGTCGAGGTCAATCATCGCCATGCCGAGCTGGGCAAGCGCGAGCGGGCGATCGCCGACTATGTGCTGAAGATCACCCGGGCGCCGGGCGAGATCGAGGAGGCGGACCTCGCGCCGCTGCGCGCCGCCGGCCTGGCCGACACGGAAATCCTGGAGGCGGCCGCGGTCGCCGCCTATTTCAACTTCAGCAACCGCATCAACAACGCGCTCGGCATCGCGCCGAACCCGGAAGCCTATGCGGCGCGTCGCTGAGGCGGGGACGGAAGGACGACCATGGCAGCGGTGATCGTGATCGGCGCCGGCATCATCGGCGCCTCGGTGGCCTTCCGGCTGGCCCAGGCGGGCGCGTCGGTGACGGTGCTGGAGGCGACGCGGATCGGCGCCGGCACCTCCGGCACCAGCTTCTGCTGGACCAACGCGCACGACAAGGCGCCGCGGCCCTACCACGACCTCAACGTCGCCGGCATGAAGGCGCATCGGGCGCTGCGCGACGAGTTCGCGGCCACGCCCTGGCTGCATGAGAATGGCTGCCTGGAATGGGCAGACGAGGCCGGCCGGGAGAAGCAGCGCCAGCGGGTCGAACGGCTGCAGGGCTGGGGCTATGCCGCCGAATGGATCGGCGCCGCGGAACTGCGCGAGCTGGCGCCCGACGTCGACCCCGCCGCGGTCGGCGACGCGCCGGTGGCGTGGTTTCCGGAGGAGGGCTGGGTCGACCCGGTGGTCTACGCCCAGGCGATGCTGGCCGCGGCCGGACGACTCGGCGCCCGGGTGGTGATCGGCGCCCGGGTGGCGCGGCTGGATGTACGGGCCGGCAAGGCGACCGGCGTGACCACGGCCGACGGCACCGCCCATTTCGCCGACGCCGTGGTCAACTGCACCGGGCGCTGGGCCGACGATGCCGGCTTCGAGCCGGGCCTGCGCATCCCGCTGGCGCCGACCGCCGGCCTGCTGGTGTTCACGCCGCCGGTGGCGACCGGCCTCGACCGCGTGCTGCAGGCGCCGGACTGCCACATCCGGCCGGATGGGGCGGGGCGGCTGCTGGTGTGCCGCAACGACGCCGAATTCGACCCCGCCGCGGCGCCGCGGCCCAGTGTCGACCTGCCCGAGGTGCGTGACCTGCTCCGCCGCGCCCGCGTCATCCTGCCGGCGATCGGCCCGGTGGAGCCCGAGGCTGTGCGCCTGGGCATCCGCGCCATCCCGCGCGACGGCTATTCCGCCGTCGGGCCGCTGCCGCAGGTGCAGGGCTACTACGCCGCCGTGACCCACAGCGGCGTGACCCTTGCGGCCTTCCTCGGGATGGCGGTGGCCGACGAGGTCGCGCGCGGCATCACGCGGCCCGAGCTGGCGACCTTCCGCCCGGCCCGCTTCTTCGGCTGAGGCGGCCTCAAGACTCCAGCACGCGCTTCAGCGTCGCCAGGTCGCGCGCCACCCAATCGGCATCAGCGGCGAATCTGGCGTCGTCCATCTCCGGCTGGCGGAACAGGTGCAGCGTCACCTCGCTGCCGCCGTCATTGGCCAGCACCCGCATCGGGATGGCGATCTCGGCGCCCGCGGGCGGGATCACCCAATGGTCGGCGATGCGGAACGGGTTGGGCGGGGTGAAGCGCACCCGCATGGTCCCGTCCGGCGTCTCGGCGGCCCAGCCGTCGCCGTCGCGCCGCAGCGATCCGGCCAGGCCGCTGGCCCATTTCATGAAGTTTTCGGGGATGGCCAGGAAACCGTAGACGGCGTCGGGGTCGCGATCGATCCAGACGCTGAGGGTGCGGGAGGGCAGGGACATGGCGGGCCTCACTGTGATGTCGCCGGATTCTGCCCGATCCGCCGTCGCCCGGCTTGAACGAAACGGACGGTTCCTGAATTGTTCTTTTTTCTGGACTCCGACGCGTGTTCGCATTATGTTCCAATCTCGTCGGATCGGCGAGGGAGTCGCCGTCCGGTCACAGGAGATCGGGAATGGCGGTCACGCGCGAAGTCCGGGAACGGGATGGTCTGAAGCTCTACCGCAACACCCTGTCGCGGCGCCTGCTGGCGGCGGAGGGTACGGCGCGGATGCTGCAGGCGGCGCTGCGGGAGTTTCCCGATTTGCTCGGTTTCGACCAGTGGGCGCACCCCTCCGGCGCGCTGATGCTGTGCCGCACCGACAACCGCCCGACGGTGCTGGCCAAGGACAAGGCCTGGACGCCGGCGCGCGGTGACCTGGTCTTCGCCGCGGCGCGGACGGACAGCGAGATCCCGACGATGGCGCTGCCGCACGGGCAGCTCGGCGAGGGCGCCCAGCCGGCGTTCCTCTGAGAACGGTCAGCCCAGGATGGCGTGCCGGCGCTCCAGGCTCGGCTGCGGCCACAGCGTCCCGATGTCGTAGAAGATCTCGAAGGCGGGGGCGCCCTCGGGCAGCACGACCCAGGGCAGCTTCGACCGGGTGAAGATGTGGGCGTCCGGCGCCAGCGCCGTGGGATCGTCGAGCGTGCCGACGCGGACGAAGCGCAGCGCGGGGCGGCCGCCATAGTCGCTCCACAGCGCCGTGCGGCAGGCAGGGCAGCGGTGGATGTCGTGCGGCCGGCCGCTATCGGTGGGCATGGCGACCGGCTCCGGCCGGCCCGACAGCAGGGCGATCCGGTCGGTCTCGATCAGGGCGTTGACCACGAAGGCGCTGCCGGTCTGGCGCTGGCAGTCGCGGCAATGGCAGCAATTCACGAACATCGGCGCCGACAGCAGCCGGTACCGCACTGCCCCGCAGAAGCAGCCGCCCTCCATGGTGCTGGTCATCAGCCTTCTCCGACCACCCAGGGTCTCCGGCCACGATTTTACTCTCGGCGGGTGGGAATCGGCAATCGCTGGGCTCTCACGGAGGGGAAGGATCGGGCAGGTCGCCTTGCAAGTGACCCGCCCGAACCCCCGGACGGACCCGCTGCGGTTTGCCCGGAAGGGGGATCCAGAACACGCCGCAACGGACCCCTCCGAGAATAAACCATAGGTTGTACGGTGCATGTGGCAATACACCCTTTTGGGCGTGGTCCAAGCACCAATCTCGGCGGGCCGTGAACAATGGGTGTGAGGTCGGGCAAGCGCTGTTGCGGACGACGCCTGCCCGACCCCACCTGAGGGAAGCCACATGGCCAGCGTGAAGGGGGTTCTCTGGCAGGCCGCATGGAAACCCGAGGGAAAGCCTAGAGGGGTCGCCCCTCAACCGGAACCGCCACTTCCGGAGGTGGCCTGTGGTCCGCTTCAGCTTATTGGGGGATTTCTCGCACCAAAGGTCGCCGCAAACAACGTGAAGCGGACCCTTCGAGGAAGGTATCGTCGCCCCGGCGCACCCTTTGGCCAAACCGCGGTATGTCAAGATGCGATGGCGTTCGGGCGGCCCGGAGGCCAACGAACTTAGATGCCGGGCTGCCCGCTTCCTTTGACCGCATCAGACGCCGCCTCCTTCGCCGCACGCTCGATCGCCTGGTAATCCCTGCGCGGACCGTCAACCCACCGAAGTCTGACGAACCGGTTTCGGAACACGGTGAACCGACCGGCGTAACGTGCACATGAAACGGTGCCATTCTTGCCGTCCCACGTCACCGACCAATCAGATGGCGATAGGCCCTTTGCCACGTCACTCTCCGGGCTGGCGCGCATTTGGGAGCAATCCAAAGACCCGGTCTGCATGGGCTCCCCCGTACAGGCCGGGCCTCGGGCCGCGGGGCAGGCAGAGGACCTCCGCGGCCGGACGAACGTCACCATTGCCGGGCGAGAGCGTCTAGTCAGCCATTCGGCTCAGGAGGAAGCGTAAAAGGGCAGGGTGGGGCGTATGGGGTGGCTGGGCGAACTGCAAGGCGTTGCGCGCGAAGCGACGCGCAAGCGCAGAAGTGGCGTGCCGAACGAACGACGCTCGCTGCATCCAGTCGGGTAAGGGCGCCAGGCTGCGCGCCAGGGCGAGCCCGTTCGCGACAGAAGCAGGGTCCTCGGTCTCGAACGCAGGAGGGCGGCCCCGAACGATCGAGGCGGTGCGTGGTCGGAATGCCTTGTCACGACAAAATCCTTCCCTGAAATGCCTGATCGTCACCGAAAGGCCAGGGGAGTCGAGTCGGGGTCAGCTGGGTGGGTGCGCCGATGTTGTAGGCCGGTTTATCAGCCTTCAACATTTCCGGGCCAAATCAACAGCTTGTTGAAATCATTGGCGGAGGGAAAGGGATTCGAACCCTTGATACGGCTCAACACCGTATACCCGCTTTCCAGGCGAGCGCCTTCAACCACTCGGCCACCCCTCCGCTGGAGGCCGGACAATACTCACGAGGCCCTGCTTCGGCAAGCGGGCAAATGCGCGATTTTTCACGTCGCTTCCGGCGTGGCGACCGGCCGGGCGGCGCGATAGAGTCGGCGCCGCCAGAAGGGCAGGTAAGCAGGGAGAGTTGGCATGGCCGAAGTGTTCCGGTTCGATCGCGCCTTGGCGCGCCGGCCCGCCGATTCCGCCGTGGACGGGCTGCGCGCCGTCGACCGCGGCGCGCCGGACATGGTGCGGTTCCGGGCCGAGCATGCCGCCTATCTCGCGGCGCTGGAGGCTGCCGGCGTGGCGGTCGAGGTGCTGCCGCCGCTCGACGGCTTCCCGGATTCGGTGTTCATGGAAGACCCGGCCCTGACCTTCCCCGAAGGCGCCATCCTGCTGCGGCCGGGCGCGCCGTCGCGGCTGGGCGAGGCCGCCGAGGTCGCCGCCGAGCTGCGCGCCCGATTCGAGCGGGTGCTGGCGATGGAGGCCGGCTTCGCCGAGGGCGGCGACGTGCTGGTGACCCCGCGCGCGGTGATGATCGGCCTGTCCGCCCGCACCGATGCCCGCGGCGCCGGCGCCCTGGCCGCGCTGCTGGCCGAGCTCGGCCGCAAGGCGGAGATCGTGACGCCGCCGCCCGGCGTGCTGCACTTCAAGACCGCCTGCTCGCTGCTCGACTCCGAGACGGTGTTGGCGACCGGGCAGTTGGCCGGCTTCTTCCCCGGGCTGCGCGTGGTCCTGGTGCCGGAAGGCGAGGAGGCGGCCGCCAACGCCCTGCGGGTGAACGACGTCGTCATGGTGGGGGCGGCGTTTCCGCGCACCGCCGAGGCGCTGGACCGGCTCGGCTACCGCGTCGTGCCGCTTGATGTGGCGGAGACCGGCAAGCTCGATGCCGGCCTGTCCTGCATGTCGCTGCGCTGGGGCCTCGCCGGCTGACGGGTCGGGCCGGGGGCTGAGCCGCCCGCCCCGATGTCGCCGCATGGCACGCATCCCGGCGCTGATGGTGGGTGCGCACCCGGTCCGGTCCGGTTATATCGTATCCCGTGACTGTAAATCTCCTTCCCCAAGACGACGCCGCCGACCAGGGTTCCGAACCGGTCGACCTCCACGGGCGAACCATCCTGCAGGTGCTGCCGGCGCTCGGCACCGGCGGGGCCGAGCGCGGCTGCGTCGACGTCGCCGCGGCGATCGAGGCGGCGGGCGGGAAGGCCCTGGTCGCCTCGGCCGGCGGCGCCATGCTGCGCGACCTCGCCCGCACCGGGGCCGACCACATCACCCTGCCGCTCGGCGGCAAGAACCCGCTGACGATCTGGCGCAACATCCGCCGGCTGGAAGCCGTGATCCGCGAGCGCGGTGTCGACCTGGTGCATGCCCGCAGCCGGGCCCCGGCCTGGAGCGCGCAGGCCGCCTGCCGCCGGGCCGGCATCCCCTTCGTCACCACAGTGCACGCGCCCTACAACCAGCACAGCGCCGCCAAGCGGCTGTACAATTCGATCATGGTGCGCGGCGACCGGGTGATCGCCATCTCCGACTTCATCGCCCGCCACATCGTCGAGACCTATGGCGCCGACCCGGCACGGATCCGCACCATCCCGCGCGGCGTCGACCTCCGGCAATTCGCGATCGAGGCGGTCTCGGCCCAGCGCATCATCACCCTGGCCCGGGCCTGGCGCGCGCCGGACGACCGGCCGATCGTGCTGATGCCGGGGCGGCTGAGCCGGTGGAAGGGCCAGGCGGTGGTGATCGACGCGCTGGCACGGCTGGGCCGGCGCGACCTGCACTGCCTGATCGTCGGCAGCGACCAGGGCCGCACCGGCTACCGCAAGGAACTGATCGATCGGATCGCCGCCAAGGGCCTGAACGGCGTGGTCCAGCTGGTCGACCATTGCGACGACATGCCGGCCGCCTACATGCTGTCCGACGTCGTGGTGCACGCCTCGACCGACCCCGAGGGCTTCGGCCGGGTGGTGGTGGAGGCGATGGCGCTGGGCCGCCCGGTGATCGCCACCGACATCGGGGCGCCGCCGGAGCTTGTGGTCGAGGGCGAGACCGGCTGGCTGGTGCCGCCGGCCGATCCGGACGCGCTGGCGGCGGCGATCGACCAGGCCCTGTCGCTGACGCCCGAGGCGCGCAGCCGGATGGCGGAGCAGGCCATCGCCACGGTCGCGGGGCAGTACACCAAGGAAGCCATGACCGCGGCCACCCTGCGCGTCTACCAGGAGCTGCTGGGCGCGCCGGCCCCGTCGGGCGGCTAAGGGACGTCGCGATGCTGCCGCTGCTCGCCAAGACCTACGCCCTGGCCGGGGCCCTGGCCGCACCCGGCCGCACCCGTCGGATCATGCGGCTGAAGAACCGCCATGCCGGCGAGCGCTGCTTCCTGCTGGGCAATGCGCCGTCGCTGGTGCAGTTCGACCTGTCGAAGCTGGCCGGCGAGCAGTTCTTCGTGGTCAAGAAGGGCTACAAGGCGCTGGAGCACGGGCTGCCGTCGCCGATCCCGTACTATGTGCTCAGCGACCTGCGCGGCTGGGACCGGATCAAGGCCGATGTCTCGACCCTGCCGGTCGGAACCTATCTGGTGCGCGACACCATCGCCGCCCAGCCGGAGTTCCAGCCGCCCGCCGACCGGGTGGTGACCTTCCCCAGCTATCGCGGCGGCCTGCGCAAGCAGGGGTTCCGGCACCAGCCCTGGCACGGCCTGGGCAATGATTCGACCGTCATCCTGTTCGCCGCCCAGATCGCGCATTACCTCGGCTTCGCCGAGGTCTACATCCTCGGCGTCGATCTCGACTACTCCCAGGCCACGACCTATTTCTACGCCGTCGGGCAGAGCGAGACGAACCAGTACGCCCGGCCCGAGGACGAGATCTACGCGCGTGAGTTCGGCACGCTGCGCCAGGCCTTCGATGCCGATGGCCGGATCCTGCGCAATGTCGGCCGCGGCGGCGCGGTGATGGGGCTGGAGCGGGCGGATTACGACGCGGTGCTGGCACAGCCGAAGCCAGGACGCTGAATGCGCGGCGTGAGAAATTGTGAGCGACGCTAAAGACAACTTAACCCATCTGTGCCATGGATCGGGTGGGGGAGCGATGCCGGCGGCGCCGGCAGGCGGGCCGGTCGAACTCTGCGACGCGGTCCCGGCTGCCGACGAATAGCCGCCTGCCGCCGGAATCGGATGAGAGAGCGTAGGACGCTCGGGTGGTCGACATGTTTGGCAGATGGATCGGTGCCGCTTGGCCTGCCGGACGGCGTGGCATGAAAGGGCGCGCCGAATGAGGAAACGCCCGTCCCGCCTGCTGCGGGCGCGCATGGCTTTGGCCGTACTGCGTGAAAATCTTCGGAAGTCCGGCAATGCCCGCCGCCTGCAGGATCATCGCCGCCGCCTCCGGGGCGAACTGCCCGCGCCGGGTGGGCCGGGAGTGGTCTTTGCCGCCTGCGATGATGCCTATTACGCGCGTTTCGCGACCGACTTCTTGTTCTCAGCCGAAGACACAGGATATGCGCATCGCATCCACTTGCACCTGTATGATCCATCGGCGCGAACGTTGGCCCATATCGGCGCGCTGCGGCGGGGCTTGCGCCATACCCAACTGACTTACAGTTGGGAGGATAACCGCTATGAAAGATACGGGATCGACAACGTCATCTACTTCGCTGCCGCGCGATTCATCATGATCCATCACCTGCTGCAGGAATGCCGGTCTCCGATTCTCGGGGTCGACATCGACGGCTTCATTCACCGTCCGCTCGATGGCGCGTTCGACCTGATCGGGGAGGCCGACGTGACCTTCCATTTCCGATTCGGCGAGAGGCGGGTCTGGCGCCGGATCCTCGCCGCGGCGGTGGGCTTCAACCACACCCCGGAGGGGCTGCGGTTCTGCGAACGCGCGGCGCGGAGCATCTTGGCGAGCCTGCGTCTGCACCCCGATTTCCACACCGACCAGACCATTCTCTACCACGCCTACCGGTTCGCCCGGCGCTGGCTGCCGGCCATCCGCTGGCAGCATCTGCCGCTCAGCCTGGTCGACTACGATTTCCAGGACGACAGCTTCATCTGGACCGCCAAGGGGCCGCGGAAGGAGGATGCGTCGTTCATGCGGGTGATCGGCGAATTGCAGAGCAAGCACGCCCCGGAATACGGCGCCTTGCCGAGGCTGGGCCCGGCGGAATCCCAGGCCGCGCCGTGAGCGGATCCTGCTGTCCGGCTGTGGTGCAGGCAAGCCGGGCTGGGCGGGTTGGCCAGCCGCAAACATGATGTGATGCCCGCCACAGTATGGTATTTCTTTTTCCGCTAGCTCTCAGGTAAGCGGCCACTCGGCGGTGGGGGGCGACAGTCCATCGTCGCTTGGTGCAAGGAACTAAGGGTCTTGGACAAGACGTCATGAGCGGCGCTTCACTTAAAAGACTATCCCGGTTGTTTTTGAGGCGGTTGTCATATTCCATTCTTTTGGAGAACCTGATCGATACCCAGTCGAAGGGCGCGGTCAAGGACTACCGTCTTAGGATTCGAGGCAACACGCCGGATATGGGCGCGCCGGGAATCGTCTTCTGCGGTTGCGACGATGGGTACTACCGGAAATTCGCCCCCAGCTTTTTGCTCTCCGCAGAGAAGCTGGGCGAGCCTCTGCATATCCATGTCCACCTGTGTGGGCCGTCCCAGGAAACTCTCGACCATATCGACCGGATGCGGCGATCGCTGGCCCATGTAAGGCTGTCGTTCACCTGGGAAGACGATTCGTACCGGAAGCTTTCTCTTCCCAGGCCGATCTATTTCTCCGCGGCGCGGTTCCTGGTCCTGCATCATCTGTTGCTGGCGTGCCGCGCGCCGATCCTGTGCGTCGATATCGACGGCATCATCCATCGCCCGCTCGGCAACGTCTTCAAGATGATCGAGCGCGCCGATGTGACGCTGCACTTCCGCCTCGGCGAGCGGCGGGTCTGGCGGCGGGTGATGGCCGGCGCGGTCGGGGTCAG
Organism: Inquilinus ginsengisoli; assembly: GCF_031453975.1. Lineage (NCBI taxonomy): Bacteria > Pseudomonadati > Pseudomonadota > Alphaproteobacteria > Rhodospirillales > Rhodospirillaceae > Inquilinus > Inquilinus ginsengisoli. The sequence continues at coordinate 9,767 of NZ_JAVDPW010000006.1, forward strand.
CCACACCAAGGAAGCCCTCGGCTTCTGCGAGAAGCTTGCGGCCGGCATCTGGAAGGCGCTGCACATGCGCCCCACCGACCACATCGACCAGCCGGTGATCTACTACCTCTACGCCATCCGCCGGCTGCTCAAGCCGCGGATCCGGTGGCAGCACATGCCGATCGATCTCGTCGATGTCGAATTCGGCGAGGACAGCGTCATCTGGTCGGCCAAGGGCGCCCGCAAGGAGGATGCCGTGTTCGCGCGCGCCGCCTCGGCGCTCGAGGCGCAGTACGCGCTGGATGTCGAGCAGCCGCACGCGATCTATGCCGAGGCCCGGGGCGACGGCACCCATGGGTAGGGTCTACGTGTTCTGGGGGGTGACGATCGGGAAGCCCGGCTCCGCGCTGGCCGAAGGGGCGTCCCGTCTCGGCATCGTCCATATGAGCACCCCGGCGCGGTTCGAGCCGGACGACGTCGCCATTCTCTGGGCGCCGTTCCGCGGCACCTTCCGCAGCGACGTCTATCGCCAGATCCGGGCCGCCGGCGGCCGCGCGATCATCGGCGAGAATGGCTGGCTGTCGCCGATCCAGGGGCAGAAATACTACCAGGTCGCGCTGCATGGCTGGAACGGCACCGGCGACTTCCCGGATGGCGGGCCTGGCCGATGGGACTCCTGGGGCGTGCCCCTGAGCGACTGGCGCCAGGATGGGGAAAATATCCTGGTCGTCGAACAGCGGCCGAAGGGCATCAACCTGGATCCCCGGGCGATGCCGCCGGGCTGGGCGCAGAGCGTCGCCCCGGTCACGCGCCGTCCCGTGGTGCGCCGGACGCGCTTCACCGAGGCGCCGCTGGAGCGGCAGCTGGACGAGGCCTTCGCCACCCTGACCTGGACCAGCACGGTCGCGATCAAATCCTTGATCCGCGGCGTGCCGGCCTTCTATTGCGGCCCGCATATCAACTGCGGCGAACTGATGCGGCGCGGGCTGGATGTCGACCACCCGATCTATCCGGATCGCGAATCGGTGTTCCGCCGCTACGCCTGGATGCAATGGACCGAGGCCGAGATCCGGTCCGGGGAGCCGTTCGCCCGCCTGCTGGCGCTGCCGCATGACGGCAAGCCGGCCGTCCTCCTGGATCCTGACGCCGTCCCGTCGGCCTGGACCCTGGCCGGACGGGTGCGCGCCCTTGCCGCGCAGCACGGACGCAATCCGCTGGCGAAACTGGCGCAGCGCGTGGTGGGCTAGAGGGGTTCCGCGGATCGCGCCGGCCCGGCGGGATCGACCATCCATCCTGAGAGCCGCCGGCCCGCATGCTGTTCAACTCCTACGCCTTCATCCTGCTCTTCCTGCCGCTCACCTACGCGCTGTGGACGGTGGCGCGCCGCTTTGCCGGCGTGTCCTGGGCCATCGGCGTGCTGCTGGCCGCGTCCCTGGTGTTCTACGGCGCCTCGACCCGGTTCGAGATCCTGCTGCTGCTGGCGGCGATCGTGCTCAACCATCGCCTCGGCCTGGTGATCTACCGGCATCGCGAGACGCCGCGGGGCCGCGCCTGGATGCGGCTTGCGGTCGCCGGCAACCTGCTGTTCCTGTTCGTCTTCAAATACACCAGCTTCACCTCGCAGTTGGCGGCCGAGGCGCTGGGCTGGCCGGGGCTGGCGGTGCACATCGCGTTGCCGGTCGGTATCTCGTTCTACACCTTCCAGCAGATCGCCTATCTCGTGGATGTCGCTCGCGGGCAGGGTGAGCCCTGGCCGCTGCCGCGCTATGCCCTGTTCGTCGTGTTCTTCCCGCATCTGATCGCCGGGCCGATCGTCCACCATCGCGAGCTCATCCCCCAATTCGCCAGCGGGGCGCGCATGGCACGGATCGGCGATGTCGTGATCGGCCTGTCGATCTTCACCATCGGCTTGGCGAAGAAAGTGCTGGTCGCCGACAGCTTCGCCTTGATCGCCTCGCCAGTGTTCAACGCGGTGGCGCAAGGAACCCAGCCCGGCCTGCTCGACGCCTGGGCGGCGGCGCTGGCCTATGCGCTGCAGATCTATTTCGACTTTTCGGCCTATTCCGATATGGCGATCGGCCTCGGCCGGATGTTCGGCATCCAGATGCCGATCAACTTCGCCTCGCCCTATCGCTCGGGCTCGATCGTGGAGTTCTGGCGGCGCTGGCACATCACCCTGTCGCGCTTCCTGCGCGACTACCTCTACATCCCGCTCGGTGGCAACCGCCATGGGCCGGGGCGGCGCTACCTCAACGTCTTCGTCACCATGCTGCTGGGCGGCATCTGGCACGGCGCCGGCTTCACCTTCGTGATCTGGGGGGCGATGCACGGGCTGCTGATCGTCGCCTGCCAGGCCTGGCGCAGCAGCCGGCACCACGTGCCGATGCCGGCCGCCCTCGGCTGGGTGCTGACCATGACGACGGTGGTCCTGGCCTGGGTGCCCTTCCGCGCCGCCGACTTCGCCACCGCGGGACGGATCTACGCGGCGATGTTCGGCATGACCGGCGAGCTGCACGTCGCCGCGCTCGACTACGCGCCGTCGGCGACCCTGGAGATCATCCTGACCGCGCTGCTCCCGGGCCAGGCCTGGAATGTGTGGCTGTCGCTCGGCGCCGGGCTGGCAGGCCTCCTGGCCTGCCTGTGCCTGCCCAATGTCCAGACGCTGTTCCGCCGTCATGGCGTCGGCCTGCCCACCCATGGCTATGCCGACGGCATCGAGCCTCCGGCGCTGGGCCGCCTGGGGCTGGCGTGGCGACCGAGCCCTGCGACCGCCGTCCTGGCCGGGATCCTCCTGGCTGCCTGCATCCTGAACCTGAACGATGTCTCCGAATTCATCTATTTCCGCTTCTGAGGCGCGACGCTATCTGCTGACGGCCGGGGCCGTCGCCGTGGCGATGGTCGTGGCAATCTGTATCGTCTCGCTGTGGGGCATGCGCAACGGCCTGTCGGAATGGCGGGAATCGGAGCTGCTGCGCTATCAGATCGAGAAGATCGATCGCAGCCCGCAAATCGACATCCTGCTGGTGGGCGACAGCTCGTTGGGCAACGGCATCGATGCGCGGGACTGGAGCCGGCGGCTTGGTCTTTCGGTGGTGTCGCTGCCGCTGGTCGGCACGTACGGTTTCGAAGGCACCCTGAACATGCTGCGCCGGACGTTGCGCCAGACCCGGCCGCGCGTCGTGGTGGTGATGCAGACGTTGGACATGATGCGCCGCCGGCCGTCCTGGCCGGGGGCGCTCTACACCGCCCAGACCCTGGGCGACCTGGCGGAGGTGCCGCCGGCGGTTATGCTGTCGTCGCTGGCCACCTGGGACATCACGGCCGGCATGCTGCAGGCAGCGGCCAAGGGCGAGAGCGTCGATCCCGCCATCGTCCAGCTCGACTACGTCCCCCAGGACCCGGCGCGGTTCGGCGGCCCGCTCTACCCCCGCACCTACGAGCCCGGGGCGGTGCGCAAGGACTCGGCGGCGTCGCTGCGCCGCATCGGCGATTTCTGCCGGGACCAGGGGCTGACCTGCCTCTATGCCAGCGGGCCCTATCTCAACCCGCAATGCGAGGCTTCCCGGGGCTACGCCCAGGCGATCGCCGATGCCGCACGCCAGGACGGGCTGATCCCGGTGGAGGGGACGCCGGTCTGCCTGCCGCGTGCCGATGTCGGCGATTCCGAGGACCACGTCATCCCGGCGCGCCGGCCGTACTACAGCGAGATCTATCGGGCGCTGATCCTGGCCGCGATCGAACGAACGAATGTCGGAATCCGGCGTCCCGTCGCCTCGGGCTCAGGGCTCTGACCATCGCCAGGCTTGCCGAAGGCCCGGACGGGCTGATACCGGGATCGTGGGCAGGATTTCTGCTTGAACTGCGGTGACCGGCGTGCCCTCTCGCTTCTTCGTCTATCTGCCGCAAGGCGACCGCAAGCCCTGGCGCGAATGCATCGCCGCCTGCGAGCGCCTGGGGCCGACCGCGACGGAGCTGCCGGAGCGGTTCGGGCCCGACGACGTGCTGCTGACCTGGTCGCCATTCCGCCTGTCGAAGCGCTGGGCCGCCCATCGCGACGTGCGGGCGGCGGGCGGGCGGGCGATCATCCTGGAGAATGGCTGGCTCTCGCCGCCCGGCCGTCCCCGCCACTTCCAGTTCGCGCTCGACGGCTGGAACGGCACCGGCCGCTTCCCCGATGGTGGGCCTGGCCGCTGGGCCGGCTGGGGCGTGGCGCTGCAGGATTGGCGGCGCGACGGCCGGCATGTGCTGGTGCTGGGCCAGAAGGCGCAATCGATCAGCGACCCCAGGCGCATGCCGGCCGGCTGGGCCCAGAGCCTGCGCCTCGACACCGCCCGGCCGGTGCTGCGCCGGATGCCGAGCGCGGCGCGCCCGCTCGCCGAGGATCTGCGTGGCGCCTGGTGCACCGTGACCTGGACCAGCACCGCCGCGATCCAGGGCCTGATCGCCGGGATCCCAGCCTTCCATTGCGGCCCGAACACGCTGGTCCCCGAACTGTCGAAGGCCGGTCTCGGCGTCGACGCACCGATCACCCCCGACCGCCTGCCGGTGTTCGAGCGTATCGCCTGGTGCCAGTGGAGCGCGGCCGAGATCGCGACTGGCGAGCCCTTGGCGCGGCTGCTGGACATGCCGCATGACGGCGCCCCGGTGCGGCTGGAGGCGCCGCCGGCCTCCCCCTCGCGCTACACCTTGCTCGGCCGGATGCGGGACCTGGCCTTGCGCCTGCCGGGCGACCATCCGGTCCGCCGCCGGCTGGGCATGTCATGACGGCGCGGGGGGAAAGCGCCATGCGCATCTTCATCGTGCTCGGCGATCCGCCGACGCCGGGCCAGAAGAACGTCAAGCCTTACGACGAGGTCGCGGCCGGGGCGCGCCGGCTCGGCCCGGTCACGATCGGCATGCCGGACGCCGATGCGGGGCCTGACGACGTGCTGGTCTGCTGGTCGCCCTTCCTGGGCACGGACCGGCTGGACGCGCTGCGCGCCATCAAGGCGGCCGGCGGCCGCGCCATCGTGATGGAGAATGGCTGGCTGTCGCCGATCGGCCCCCGCCGCTTCTTTCAGATCGCGCTCGACGGCTGGAACGGGGAGGGGCGGTACCCGCAAGGCGGGTCGGAACGCTGGCGTGGCTGGAACGTGCCGCTGCTGGACTGGAACCGGAACGGCCGCCATGTCCTGGTCATCGGCCAGAAGCTGAAGGGCGCGGACCAGGACGCACGGCGGATGCCGGAGGGCTGGGACCACAGCCTGACGCTGCCGACCCGGCGGCCGGTGGTCCGGCGCACGCGCAAGACCACGGCGCCGCTCGACGACCAGCTGCGCGACGCCTGGTGCACCGTGACCTGGAGCAGCACCGCGGCGGTCAAGGGGCTGATCGCCGGGGTGCCGGCCTTCTATTGCGGGCCGAGCCTGATCTGCCACGAGCTGTGCCGGCGCGGCACCGATGTCGACCACCCGGCCTATCCCGACCGCGAGCCGGTGTTCGAGCGCCTTGCCTGGTGCCAATGGACGCCGGAGGAGATCGCCACCGGTGAGCCCTTCGCCCGGCTGCTCGCCCTGCCGCACGACCGGGTGCCGCAGGCGATCGCCGAACCTTTCACGCTGCCTGCGGCGGTGACGCCCCGTGGCCGGCTGCGCGAGCGCCTGGATCGGATGCGCCAGCGCTGGCGCCGTCGCCTGGGCCGCTGGACCGGCTGAGCCTCAGCGCCGCAGCCGGGCGGCGAGCCGGTCGTGGATGATCCCGGCGATGCGGCCGGCCTCGTCCAGCGGCGTGTAGGCGTAGGGCTCGATGGTTCCGGTGAAGGGCTGGGTCAGTCCCAGCGTCCCCTGCATTTCGCGGTGGAAGCGGTGGAATTTCTCGAGATAGGTCCCGGGCTTCTCGTCGAGCGGGATCGAGTACACCGGCTTGCCGGTCGACGCCGCCTCGCAGGTCATGGTGATCGAATCCACCGTCACCAGCACCGCGTCGGCGATCGCCAGATACTGGAAGTATGGGTTCTCGCTCACCCGGTCCCAGACGAAGGCCGAGGCGGGGTCCAGCCGCTGCTGCAGCTTCGGCAGGACCGAGGGGTCGGAGCGGCGCGAGGTCGTGACCAGCAGGCTCCAGCCGGCCTCCTGCAGGGCCCGGAGCTGGCCGATGATGGTGTCGATGCGCGCCAGTGAAAAGGCGTAGCCGGGATTGGGGCCGCCGATGATCACCGCTGCCCGCCGCCCAGGCAGCGCGCCGAAGCGCTGCTCCGCCGCCGCGCGGTGGCTTGCCACCAGCGCCGCGTCGACCCGGTGTGGCGCCCCGACCATCGGCAGGATGTTGTCGCGGCCGTCGAATTCCGGCCGCCAGTCGTGCCGGCCGACGAAGCACAGGTCGAACCGGTCGAAGCCGGCGGTCGGGATCTGCAGATGCACCGTGAAGATGGTGCCGCCCGAGCGGCGCGACGCCGCCAGCACCGCCGGCTCGGCCTGCCGCCCGCAGGAGATCGCGAGGTCGGGCCAGGGCGGCCGGATGCGGTTGAGATGGACGTTGCGGATATGGGTCCAGCGCCGGTTCAGGCGGCGGGCCAGCCCGGTCTTCGCCGGGTCGGGACGATGGACCAGTCGGGTCTCGGCCGCGACGCCCAGCTTCTCGGCCACGCCGCGGCACTGGGCGATGGTGCCAGCCTTGCTCTCGCTGACGATCCAGCAGCGGATCGCGGGGTCGCCGGCCGTTCCGGTCATCGCTGTCGGGGCATGGTCAACCCCAGTGTTCGGCGATCCAGGGGGTGGGGCGGACATGCTTCGACCAGCGCCCCGGCCAATGGCCGCTGATCGCGTATTCCGGCTTGGGGTCGCCGTGGAACACCACGATGCGGGCACCTTCCGGGCAGCGCGGGGTCATGAACCAGTTGAACAGGCCCAGCGGTCCGCCGGGCATGCAGTGCTTCTTGAAGCTCTTGCACCAGTCGTCCGGCCACCAGGTCAGCTCGCCGATATGGTCCGAGACATAGGTCTGGGAGTTGTTGTAGCGAGCGAAGATCTGCCGGTGGTTGGCCAGGAGGTTGTCCAGCACGTCCTGGTGCGCGCCGATGTCGAAGCGGTAGACCGAGGTGTTGCCGACGCGGCGATGCGGATGGGTCCAGTTGTGGATCACGCAGAACCGGCCGGGATGGTCGAAGAACGGGTCCAGGCTGTCGACGATGACGATGTCGAGGTCGAGGAACAGGGTCGGGCCCTGGAGGTCGCCGAGCGGGCCGAACAGCGTGACCTTGCGCCACGGCAGGTTGCGGTGCGGCTCTGGCACCTGCAGCACCGGCATGGGCATGTGCTCGATCCCGGGCGCGAGGCCGGAGGGGTCGTCGGTGAGGCAGACGAAGCGGTGCGGCCGCGCCAGGTTCCGGCTGACCATGGCGTGCAGCCGGTTGACGTATTCCGGCCCGTACTTCGGACCCCACTTCGCGCAGATGACGTTGACCATCAGGAGCATTTTCCGTTCGCTTGCACGTCGGGTTAGCATGTTGGTCCCGGTCGGCTCAAGCGACGTGCCGCCGCGCCCGGCCGCCCAGCCTTCTCCGCATGGCTGGCGGCCCGTCTCCCGACCGGGCTATTCCATGCCTGCCGGGCCTGTCCGAGGCCGCGGCGGCTTGACAGGCCTGCCCTGCTCCTTACAGTGCCTCGCCCTCTCCAGATGCAAAACGTGGATAGACTCATGGCCGAGCCCGCCGGCATCGCCATCACACTGCCCGACGGTGCGGTTCGTCGCTTCGACCGCCCGGTCTCGGGCGCCGACATCGCCGCCGACATCTCCAAGAGCCTGGCCAAGGCCGCGCTCGCCATGACCGTCGACGGCAAGCTGTCGGACCTGGCCACCGTGCTGGACCGCGACGCCAAGGTCGGCATCGTCACCCGCAGCTCGCCCGAGGCGCTGGAGCTGATCCGCCACGACGCCGCGCATGTGATGGCCGAGGCGGTGCAGGAGCTGTATCCCGGCACCCAGGTCACCATCGGCCCGTCGATCGAGAACGGCTTCTACTACGACTTCGCCCGCGACGAGCCGTTCACGCCCGACGACCTGGTGAAGATCGAGGCCAAGATGCGCCAGATCATCGGCCGCAACGCCGCCTTCACCCGCGAGGTCTGGGACCGCACCGCGGCGATCGAGTTCTTCAAGGCCAAGGGCGAGAAGTACAAGGCCGAGATCATCGAGGACCTGCCGGAGAGCGAGCCGATCTCGGTCTACCGCCAGGGCGACTGGCTCGACCTCTGCCGCGGCCCGCACATGCCCACGACCGGTGGCGTCGGCCAGGGCTTCAAGTTGATGAAGGTGGCCGGCGCCTATTGGCGCGGCGACCACCGCAACGCCGTGCTGCAGCGGATCTACGGCACTGCCTGGCGCGACCAGAAGGAGCTCGACGCCCATCTCCACCAGCTGGAGGAGGCGGAGCGCCGCGACCACCGCAAGCTGGGCCGCGAGATGGACCTGTTCCATCTGCAGGAGGAGGCGGCCGGCAGCGTGTTCTGGCATCCGAAGGGCTGGACCCTGTACCGGACGCTGGAGAACTACATCCGGGAGAAGCTGGCCCGGGCCGACTATGTCGAGGTGAAGACGCCGCAGCTGGTCGATTCCAGCCTGTTCAAGGCGTCCGGCCATTGGGACATGTATGGCGACAACATGTTCAAGGTGGCGATCGGCCAGAAGGAAGACGGCTCTCCGGAGCGACTGGCCGGCATCAAGCCGATGAACTGCCCCTGCCATGTGCAGATCTTCAAGCAGGGCATCGTCAGCTACCGCGACCTGCCGATCCGGATGGCGGAGTTCGGCAGCTGCCACCGCAACGAGCCCTCGGGCGCGCTGCACGGGTTGATGCGGGTGCGGGCCTTCACCCAGGACGACGCCCACATCTTCTGCACCGAGGAGCAGTCGGTGTCGGAATCGGCGCGCTACATCGCCCTGCAGTACGAGGTCTATCGCGACCTCGGCTTCCCCGATGTGGCGGTGAAGCTGGCCCTGCGCCCCGATGTGCGGGCCGGGTCGGACCAGCAGTGGGACGTCGCCGAACAGGCGCTGCGCGACGCGCTGGTTTCGGCCGGGCTGGAATTCGACGAGCTGCCGGGCGAGGGCGCCTTCTACGGCCCGAAGATCGAGTTCCACCTGACCGACGCCATCGGCCGGACCTGGCAGTGCGGCACGCTGCAGTTCGATTCCGTGCTGCCGGAGCGGCTGGACGCCAACTATGTCGGCGAGGATGGGGCCAAGCACCGGCCGGTGATGCTGCACCGCGCTATCCTGGGGTCGCTGGAGCGCTTCATCGCCATCCTGATCGAGAACTACGCCGGCAAGCTGCCGCTGTGGCTGGCGCCGGTCCAGGCGGTGGTCACCACCATCACCAGCGAGGCCGATTCCTACGCCGCCGAAGTGCATGCCGCGCTGGCGGAGGCGGGGATCCGCGCGGAAATCGACCTGCGCAACGAGAAGATCAACTACAAGGTCCGCGAGCACAGCCTGAAGAAAGTGCCGCTGATGCTGGTGGTTGGCAAACGCGAGGCGGAAAACCGCAGCGTGGCGCTGCGTCGTCTGGGCGGGGACGCGCAGGAAGTCCTTGCCCTGGACGAAGCCGTTCGTAAACTTGTGGAAGAAGCGCGATCCCCGTTGACATCCGAAAGGGGGAGGGTGCAGACGAGGTCGCAGCAATTGACGGAGGCCATCCATAGCTAGACCACCACAGAATGCCCTGCCGACCCGCGACGGGCCCAGGGTGAACCGCGAGATCGATTCAGCACAAGTGCGGCTGGTCGGTGCGGAAGGCGAGATGATCGGTGTCGTGCCGCTGCGCGAAGCCCTTTGGGCTGCCGAGCAGGCAGGGCTCGATCTCGTCGAAATTTCGCCGAACGCCGAGCCGCCGGTCTGCAAGATTCTCGATTACGGCAAGTTCAAATTCGAAGCGCAGAAGAAGAAGAACGAAGCCCGGAAGCGGCAAAAGGTCATCGATGTCAAGGAGATCAAGCTCCGACCGAACATCGACGACAACGACTATGACGTGAAGATGCGCAGCGCGCGACGCTTCCTCGAGGAGGGCGACAAGGTCAAGGTGACCATGCGCTTCCGCGGGCGCGAGTTGGCGCACCAGGAGATCGGCATGAACGTGCTGGTCAAGGTGCGCGACGAGCTGCAGGAGCTTTCCAAGGTCGAGCAGATGCCGAAGATGGAAGGCCGTCAGATGATCATGGTGCTCGCGGCGAAATAGCCGCGGGCGCGCATGGTGCCAAAACGGCCCCGCAGGCGTCCCGAGAGGGAGCGGGGCCATTTTCGTGACTTGTCACGGTCGTGACGTGACGGATGGGCGGAGGCGAGGATGCGGATCGGCGTCGATCTCGGAGGCACGAAGATCGAGGCGATCGCCTTGGACGATGCCGGGGCGGAGCTGCACCGCCAGCGCATCCCGACGCCGCGCCACTATGACGGCACGGTCCAGGCGATCAAGCAACTGGTCGAGGGGGTCGAGGTCACCGTGGGCGAGCGCGGCACGGTCGGCGTCGGCATGCCCGGCGTGATGTCGCCGCAGACCGGCCTGGTCAAGAACGCCAATTCGACCTGGCTGATCGGCAAGCCCTTCGACAAGGACCTCACCGCCGCCCTCGGCCGCGAGGTGCGCTGCGAGAACGACGCCAACTGCCTGGCCGTGTCGGAGGCGACCGACGGCGCCGCGGCGGGGCAGGGGATGGTGTTCGCCGTGATCATCGGCACTGGCACCGGCGCCGGCATCGCGGTCGGCGGGCGCGCCCATCGCGGCGGCAACGGCCTGGGCGGCGAATGGGGCCACAACCAGCTGCCCTGGGCGACGCCCGAGGAGCTGCCGGGGCCGGATTGCTACTGCGGCAAGCAAGGCTGCCTGGAAACCTGGATCTCCGGCACCGGCTTCGGCAAGGATCACATCCGCGTCACCGGCCAGGAGATCTCGACCCATGAGGTGGTGTCGCGGGCCGAGGCCGGCGACCCCGCGGCCTCGGCCACGCTGGAGCGCTACATCAGCCGGCTGACCCGCGGCCTCGCCCATGTGGTCAACCTGCTCGACCCCGACGCCATCGTGCTCGGCGGCGGCATGTCGAACGTCATGCGGCTCTATGACGAGCTGCCGAAGCGCCTGCCGCCGATCGTGTTCGGCCGCGAATGCGCCACCCCGATCCTGCGCGCCAAGCACGGCGACAGCAGCGGCGTCCGCGGCGCCGCCTGGCTGTGGCGGCCCGGCGAAGCCGGCTGACCGTTACCGGCCGCCCAGCGGCTACAGCGGCGCGAAGGCTGTGGCCTTGATCTCGACCAGCCCGCCCTCGGGGTTCAGCTCGGCGACCGCCAGCTCCACGGCGGCCGGGTAGGGCGCGGCAAAGAACTCGTCCCGCACCGCCGCGATCGCCGCCAGCTGCCCGGCCTTGTCCAGCGCCAGCCGGTCGCTGCCGAAGACATGGAACATCTGCAGCTCGACCACATCCGCCAACGTGGCGTCACAGGCGGCCAGCAGGCGCTCGATCTGCCGGAACACCCGGCGCAGTTCCTCCTGGAACCCCGCCTTGTCCATCGGCTGCAACTGCGTGTTGCAGGCCACCACGCCCGATAGATGGACGGTGTCGCCCGCCCGGCGCGCCGGCGCGTAGTGGAACTGGTCAACATCCGCCTGCAGCTCGGCAGGGATCGCCACCATGCCGGTGCGCGTCGCGACGCTGCGGATCTCCGCCTCGATGTCCATCGTCCGTCCGTATTCTTTAATCTTCGATACAGAAATAACTGTCAGGTCTGGATCGGACCGTCAACGATTTCTGGAAAGAAGACTACAGAATGACGGAGATGGCTGCCCGGCTCACAGGCCGTGGTCGATCTTCAGCATCTCCGCGACGCGCTCGCCGATGACGACGCAGGGGGCCATGGTGTTGCCGGTGGTCACCCGCGGCAGGATCGACGCGTCGGCGATGCGCAGCCGGTCGATGCCGTAGACCCGGAGCCGGTGGTCCACCACCGACAGGGTGTCACGGCCCATCGCCGCCGTGCAGCTCTGGTGCGAGTGGCTGACCGTGGCGTTGCGCATGAATTGCTCGAGGCCGGCGCCATCGACCGGGCCCGTCAGCAGCTCGCGCTTGGCGAAGGGCCGCAGCGCCGCCGAATTGCCGATGTCCCGGCAGAACTCGACACAGGTCTTGAGCGTCCTGCGGTCGGCCGGATCGCCAAGGAAGTTCACGTCGATCTCGATCGGGTCGCGCGGATCGGCCCCGGTCAGCCGCAGCCGGCCACGGCTGGCGGGGCGCAGCACCGCCGTGGTCAGCGACCAGGCGTGCGGCGGCAGCCCGTCCGGCGCAACGTCTGGGCTGGCATAGGGTCGCTCGACCATGAAGGTCTGCAGGTCCGGCGTGTGGAGGGCCGCATCGCTCTTCCAGATCGCGGTGGCCTCGCCCAGGTTGTTGCGGCCTTCGACCGGCTCCCGCGCCTCCCAGACGCAGGGCGCCATGAAATGGTCCTGCAGGTTGCGGCCGACGCCGGGCAGGTGCTGGAGGACGGGAATGCCGAACCGTGCCAGCTCCGCCTCGTCGCCGATCCCCGACTGCATCAGCAGCTTCGGGGTGTGGATCGCGCCCAGCGACAGCACGACCTCGCGCGTGGCCTCGATGCGGTGCAGCCCGTCCTCGCGCAGCACCTCCACGCCGGTCACGGCGCGGCCGGCGAAGGTCAGGCGGGTGACCAGCGCGCCGGTCAGCACCGTCAGGTTGGGACGGTCCCGGTAAGGATGGACATAGGCCCGGTAGACCGATTGGCGTCGCCCGTCGCGGATGCAGACATTGCTGATGGCAGCGCCGCCATCCCCTTCCATCATCACGCCGTTCAGGTCGTCGAAGGTCGGCACGCCGGCCGCCGCGAAGGCCTCGAGCATGGCGCCGGCGAGCGGGTGGGGATCGGGCGCCGGCTGGACGAAGAGCGCGCCGCCGGTGCTGCGGCGGTCGGGGTCGGGCGCACCGTGCCAATCCTCGATGCGCCGGTAGATCTGGAGAACCGACTGGTAGCTCCAGCCGTCATCGCCGGCCTCGGCGGCGAAATGGTCCCAGTCGTGCCGGTGGCCGCGCGCCCAGGTCATGACATTGATGCTGGAGCCGCCGCCCAGGACCTTGCCCATGGCCATCGGGATCGATCGCCCGTTCAGCTGCGGGTTGGGCGTGGCCCGGAACAGCCAGTTCTGCTCGCTGTGGCGCAGCAGCGGCCAGGACCGGGCGTCCATGACGCTGGGCACGTCGTCGCTGCCGCCGGCCTCCAGCAGCAGGACGCTGGCTGCGGGATTCTCGGCCAGCCGGCGCGCCACCACCGATCCGGACGAGCCTGACCCGCAGACGATGAAGTCGTAGCGGGGCTTCGGCGAGGTGGTCGGCGCCGGTCGATCGGCAGGTGCGGGGGCGGCGAGGTCGTCGGACACGGCGCTTCCTTTCGCAGGGCGATATCGGTCGCCGTGACGTCGGCACGGCATCGACAGTCTCCCGAGCCGAGCCTACCGAAGCGTGTCCACGATTCCGAAAAGAGGTTACGGCCGTCACGCTGGCTGCGACATAGGACTGTGTTCACTGGATGTTCTGGCTGGGCTCGCGATCTCGGCGCCGCTGACGTATGATCCCGCCCTGGAATCGCTTCGAGGTCGACGATGCCCCCGCCGGAACGCCGCCTGACCGCCATTTTCTGTGCCGATGTGGTCGGCTATTCCCGACTGGTTGGGCAGGACGAAACCGGCACGCTGGCGCGGCTGGACCAGGCCCGCGCCATCCTGCAGACGGCAATCGCCGCGCAGGGCGGCCGCGTCTTCAACCTGGCGGGCGACGGCCTGCTGGCCGAATTCCCCAGCGCGCTGGGCGCGGTGCAGGCGGCGATCGCGGCGCAAGACAGCCTCGGCGTCTGGGCCGCGGACCAGCCCGAGGGCCAGCGGATGCGGCTGCGCATCGGCGTCAATCTCGGCGACGTCGTGGTCAGCGGCGCCGACCTGCTTGGCGACGGGGTCAATGTCGCGGCGCGGCTGCAGGAGGTGGCGCTGCCCGGCGGCATCTGTCTGTCCGGCGCGGTCCACGACCAGGTGCGCGGCCGGATCGAGACCGGGTTCGCCGACCTCGGCCCCCGGCCGATGAAGAACATCGCCGAGCCGGTGCGGGTCTACGCGCTGCGCATGGGGGCGGACGCGCACCGGGTGGAGTCGGTGACGCCGCAGGTCGCGCCGGTGGTGGCGGATGACGGATCGCTGTTCGGGCATTTCCGGCGCCGGCTGATCGGCGGCGTGATGCTGCTCGCGCTGCTGCTGGTCATCAACCTGATGACGGATCCGCGTGACCTCTGGGTGCGCTGGGTGGCGCTGGGGCTGGCCATCATGCTGGTCATGCCGATGGTGCGCCGCCTGCTCTCGGGCCGGCCGCTGGGCGCCCGCAGCAAGTAGCGGCTGCTGCCGGCGCCCGAACCGAGGTCCCGGCCAGCTCAGTCGACCGAGCGGACGCGGTCGGAGTCCAGGATGCGCCGGGCGAAATCCGACATGGTCAGGCCGCCGCGGACGGCGGCATCCAGCGCCGCTTCCTTCTCGCGGATCACGACCAGTCGCTCGACCACCGCGGCCAGGCGCTCGCGCGGGATCACCACCACCCCGTCGAGATCGCCGACCAGGACGTCGCCTGACGCGACCGACACGCCGCCGACCACGATCGGCAGCCCGGCCGCGCCCGGCCCTTGCCGCGCCGGCGAATTCGGGGTGACGCCGGCCGCGAACACCGGCAACCCGACCTGGCGCAGCCCGATCTGGTCCCGCACCAGCCCGTCGGTGACCAGCGCCACGACGCCTTTGTTGCGGGCCATGCCGGCCATCAGGTCGCCGACCACCGCGGTGCCTTCATAGGCGTTGGTGGCGCAGACCAGGACGTCGCCCGGCCCGGCGATGTCGAGCGCCGCGAACAGCGCGAGATTGTCGGCGGGGCCGCAATCGCAGGTCACCGCGACCCCGACGAACCCGGCCAGGGCAGGGTCGATCGGCTTGATCCGGTGATGCAGCGCGCCGGAGCCGTCCATGCCGTCGACGACGAAGCCGGTCTGGACGCCCCGCAGGGCATCGACCAGGGCCGGGTCCGGCCGGGCGAAGCGGCGCCGGATCGTCAGCAGCGGCGGATCGTCGATCATGGTGCGCGTCCTTCTTTCGGCGGCGGCGTCATCGTCCCGGCGAAACGCTATACTGCCGGCCAAAGACAGCGCAACAGCGAGGGGGAGGACGTCATGCGGCAGATCGGCGCCGGGGCTTTGACCGCCATCGTCGACCGGATCTTCGCGGCCGGGGGCTGCGCTGCCGACGAGGCCGGCCGCATCGCCCGCCACCTGGTCGACAGCAACCTATGCGGCCATGATTCCCATGGCGTGGTGCGCACCCGGCGCTACATCGACTTCCTGCGTGCCGGCAAGGTCCACCCCGGCCGCACCGCCGAGCTGGTGTTCGACGGCGGCAGCCTGCTGGTGATCGATGGGCAGTTCGGCTTCGGCCAGACCATCGGCGAACAGGCGATCGACCTGCTGGCCGAGCGTGCCAAGGCGCATGGCATCGCCCTGGCCACCATCCGCCGGTCCGGCCATCTCGGCCGGCTGGGGGAGTGGGCGGAGCGGCTGGCGGGCCACGGCCTGGTCTCGCTGCATTTCCTGAACACCACCGGCCTCGGGCTGATGGTGACGCCGTTCGGCGGCACCGACCGGCGACTGTCACCCAGCCCGATGGCGATCTGCGTGCCGGTGGAGGGCCGCGACCCGATCCTGCTCGACATCACCACCGCCATGACCGCCGAGGGCAAGCTGCTGGTGGCGAAGAACAAGGGCGAGGCGGTCGCGCCGGGCATCATCGTCGACAAGGCCGGGCAGCCGACCACCGATCCCGCCGATTTCTACGCCGGCGGCGCGATCCTGCCGTTCGGCGGGCATCGCGGCGCCGGCCTCAATATCCTCACCGACATCCTCTCCGGCGCGCTGTCGGGCGGCGGCTGCACCGCGCCCGGCGTCACGGTGCTGGAGAACACCATGACCAGCATCGCCATCGACGTGGCGCGGCTGCCCGACCGCGCGGCCTATACGGCGGAGATCCTGCGCTTCTGCGGCTGGGTGAAGGCATCGCCGCCGGCCGATCCAGCGGCGCCGGTGCTGCTGCCGGGGGAGGTCGAGGCCGCAACCCGTCGGCGCCGCCGGGCCGAGGGGATCCCGATCGACGACGCGACCTGGGGCGACATCCTCGCCGCCGCTGAAGCCGTCGGCCTGCCGGGCGCCGAAATCGAGGCCATGGTTTCGGTCTGAAGGCTAATCACACTGCATCAACTGGACGAGCGGTTCTCCGAACGGCGATTTCGATTGCTGGGCGAGATACGCGTAGCGTCCGGGCCACATATCGTTTGCGAACCCGCCGTCTTCCATCAGGCGTTGCTGGACCTCGGATTTCCAGAAGTGAAAGCACCGCCTGGGCGGGATGCGCTCGATGACCTCCTGGAAGACATTCGTGACCCAGAGATGCACGCCCTCCGGGTTGTCCCGGAGGAGCTGCTTCATCTGCTCCAAGGGCAGCATGTCACCGATCCGACCCGGTTGCGCGAGACCCAGTTCGCGGCACACCTCCTCGATCGTCTGGCGCATGGTCACCCCAGCTGTCGTCGTCCAGCTGCCGGCCGCGAACCTTGCTGAACAGCTTCAGGAGGTCGGGCACCTCCAGGCCGCGGCGCCGGTCGCCGGCAGGTAGCGCCCGGTGAACCGGCAGGCGGACGCAGCATGCCCGCCTGCCTGCCGGTCAGTCCTCAGCCGTTGAGCTTTTCACGAGCGGCCTTGGCCGGAACGAAGACGAGCTTCCGGGCCGTGGCGATCGTGATCGTCTCGCCGGTCGCCGGGTTGCGGCCTTCGCGTTCGGCGGTGTCCTTCACCTTGAACTTGCCGAAGCCGGAGACCGAAACCTCATCCCCCTTCGCCGCGGCGTCGAGGACGCCGCTGAAGACGCTCTCGACGATCCGCTTTGCCTGCACCCGCGACAGATCGTTGTCGGCCGCAATCCGGTCTACCAGGTTCGAGATGCTCATGAGATCCTCCGCCCAAATTGCCATCGGTTCGAGGCATCCTCCGTAGGGCGTCAGGCACCGCTTGGCAACCGGCCTTCGATCCGGCCGCCGCGGACACCGGGCCGGCCCAGCCCCCGTGGAGGAGGGAGCCCGGCCTCCGGGGCAGGTCCGATCAGGTCCGAAGTTCGCTGAACGACGCCGATGGTCGCGACGGTATCCGGTCCGCGGCACGGATTCTCGCCGTCTCCGCCATCCGGCGCGCCTCCCGCCGCTCCTGCCGCCGCGCCTCGCGGATCTGTTCGCGCTCCAGCTCCCGCCGGGCAAGCCGCGCCGCCTTGCGCTCCTCCGGCGTCTCGGCTGTCCGCACCACGACCGAATCATGCCCGAGCCGGCCGATCCGCTCGTCGAGGCGCCGGGCGGCGCGGAACGACTCCGCCAGCTCCTCGTCGCCCAGGGCGGTCTGGCAGTAATAGCGCTCGAACACCTTCATGTTGAAGTCCAGCACATGGCTGTAGACGTGCCGCCGGTCGTCCCGCCACTGGTGGTTGAAGCAGTGCATGACGATGTCGTAGCTGGGGAAGTAGAACAGCCTGTCGTCGCCGGGCGCGTTGCGGCGGTGGAACTCGTCGACCGCCGCCCGCAGGATCGCCTTGGACACGGCGTTGGCCGAGATGCAGCTATGGGGCCGGAACGTCGCGGTCAGCGGGATCGGCGAGACCGTGAACAGCACCGCCGCGTCCGGGCGGAAGCGCCGGATCAGGTCGTAGATCGCCTGCAGATTCGCGAGGTTCTCGGCATGGGTCGAGACCCGGAACCGGTGCCGCGCCGGATCGTACTTGTCCTTCGGCACCGCGCGCCAGAACACCTCGCCGGTCGGTTCGTCGTACCACACCTCGGACAGGCCGAGGGTGATGATGAACAGCTCCGCCGCATCGAACAGCGCCTTGGTCCGCAGCCGGACCGTCTCGTCATAGCCGAATTCCGCGGCGTCGTAGCCGTGCCACAGTTCGCCCTGCGGGGTCGCGCCGAGCCAGGCCCATTCGAACTGCTGGCGGATGGCGAAGGTGTTCACCATGCCGTCGCCCATCTTCGAGACATAGGCCACGTCGTCGCGCCGGGTCAGCACGTTGAAGCCGGCCTTGTCCAGGTACTTGCTGATGTTGTCGGCGAAGCACGACCCGAACGCCACGATCCGCGTGCCCTCGGTCACGAACCGCTCCTGCGGCATCCAGCCCTTGGCCAGGTATTCGGCAATGCTGGTGTTGCGTTTCAGCGACTTGTCGCTGGGATAGAAATTCGTCGTCTCGCCGCGAAAGAAGGTTGCACTGACTTTTCGCTTAATTCCGTCTTGTTCAACCGCGATGGATGTCATTCCGACAGTCCCCTTTCCTCGCTTCCGGATCTCACCTCAAGGGCAATTACTGCGGTTTCAGGGTAGCCTGCTGCGCTGCAGCATGGCCAGACATAAAATCCCATGATCTGCCGCTCCGCTTCACTTCACTTGGTTCGTTGGGATCATCGTCCGGTCGTGCGGTCGCAGGCGGGTTGACGGTCGCCGCGATCCGGGGTCGACTTGCGCGCATCACGGGCCGTTCTCGGGGAACGCAGATGAGCCTTCAGGATCAGGTCGCGGTGGTTACGGGAGCGGGACGGGGGATCGGGCGCGAGACGGCCCTCCACCTGGCCCGGGCCGGGGCGACGCTCGCCGTCCTCGCCCGCACGGAAGCGGAGATCGAGGAGACCGCTGGGCTGGTCGCGGGGGCGGGCGGCGTGGCCCGCGCCTACCCGGTCGATCTGGTCGACCTCGCCGCGGTCGAGACGGTGTTTTCGGCGATCGGGACCGACCTCGGCCCGGTCGACCTGCTGGTCAACAACCACGGCTCGTTCCGCGCCATCGGCCCGGTCTGGGAGGTGGATCCGGGCGAATGGTGGGGCGACGTCGAGACCAATCTTCGCGGCACCTTCCACACCGCCCGTGCCGTCGCGCCGGGCATGATCCGCCGCGGCCGGGGCCGGATCGTCAACCTGGTCGGCGGCGGCACCGGCGTGTCGTTCCCGAACGGCTCGGGCTACGCGTCGAGCAAGGCCGCGATCATGCGGTTCACGGAATGCCTGAACGACACGCTGAAGGCGGCCGGCCCGCTCGCCTTCGCCGTCGATCCCGGCCTCGTCCGCACCGCCATGACCGAATTCCAGCTCGAGAGTGCGAGCGGCAAGGCCCACCTGCCGAACATCGCGGACCTGTTCGACCGCGGCGTCGACATCCCGCCGACCCGCGCCGCGACGTTGATCACCGCGATCGCGGCCGGCCGCTTCGACCGGCTGGCGGGCCGGATGCTGCGCGGCGTGGAGGATCTGGACGAGCTGGAGCGGGCGATCCCCGCCATCGTCGAACACGATCTGCGCGCGCTTCGATTGACGGGGCTTTAGGGCGTCTTCCGAGCAGGTTGGGTTCGCCGGCGGCCGAACCCAACCTACGCACCGGCAGACCGTGTCACCCCAGCAGCAGGCTGTCGTCGTCCAGCTGCCCGCCACGGACCTTGCTGAACAGCTTCAGGAGGTCGGGCACCTCCAGGCCGCGGCGCTGGTCGCCGGCGACGTCGAACGCCACCTGGCCTTCATGCAGCATCACCGTGCGGGTGCCGTAGTCCAGCGCGTGGCGCATCGAATGGGTCACCATCAGCGCCGTCAGCTTCTGATCCTCGACGATCTTGCGGGTCAGCTGCAGCACGAAATCGGCGGTGCGTGGGTCCAGCGCCGCGGTGTGCTCATCCAGCAGCAGGATCTTCATGCCGGTTAGCGTTGCCATCAGCAGGCTGACCGCCTGGCGCTGGCCGCCGGACAAGAGGCCCATGGAATCGCCCAGCCGGTTCTCCAGCCCCAGGCCCAGCACCGCCAGCTTCTCGCGGAACACGCCGCGCCGCGGGCCGTCGATCGAGGGGGCGAGGCCGCGGGACCGGCCGCGGGCATAGGCCAGCGCCATGTTCTCCTCGATCGACAGCGCCTCACAGGTGCCGGCCATCGGGTCCTGGAACACTCGGGCGACCAGGCCGGCGCGCTTCGGGCACGGCCAGCGGGTGACGTCGATGCCGTCGATCTCGACCCGGCCGCGCTCGGGGCTGGCGTCGCCGCTCAGCACATTCAGCAGGGTCGACTTGCCGGCGCCGTTCGAGCCGATGACGGTGACAAACTCGCCGACCGGGATGGTCAAGTCGAGGCCGCGCAGGGCCCGGTTCTCCAGCGGCGTGCCCCGGCCGTAGGTGACGTGGACGTCCTGAACCGCGATCATCTCAGGCGCTCCGCCGGAACAGGGACTTCAACGGGTTGCGCATGCCGGGCAGCATCAGGGCGATGCCGACCAGCAGCGCCGTCACCAGGTTGAGGTCGGAGGATTGCAGCCCGAGCCAGCTGGTGTTCAACGCCAGGGCGATCACGATGCGGTAGATCACGGCGCCCAGCACACAGGCGGCCAGCATCACCACGATCCTGCGGGTGCGGATCATGGTCTCACCGAGGATCACGGCGGCCAGGCCGACCACGATGGTGCCGGTGCCGACGGTGACGTCGGCGAAGCCGGCGGTCTGGGCGAACAGGGCCCCGGCCAGGGCCACCAGCGCGTTCGACAGCGCCATGCCGACGTAGATGTGCAGCTTGGTCGAGATGCCCTGCGCCCGCGCCATCCGCGAATTGGCCCCGGTGGCCCGCATGGCCAGCCCGAACTCCGAGGTCAGGAAGCGGCCGAGGAGGAGGGTGACGATCAGCACGATGACGGCCAGCACCACCACCTTCAGCGACGCCCTGCCGGGCAGGCCGAGGCTTTCCAGGGTGGGCGTCAGCCAGCTGAACAGGTTGATCACCGTGTCCTGGTTGATCAGCGCCACGTTCGGCTTGCCCATGATCCGCAGGTTGATCGAGAACAGCGAGATCATCGTCAGGATGCTGGCGAGCAGGTGCAGAATGCCGAAGCGGACATTGAGCCAGGCGGTGACCAGCCCGGCCAGCGCGCCGGCGGCGACCCCGACCAGGGTGGCGAGCACCGGGTCGACCCCGGCGACGATCAGGGTGGCGGAGGTGGCGGCACCGAGCGGGAAGCTGCCGTCGACGGTGAGGTCGGGGAAGTTCAGGACCCGGAAGGACAGGAACACGCCGAGGGCGACGAGGGCATAGATCAGCCCGATCTCGATCGCGCCGAGGAAGGCGAACAGACTCATCAATACATCCTGCGGAACGGCCGGGCAGGGCCGCGGAAACGAAAGGGCCCCAATAGATATCCCTCTCCCGAAATGAGGGCTCTCCTCGTCATCCCCGCGAAAGCGGGGATCTTGTCACCGAACGATCGGCAAGAGATTCCCGCTTTCGCGGGAATGACAACCGAGGGCACGGAGAGGATCGCGAGAAGACCTCGCGGCGGGAGAGGGGCTCGGGACGCTTAGTTGATCACCTTCTTGGCGCGGCTCAGCACCGCCGCCGGAACCGTGACGCCCATCGCCGACGCCGACTTGGTGTTGACGAACAGGTCGGTGCCGGTGGCGTTCTTGACCGCGATGTCGCCCGGCTTCTCGCCCTTCAGCACCCGGACGATGACCGCGCCGGTCTGGCGGCCGATCTCGAAATAGTCGAAGCCGACCGAGGCGATGGCGCCGCGCACGACGCTGTCGGTGTCGCCGGAGAAGACCGGGATCTTGTTGTCGATGCCGACCTGGATCACCGCCTCGAGCGCCGAGACGATGGTGTTGTCGGTGGGCACGTAGATCACGTCGACCTTGCCGACCAGGCTCTGCGCCGCGGCCTGGACGTCGGCCGACTTCGAGGCCGGGGCCTCGACGATCTCGACCTTCCACTCCGGCGCCATTTCCTGCAGCGCCGCCAGCAGGGCCGCGCCGTTGGCCTCGCCCGGATTGAAGGGCACGCCGATCTTCTTGACGGTCGGCACGATCTCCTTGATCAGGTTCAGGTGATCGGCCAGCGGCGACAGGTCGGAGATACCGGTGACGTTGCCGCCGGGATGCTCGAGATTCTTGATCAGCTGGGCGCCCAGCGGGTCGGTCACGGCGGTGAACACCACCGGGATGTCCTGGGTCGCGGCGACCACGGCCTGGGCCGAGGGGGTGGCGATCGGCACGATCACGGTCGGGTTCTCACCGACGTATTTCTGGGCGATCTGGGCGGCGGTGGCCGGGTTGCCCTGGGCCGATTCGGACTGGAAGACGAGATTGTCGCCATCCTTGTAGCCGGCCTCCTCCAGCGCCTTCTTGATGCCGTCGCGGGCGGCATCCAGGGCCGGGTGCTCGACGATCTGGGTCACGGCCACGGTCACCTTGTCCGCAGCAAAGGTCACCGAGGACAGAAGCGTCAGCGCAACCCCCGCTGCGAGCGCAAAACGACTGATGTGCACGATGTAACCCCCCATATTTGTAGCCCCCAGCAGGTTCCGCCGGGCGTCTGGTCCCAATTAGCGCAGGCGGCCGGAGGCCCGTCAAGGAACCCGCCGGCCGCCTGCTTTTGTCCGATCAACCGAGGTCGAACACGATGCCCTGGGCCAGCGGCAGCTCGCGGCTGTAGTTCACCGTCGCGGTCTGCCGGCGCATATAGGCCTTCCAGGCGTCCGACCCGCTCTCGCGGCCGCCGCCGGTCTCCTTCTCGCCGCCGAAGGCGCCGCCGATCTCGGCGCCCGAGGTGCCGATGTTGACATTGGCGATGCCGCAATCGCTGCCCGCGGCCGACAGGAAGGTCTCGGCCTCGCGGATGTCGGTGGTGAAGATGCAGGAGGACAGACCCTGCGGCACCTCGTTGTGCAGCATCAGCGCCTGGCCGAAATCCCGGTACTTCAGGACGTAGAGGATGGGCGCGAAGGTCTCGTGCGCGACGATCTCGCTCTGCTTCGGCATCTCGGCGATCGCCGGGCGGACGTAGAAGCCGTTGGCCGGCACACCCGCCGTGACCTGCTCGCCGCCGGTGATGGTGCCGCCCTGGTCGCGCGCCGCGGCGAGGGCCTTCTGCATGCCGTCGAACGAGGCCTGATCGATCAGCGGCCCGACCAGCGTGCCGGTCTCCAGCGGGCTGCCAATGCGAACGGCGCCGTAGGCCTGCTTCAGCGCGGGCAGCAGCTTGTCGTAGACGCTGTCATGCACGAACAGGCGGCGCAGGCTGGTGCAGCGCTGGCCGGCGGTGCCGACGGCGCCGAACAGGATGGCGCGCACCGCCATGTCGAGATCGGCCGACGGGCAGACGATCATGGCGTTGTTGCCGCCCAGCTCGAGCAGCGACCGGCCCATGCGCTTGGCCACCCGCGGACCGACCTCGCGGCCCATCCGGGTCGACCCGGTGGCCGAGACCAGCGCCACCTTCGGGCTGTCGACCAGGGCCTCGCCGACCTCGCGGCCGCCGATCAGGATCTCGGCCAGGCCGTCCGGCACGCCGCCGAAGCGCTCGGCCGCCTTGCGGAAGATCGCCATGGTGGCCAGCGCCGTGACCGGGGTCTTCTCCGACGGCTTCCAGATCACCGGGTCGCCGCACACCAAGGCCAGTGCCGCGTTCCACGACCACACCGCGACCGGGAAGTTGAAGGCCGAGATCACGCCGACCGGGCCCAGCGGATGCCAGGTCTCGGCCATGCGGTGGCCGGGGCGCTCCGAGGCGATGGTCAGGCCGTACAACTGGCGCGACAGGCCGACCGCGAAGTCGCAGATGTCGATCATCTCCTGGACCTCGCCGAGGCCCTCCTGGAGGATCTTGCCGGCCTCGATCGAGACCAGCCGGCCCAGCTCGGCCTTGTGGGTGCGCAGCTCCTCGCCCAGCAGGCGGATCAGCTCGCCGCGGCGCGGCGCCGGCACGGTGCGCCAGTTGAGGAATGCGTTGGCCGACCGCTCGATCGCGGCTGCGACATCGGCGGCGCTGTGCTCGGGCAGGCGGGCGATCTCGGTGCCGTCGACCGGCGACCGGACCAGCAGGGTGCCGCCGGTCAGGGCGTCGGGATCGAGCCCAAGCCCGCGGTACAGATCGTGCAGCTCCATGGACGTGACTCCGGAAGATAGGTAAAGCGCAGGGCGCTGATGGGCGGCATTGGTATCGTCGCGGGGGCCCGGGGGCAAGCGCAGCGGCATCAGGGCGGCCGAGCGCGGGTTGCGGAGGACCGCATTCCGTGGTGGAGATCGGTTGCGGAGCGACGGAAGGTTGCACGCCGCCCGAGCAGGCCTCGGGTCGGCGGCAACCCACGCCTGTTCGAATCGCGATTGCCTTCTCTGAAAAATAGCATGTAAGATTTTCATATATACCGTAAATGGTGGAGACGCGAATGGGCGCGGCGTTTCTCGAGACTTTGCATGTCGAGGCCATGACCCTGGTCGCCGCGGTCCGGCGGACCCGCAGCGCGTCCAGCCTGATGGATGGTTCGGCCGGGATCGCGACTTATGCGAACTATCTGCGCGAGGCCTATCACTACCTGCACGCCACCCAGTCGACCCTGACGCTGGCGGCGGAGCGGATGCTGGAAATCGGCCGCCACCTGCCGCTCGCGCTGCTGCTGCAGGAAAAGGCGGGCGAGGTGACGGGGCTGGACTTCCTGGCGCTGGACGATCTCGAGGCGCTGGGCTTCAGCCGGGCGGATGTGATCACCTCGGTCCCGGCGCCGGCCACCCGGGCCTACATCGCCTGGATCAACTTCCTCGGCCATGGCGACCATCCGTCCGGCTATCTCGGCAACGCCTATGTGCTCGAATACCTCGCCTCGGTCTGCGCCGGCCCGGTGGCCGACGGGCTGGTCCGGTCGGCGCGGATTCCCGGCATCCGCAAGGCGGTGCGCCTGCTGCGCAACCGGGCCGACACCAAGGAAGGCTATGTCCGGACCCTGGCGAACGCCCTGCCGCCGCTGGACGACCCCGAGGAGATCGACGTGATCCTGACCTCCGCCCGGGTGGCGCGGCTGCTCTATGCCGGGATCCTGACGGCGATCGACGGCATGTCGGCGATGCCCGCCCGCCGCAGCCCGGCCTGAGATCCCGGTGCCGTCTGTATCTGCCGCCTGCACCATCTGGTAGAAAACGCCGCTCGAACAAGACGGCTGCGATGGGGGATGCGATGGAAGACGGCGTGGCGATCAACCGGGCGCATTGGGACGAGCGGGTGGCCGTCCATGTCCGCTCCGCCTTCTACAATGTCGACGGCTTCCGGCGCGGCGAGACCGACCTGACCCCGATCGAGGCGGCGGAGATCGGCGACATCGCCGGCCTCCGGGTGGCCCATCTGCAGTGCCATTTCGGCATGGACACGATGTACCTGGCCCGCCGTGGCGCTAGGGTCACCGGGCTCGACTTCTCGGCCAACGCCGTCGCTGCGGCGCGAACCCTGGCGGCCGAGACCGGCAGCAGCGCCGAGTTCGTCGAAGGCAACGTCACCGATGCGCCGCGGCTGCTGGGCGAGGGGCTGTACGACCTCGTCTTCACCAGCTGGGGCACCATCCTCTGGCTACCGGACATCGTCCGCTGGGCCGAGGTGGTGGCGGCGTTGCTGAAGCCGGGCGGGCGACTCTACTTCCTCGACGGGCACCCGGCGGCGCGGGCCCTGGACCAGGCGGGGCCTGAGGCCCCGATCTTGCCGACCTACGCCTACTTCCGCGACACGCCGCTGGTGTTCGAAGGCCAGGGCAGCTACGCCGACCGCGGTGCCGCCTTCACCCACACCCGCACGGTCGAATGGGACCATCCGCTCGGCGCCGTCATCGGCGCGTTGCTGGCGGCCGGGATGCGGCTGACGGCCTTGCGCGAGCATGATGCCGCCGCCTGGCAGATGTGGCCTTGCCTGGTGCAGGGGGCGGACGGGATGTGGCGGATGCCGGCGGACCGGCCGAACCTGCCGCTCAGCGTCACCATCGAGGCGGTGAAGGGCTGAGGATGGTCTAGGAGCGGGGTGCCGATTGCAACGGCTGTCCCCGGACCGCCGGACCGGTTCTCACGAGGGGCTTCCGCATCGCCCCTTCTGTGTGAGACCGGCCGGGCGTTCAGCCGCGCAGTGCGACCCGGGCCGGGCCGGCCGGGGTCGGGATCTCGATGTCGACCTCGAGGGTCGAGACCGAATTGCCGCGGTCGAGCTTGACCTGCACCTTCTCGCGGTCGATCGCGATGTGCTTGGCGATCACCGCCAGGATCTCCTCCTGCAGGATCGCCACCAGGTCGGACCGGCCGCCGATCGAGGACCGCTCATGCGCCAGCAGGATCTGCAGCCGCTCGCGAGCCACCGGGGCGGAACTGCGCTTGCTGAAGAAGCTGAACAGGCTCATGCCACCCTCCGACCGAACAGCTTGGCGAAGATGCCCTTCTTGTCGCTCGGGACGGTCATCTCCAGGGTCTCGCCGCGCAGGCGCTTGGCGGCGTCGAAATAGGCCCGGGCCGGGGCGCTCATCGGGGCGTTCAGCGTGACCGGCGCGCCCATGTTCGAGGCCCGCAGCACCTCCTCGCTCTCGGGGATGATGCCGAGCAGCGGGATCGACAGGATCTCGATGACGTCGTCGACCTTCAGCATCTCGCCGCGTTCGGCCCGGACCGGGTCGTAGCGGGTCAGCAGCAGGTGCTTCTCGACGCGCTCACCCTTCTCGGCGCGCTCGGTCTTCGAATCGAGCAGGCCGATGATGCGGTCGGAGTCGCGGACCGAGGAGACCTCCGGGTTGGTCACGACCACGGCAGTGTCGGCATGGCGCATCGCCAGGACCGCGCCCTTCTCGATGCCGGCCGGGCTGTCGCAGATCACCCAGTCGAACTTTTCCTTCAGTTCGTTGATGACGCGCGACACGCCTTCCATGGTCAGCGCGTCCTTGTCGCGGGTCTGCGACGCGGCCAGCAGCGACAGGGTGTCGATCCGCTTGTCGCGGATCAGCGCCTGCGCCAGCTTCGCGTCGCCCTGCACCACGTTGATCAGGTCGAACACCACCCGGCGCTCGGAGCCCATCACCAGGTCGAGGTTGCGCAATCCCACGTCGAAATCGACCACCACCACATTCTGCCCGCTCTGCGCCAATGCGGCGCCCAGCGCGGCGGTGGAGGTCGTCTTGCCGACGCCGCCCTTGCCGGATGTCACGACCAAGACTTTGGCCATATTCGCTGCTCTCCTCTAATGCCTCAGTCCAGGGCTGCCATGATCATCACATCGCCGTCGAGCCAGGCCTGCACGGTCTTGCCGCGCAGCTTCGGCTCCATGTCGTCGGCGGTCTTGTAGAGCCCGTCGATCGCCAGCAGTTCGGCCTCGAGCTTCCGGCAGAAGATCCGGGCCTGCCCGTTGCCGTTCGACCCCGCGATGGCCCGGCCGCGCAGCGTGCCGTAGATGTGGATCGACCCGCCGGCGATGATCTCCGCCCCCGATGCCACCGACCCGACCACGGTCACGTCGCCCTCCGGAAAGATCACCGACTGGCCGGATCGCACCGGCCGGTCGAGCAGCAGCGACGCCGCCGGCGGAGGTTCGGCGGGCGCCGCGGCAGCCGGCGCGCCGTCCGGAATTTCGATCAGCCCGGCCGGCCGGCTGCCGGTCATCATCGGCGGCAGGCCCCAGGCCTCGGAGCCGAGCCAGGCCGGGTCGGCGCCTTCGATCCCGATCAGCCGGATGTCGCGGCGCTGCAGGTCCTCGATCAACGCGGTGAGGTCCTGCTTGCGCATCGGCAGGGCCGACAGGTCGACCACCACGGGCCGGCCTTGGAAGAACGCAGGCGACCGCTGGATCTGCGTGTCGAGTTCGATGAGCCAGTCCGTGATCGGCGGCTCGGGCGCGAGCACGAGCGCCATGAAGGAGCGACCACGGAAACGGATGGCGGGGCGGGGGCGAGCTGCTGTTGTCACGGTCAGGGGCGTAGCCGGGCGCGATCCGGCCGTCAACACAGGGGTTTCATCACCATTGAACCCGGTTCGATCCGGATATGCAACAGGTTGTGGTTCCCATGGTGCCGAACCGCCATGTGTTGTGTGGGGGATCGTTCCGATCGCGGCCGAATTGCAAAGCTTTCGCCGGGTCTCCGGGCGCTGGGATCCCGGCATGGCCGCCAGGCCGCGCCCGACATCCGTCCCGATCGCGGCGGCAAGCGAGAGGCAGCGCAGGGCGACTCGGAATCGGGGGGCGGAGATGGCGGCCGCAACCGCAGCCGGATGGCTGGCGTGTCAGGCCGCGGTATCGGTGGCGAAGCGGCGCAGGGTGCCGGCCAGATGCGGCGGCGGCGGTGCCTCGGCGGCGACCGGCGGCTTCTTCGGGTACAGCGGCACCGACACGGCACGGGCGTGCAGGTGCAGCGGCGGCGCCTCCGGCCCGCGCCCGGCGGTGCCGTAGATCGCGTCGCCCAGGATCGGGAAGCCGGAGGCGGCGCAATGCAGCCGCAACTGGTGCGTGCGTCCGGTCAGGGGCCGCAGCTTCAGCCAGCTCAGGCCCTCGGCGCGGCCGAGCACGCGGAACTCGCTCTGTGCCGGCTGGCCTTGCGGATCGACCTTCATCCACCAACCGCGGTCTGGCGATTTGCGGGCCAGCGGCAGGTCGATGCGGCCCTCATCCTCGGCCGGACTGCCTTCGACCACGGCCCAGTAGGTCTTCACCACCTTGCCGGAAGCGAACAGGTCGCCCAGCTTTGCCGTGGCCTTGCGGTGGCGTCCGAGCACCAGGCAGCCGCTGGTGTCCTTGTCCAGGCGGTGGGCGAGGGCGGGCGGCTGCGGCAGGCCGAAGCGCAGGGCGTCGAGATGGTGGTCCAGCACCGGCCCACCCTTCGGCCCGGCATGCACGGGCAGCCCCGCCGGCTTGTCGATCACCAGCATCATCCCGTCGCGGTACAGCAGGCGGGCCAGGATCTCGGCATCGGTGGGGGCGGCGATCATGCCCGCGTCATCGCACCGGACGGGGGCGGGTTGCAATGGGAATGGGGGAGCAGACAGCCCTTCACCGTCATTGCGAGCCCCGAAGGGGCGCGACAATCCATGTCGCCGGGTAGAACGGCGGGATGGATTGCTTCGCTGCGCTCGCAATGACGGGAGGGTTCAAGGAATATCTAGGCAGCGTGAACTACATCGTATAACCGACAGATACAGAAAGATTATCCATTAGTTATCTTCACCCGGGCGACGCTCAGTGGTGCCGGTTGTGCTGCCACTCGCGTGACACGCGGGCTTCGCAGCTGTGGCGGGCATGGGAGGAATGGATATGGCCGCAGGAGGCCTGTTGCCGGTGGTGCAGCGACTCCGCGTGCCGGTGGTTGTCGTGGCGCTGCGGGGCGGCCTGGGCCGTGGCGAAGGTTGCCGGCACGGCCAGGATCAGAGCGGCCGCAAGCAGCAGAGGACGATGGGATTTGAGAAGCATCGGGAGCCCCTTGGTCTCCGGGAAGGAATGCCTGATTGGCACGCAGATTCCACGAAGCCCGGAAACGATTCCGTCGACGCCGGGAAGAAGATCGCGGAATACTTCTCAAGAACCGGTCGCAATGGGCTGTTTTGCCGTCATTGTGAATCGATGCTCCGCCAGCCGTGCAGCAGCCGGCGGCCGGTGATCTCGAAGGCGTAGCGGTTGCCGCCATTGCCCGGCGGCTGGTCGGCATCGCGGCCGATCGGCCGATCCAGGAGATGGCATAGATACAGGGCGCCGACGGCGCCATGCGAGACGATGGCGATGTCGCCTTCGGCCGGTGCCCGGCGCAGCACCTCATCGACCGCGGCGACGATGCGGGCCTGGGCGTCGACCGCCCGCTCCCAGCCGCGCACGCTCTCCTGCGGCCGGGCGAAGAAGGTATCGGCCATCGCTTCGAACTCGAGCTTCGGCAGATAACCGGTTGACGAACGGTCGTTTTCGCCCAGCTCTGCGATCTCAGTGACGGGCAGGCCCAGCGCGTCGGCCAGGATCGCCGCACCGTCGATCGCCTTGCGCTCGGTGCTGCAGAACACGGCGCGGAGATCGGCCACCCAGGGCTGTTGCAGCACCCCTCGCATCCGGGTCCGGCCGCGCTCCGACAGCGGCCAGTCCGGCACCGGCACCGCCGGGTCGATCGCCACATCGGGATGGGTGATGAAATGGACGGTCTGCGGCATCGGCTCCCTCGGATCTCGCGTGCGTCTTCCATGATCCCCGATCGCCGGTCAGCGCGCCATCGGGCGGCGAACAAACGCCGCCATCGATCGTTGTGGACCGCACGCGCCCGGATGCGACAGGCTGGGCGCAACGCAGCGGGAGGGGACGATGGTCAAGCTGGACAAGCTGGCGAAGCGCTACCGGATCGACGACGGTGACGGCTTCCGCCTCAAGGACTGGGATCCCGCCGACACCAACGGCCTGGACGACAAGGATGCGGCGCAGGAGGCGCTGGTCCAGAGCGTGGCCAAGCTGGCCGAGATGCAGGACATGCTCTACGCCCAGGACCACTGGTCGGTGCTGCTGATCTTCCAGGCGATGGACGCAGCCGGCAAGGACAGCACCATCAAGCATGTGATGTCCGGGGTGAACCCGCAGGGCTGCCAGGTCACCGCCTTCAAGCAGCCTTCGGCACAGGAGCTCGACCACGACTTCATGTGGCGCACCACCGCGAATCTGCCGGAGCGCGGGCGGATCGGCATCTTCAACCGGTCCTACTACGAGGAGGTGCTGGTGGTCCGGGTGCATCCGGAGATCCTGGCCAACCAGCGGCTGCCGCCCAAGCTGGTGACCAAGAAGATCTGGAAGGAGCGCTACGAGGACATCAACGCCTTCGAGCGCTACCTCGCCCGCAACGGCACCCTGGTGCTGAAGTTCTTCCTCAACGTATCGAAGGAAGAGCAGAAGAAGCGCTTCCTGGCCCGGCTCGACGAGCCGGAGAAGCACTGGAAGTTCCAGCCCAGCGATGTGGCCGAGCGCCAGCACTGGGACGCCTATATGAAGGCCTATGAGGAGATGATCCGGGCCACGGCGACGCCGCAAGGGCCCTGGCACGTCATCCCGGCCGACAGCAAATGGTTCACCCGGCTGGCGGTGGCCAGCGCCGTGGTCGAGGCCATGCAGGGGCTGGACCTGCACTACCCCAAGGTCGACCCGAAGCTCGGCGACAAGCTGAACGCGGCGCGGACGGCGCTGGAGAACGAATAGCCGCGACACAGGCGGCTTCCTGACAGCCATATAGCTATTTAATATGAAATTGTTATAGTCATTTTTTGAGAGATGAAATGAAGTTCCTGAAGCCGGTGGCGGTCGTGCTGGCGCTGCTCCCGCTATGCATCGCCGCGTCCACCAGCTTCGCCCGGGCCGCCGATGACGGCCCGGTCACGCTTGCGGTCCCGGCCGGCACCTTCGCGATCGACCCGGCGACCCTCGCGGTGTCGCTGCGCACCGCCGATGGCGCGGAGTTGACGCTGGCCGCACCGGCCTTCGCCCCGGCGCGGGTGACCGGCCGGACCGACCATGGCTGGCACCTGGTCGCCGGTGACGACGGCTTCGCTGTCGAGGCCGGGGTCGAAGGCGACGCGCTGCGCCTGTCGATCCGCTCCGACCGGCCGGCGACCCTGGCCTGGCCGCAAACTGCCGACCCCGCCGGCATCACCGCCTATGCCATGCCCTTCGGCGAAGGCAGCTACGTCCTGGCCGACGACCCGGCCTGGCTGGACTGGCTGGTGCGGCGCTACGAGCCCGGCAGCCTGGCCGAGGCGCTGTCGATGCCGGTCTGGACCGAGCTGCGCGGCGACCGCTCGATCAGCTGGATCGTCGAGACCCCGTTCAACACCGGCTTCGGCATCGTCGCGGCAGCGGGCCGGCCGCGGCCGCAACTGACCCACGACTTCACCCGGTTGGCGCCCGGCGCGCCCTATGTGGTGCGCATCGTGCCCGGCCCCGCCGACCCGCTGGCCGGCGCGCGGGCCTATCGCGCCTGGCTGCAGGCGACCGGCGCCTTCGTTCCGCTGGCCGACAAGATCGCGGCACTGCCGGACACCGCCAGGCTGGGCGGTGCGCCGCACATCTACCTCTGGGGCAAGGGGCCGCTGAAGCCGGAGGACGTGCTGCAATGGCGCGCCTTCATCCGGCTGTTCCAGCAGAAGAAGGCCGACCCCGCCCATCTCACCGGCCGGCTGTGGCAGGGCTTCGACGCCGACACCCGGGTCGAGTTCGAAGGCGCGTTCAGGGATGCCGCCGGCAGCGCCGGCTTCGTCGCGCCCTATCGGCGGGCGGCGCTGGTCCGGGCGGTGAATGACGGGCTGCGCCGGGCCGTGCCGATGGCGGCGGTCGATCCGTTGCCGGGCGGGCACGATCCGGCCGCGGAGGCGGCCTGGGCCGCCGGACCGATGCGCGCGGCCCTGGTCGACGCCTTCGGCCCGATGCTGGCGCCGCCGCAGCGCTGGGGCGGCGGGCTGTCGCTCGACACCGTCACGGCGCTGCAGAAGGCGGGGCTGACCCGGGCCTGGCTGGGCACCGAGGATTGGCGCGATGCGCTGTGGCACCCCGAGGCGGTCGCCGCCGCCAAGGCCGCGGGCTACCTGGTCGGGGCCTATGACAGCTATGGCAGCGCCCACCCACCGGATCTGGTCGAGACCTGGCCGACGGCACAGATGGGCGCCGACCTCGCCGCCGCCGGCTATCGCGGGCTCGACGGCAAACTGGCCACCGGCTTCGCTGGCCGCGGCGTCTATGTCAGCGCAACGGCGGCGGAGCCCTATGCCCGGCGGCGGATGGCGGCGGTGGCCAAGGCGGCCGGGCTGGACAGCCTGTTCCTCGACGTCGACGCCACCGGGTTGGCGTTCGACGACACCACGCCCGGCCGCGAGACCAGCGCGGCGCAGGATGCCGAGGTCCGCCGCCGGCGGCTGGCCACTGCCGCGTCGCTCGGCCTCGTGGTCGGCAGCGAGGGCGGGTCGTCGCTGTTCGCGGCGCAGATCGCCTTCGCCCATGGCATGACCACCGTGCCCTTCGCCTGGATGGACCCTGACATCAAGGACAAGCGGTCGCCCTTCTACCGCGGCAACTACTGGCCGCCCGAGACGCCGTCGCTGTACTTCACCCCGGTGCCGCTGAAGCCGGCGATCGCCCGCGTCGTCACCGATCCGCGCTTCCGCCT
Organism: Inquilinus ginsengisoli; assembly: GCF_031453975.1. Classification (NCBI taxonomy): domain Bacteria; kingdom Pseudomonadati; phylum Pseudomonadota; class Alphaproteobacteria; order Rhodospirillales; family Rhodospirillaceae; genus Inquilinus; species Inquilinus ginsengisoli. The sequence continues at coordinate 42,803 of NZ_JAVDPW010000006.1, forward strand.
GCCGCTCTACGAGATCGCGCTGCACGACAGCGTGGTGACCACCCATCACTGGGAATACGGCTCGCTGAAGTTCTCGACCGAACGCGACGCCACGGCACTGCTGCAGCTGCTGTACGCGGTGCCGCCGCTGTACCACCTGAACGCCGCGGTGCTGGACCGCGACCTGCCCCTGATCGCCGCCTATGACCGGGTGTTCCGGCCGCTGCACCAGCGGCTGTTCACGCAAGCGATGACCGGTTTCGCGGTGCTGTCGCCCGACCGGCTGCTGCAGCGCTCGACCTTCGCCGACGGTACGGCGGTCACGGTCAATTTCGACGTCAAGGCGCGGCCCCTGCCGGATGGCGCCACGCTGCCGGGCCGCTCCGCGCGCATCGCGTTGCCGGACCAGCCGCCGCAGACGGTCGAGATCGGCGCGATCCTCAAGCCGCCGGCAAAATAGGCGCATCCGTCAAACTGTGAGCGAATCCGCCTAGTCGTCGTCGCGCCGCCGACCTACCATCGGACCGCCCGACAAACAGGGGGTGCACACAATGAAAACAACCATTCGCGGCCTGGTGGCCGCGATCGTGATCGGCTGTGCCGCGGCGCTGCCGGCGGTGGCCGAGACGCCCAAGGACACGCTGGTCCAGGCCTACCGCATCGACGATATCATCACGCTCGATCCGGCCGAGGTGTTCGAGTTCTCGACCAGCGAGTACGTCGCCCAGGTCTATGACCGCCTCATCTACTACAACGCCAAGGACCCGGCCCATTTCACCCCCGGCATCGCCGAAAGCTGGACGGTCTCGGATGACGGCACGACCTACAGCTTCAAGATCCGCGACGGGGTGAAGTTCCAGTCCGGCAACCTGCTGACGGCGGAGGACGCGGCCTTTTCGCTGCGCCGCGCCATCAAGCTGAATTTGGGGCCGGCCTTCATCATCGGCCAGTTCGGCCTGACCGCCGACAATGTCGACGGCATGGTCACCGCGCCGGATGCGCGGACGCTGGTGTTCAAGACCGACAAGGCCTACGCGCCCAGCTTCGTGCTCAACTGCCTCAGCGCCACGGTCGGCGCGGTGGTCGATTCCAAGCTGGTCGAGGCCAACGCCAAGGACGGCGATTTCGGCCATGGCTGGCTGAACACCCATTCGGCCGGCACCGGCGCCTACAAGCTGGTGACCTGGAAGCCGAATGAGAGCCTGGTGCTCGAGCGGTTCGACGACTACTGGCAGGGCAAGCCCGGCTTCCGCCGGATCTTCTACCGCCATGTGCTCGACCCGACCTCGCAGCTTCTGCTGCTGCAGAAGGGCGACATCGACATCGCCCGCGGCCTGACCGGCGAGCAGATCGAATCGCTGAAGTCGAGCCCCGACATCACGCTGCAGGAGGTGCCGCGCGGCGCCATCTGGTACCTCGCGATGAACACCCTGACCGAGCCCTTGAAGAAGGTCGAGGTCCGGCAGGCCCTGAAGTACCTGATCGACTACCAGGGCATGGCCAACAGCTTCATGAAGGGCAGGGGCGTGCTGCAGGAGCATTTCCTGCCCAGGGGCTTCCTCGGCGCGCTGGACGACCAGCCGTTCTCGCTCGACGTCGCCAAGGCCAAGGCGCTGCTGGCCCAGGGCGGCTATCCCGACGGCTTCAAGATCACCATGGACGTGACCGACGGGTCGCCCAACCTCGACATGGCGCAGTCGATCCAGTCGACCTTCGCCAAGGCCGGGGTGGAGCTGCAGATCATCGCCTCGGACGACAAGCAGCAGACCAGCCGGATCCGTGCCCGCAAGCACGAGACCGCGATCGGCCGCTGGGGCCCGGACTACCAGGACCCGCACACCAACGCCCAGACCTTCGCCATGAATGTCGACAACGGCGACAACCCGCCGATGAAGACCTCGGCCTGGCGCAACGCCTGGGACATTCCGGACCTGACCAAGGAGACCGCGGCCGCGGTGCTGGAGACCGACACCGCCAAGCGCCAGGCGCTGTACGAGGCACTGCAGCGCAAGGTGGAGCAGACCTCGCCCTTCGCCTTCATGTTCCAGCAGGTCGAGGTGGTGGCGGCCCGCAAGAATGTCCAGGGCCTGATCTGGGGCCCGGGGACGGAGAACGACTTCTTCTGGCAGGGGAAGAAGGAGTAGGGGCAGAGGCCGGGTCCGCTGTGGCGGACCCGGCCTCTTCAATTTCTGGGCGACTTACGGAACCGGCTCCAAAACTGGGCTTCCCGGGTCTCGGGGTCCGGAGCTTCATAGGCGGCGGTGACGAGCGCGGAGCAGTGCGATCGGCTGAAGTTCGTCGGCCCCTTGTTCATCAGTCGAAGATTGAACAGGCGAATGCTCCTGGCGATGTCCTCGTCTCGGAGAATTCGCAGCGGATCATCGTTCCAAAAGGCATGGAGCGATATCTGATCGGATCCGCCTGGCTTGTAGTGGAAATCATCAAACTCTGCGTCTATACGCCGAGCGACTCGCGAAAGGCCACCAGGGGCTGCCTCCAGGGGCGATCTTGCGCATCGGAGCCAAATTTCCGCATCCTCGCCGTCGCCTGCAACCCACATCACCTCTTGCCAAAACAAGTTGAGACGGTAGAGGGACCCCGGTCGTTCCTTTGTGCCGTTTCCAAGAGCGGTGAGTGACCAGAACGATATTTCCGAGCTCTTTGGAGATGGAATGAGATTATTTATATAATATTGCAGGAATGATAGATGTGGATCAATTGTACATATCTTCAGAAGCTTGTCGAACGATCGCAGTGACCGTGCGTCGATTGCTGCATCTTGAGCGCGATTGACGCTTCCGTTTTCCTTAAGCTTACGATCAAGCCAGAGATCTTGCTGGTCCTTAGGCATGATCGCTTCGAAGTCAGACCCGGGCTGAGGAATGCTGGTGAAGGTAACATTCCTCAAGCCAAAGCCGGCGCGCTCCAGGCGATAGATTAGCGTGCGTTCGCTCTGATCGAGTTCGGATTTTTTGAGTCTTTGGAACCTGATCGTCTTGATGTCCTGGTGAATTTTTCGGTGCTGTCCGTACCGACGAACTACGTCCGTGGCTTTTCCTACATAAATCTCATTATTTTGGAACTCCATAATATAGATTCCACATCTCCTGCTTTTCTTGAACAGATCCGCGACTGAAGGGCGATTTTCGACTTCATGTGCGGGCGTAAAATTCAGATCGCCTATATGATCTACGAGAAGCATAATTCGGCCATCTCCGATGGTAGGAAAGAAGGTAATAGAAATAAAGTGTCCGAAATTCATAGTATGATGAAATTAATTTGAAGTAAATTCACCAAGCGCGAACGGTCGCCGTCGCGACCGGCCAGCATCGGATATGCCGTTTCCCTCTCTGTCATTGCCCGGCTTGACCGGGCAATCCAGGGGCCACCACGAGCCGCTCTGACCGCCCCTGGATGCCACGGTCAAGCCGTGGCATGACAAGGAAGGGAAGGGCCGACGACGGACGGCCTCTCCGCCTGAAGAGAGCCCTATGCCGCCTCTCTGGCCACCATGTGCCCGCCGACGACATCGGCCAGGTCGACAGGAACGGGCTGGTACCCGATCGGCCGCACCGGGCTCGGCACCTCGCCGGACAGGCGCTGGAAGCGGATGAGCGCCCTGCCGATACCGGCCCTCCAGTCCGATCCGGCGGCCTCGGCCGTGCTGCCCCCTTCAAGGTCGAGGCGCAGCCTGTGACGGCTGTAGCGAAAAGGCCGGGCCTGGACATGCCCCTGTAATCCGGTTGCGCGATGGTCCTCCAGATCTTGGAGGTGCTTATGCAAACCCGTCCTGGTGACGCCCCTACGGCCCTGATCTCCGCGGACCGTGATCTGCCGGTCCTCACGGAGGAGCAGTTCAGCGACGACCCGCATGCGACGTTCCGGTCCTACCGTGCCGACCATCCCGTCGTCGCTCACGAGGCCGGCAGCTGCTTTGTGCTGCGCCTGGGCGATATCGAGCGCCTCAGCAAGGATCCCCGCCTCGGGGCCACCGGGACCGCGTTTCCGAAGATGTTGGGCGTTGTGGATGGAGCGCTGTTCGAAAACTTCGAGTACGGCATGCTGACAGCCAATGGCGATGTGCATCGCCGGCGGCGAGCCCCGTTCTCACGGACATTCGCAGCCCGCACCATGGCCGAGCTTCGACCCTTGATCCGGCAAGCGGCGGAGGGGCTGATCGAGGAATGGCATGCGGCCGGACGTGTCGAGTTCGTGGAGCATTTCGCATCTCGACTGCCAGCACTGGTGATCAGCGATATCCTGGGGTTGCCGCGGGCGGACATCCCGACCTTCACCCGGCACGTCTATGATGCGACCCGCTTCATCAGCCTCAGCGTCCGACCCGAGGACATCCCGGTGGCCGAAGAGGCGACGCGGCAACTGCTGGAATACGCAAAGACCATGCTCGACGACAGGCGTCGGCAGCCTCGCGACGATTTCCTGTCGAGGTTTTTGGCCGCGGCCGATGAAGCCGGGGAGCTGTCGCCACTCGAGATGCTGTACCAGATCGTCCAGCTGATCATCGGCGGCACGGATACGACCCGGGTGGCCATCGTCATGCAGGTCTCCCTCCTGCTGCAGCACCAGGAGCAGTGGGACGCGGTCTGTCGCGATGCTGCGCTGATCCCCGCGGCGGTGGCGGAGAGCCTGCGATACGAGCCCAGCGTGGCATCGACCGGGAGAATGTCGGCCGAGGACATCGAGGTCGACGGCGTCGTGATCCCGGCCGGGAGGCTAATCGCCTTGTCGGCCATGTCCGGCATGCGCGACGAACGGGTCTATGCCGACCCCGACGTGTTCGACATCCATCGGACGGTGCCGACGCGCCTGCATCCGGTGTTCGGCGGCGGCGCGCATCGCTGCATCGGCGAGGCCCTGGCCCGGATCGAGCTGGAGGAAAGCCTGGGCGCGCTGGCCGCCGCCATCCCGCAGCTCCGGCTGGAGGTGGCGCCGACGATCCGGGGCTACACCGGCATCCGCCGCGTCGACCACATGCACCTGTCCTGGAGGGTATAACCCTCGCGGTCAGGCCGCCTCCCGCGCCACCAGATGGCCGCCGCCGACATCGGCCAGGTCGACATGGACCGGCTGGTACCCGACCGGCCGCACCGGGCTCGGCACCTCGCCGGAGAGGCGCTGGAAATGGTCCCGGCGGCGGCGCGGGTCGGCGATCGGCACCGCCTGCATCAGCGTCCGCGTGTAGGGGTGGCGCGGATCCTCGAAGATCTGCCGCCGCGTCCCGGTCTCGACGATCTGGCCGAGATACATCACCGCGACCCGGTGGCTGATCTGCTCCACCACCGCCATGTCGTGCGAAATGAAGAGATAGGCGAGGCCGAGATCGGCCTGCAGCTCGTGCAGCAGGTCCAGCACCTGGGCCTGGACCGAGACGTCGAGCGCCGAGACCGATTCGTCGGCGACGATGGCCTTGGGCGACAGGCTCAGCGCCCGGGCGATGCAGATGCGCTGGCGCTGGCCGCCGGAGAATTCATGCGGGTGGCGGTGGCGTAGCTCCGGCGCCAGCCCGACCCGGCGGAACAGCCATTCCACCCGGTCGATCAGCTCGGCGCCCTTGGCCAGGCCATGGATCACCAGCGGTTCGGCCACCAGTTCGCCCACGGTCATGCGCGGGTCGAGTGAGGCGTAGGGATCCTGGAACACCATCTGGATGTTCCGGCGCAGCGGCTTCAGGGCGGTGGCGTCCAGCCCGGCGGCCTCGACCCCGTCGATCCGGATCGATCCCTGCCAGCCGACCAGCCCCATCAGCGCCTTGCCGGTGGTGGACTTGCCGCAGCCGCTTTCGCCGACCAGGGCCAGCGTCTCGCCCGGCGCGACGGTGAAGGACAGCTTCTCCACCGCATGCACGCGCTTGACCGTGCGCTGCAGCAGCCCGCCGGCGATGTCGAAGCGCACGGTCAGGTCGCGGACCTCGATGGCGGCATCGCCCGATGCCGCGGCCGGCGCGGCGGTCGCCCGCAGCGGCGCGTCGCGGCCGGCCATCTGGCCCAGCTTGGGCACGGCGTCCAGCAGGCGGCGGGTGTAGTCGTGCTGCGGCGCCTCGAACAGCGGCATCACCAGCCCGCTTTCGACCATCCGCCCCTGATGCATCACGATCACCCGGTCGGCCACTTCGGCCACCACGCCCATGTCATGGGTGATCAGCACCAGGGCGGTGCCGAACTGGCGCTGCAGGTCGCGCATCAGCTCCAGGATCTGGGCCTGGATGGTGACATCAAGCGCCGTGGTCGGCTCATCGGCGATCAGCACCTTGGGCCGGCAGGCCAGGGCCATGGCGATCATCACCCGCTGGCGCATGCCCCCCGACAGCTCGTGCGGGTACTGCGTCAGCCGGCGTTCCGGCTCGGCGATGCGCACCGCCTCCAGCGCCTCCAGCGCCAGCCGCCGCGCCTCGCCGCCATCGACGCGGCGATGGGCGCGGATGGCCTCCTTGATCTGGCGGCCGACCGACATGACCGGATTCAGGCTGGTCATCGGCTCCTGGAAGATCATCGCGATCTCGCCGCCGCGCACCCGCCGCATCTGCCGTTCGGGCAGGGCCAGCAGGTCGCGACCCTCCAGCAGCACCTGGCCGCCGGCGACCCGCGCCATCGGCTGCGGCAGCAGGCCCATGATCGACAGCGAGGTCATCGACTTGCCGCTGCCCGATTCCCCGGCGATGCACAGCGTCTCGCCGGGGTTCAGGTCGAAGCTCAGATCCTCGACCACCAGCCTCGGCCCCGCCGGCGTCGCCACCTGGGTGCTGAGGTGGCGGACGCTGAGGAGGGGGGTGTTTCCCGCAGTCACGATTGTAAGCCAGGTTTCTGCGTAGTCTCTCCCGCCTGGCGGGAGAGGCTACGCGGCAGCTCTTTTTCGAACGGCAGCTCGATCATCATTCGAAGACGATGCGCGGGAAGTAGAAGGACACCACCCAGTTCGGCTGGTCGACGATCTCGCTGATGCGCAGGTCGCCGCAGACCGAACACAGCATGTAGGCGTCGACCGGCGCCATGCCACGGGTCCGGCACAGCAGCTCGACCATCTCGGCGACGGCGATGCGCGCCCCCACCATCAGGTCGGGGCCGATGCCGGTCGTCACCTCATAGCCCTTGGCGTCGAGATGCCGGGTCACCGGGCCCGGCGTGGTGAAGCGCGGCATCTTCAGGTTGGCGCCCTTCACCAGCTCGAGCGTCAGCGTCACCTTCATCGGGCTTTCGATGGCGGTGCCGCAGACCTCGCCGTCGCCCTGGGCGGCATGGGTGTCGCCGATCGAGAACAGGGCGCCCGCCACCTCGACCGGGAGGTAGAGGGTCGCCCCCGTCGACAGGTCGCGGATGTCGAGATTGCCGCCGACGCGGCGCGGCGGCACCACGGAATGCAGCCCGGGTTCCGCCAGCGCCACGCCGATGGTTCCGGCGAAGGGCTTCAGCGGCACCTTCGCCAGGGTCGAGAACAGGGCCGGCGCCAGTGTGTCGGCCTGATAGTTCCAGACATGCAGCGCCGGGTCCTTGAACTGGTCCGCCAGCAGGCCGAAGCCCGGGATGTTGGCGGTCCAGCCGAAGCCGGAGGGCGCGTACTGGTCCAGCGTGATCTTCAGCGCGTCGCCCGGCTGCGCCCCGTCGACGAAGATCGGCCCGGTCGTCGGGTTGATCCTGCCGAAGTCGAGCGTGGCCACGTCGGCCACCGTGCTGGAAGGCGTCAGCTGGCCGGCCGAGCTGTCGAGACAGTCGAACTCCAGCGTGGTGCCAGGCGCGACCGTAGCCGCCGGCGGGAACGACCGGTCCCAGCCGAAATGGTGGTGCGCGCCGTGGATGGTGTGGTGGTGGTGCGGCTTACTGGACATCTTTGGCGTACACGTTGTCGTAGTTGACCGGGATGTGGACGGGGTCGACGAACAGCGTGTCGTCACCGCCCATGCGCGCGGACCGGATGGTGTAGCGCTGCTCGTTGAAGATCGGCGCCCAGGGCGCGTCCTTCATCACGTCCAGGAAGATGTCGCGCCACTTGGCCTCGCGCTCCGCCGTCTTGGCCGGGTCGGCGATCGAATCCGCCTCGGCCGCGCGCTTGTCGAGATCGGCGTTGCAGTACCAGGACCAGTTCCAGCCGCCCGGCACCGCGCCGCCGCAGCCCAGGATCGGGCCGTAGAAGTTGGACGGGTCCGGGAAGTCCGCGATCCAGGCCATGCCGCCGGACCAGATCATGGTCGACTGCTTCTCGTCGCCGCCGGCCGCGATGACATTGGCCTGGGCCAGCGACTTGATCTCGGCCTTGATGCCGATCTGGGCGAGGTCCTGCTGGATCGCCTGGGCGATGCGCGGCTGCGGGTCGGTGTTGGCGACATAGAGGTCGGTGGTGAAGCCAGAGCCCTGGCCGGCGTCGGCCATCAGCTTCTTGGCGCCCTCGACATCGTAGGCGTAGCCCTTGTAGTCCGTGGCGTAGCCGGGCATCGACGGCGGCAGCGGCTGGCTCGCCGGCTTGGCGCGGCCGTTGATGATGCGGATGATGCGGTCCTTGTTGATCGCCATGTTCACCGCCTGGCGCACCCGCACATCGTCGAACGGCTTGGCCTTGACGTTCATGGTGACGTAGCCGGTGTGCAGCTGGCTGCCCTGGATGATCAGGCCCTTGTAGGTCGGGTCCTGCATCACCTCGAGGAACTTGGCCGGCGGGATGCCGTCGCCGGCGATGTCGACCTCGCCGCGCTGCAGCCGCAGCAGCGCCACCACCGGTTCCTGCCCGACCTCGAACACGATCTTGTCGAGATGCGGCAGGCCCTTGTGGAAATAGTCGGGGTTGCGCTCGAACACGATGCGCTGGCCCAGCGTCCACTCCGCCAGCTTGTAGGCGCCGGTGCCGACCGGGTGCTTGCCGAAGTCCGCGCCGTACTTCTCCACTTCTTCCTTCGGCACGACGTGCGAGAAGTTCAGCGCCATCTTGTGCAGGAAGGGCGCGTCCGGCCGGGTCAGGTGGAAGACGACGGTATAGTCGTCCGGCGTCTCGATGCCGCTCAGCTCCTTGGCCTTGCCGGTGGAGACGTCGGCGAAGCCCTGGATCGAATCGAAGAAGCCGGCGCCTGGGCTCTGGGTCTCCGGCTGCACCACGCGGTTCAGCGAGTATTTGACATCGGCGGCCTTCAGCTCGCGGCCATTGTGGAACTTGACGCCCTGGCGCAGCTTGAAGGTGTAGGTCTGGCCGTCGGGCGAGACCGTGAAGCTCTCGGCCAGATCCGGCACCAGGTCGGTGGTGCCCGGCTTGTAGTCCATCAGCCCGTCGAACAGGCTCTTGATCATCGACCAGTTCTGCCAGTCGTAGCCGATGGCGGGGTCGAGGGTGGTGACGTCGTCCTTGTAGGTCACCGTCATGGTGCCGCCCGGCTTGATGTCCTGGGCCATCGCAGGTGTGGCCAGAGCCAGGGTGAGGGCGGCGGCCCCGGCAAGCAGCAACGACTTCAGCATGAAACCTCCTGTGGTTCGGCGCGGGCTTTGTCCGTCACCGTAGCTTGATCCGTGGGTCGATGAACGGGGCGATCAGGTCGGCCAGCAGGTTGCCGATCACGATGGCAACGGCGGAGACCAGCGTGACGCCCATGATGATCGGGATGTCGATGCGCTGGATCGCCTGCCAGGTCAGCTGGCCGATGCCGGGCCAGCCGAACACGGATTCGACGACGACGATGCCGCTCATGAACAGGCCGATGTCGATGCCGATCATGGCGACGATCGGCAGGAAGGCGTTGGGCAGGGCATGGGCCAGGGCGACGCGCCAGACGCCCAGCCCCTTGGCCCGGGCGGTGCGCACATAGTCCTGGCGCAGCACGTCCAGCATCGCCGACCGCATCATCCTGGAATACCAGCCCGCCCCCAGGAACCCGAGCGTGAGCGAGGGCAGCACAAGGTGCGAAAAGGTGCCGTAGCCGCCGATCGGGAACCAGCCCAGCTGCACCGCGAAGATGTAGAGCAGCAGAATGCCGACCACGAATTGCGGCGCCGAGACGCCGACGAAGGAGGTCAGCATCAGCGCGTGGTCGGTGACGGTGCCGCGCCGCAGGGCTGCGATGATGCCCATGGTCAGGCCCAGCGCCAGCTCGCAGGCGATGGCGCCGACCATCAGCAGCAGGCTGGCCGGGAGGCGGCTCATGATCAGCGTCGCCACCTCGGTCTTCTGCAGGTAGGACCGGCCGAGATCGCCCTGCAGCAGCCCGCCGAGATAGCGCAGATACTGCACATGGAACGGCTGGTCGAGGCCGAGCTGGGCGCGGATGTTCGCCACCACCTCCGGCGTCGCGCTGCGCCCGGCGATCTGCCGCGCCGGGTCGGCCGGCAGCAGGTACAGCAGCACGAAGGTCACCAGGCTGACGCCCAGCAGGATCAGAAGGGCCTGGACCAGGCGGCGGAGCAGGTAGGCGGCCATCAGTGCCGGCCCTTCTGCGTCGGGTCGAGGATGTCGCGCAGCGCGTCCCCGACCAGGTTGAAGGCCAGGGCCAGCAGGATGATGGCGGCGCCGGGGATGAACACCAGCCAGGGGGCGGAGGAGAAATAGGTCTGGTTCTCGAAGATGATGTTGCCCCAGCTCGGTGTCGGTGGCTGCACCCCGATGCCGAGGAAGGACAGCGTCGCCTCCAGCAGCACCGTGGTGGCGATGCCGAGCGTGCCCCAGACGATGGTGGTGGAGACCAGGTGCGGCAGCACATGGCGGACCAGGATGCGGGTGCGGGAGGCGCCGAGCCCCCATTCCGCCTCGATGAAGTCGCGCTCCGCGATCGACCGGGTCTCGGTGTAGATGATCCGGGCGATCTGCACCCAGTTCACCATGGCGATGACCAGCGCTACGATCCACAGCGACGGCTTGAAGATCGCGGCCAGGACGATCGCCAGCAGCAGGGCCGGGAAGGCCATCATCAGGTCGGTGAAGCGCATCATCGCGGCGCCCAGCCAGCCCCCGAAGAAGCCGGCGACGACGCCGAAGAAGGTGCCGATCAGCACCGCCGCGCCATTGGCGACGACGCCGATGATCAGCGAGGTCTGGGCGCCGTAGACCAGGCGCGAGAACATGTCCCGACCCAGCAGGTCGGTGCCCATCCAGAACTTGCCATCGGGGGGCAGGGGGGCGCCCTCCAGCGTCAGCCCGTCGAACATCTGGTCGTCCGGCGAGAACGGTACGATCCAGGGCGCGAAGATCGCGGCACCGACGATCACCAGGATGACCGCCAGGCCGAACAGGGCCAGCTTGCGGCGCAGCAGCTGTCTCAGGACCGGCATCGCCTCAGGCGCCCCGCCGGCCGGTGGCCGGGCCGGACGCGCCGGCGGCAAGGTCCAGGCAGTACTCCTCGATGCTGCAGCGCTGCCGCATCGCCGCGCTGCGGATCTCGCGGAAGGCATCCGCCTCGTCCAGCCCGCGCTGCGCCATCAGCGCCAGGATGGCACGGACCACCACGGGGCGCAGCCGCAGCCGGGTCTCCAGATCGGCGATCCGGGCCTCCCAGGCGCGGCGTTCGGCGAAGCCGTGCTCGGCGATCACCAGGGCGCTGAACACGCCGCCGGAGGCGACCGGCTTCAGCAGATGGGCGGTGGCGCCTTGGGCCAGCACCCAGTCCAGCCGGCCCGGCGCCTCCGACCCGATCAGCGCGACCAGCGGCATCGGCGGTGCCCCGGCCGGCCACGGGAATTGTCCGTCATGGGCGGTGTCGGCGTCGAACAGCACGAAATCGGCGGCCAAGTCCGTCGCGGTCAGGTCGGGCCAGGCGGTGCGGGCGGCGATGCCCAGCCGCTCCAGCTGGCGCAGCACGGCGTCGACGGCGGCATGGGGCCGGTGCAGCACCACGGCGCTGCGGCCGCGGAAATTGGGGGTGGTGGCCATGGTCACTTCACCCGCTTCAGGCGCGGCCGGGCGGCACCGCGGACGCTGCGGGTCAGGGCCGCGGCGTCGAAATCGACGAGATAGGGGTCGGGCGCGACCGGCGCGGCGGCGCTGTCGACCAAGGCGAAGCCGCCATCCGCACCGATCCGGCCGAGATGCGGGGTCAGCGCCGCATGGTTGGTGCGCCGGTCGATCGACAGCCGGCCGAGCGGGGTGTCGAAGCGGCGCGCATGCAGGATCGGGCGCACGGCCTCCGGCGCGTCGGTGCCGGCCTCGCGGATCGCCTCGGCCAGCATCCGCACCGCGGTGTAGCCGCCGGCCAGGAAGGCGGAGGAGCGGCGGCCGGCGCCGAAGCGCCGCCGCAGCCGCTGGCGGAAGGCCTGGTTCTCGGCGCCGTCGACGCCCTCGAAATAGATCGCGCTGCTGAGATGCCCGGTGCCGGCCGGGCCGATCAGCGCCAGCTCGCATTCGGTCAGGTTGCAGCTGACGATCGGCCGGCGGTCCGGCGCGAAGTCCGGGTCGGAATCGGCCAGCGCCCGGTAGGCCCGGAAGAAGGCGTAGCTGGACGGGCCGATCAGGTTGTTGAGGACGAAATCCGGCCGCTTGTCGCGGATCTCCTGGACCAGCCGGCCGACCTCGGTGCTGCCGATCGGCAGGTAGCGTTCGGCGAGCACCTCGCCGCCACAGGCGCCGATCAGCTCGCGCGCCACGCGGTTCACCTCCCAGCCCCAGATGTAGTTCGACCCGACCAGCGCGGCGCGGGTGCCCCAGCGCGGCAGCACATGCTGGAACAGCGGCACGATGTGCTGGTTCGGGCAGGCGCCGGTGTAGATCACCGCCTCGCTGCTCTCGAACCCCTCATAGGGGCAGATGTACCACAGCAGGGCGTCATGCTTCTCGATGGTCGGCAGCACCTCCTTGCGCGACAGCGAGGTGATGGTGCCGACGATCTGGCGGCAGCCGGCCTCGCGGATCGCGGCCTCGCACAGCGCGTGGTAGCGGTCGATCACCCCTTCGGGATTGGCGGCGAAGGGCGTCAGCGCGAAGCCGAAGCCGGGATCGGCATTGACCTCATCCAGCGCCATCAGCGCGCCGTCCAGCGCATCGCGGCCGATCGCGCCATAGGGCCCGGTTGTGGAGTAGAGAAGACCGATCGCGTAGCTCGTCCGCACCGTGCTGCCTGTCCCTGTGCCCTGAACGCACAAAGCCCCATGCCGCACCGTCGCTGGTGTGCGGATGGGGCTTCGTTGCCGCTCCTGCCCCTTCGGGCAAGAAGATTTCGTGTAGTGTTTCCCAGGATACGGGGCGCGCCGGTTCTGTCAATCGCGCTGCAACATAACGCCGATGCAGGGGCGATCGTCAGGCCTCTTCCAGATTCCCGAATATGAGATAATATCTCCCATATGAGAGATTCGCCGCCATCACCGACCTCCGCCATGCTCGGCCACAATGGTGGGCCGCCGCTGGAGGAGCATCCGGACTCCGCGGCCTCGTGGCGGCACTATTGCTGGAAGAAGGCCCATGCCGCCGCGTGGAAGACGCCGCCGCGCGAGATCGCGCTGCGCCGCCTGGCGCGGGCGGAGGAGCTGGGCATGACCTATCGCGAATACACCGCCGTGATCCTGGAGACGGGCAAGCATCTCTAGCCGCGAGATCAGCTCGTGGTCAGCAGGGTGACGTAGCAGAGGATGACCACGGCCAGGCAGCGGAAGGCGTAGCTGACGAAGCGGTACTTGATGCAGCAGATCGCCGAGAGGTTGCGGGCGTTGGCGGTGTATTCCGCGGCGATGAAGCCGGGATCCGCCCGATGGGCGGCATGCTCCAGCCGCTCCCCGGCCTCCGGCCAGGCGGCCCAGTACAGCGACACCCCGCCATTCCGCCTGCGCGGCAGCAGCACCAGCGCGACGCAGACCAAAGCCGTGCTCAGGGCCGCGACCAGGATCAGGCACAGGCCCCATTTCGCCGATGGGAACGGGACGTCGCCGGTCCAGGAGAACACCTTGCGCATCTCCGGCGACCAGGCGACCAGCGCGATCAGGAAGGTGAAGATATAGGCCGCCTTCTGGTCGGCGCTCCGGATCTGGTCGTGGAAGGTCTGGTTGATGGTCTTGAGGTAATCGATGTGATCGGACGCGGTCATCGGCGGCTCGAAACAATGAACTGATCAAAATCGTGGATCGCCGTTCGGGAGTAGGGGCCCAGGGCGGAAAACACAAGCGGCCTTCTTGTGGCAGGTCGGACCGGCAGGCCGCGGGCCGGGTGTTCGGCAGGTCCCGTGGGCACCGCAGGGGTATCCTGTTAAAGTGGTCTCCTATCCTGGTATAGATCGCGACGGCCTGCGCATGCCTTCCCCGAACGACAACCGGCTCGGCGACTATCTGAGGAACCGGCGCACCAAGCTCGACCCGGCGTCCTTCGGCTTCTCCGGCCGCCGGCGGACGGCAGGGCTGCGCCGGGAAGAGGTGGCGCAGCGCGCCAACATCAGCGCGACCTGGTACACGTGGCTGGAGCAGGGCCGCGGCGGCAACGCCTCGGCGGATGTGCTGGACCGCATCGCCAAGGCGCTGATGCTGACCGAGGTCGAGCGCGAGCACCTGTTCCTGATCGGCCTCGGCCGCCCGCCCGAGGTCCGCTATCGCGGCAACGATGCGATCACGCCGCGGCTGCAGCGGCTGCTCGACGCCATGGCCTACAGCCCGGCGATCGTCAGGACGGCGGCCTGGGACGTGGTCGCCTGGAACCGCGCGGCGGCCGCCGTGCTCACCGACTACGGCGCCCTGCCGCCGGAGAAGCGCAACGTCCTGCGCATGATCTTCTGCGATCCCCGCGTCCGCGCCGCGCAGTTCGATTGGGACAGCGTTGCCCGCTTCGTGGTCAGCGCCTTCCGGGCCGATGCCACCCGTGCCGGCGCCGCGGCCGAGGTGCAGCCGCTGGTCGACGAGCTGTGCCGTTCGAGCCCCGAATTCGCGACAATGTGGCGCGACAACGAGGTGCAGACCCATGGCGACGGGGTGAAGCGCCTGCACCATCCCGTGCTCGGGCCGATCACCATGGAGTATTCGGCCTTCGCGGTCGACGGGCGGCCGGATCTCCAGATGATCGTCTACAACCCGGCGACAGCGGCCGATCTCGAGCAGGTCAGGTCCCTGATCGGGCGGGTGGCGGCCATCGCCGCTGAGTGAAGTCGAGGCCACCGCCTATCCCGGGCCCGGCTTCGCGGCGGCGGGCTTCGAGACCGGGCCGGTCACGATCTTCAGCCGCGCCAGGTCGTCATGGCTGAGCCGGCGCATCGCTGGGTCGGCGAAGGTGCGGGAGGCGAAGTCGGCGCTGGCGCCCATCCGCAGCGCGTAAATGCCGATATAGACGTTCCAGATCTCCAACGACGTCTCGGTCTGCTCGCGGTCGAAGGCGGGGTCGGTCGCCCGCCACCGCCGGATCATCGGGCGGTGGATGCCGAACACGCCGGAGGTCACGCTGCGCCGGATGCCGCCGAGGAAGGCGATGGTGCAGGCCGAATAGCAGTCGGACAGCTGGGTGGTGATGCTGCCGTCGGGGTTGCGCAGCTTGGCCCGGCCGACCGTGGTGTCGAAGCCGCCCTCTCGCATCATCTGGCCCAGCCGCATGGCGAAGGCGATGAAGCCGCCGAGGGAGTTGAGGCGGACCAGCCGCGGTGCGTCCGGGGTCCGCGCCAGGAACTCCTGGAACCGGTCGGGCGTGCCGGAATCGATCTCGCCCTCGGCCAGGATCCAGGTGCAGCTGGCGCAATCCACCGCCGGGCCCTGGAGGCTGAACTGCATCGGCCGCGCCGCCGCGGGCAGGGCGAAGGCCGCCAGCACCAGCCAGGCCAGCAGGACGGATCGGCGGGAAGGGCGGTCGAAGGTCGTCATCGCTCGGCGCAGGGTCGATCGCACCAGCTTAGGGCGAAGCCGGCCTTAACGGAACCGGATCCCGCCGCCGCTCAGTCCAGCTTCACCGCCAGCCCCCGCTGCACGCCCGGCCGGGCCAGCAGCGCCTCGTACCAGCGCTTCACCTGCGGGAAGTCGGCGAGGTCGACGCGGTGGCGCTCATGCCGCCAGGCCCAGCCGAGGATGGCGAAATCCGCCATCGACAGCGGCCCGGCCACGAACTCGACCTGGGCCAGCCGGCGGTCCAGCACGCCGTAGAGACGCCGCGTCTCCTTGCTGTAGCGCTCCAGCCCATAGCGGCGGTCGGCCTCGTTCTCGACCGTCAGGAAATGGTGCACCTGGCCCGGCATGGGGCCGAAGCCGGCCATCTGCCACATCAGCCATTCCAGCACCGGCACCCGGCCGGCGAGGTCGGCGGGCAGGAACCGGCCGGTCTTCTCGCCGAGATACAGCAGGATGGCGCCGGATTCGAACACGCTGATCGGCACCCCGGCCGGGCCGTCCGGATCGACGATCGCCGGGATCCGGTTGTTCGGGCTGATCTTCAGGAACGCGGGCGCGTGCTGCTGCCCCTTGGTGATGTCGACCGGATGCACGGTGTAGGGCAGGCCCATCTCCTCCAGGGCCACGCTGATCTTGCGGCCGTTGGGCGTGTTCCAGCTGTGGAGCTCGATCGTCATCGGGGCCGGCCTTTCAGGTCAGGGCCGGGGCGACGAAGCGCTGGAAGCCGCGGCGCTCCGCCAGCCCGGCATGCCAGCGCGCCAGCTGCGGCAGCTCCGGCTTGGCCACGCCCTCGACGCCGTACCAGCGGCGGGCGTAGGCGCCGAGGACGATGTCGGCCAGGGTGAAGGCCTCGCCCTCGAGGAAGCGGCGGCCGGCGAGATGGGCGTCGACGATCCGCCACAGCCCCGCCACCTCGTCCGCCGCCTTTCGGATCGCGGCCATGTCGCGCTCGGCCGGCGGGGTGCGGACCAAGCCCCAGAACACCGGCCGCTCGGCCGGCTGCAGGGTCGACAGGGTCCAGTCCAGCCAGCGCTCGACCCCGCCGCGGGTCCTGGGATCCGCCGGGTACAGCGTCGAGCCGGCGCCGTACTGCAGGGCGAGGTAGCGGATGATGGCGTTGGATTCCCACAGCACGTAGTCGCCATCCGCCAGCAGCGGGATCTTGCCGTTCGGGTTCATCGCGAGGTAGTCGGCCCCGGTGTTGACGCCGAACTGCAGGCCGGCATCGACCCGCTCATAGGCGAGGTCGAGCTCCTCGGCGCACCACAGCACCTTCTGGACATTGACCGAGTTGACCCGGCCCCAGATCCGGATCTGGGTTTGGATGGACGGCACGGCGGGCCTCCCCGGTTGCGGTGGGAACTGTACGGACCGTGGTGCCGCGAGGTTACGCCGGCGGCAAGGGCGGATTGCGGGGGTCAGCCCGGCAGCGGCGGCATCGCCCTGCGGTGGAGCAGGCGCCCGAACAGCAGGGCGATCACCGCTGCGCCCACCAGGCCGCCCGCGAGGAAGCCCATGCCGGCGGTGAAGCTGCCGGTCGAATCCTTGATCCAGCCCACGGCATAGGGCCCGACGAAGCCGCCGAGATTGCCGATCGAGTTGATCAGGGCGATGCCGCCGGCCGCGGCGGTGCCGCCCAGGAACACCGGCGGCATGGTCCAGAACGGCCCCAGCGTGGCGTAGATGCCGATCGCGGCGACGCCCAGGCACACCAGGGCCAGCACGTTCGACGAGGCGTAGATGCTGCCGATGAATCCGATCGCGCTGAGCAGGGCCGGCAGCGCCACGTGCAGGATGCGCTCGCCGCTGCGGTCGCTGTGGCGACCCCACACCAGCATGGCGCCGGCGCTGACGAGGTAGGGCAGGGCGATGATCCAGCCGGTCTCGACCGTGGTGAAGCCCATGCCCTTGACGATCTGCGGCAGCCACAGCCCGATGCCGTAGAGGCCGATGACGATGCCGAAATAGACCAGGCCCAGCAGCAGCACCCGCAGGTCGGCCAGGGCCGGCCACAGCGCGTGCAGCGGCGGGTGGGCGCTGGCGGCGCGGTCGCCCGCCAGGTCGGCGGTGATGGCGGCGCGCTCGGCATCGCTCAGCCAGGGCGCCCGCGCCGGCCCGTCCGGCAGCAGCGCCAGCACCGCCAGGCCCAGCAGGCAGGCCGGCAGCCCCTCGATGATGAACAGCCACTGCCAGCCCTTGAGGCCGAGCCATTCATGGGTCGACCCGAGGATCAGGCCGGAGACCGGGGCGCCGATCGCGCTGGCCAGCGGCACCGCGGCCATGAACAGGGCGACGAAGCGCGCCCGCCGGGCCGAGGGGAACCAGTAGGTCAGGTACAGGATCATGCCTGGCAGGAACCCCGCCTCGGCGGCGCCCAGCAGGAAGCGCAGGATGGAATAGCTCCACACCCCCTGGACGAACGCCATGGCGGCCGAGATCAGCCCCCAGGTCAGCATGATGCGGCAGATCCACAGCCGCGCCCCGACCTTCTCCAGGATGACGTTGCTGGGCACCTCGAACAGGAAGTAGCCGAAGAAGAAGATCCCGGCGCCCCAGCCGAAGACATAGGGCGAGATGCCGAGGTCGGCATTCATGGTCAGGGCGGCGAAGCCGACATTCACCCGGTCGAGGAAGCTGACCAGGTACAAGAGGATCATGAACGGGATGATGCGCAGGCTGACCTTGCGGTACAGCGCATCGCGGTCGATTTCCGGCACGGCGGTTTCCCCCTGGTTTCGACGCTCAGGCCAACCGCCCCGCGACTCTGAGGCCAAGGGTAGGAACAGATGGCCGCCGCGGGGAAGCCAAATCCCCTGATCCCGCTTATAACGGGGCATCATGATTCCGCGACGGCCGGCCCGGTGCCGGCGAAGGCGGGACGGCGGCGGATGGAGGCAGGGATGGCGGGTGGGGAATTGCGCTGGTCGGCGGCGGCGGAGGCCGCGGCCGAGATCGCGGCGGGCTGGGGGCCCGGCGAACCCGGCGGCGGCGTCGCGGTGTTCGACACCCGCGAGATCCGGGCTGAGGCCTGCGGCGGGGTCGAAAGCCTGGCCGGCGGCACCGCCTTCTCCGGCGACACGGTGGTGCGCTACGCCTCGGTCACCAAGCATGTCTTCGCCGCCCTGGCGCTGTGCCGGGACGAGATCGGCCTTGAAGACCCGCTCGGCCGGCTGCTGCCGGCGCTGCAGGGCGACCTGGCGGCGGTCACGGTCGGCCGGGCGCTCGACATGACCGGCGGTCTGCCGGATGCGGGCGAGACGCTGTCGCTGCTCGGCATCCCACCGGGTGCCGCGACCGAGCGTGAGGAGACGCTCGACTTCGTCTGCCGCCTCACCGCGCTGAACTTCCCGGCCGGGCACGAGATCTCCTACTCCAACACCGGCTATCGCCTGGTCGACGGGGCGCTGCTGCGCCGCGGCGTCGCCTTCGCCGAGCTGGTCCGCGACCGCATCGCCGAACCGCTCGGCGTCGGCTTCCGCGTGCCGGAGACCTGGGCCGACCCGATCCGCGGCCTCGCCCCCGGCTACTGGAAGGGCGCGGATGGCGCCTGGCAGCTCGCCACCTCCGGCCGCCACCTCTCGGCCTCGGGCTGCCTGACCGGCAGTCTGCATGACCTGGTGCGCTGGCAGCAGGCGGTGCTGGCGGATCGCGGCCCGGGGCAGGGCGTGCTGGCCCGGCAGGGGGCGACGCGGCACCTGGCCGATGGCCGCCCGACCGGCTACGGGCTCGGCCTCGCCTGGTCGCGGCTGGGGCCCCGCCACCTGGTCGGCCATGGCGGGTCGCTGCTCGGCTACAAGACGTATTTCCTGCTGGATCCGGAGACCGGCACCGGCGCCGCCGTGGTCTCGAACCGCGAGGACACGGTCTCGCACGGCCTGGCGCTGAAGCTGATGGCGGCGCTGCTGGGCGAAGCGCTGCCGGAGCGCGGTACCGAGATCCCGGACGGGCTGTATGCGGCCGATCGCGGGCCGGAGTGGCTGGAGGTGAAGGACGGCGTCGCCAGCTTCCTCGGCAGCGGCGAGACGCTGCACCGCGGCGAGGACGGCTGGTCGGTCTCGCTCTCCGCCCATTTCCCGATGCGGCTGCGCTGGGCGGGCGGGGCGGTCGAGGGCGAGATCGGCCACGTCGCCCGCCGCTTCCTGCCGGTGGTGCCGGACGATGTGCTCGACCGGGTGCAGGGCGAGTGGCGATGCCCGGACTTCCATGCCGGTTTCACCATTGCCGGCAACCGGATGGAGATGGGCGTCGGCCCGGCCCGCACCGCGGCGCCGCTGGTGCCGCTCGGCGGCAACCGCCTGCTGGCCGAGGCCAAGGACGGACCCTGGCCGAAGCGGATCTGCCTCGCCTTCGACGGCGACGTCGTGCGGCTGGCGCTCAACCGCAGCCGGGTGCTGCGCTTCCAACGGGGCGGGTAGGGGCTGGCCATGGCGCCACTGTCCGTCGAACAGATGCTGCCCGTGGTCGTTCCGGCGGGCGGGGCGCGCGGCTGACGCAACCGAGCCCGCGACACAGCGCGGCTTCCCGGCCCTGGCCGATCGCGCCATGATCGCCGGGTCGGGGCCGGGGAGGGGCGGCCGCCGGCGGACCGATCCGGAGGACATCCGATGAGCCCGACCATTGCCGTGATCGCCCCCGGGGCCATGGGCAGCGGCATCGCCCGCCGCCTGACCGAACACGGCGCCGCCGTGCCGACCCTGCTCGACGGCCGCAGCGCCGCCAGCCGGGCGCGGGCCCAGGCCGCCGGCATGCAGGCGGCCGATGAGGCCGCGGTCGCCGGCGCCGACATCATCCTGTCGATCGTGCCGCCGGGCGAGGCCGCGGCGCTGGCCGAGCGGCTGGCGCCGGCCCTGCGCGCCGCGACGCGCAAGCCGGTCTATGTCGACTGCAACGCGGTCAATGTCGACACGGTCAAGGCCATCGCCGCGATCATCGCGCCGACCGGCAGCGGCTTCGCCGATGGCGGCATCATCGGCATGCCGCCGGTGCCCGGCACCCCTGGGCCGGTGCTGTACCTGGCCGGCCCGGCGGCGAAGGATCTCGGCGTGCTCGCCGGTCTGGGCTTGCGCATCCGCGTGCTCGACGGGCCGGTCGGCGCCGCCTCGGCGCTGAAGATGTCCTATGCCGGCATCACCAAGGGCCTGACCGGCCTGGCCGCGGCGATGATCCTGGCGGCCAGCCGCGACGGTGCGGCGCCCGCGCTGCATGCCGAGCTGGCCGAGAGCCAGCCGCAGCTGCTGGCCCGGTTCGGCAAGGGCCTGCCGGACATGTACGCCAAGGCCTATCGCTGGGTGGCGGAGATGCGCGAGATCGCCGGCTTCCTCGGCCCCGACGATCCCGCCCGGCTGATCTACGAAGGCATGGCCGGGCTGTTTGAGCGGCTGGCCGCCGATGTCGCCGGGGAGAAGCAGGACATCGCGGCGCTGGACGCCTTCCTGGCCATCGGCAAGGCCGACGCGGCGGCCTGACGCCCGACCACAGCGGATAACCCCGCCCGTCTCCGGCACGGCTGCCTTGTCATGTCCCGACGCCGGAGCGGGGCTTGACAGGGCAGGGCAACGGGCAAATGCTTTAAGCATAAAACAAATAGCGGCGAGGGGGATGCCATGGACCTGAGGATCATCGCAGCGGCGGCCTTCTGTCTGGCGGCGGCGTTGCCCCTGTCCGGCCACGCCGCCACGGCGGCGGACGCGGTCTACATCAACGGCAAGGTCTACACCGCCGATGCCGGCGACTCGGTGGTCCAGGGCTTCGCGGTCTCGGGCGGCCGTTTCGTGGCGGTCGGCAGCAATGACGAAATCCGCCGGTTCGTCGGGAAGGACACCCGGCTGGTGGACCTGCAGGGCCATTTCGTCAGCCCCGGCCTGGCCGACGGCCATTTCCACAACGAAGGCGGCGGCAGCGGCATCGACCTGTCGCATGCGCGCAGCCTGCAGGAGCTGCTGACCATCGTCGCCAACGCCGCCGCCGCGGCCGCGCCCGGCACGCTGCTGGTGTCCAATTCGGACTGGCACGAGGCCCAGCTCAAGGAACAGCGCCTGCCGACGGCGGCCGAGCTGGACCAGGCGGCGCCGAACAACCCGGTGGTGCTGGTGCGCGGCGGGCATTCCATCATCCTCAGCGCCGGCGCGCTGAAGACGTTCAACATCACCCCCGACACGCCGGTGCCGGCCGGCGGCCAGATCAGCCGCGACCAGGACGGCGGCCTGACCGGCGAGATCTTCGACACCGCCAAGGCGCTGGTGCCGCTGCCCGCGCCGAAGCCGCTGACGATGGACGACATCGTCGCCACCCAGGCGGCGCTGAACGCCTATGGCATGACCGCGGTGCGCATCCCGGGCTCCTACAAGGGCAACATGCTCGACGCGCTGCGCCTGTGGCGCCAGGCCGCCGCGGACCACAGCCTGACGCTGCGCTACACCGTCTACATGCCGGGCTTCGAGTTCCGCACCGCCCAGCAGGTCGACGACGCCATCGCCAGATGGGGCGTGACGCAGGACGAGGGCGACGATTTCGTGCGGATCGGCGGCATCAAGCTGATCGTCGATGGCGGCTTCGAGGGCGGCCATCTCTCCCGGCCCTACCAGGAGCCCTACGGCAAGGGCGGGACCTATTCGGGCCTGACGGTGTCCCCGCCATCGGCCTATGAGGCGGTGGTGCGGGAGATCAATCGCCGAGGCTGGCGCCCCACCACCCATGCGGTGGGCGATGCGGCGGTCGACGAGGTGCTGACCGCCTATGAGAAGGCGAATGCCGACACGCCCATCGCCGGCAAGCGCTGGGCCATCGAGCACGCCTTCGTGGTGCGGCCCGACCTGGTGGACCGCATGAAGGGGATGAACCTGATGGTCTCCGCCCAGGATCATCTCTATCTCGCCGCGCCGGTGCTCAAGAAGTACTGGGGCTGGGACACGGCCAGCGAGGTGACGCCGCTGAAGACCTTCCTCGATGCCGGCCTGCTGGTGGCGGGGGGCACGGATTCGCCGGTCATTCCGTTCAACCCCTTCTGGGAGCTGTATCATTTCGCCAGCCGCGACACGATTTCCGACGGCGTCTACGGCGCCGACCAGAAGATCGCCTCGCGCGCCCTGCTGCTGCGGCTGGACACCATCAACTTCGCCAAGCTGATCGGCGAGGACGACCACCGCGGCTCGATCGAGCCGGGCAAGCTGGCCGATTTCGCGATCCTGACCGATGATTTCCTGACCGTCCCGGTCGAGAAGATCCAGGCCATGAAGGCCCTGGCGACCTATGTCGGCGGCCAGGAAGTGTACCGGGACCCGAGCTACAGATAGGGCGGGGGTGCGCCTGCGCCACCTCTTCCGCCTGGCGGGAGAGGTGATGCGCGCAGTTGAACTTGACTCATTTGTTCTCTTTATGTTCTAATCGATTCATGAACAACGCCAACATCCGGACCGAGCCTCCATCCGCCGCACCATCATGCTCAAGGCCCGGCTGCGCGAGCAGCAGGAGGAGGCCCGGCGCCAGGCCGAGGACCGCCGGGACGGACGGCAGCGCGAGACGGCCGAGCGCCGCCGCGGGGTCGCCGAAGGCGTGATCCGCGCCATCGACGCCGCCACGCCCAATGACTCCGAGGCCCGCGAGCGGCTGACGGGCGACCTCTGGACCAGGCTCGACCGGATCGACGCCGACCGGGCCGATACCGTCCTGCCGATCGAAATCCTGGTCCGGCGCCTGTGCCGCGCCCTCGGGCTTCTGCCCGACTGGCCGGATCTGCCCGCTGACGAGGCGGAGGCCGCCGGCCTCGCCGCGAAGGCTGCGGTGGTGGGCCGCGGCGCCGCCGGCCTGGGCCTGCCGCGGCGCCCGCCCGGACACCGTCGCTGGAGTCCCCGGCCGGACCGGATACGCAACCCCGATCCCACGCTCCCGCGGAAGCAGACCGATACCAGTTGACCGCTGGGTGCGCGCGCCCTCCCTGCCAAATCCTGCCATGACTGTTTAAGTTACCTCTCCCGCCGTGCGGGAGAGGTCGGAGGCGCTTGCGCCTCCCCCGTCTCCGTCATTGCGAGCGCAGCGAAGCAATCCATGGCACCATGGATTGCTTCGTCGGCTTCGCCTCCTCGCAATGACGAAGAAGGGGCGGTATGCGATCTCTACTACGGTGACAGTGCATTTTTTAGTGAGTTACCCGCCTTCCGTAGATGAGGGGGACTCATGGAAGCCCTTCAGCCTTCTTTCGTTGCCGACCTGGCGTGGGCTGCGGCGATCAGGATTATCGCCACGACATCTTCAAATTCTTCTTTTCCGAGCGGATCCATCTCGTCGTATCGCGATATATTGCCGCCGTTAAACCAGTTGTGAAATTTGCCTATCCGAAACAGCTCATGGGCGCCCGCTTCAACTTCGGATTGAGACGGGCGAAATTTTTCCCATTCTTCTTGAGAGAGTTTCAGGCGCACCGTGTCACCTCGCCATCAAGTTCGTATCATCATCGCATATCTGGGGATATTTGCTTGGCTGGGGGACGCTGCCAGTCCCCTGCCACTCAATCTGCCAACAATCCCGGCCGCTATCCCGGCACCAGATGCTCCGTCGCCGTCCGCAGCAGCAGGACCTCCTGCAGCAGGCGCGACCGTTCCGGGTCGTCGGCCGCGCCGTCCGGCGGTGGCGCCGGGGCGGGCACGGCGCTGCCGCGGCGCAGCGCCTCGGCCAGGGCGGCGGTCTCGGCGCCGATCCACCGGCCGAAATCCGCATCCTCGGCCCGGTCGGCGGCGTCCGGCCGGTGCAGCCAGGCGGTGCCGGCCCCGCCGGCGATCTGGCGGGCCAGCACCAGGATGGTCAGCCCGGCATCCAGCGCCTCGCGCTGCCACCACGCCTCCAGCATGGTCCGGCCGTGCCCGGCCTCGGCATTGCCGCTGGCCAGCCCGGCTTCCCGCCGCGCCGCCTCGATCGCGGCCTCGTTGTCGTCCGGGGCGAAGGCCAGGGCGGCGTAGCGGCCATTGGCCTCGATCGCCGCGGCCAGCAGCGGCCGGAACTGCCGGCCCTCGCGGCTGGGCCACAGCAGCAGCCCGGCCGCCAGGCCGATGGCGCTGCCCAGCACGTTGTACAGCGCGCGCATCCAGGCCAGCGCCGGCTCGCTGGCGCCGGGCTGCGACAGCTCCACCACCAGGATGAACAGCGGGGTCAGGAAGAAGACGAAGATGCCGTAATTGACCTGCCGCATCGCCATGGTCGCGATCGCCAGCGGGAACACCGCGGCGGTCAGGGCCAGCGGCGTGTGCAGCACCAGCCCGAGCAGGGCGGCCAGCCCGCCGCCCAGCACGCTGCCGACCGCGCGCTCCAGCGCCCGCGGCCAGGTCGTGGCCACCGACGACTGCAGCACCAGCACCGTCGCGATCGCCATCCAATAGGCATAGGAGAAGCCCAGCGCGTGGCTCAGCAGCACCGCCGCGGTGGTGGCGACGGCGCAGCGCAGGGCGTGGCGCAGGATCTCGGACCGCAGGCTCAGATGCGCGCGCAGCGGCGCCAGCCCGGCCGCGAGACCGCGGGACACCGCCGCCGCCTCGTCCCGCGCCGGGGCCGGGCGGGCGCTGCCGGTGGCGCGGATCTCCTCGACGATCCGGCCCAGCCCCGCCGCCACCGGTCCCTCCATCCGTGCCGCCAGCAGGGCGAGGCGGTCCAGCGACCGCTGCGGCGCGTCCATCTCGCCAGGACCGGTGTCGAAGGACCGGGCGCGGCGGTACAGCGTCAGCGCCAGGCGGCGCAGCGCCTGCCGTTCCAGCGGCCGCCGCCCATCCGCCGCCGGGCCGGCATGCTGGCGCAGGTCCGACAGGGCGATCAGCTGGCCGAAGATGCGCTCGGCGATATCCAGCGCCACCAGCAGCCGCTCGGCGAAATCGCCCAGGCCGCGCCCGCGCATCGCCCGGCCCAGCGCCGCCCGGGCGGTCTCGATCGCCGCGCGGACCGCCGGGCGGTAGCGCTGCGCGTGCCGGATCCAGTCCAGCGGCGCCGAGCGTGAATCCAGGCGGGCCATGCCGGCGGCCATGGCGGCCAGGCCGCGATAGGTCGCCGCCAGGGCGCTTCGCGCCGGCCGGAACGGGTGGATGCGCCAGATCGACAGGGCCAGCAGCATGGCCCACAGGCAGCCGGCGAGGTGAGTCGCGGCGAATTCGGCCAGGGCGGCCGGGGAGGCCACTTGGTGGTCGATCGCGGTGACGCAGACCACGGTGGCCAGGGCGCCGATCTGCCGCGCCGCGGCGCCATAGACCCCGGCCATGCCGCCGACCAGGGCGCAGGGGACCACGGCGGCCGCGGCCCAGCCCCAGCCTTGCGACGCGGCCGCGGCGCCGATGATCGCGAAGGCGGTGGACATCAGGGTGAAGCCGGCCAGCGCCCGCAGCCGGTCCGGGTTCGGCCCGCCGGGATCGGCCAGGCAGGTCCAGAAGGCGCCGATCGCGGCCCAGGCCAGGATCGGCATCTGCAGCGCGCTGCCGATGGCGACCACGACGGCGCAGGACGCGGCGGCGCGCAGGCCTTCGCCGATGCTGATGCTGCGCGGCGAGATGGCGATGGCGGTGCGGATCAACGAGGGCAGGGCGCTCATCGCTCGGTCGTCGTCTCCATGCTGGCGGCAGGCCGCCGGGTCCGCGCTCCTCCCCATGTTTGACTGATCGCAGGTTAACCTGTCCCGGGATGGATCGCACGGCTGCCTTGCGATCCGCGGGACCCGCAAGCCCGGTGTTTCGGGCCATGATTGCGGTCTGGTTCAGGGCACAGCATTTCAGAACAGCGGCCCATCCCTCATCGTCATTCCCGCGAAAGCGGGAATCTCTATCCGGTCAAAGCGTTGCGAGATCCCGCTTTCGCGGGGATGACGGGTTGGAGAGGGCTGGGAGCCCGCAGACAGGAGACGACCGATGGACTACCGCAATCTCGGGCGCAGCGGGCTGAAGGTCTCGCCGCTCTGCCTCGGCACCATGATGTTCGGCGGGCCGACCGACGAGCCGACCGCGACCCGCATCGTCGACCAGGCCCGGGCGGCGGGCATCAACTTCATCGACACCGCCGACGTCTACACCGGCGGCCGGTCGGAGGAGATCGTCGGGCGGGCGATCGCCACCCACCGGTCCTGGTGGGTGCTGGCGACCAAGCTGGCGAACCCGACCGGCGACGGCCCGAACGACCGCGGCCTGTCGCGCCGCCGCAGCTTCGAGGCGGTGGAGGCCAGCCTGCGCCGGCTGGGCACCGACAGCATCGACATCCTCTACCTCCACAAGGAGGACCCGACCACGCCGCTGTCCGAGACGGTATCGGCGCTGGCCGACCTGATCCGCCAGGGCAAGATCCGCTACTTCGGCGTCTCCAATTATCGCAGCTGGCGGGTGGCGGAGATCTGCCGGCTGTGCGACGAGGCCGGGATCGAGCGGCCGGTGGTCAGCCAGCCCTACTACAACCTGCTGAACCGGATGCCGGAGGTCGAGCACCTGCCGGCCTGCGCCCATTTCGGACTCGGCGTGGTGCCCTACAGCCCGCTGGCCCGCGGCGTGCTGACCGGCAAGTACAAGCCGGGCGCGACGCCGGGCGAGGACACCCGCGTTGGCCGCTCAGACAAGCGCATCCTGGAGACGGAATGGCGGCCCGAGAGCCTGGCGATCGCAGCCGAGCTGGCGGAGTATGCGCAGGCGCGGGGCATCACCCCGGGCCAGTTCGCGGTGGCTTGGCTGCTGAACAACCGCATCGTCACCGCCCCGATCGCCGGGCCGCGCACCGAGGAGCAATGGGCCGACTACGTCGGCGCGCTGGACTATGCCTTCACCGCGGAGGACGAGGCGCTGGTGAACCGGCTGGTGGTCCCCGGCCACGCCTCCAGCCCCGGCTACAACGACCCGGCCTATCCGATCGAGGGCCGGGTGTCGCGGGCGGGGTAGGGCGGAGAGGAAAGTCCGCCATTTTCTATTGTCATGCCACGGCTTGACCGTGGCATGACAAGAAAAAGCAAGCTCTCCTAAGCTGTTGGGGCCGCCTTCAGCCCCAACTCCTCCTCCATCGCCTGGCGCATGCGGAACTTCTGCATCTTGCCGGTGACGGTCATCGGGAAGGCGTCGACGAAGCGGATGTGGCGCGGGATCTTCTGGTGCGCGATCTGGCCGTCGCAGAAGGCGCGGACCTCCTCGGCGGTCAGCGCCGTGCCGTCGCGCGGCCGGATCCAGGCGCACAGCTCCTCGCCGTATTTCGGGTCGGGCACCCCGAACACCTGCACGTCCTGGATCTTGGGGTGGCGGTACAGGTACTCCTCGACCTCGCGCGGATAGATGTTCTCGCCGCCGCGGATCACCATGTCCTTGATCCGGCCGACGATGTTGCAGAAGCCATCGGAATCGATCACCGCCAGGTCGCCGCTGTGCATCCAGCCGGCGGCATCCACCACCTCGGCCGTCTTGTCCGGCTGGTCCCAGTAGCCGCGCATCACCGTATAGCCGCGGGTGCACAGCTCGCCGCGTTGGCCGCGCGGCACGATGCGGCCGTCGGCGTCGACGATCTTGACCTCGAGATGCGGGTGGATGCGGCCGACGGTGGAGACCCGCCGCTCCAGCGGGTCGTCGACCGCGCTCTGGAAGCTCACCGGGCTGGTCTCGGTCATGCCGTAGCAGATGGTGACCTCGCGGATGTTCATCTGACCCACCGCCCGCTTCATCACCTCGATGGGGCAGGGGGAGCCTGCCATGATGCCGGTGCGCAGGCTGGTGACGTCGAACTCGCCGAAGCGCGGGTGGTCGAGCATGGCGATGAACATGGTGGGCACGCCGTACAGCGCGGTGCAGCGCTCCTCCGCCACCGCGGCCAGGGTCGCCAGCGGGTCGAAGCCCTCGCCGGGATAGATCATGGCCGCGCCGTGGGTGACGGCGGCGAGGTTGCCCATCACCATGCCGAAGCAATGGTACAGCGGCACCGGGATGCAGATGCGGTCCTGCTCGCCCAGCGCCAAGCCGCGGCCGACGAAGTAGCCGTTGTTGAGGATGTTGTGGTGGGTCAGGGTCACGCCCTTGGGCGACCCGGTGGTGCCGCTGGTGAACTGGATGTTGGCGGGGTCGTCGAATTGCAGCGTGTCCGCCAGCTGCCGCAGCCGGTCGCGCTCCGCCGCGCCGCCGAACCCGGCGACATCCTCGAACGGGATGGTGCCGGGCGCGCTGCCCCCGATCTGGATGACGATGCGCAGCGCCGGCAGCTTCGCCGCCTGCAGCCTGCCGGGGGCGGCGCCGGCCAGCTCGGGCGCCAGGGTGTTCAGCATGCCGAGATAGTCGCTGGTCTTGAACGCGGTGGCGGTGACCAGGGCCGAGCAGCCGACCAGGGTCAGCGCGTATTCCAACTCGGCCAGGCGGTATGCCGGGTTGACCGTCACCAGCACCAGCCCGGCCTTGGCGGCGGCGAACTGGGTCAGCGCCCATTCCGCCCGGTTCAGCAACCAGATGCCGATGCGGTCGCCCGGCTGCAGGCCCAGCGCCAGCAGCCCGGCGGCGAAGGCGTCGGCGCGGTCGGCCAGATCCCGCCAGCTCCAGCGGATGCCGAGCGACCGGTCGATCAGCGCCGGCCGGTCGGGCCAGCGCGCGGCGGCGCGGTCCAGCGCCTGGCCGATGGTCTCGCCCAGCAGCGGCGCATCGGCGGTGCCGCTGACATAGCTCGGTGCCGGCTTGCTGCTCATGCGTCCCCCCGGATTCGCGTCGGGTTCCGCCCGACCTTGGCCGGCCCAGTCTAGCGGGTCGCGGCCGGCCCGGGCACGGCTTTCGTGGGCGCTACGCGATGTGCCGGCGGGGCCCCCTCGGCTGGCGCAGGTGCAGGGGCGGGCGGCCGAGCGTCATGTCGAGGTCGCGGTAGCCGCCGATCAGCCGGATGGCGCGGATTCGCAGATCCTCGCTGATGCTGGCGGCACCGGCGTCGATCTCGTCCTCCAGCCGCATCAGCAGGTCTTCGATCTCCTGCAGGTGATGCGCGCGGCTGTCGCCGGCGGACTGTCGCTCCGACCGCTTGGGGTCGAGGATCGCGTCATAGAGCGCGTCCAGCCAGGCGATCAGGTCACCGGCGGCGTCGATCGCCGCATCGCTGCCGTCGCTGCGCTGGAACCTGATCGGGGGATCGATCCGGGCGGTGTCGACCATGGCGCTGCCTCCTCCATCCCACGGGGAACATACGGGTCATGCCGCGCTGGCATGTCCGAAAACGGAACGAACCCGCAGGGAGTTCCCCGCTTCTACGCGGCGGAGGCAGCGTCGGTTCACATCATGGCGAGGCAAAGGCCATGAAACGGCGGGATCATTCCATCCAGCCGCGGACGTCGTTGGCGGCCACCAGGGCCTTGTCGAAGGCGCGCAGGTCGAACCGCCGCACCTCTTCCTCCTCGGCCTCGGTCAGGGCGCCGCCGCGGGTCATCTCGGCCTCGGCCGCCTCGTCCTCGCCCTTGCGCAGGCATTCGACCGCGCGCTTCCAGTTCAGCCGCTGCCTCATCGACGGTCCGGCGCCGGTCTGGGCCCAGTCGCGCAGGCCGATGCACAGAGAGGCGAAAAGCAGAAGGCTGGGATCGTTGCTCGAATCCTCGCTCATCAGGCGGCTCCAAACGATGCTGTTCCGGAAAGACATGGGCCGGCGCCCCGCGCGGGCAACCGGATGTCGAGTGAGGGGCCGGATGGTCCGGCCCGTTCGGGAGGGCCTGACCTAGCCCAGCCCCGATGCGGGCGTCAACGCCCGATGCCCTTCACCCGGCCCGGAACAGCATCGCAAGGACGGCTCAGGCGGCTGCCGCCGCCGGCGCCACGGTGATCATCCAGGATACGCCGAAGCGGTCCGCGACCATGCCGAAGCGCGTGGAGAAGAAGCTCGGGGCGATCGGCATCTGGATCTGGCCGCCCTCGGCCAGGGCGGCGAAGATCCGCTCGGCCTCGGCGTCGCTGGCGGTCTCGTAGGCCAGGGAGATGCCCTGGAAGCTCGGCTTGCCCTGGCACATGCCGTCGGAGGCGAACAGCTGCGCATTGCCGATGCGGACGCAGGCATGCATCACCTTGTCCCCCATGCTGCCCCCGCCGGCGCAACCTTCCTGGGCGGCCGGCATCGGGTTGTCCTTGAAGCGGAGCAGTTGCAGCACCTCGGCGCCGAGGGCGCTCTGGTAGAAGTCCAGCGCCTCGTCGCAGCGCCCGTCGAAGAACAGGTAGGGTTTGACCTGCGAAATCGAATTGCCCTGCATGACGTGTTCCTCCTGTGAAGTCTGGTTGATCCTGGATCGGCTCCCGAGGGGAGCTCTGTCCCAAGGACGAACCGCGAGACCGCGATCCGACAGCGCCGCGGATCTTTTTTGGGACCGGCGTCAGCCCTGGCCGTCCTCCTCCCGCCGGACCTGCTGCAGATAGGCGTCGAGCCGGTCGAGGCTCTGCTCCCAGAAGCGCCGGTACTCCTCGAGCCAGCCGGCCACGTCGCGCAGCGGCGCGGCCTCGAGCCGGCAGGGGCGCCACTGGGCCTCGCGGCCACGGCTGATCAGCCCGGCGCGCTCCAGCACCTTGAGGTGCTTGGAGATGGCGGGCCCGCTCATCTCGAAGGGCTGCGACAGCTCCGTCACCGTGGCCTCGCCCAGGCACAGCCGCGCCAGGATGGCGCGCCGCGTCGGGTCGGCGAGGGCGGCGAAGGTCGAGCTGAGGCGATCGGGCGACATCATTTGATAACCAAACGGTTATATAACTGTTCGGTTTAGTAGGACGCGGCAGCGGGGCTGTCAAGCGTGCCTGGACCGAACAGGCCTAGGCGAGGCTGGCGATCAGCTTCCGCAGCAGGGCGTTCAACGCCTCCTGCTCCTGCGGGCTCAGGCCCGACAGCACTTGCTTCTCGTTCTCGACATGGGCGCCGATGGTGTCGTCGATCAGCGTCAGGCCCCTGGCGGTCAGCGCGACCAGCCGGCCGCGCCGATCGTTGGGGTCGGGCAGGCGCTCGACCAGCCCTGCGTTCTCCAGCCGGTCGAGCCGGTTGGTCATGGCGCCGGACGAGATCATCGCCGC
Source organism: Inquilinus ginsengisoli (assembly GCF_031453975.1). Classification (NCBI taxonomy): domain Bacteria; kingdom Pseudomonadati; phylum Pseudomonadota; class Alphaproteobacteria; order Rhodospirillales; family Rhodospirillaceae; genus Inquilinus; species Inquilinus ginsengisoli. Next base: position 74,535 of record NZ_JAVDPW010000006.1, read on the forward strand.
CTCGTACAGCGCGGTCGGCGACAGGGTGTAGGGGGCGCCCGACCGCCGCAGCGTCGCCAGCACGTCGAACTCGCCCGGCTGCAGCCCGGCGCGGGCGAACAGCGGGTTGAGATGGGCGGTCGTGACGATGTGCGCGGCCTGCTGCAGCCGGCCCAGCACCGCCATGGGCAGCCCGTCGAGCTCCGGTCGCTCCCGGGCCCATTGGGCGACGGCGAGGTCGGCGCGGTCCATTGCTATGGCTCCACATCAAGATACTCGATGCGGACCTTAAGCGCTGCCGGACCATTGTGCCAAGCCGGCGTCGTGGCGCTTGGAATAAAGGACCAGGGTCACCGCGCGGCCGCCAAATCGGCGAAGCCCTGGCCGGCATCGGCCAGGCGGCGCAGCAGCGGCGCCGGGGCCAGGCTGGGTTCGCCCCGCGCGGCGGCGAAGGCTTCCAGGCGTTCGGCCACGGTGGTCAGGCCGATGCTGTCGGCATAGCGCATCGGGCCGCCGCGCCAGGCCGGCCAGCCATAGCCGTTCAGCCAGATCACGTCGATGTCGCCGGGGCGCTGGGCGATGCCCTCGTCCAGGATCCGGGCGCCCTCGTTGATCATGGGATAGACCAGCCGCTCGACGATCTCCTCCGCCGGGATCGTGCGACGCGTGACGCCGAGCCGGGCCGAGACCCGCGCCAGCAACGCCTCCACCTCCGGGTCGCGCACGCCGCTGCGGGCGCCCTCGGGATAGAGGTAGTAGCCGCGGCCGGCCTTCTGGCCCAGGCGCCCGGCCTCGCACAGCGCGTCGGCCACCGGCGCCACCTGGCCCAGCGCCTTGCGGTTGCGCCAGGCGATGTCCAGCCCCGCCAGGTCGCTGACGGCGAAGGGGCCCATGCGGAAGCCGAAGCCGGTCAGGGCGGCGTCGACCTCATGCGGCAGCGCGCCTTCGATCAGCAGCCGCTCGGCCTCCTGGGTCCGCCGCGCCAGCATGCGGTTGCCGACGAAGCCGCGGCAGACGCCGACCACGACCGGCACCTTGCCCAGCCGGCGGCCGAGGTCGATGCCGGTGGCCAGCACGTCGGGCGCCGTCTTCGCCCCGCGCACCACCTCCAAGAGCCGCATGATGTTGGCCGGGCTGAAGAAGTGCAGGCCGATCACGGAGTCCGGCCGAGTGGTCGCCGCGGCGATCCGGTCGACATCGAGATAGGAGGTGTTGGTGGCCAGGATCGCCCCCGGCTTCGCCACCCGGTCCAGCGTGCCGAAGATCTCGGTCTTGAGGTCCATGTCCTCGAAGGCGGCCTCGACCACGATGTCGGCCTCGGCCGCGGCGTCCAGCCCGACCTTGCCGGACACCAGGGCGTTGCGGCGGGCCTCCTCCTCGGCCGACAGGCTGCCGCGCTTCACCGCGGACGCATAGGTCTGGGTGATGCGGTCCAGGCCGCGGGCCAGCAGCTCCGCCGTGGTCTCGATCACCGTGACCGGGATGCCGGCATTGGCGAAGCAGACGGCGATGCCGGCGCCCATGGTGCCGGCGCCGATCACCGCCGCCTGGCCGATGGGCCGCGGCGCCGTGTCCTTCGGCACGCCCGCCACCCGCGCGCTCTCTCGCTCGGCGAAGAAGGCGTAGCGCAGGGCCTTGGACCGGTCGTCGGCGACCAGCTCGACGAAGCGGGCGCGCTCCAGCGCCTGGCCGTCCTCGAAGCGCTCGGTGAAGGTGGCGCGGACGGCGTCGGCCAGGGCGGCGATGTTGGGCAGGGCCGGGTCGCGCTTCAGCGCGGCGGCCGCGGCCTGTTCGAACGCTTCTTGGCCGCCCGCTGCCGACCGGCGGTCCAGGTCGCGGGTCCGGCGGAGGGTGCCGGCGGCGGCGAGGTCGTTGGCCTTGGTGATGGCGGCCTGCAGCAAATCGGTCTCGACCACGGCGTCGACGATGCCGAGCTTGAGCGCTTCGGCGGCGGAGGCCGGGGTGCCCTCGGCCATCAGCTTGAAGGCGGGCGCGGCGCCGATCAGGCGGGGCAGGCGCTGGGTGCCGCCGGCGCCGGGGATCAGCCCCAGCTTGACCTCGGGCAGGCCCAGCTTCGCGGCCGGGCCGGCGATGCGGGCGTGGCAGCCCAGCGCCACCTCCAGCCCGCCGCCCAGCGCCGCGCCGTGGATGGCGGCGACGATCGGCTTGGTCACCGCGTCGAAGCCGTTGATCACATCGGGCAGGGAAGGCGGCGCCGGCGGCTTGCCGAATTCGCCGATGTCGGCGCCGGCGATGAAGGTGCGGCCCTCGGCGGCGATGACGATGGCGCGGATATCAGGGTCGGCGGCGGCGCGGCCCACCGCCTCGGCCAGCCCGGCGCGCAAAGCGGCGTCGAGGGCGTTGACCGGCGGGCTGGCGATGGTGACGATCGCGATCCCGTCCTGCGCGGTGATGCGCACCTTGTCCATCGTTCCTCCTTGGCCGGCCCGGATGGCATAGGTCTGCACCGCGCCCATGGCAAGCCCCCGATCTCGCCGACCCTCGATGCCGGGTCGCGCATCCAGCTGGCGGCGGAAGCCGATGGGGTGATCCAGAGCCGGTCCGGCCGTTCGCCACGGCGAACGGGTCAGCCGCGCGACCGGCGCTCGAACCCGACGCGGATACGGTTCCACTCCTCGGTCGGCTGGAACAGGGCGCCGGGGATGCGCAGATGCGCGGCGATGGCCTCCTCGTTCAGCTCGACGCCGAGGCCCGGCGCGTCCGGCACGGTGACGTAGCCGTCGGCCATGTAGTCGGGGTCGAGGCCGGTCACCAGGTCGCGCCAATACGGGATGTCCAGCCCGTGATGCTCGACCGCGACCAGGCCGGAGATGGCGGCGCCGCAATGCACATTGGCCATGAACCCGACCGGGGTGCAGCAGGCGTGCAGCGCCGTGGCCAGGCCGTAGCGCTCGCCGTAGTCGGCGATGCGCTTGGTCTCCAGCATGCCGCCGGAGGTCAGCAGGTCGGGGTGCAGGATGTCGAAGGCCCGGGTCTCGATCGGCTCGCGGAAGCCGTCCCACAGATACAGCTCCTCGCCGGCGGCGATCGGGGTCAGCAGCGCGTCGGCGACCTTCTTGTGGCCGGCGAAGTCGTGCCAGGGCAGGGGATCCTCCAACCAGGCCAGGTCGAAGGGCTCCAGCGCCTGGCCCAGGCGGATCGCCTCGTCGGCGGTCATGTAGCCTTCGCCGAAATGGTCGATGCACAGGGAGATGTCGTTGCCGACCGCCTCGCGCACCGCGCGGACCACGTCGACCGCGGCGGCGATGCCGGCCTGGCCCAGCTTGATGCCGCGCCCGGCGCCCGGCGCGCGCCAGGCCTTGGCGAGGTCGTATTCGTGCAGCGTGGCCTGGCCGACCAGGGCGTTCGCCGCCCCGTTGAAGAAGCGCGGCGGCAGGTCGAACTTGATGAAGGTCAGGCCCAGCGCCTTGCGGCGCAGCACCGCCTCGACATAGCCGGCCGGCGTCATCTGCGCCGGCGCCGGGGTGTCGCCGTAGATGCGGACGCGGTCGCGGTGCTTGCCGCCGAGGAACTGGTGGCAGGGCACGCCATAGGCCTTGCCGACCAGGTCCCACAGCGCGATCTCGATGCCCGAGACGCCGCCGCCCTCGCGCCCCCAGCTGCCGTAGCGGCGCAGGGCGGAGAAGATCATGTCGACGTTGCACGGGTTCTGGCCCAGCAGCACATGCTTGAACTGCAGCGCGTTCTCGGCATGGCCGCCGTCGCGCACCTCGCCGATGCCGGACAGGCCCTGGTTGGTGTCGATCCGGATCAGCGGATAATAGCCGCTGCCGGTCACCACCGCGGCCCGCAGGTCGGTGATCCTGAGGTCGCTCGGCCGGGAATGGGTCGACACGGCGTTCTCGACCCTGCCCAGGGCAGCGTCGTCCAGATGTCCGATGGTCATGATGGCGACCCTCCGCATCAGTTTGCTTGTCGTTAGGCAATTGGCTATCATCACCAAACAAGTTGCGCAAGGCCGGTTGGCGGCGATGCGCCGAACTTGACGGCGGAAGCGCCACTGCGGCAGAAGGTGCGGCCCAAACACGGAACGCAATAGTCGCATGGCGTCAGGTCGCGTCACCATCCAGGACATCGCCGACAAGCTCGGGCTTTCCAAATTCTCGGTGTCCCGGGCGCTGTCGGGAAAGTCGGGCGTGGGCGAGGCGACCCGCAACCGGGTGCTGCGCGCCGCCCACGGCATGGGCTACCGCCGCAACCAGGAGCTGGCGGCGGCCACCGGCCAGATCCTGTTCATCCGGCAGGAGATCGACCCGGTCTCCAGCGAGCTGTGGCACAACATGCTGCATGGGGCCGAGCGCGAGGGCGAGCGGCTGGGCCTGTCGATCGTGCCGCGCCAGGCCCGCCACCTCGCCGATAGCAGCCAGCTCGACAGCGCCGTGGTCGGGCTGATCCTGGCGGTGCCGCGGCCGGCGGAGGTCTCCGGCCTCGCCGCGCGGACCGGGCTGCCGGTGGTGTGCGCGACCTATGTCAACCCGATGGAGCGGATCGACCAGGTGGTCGGCGCCGATTGGGAATCCGGCGTGGCCGTGGCCCGGCTGCTGCTCGGGCTCGGCCACCGCGCCATGGCCTTCGTCCACGGCAGCGCCACGCCGCTGGGCCGGGCCGAGCGCTTCCGCGGCTTCCGCGACGGGGCGCTGGAGGCCGAGGGCGTGACCGTCGACGACATCATCTTCGACGAGGAGGCGGACGGCTTCCGCCAGGCCTTCTTCGCCTATCTCAAGGCCGGCGGCGCGCCCACCGCCCTGTTCTGCGCCCATGACGGCATCGCGGTGAACGTGGTGTCGGACCTGCTGCGCCTGGGCCTGCGCGTGCCCGAGGACATCTCGGTGGTCGGCTTCAACGACTTCGCCGCGGCCTCGCAGGTGTCGCCGCGCCTGACCACGGTGCGGACGCCGCAGGTCGAGATCGGCGCCGCCATGGTCCGCTGCATCGCCGACCGCCTGGGCGACGCCGAGGCCGCCGCCCGCCCGCCGGTGCGGCTGGCGCTGGTGGCCGAGATCGTGATCCGCGCCTCGACCGGCCCGGCGGCGGGCACGGCCTGGCTGGCCCGGATCCTGAAGCTGGCGAAGAAGGCGACTTAGGCGCCGCTGTTCGTCGGGGCGGCGCCGGCCTTGCCAAAATCGCCGACGGTCCACCTAACAAGTTGCAATGAGATTCTCCTGTGTTAGGCTCGCCCTCGCATCCGAAAAATCGGACATAAAAAAAGACGAGTGAGGAAACACGGGTGGGCGGTGTCGCCCGTCCCCCACCAAGCGGGGCGCCCCAAGGCATGAAGATCGTCGATCTGAAATGCGCCGTCATCGGCAAGAACCCGATCGTGCGCGTCGTCACCGACCAGGGCATCAGCGGCTATGGCGAGGTCGAGTCCTACAAGCCCTACCTGAAGCCCCACATCCTGCACTTCCGCGACGCGCTGATCGGCGAGGACCCGACCAATGTCGAGCGGGTGATGCTGCGGATCCGCCAGCGCGGGGCGTTCAAGCCCTGGGGCAGCGCGGTCAGCGCCATCGAGATGGCGCTGTGGGACGTGGCGGGGAAGGCTGCCGGCCTGCCGGTCTACAAGCTGCTCGGCGGCAAGGTCCGCGACCATGTCCGGGTCTACAACGGCTCGCTCCGCGTGCCCCTGGGCGGCTACGACCCCGAGCACTACGCCGCGGATGCCAAGCGTCAGATGGCCCTGCCGCAGGGCTTCACCATGATCAAGCAGGCGATCGGCTTCCACAGCCCGATGAAGCGCGAGGTGCCGGACTTCTATTACGGCTCGCCGCAGAAGAGCGTGTATCACGGCGCTCTCGATTCCGGGCTGATGACCGAACGCGGCATGAAGCATGTCATCGCCTGCGTCGCGGCGATGAAGGAGGTGCTGGGCGACGGCGTGGGGCTGGCGCTGGATTGCGGGCCGGGCTGGACCGTGCCCGACGCCATCCGCTTCGCCCGCGCGGTGGAGGAGTTCAACCTGCTGTGGCTCGAGGATTTGATCACCGGCGACTACGTCCCCTACGTCAACGCCGATGTGTACCGTGAGGTCACCCGCGCCACCTCGACCCCGATCCACACCGGGGAGCAGATCTATCTGCGCCAGAACTTCAAGGCGCTGATCGAAGGCCATGCGGTGAACGTGGTCGGGCCCGACCCCTGCGACGTCGGCGGCATCGCCGAGCTGAAATGGATCGCCGAATACGCCAACCTGCACGGCATCCTGATGGCGCCGCACGGCACCGGCAACGGCCTGCTCGGCCTCGCCGCGCTGGTCCAGGTCTCGGCCACGCTACCGCACAACTTCATCGCCTTCGAATACCCCAGCGGCGACCCGGCCTGGTGGTACGACATCGTCGACGGCCTGCCCGACCCGATCGTGCAGAAGGGGATGATCGAGGTCTGGGACCGCCCCGGCATGGGGGTCGACATCAACCCGGAACGGGCGCAGCGCTACCTGCTGCCGGAAGACGCCGCGTTCTTCGACTGAGGTGCGGAGTCCCGGCCGCGCCGGAAGCTAACAACATAACAAAGACCGCAATCCGTTGCGGAGACAACTTGACGCAGTTCGCCGACGGTGCCTAGGCTGAGCTGAAACTCGCAGCGAAAAGCGAGGCCATTTGGGAGGACCGACCATGACCAAGTTTCATGCTGGCGACCTCTTTTCCCATCCGATCGACCGCCGCCGCTTCCTCGGCTACACCGCCGGTGCCTCGGCGCTGGCCGCGGGGCTCGGCGGCCCGCTCGGCGCCTGGGCCCAGGACACCGGCATCGACACCTCGAACTGGACGCCGGAGTACATCAACAGCATCGCCGGCACCCTCGAGGTCGACACCGCGGCGGAATGCGCCAAGGTGGTGCCGCTCGACTACAAGGGCCGCCTGACCTACTGGTGGGTCGGGCCGAACGAGGCGTCGCCGCGGATCGACCACGAGATCGACGCCCAGTTCTGGGACGCCTTCGCCAAGACCTACCCGAACATCACGGTCGAGAAGCAGAATCTCGACTACAACCAGATGCTGAACAAGCTGCGCGCCGCGGCCCTCGGCAACGCCGCGCCGATGGCGGCGAAGCTGCCGATCCTGTGGGGCGTCGAATTCGCCGCCAAGGGGCAGCTGAGCGAACTGGCGCCGGAGACGGTCGGCCACCACACCGCCGAATTCTGGCCCGGGGCGATGAAGTCGGTCACCTGGCAGGGCAAGACCTACGGGGTGCCGACCAACAACGAGACCATGGCGCTGATCTGGAACGCCGCGATCTTCAAGGCGGCCGGCCTCGACCCCGAGACGCCGCCGGCGACCTGGGACGACCTCGTCGTCTATTCCAAGCAGATCAAGGACAAGACCGGCAAGAACGGCTACGGGCTGGTGGCCCGCACCAATGCCGGCAACACGCCGTTCCGCTTCATGCCGCAATGCTGGGCCTATGGCGGCGGCGCGCTGGACGAGGCGGAGGCGAACCCCGGCTACAAGGACGTCTACATCAACAACGCCGGCACCAAGGCGGCGCTGCAGGCGTCCTACGACATGTATGTCCGGGACAAGTCGGTGCCGACCTCGGCCCTGACCAACACCCAGACCGAGAACCAGGACCCCTTCATCTCCGGCCAGCTGGCGATGATGATCAGCCATCCGATCGAATACGCGACGATGCTGGATCGGGCGAAGAAGGCGACCGGCGACGACCGGAAGGTCGCCGACGCGGTGGTCGAGAACATGCGCTACGGGCTGATCCCCAAGGGGCCGGCGCGGCGCGCCGTGGTGTTCGGCGGCTCCAACGCCCACATCTTCAAGCCCGACGTGGTCGATGGCGGGCTGGACATGGACGCCGCCCGGGCCTTCGTCGCCTTCGCCACCGGGCCGGAATGGTCGACCAAGGTGGCCTGGGTCGGGTCCAACCCCGGCAACACCCGCGGCTTCCGCACCAAGTGGATGAAGCAGCGGCTGGCGGAGATCAAGTTCCTCAACGTCACCACCTCGATGCTGCCCAGCGGCATCCCGTTCCCGGTGATCCCGGAATCGGCCGAGATCATGAACATCATCGTGCCGGACATGATGCAGAACGCCCTGACCGGGAAGATGACCGTGTCCGACGCGGCCGACGACGCCGCCAACAAGGTCAAGGACCTGCTCTCCGGCCTCTAGGCCTTCGCCCGCGAAACGCCCCGGCCGGCACGCGCCGCCGGCCGGGGCCCCTTTCTCACCAAAAGGAGGTTCGGGTTTGACCATTGCTGCTGCGCAGGACGGTGCGCCCAAGGCGCGGGCGGTGCCGCGCAAGCGTGCCGGCCTGCTCCGGCGGATCGTCCGCCATCGGGCGGACTACCTCTACATCGCGCCGGCCTTCGCGGTGATGCTGCTGGTCATCGGCTACCCGATCTACGACACGGTCTACCTGTCCTTCTTCAACACGCCGCCCAGCCTGGCAATGTCCGAGAAGGTCTATGTCGGCCTCGACAACTACGAACGCATCCTGACCAGCGCCAGCTTCCGCGAGGTCACGATCAACACCCTGGTCTGGACGGTGTTCTCGACCTTCTTCGCCTTCTTGCTGGGGTTGGGCGCCGCCCTGGCGCTCAACCGCTCCTTCATCGGCCGCGGGCTGCTGCGCGGCATGCTGCTGATCCCCTACGTCATCAGCGCGGTGGCCGCGTCCTATGTCTGGCGCTGGCTCTACCACAGCGATTTCGGGGTGATCGGGGCGATCTCGGTGGCGCTGGGCATCACCGACAAGCCGATCAACTTCCTCGACAATGTCGACAGCGCGCTGGCGTCGCTGATCGTGGTCAATGTCTGGAAGGAGTTCCCCTTCGCCATGATCATGCTGCTGGCCGGGCTGCAGACCGTGCCGGACGAGCTGCACCGGGCCGCCAGGGTCGACGGCGCCGGCGCCTGGCAGCGTTTCTGGCACATCACCGTGCCCCATCTCAAAGGCGTGACGCTGGTGACCGTGCTGCTGCTGGTGGTGACCAACCTCAACGGCTTCACCATCCCCTGGATCATGACCGGCGGCGGCCCGGCGGGGTCGACCGACATCTGGATCACCCAGATCTACCAGCTGGCCTTCGGCCGCATCCGCTTCGGCATCGCCTCGGCCTATTCGGTGATCCTGTTCGGGGTGATGATGGCGCTCGGCTACTTCTACGTCCGGGCGCTGACCCGGGGCGAGGGGAGGCGGCCGGAATGAGCGCCGTCACCGTGGAGCCGCGCCGCCCGCCGCGCCGTCGGCGCCGGCCGGACGGCCCCTGGGGCAAGGTCCGCGTCGTCTATCTCATCCTGCTCGGCATCTTCGCGATGCTGCCGATGGTGTGGATGCTGCTGACCTCGGTGAAGACCCAGTTCGGCGCCCTGCAGTATCCGCCGGAATGGATCCCGTCGAACGTGACGTTCGAGCAGTACGAGCGGCTGCTGTCGCCCGGCAACGAGGTCGGGCAGGAGTTCCTGCACTACCTGCTGAACAGCGTCATGGTCTCGCTGGCGACCACCATCCTCGGCGTCGCCATCGCGGTGCCGGCGGCCTATGCCTTCTCCCGCTTCCGCTTCCCCGGCCGCAAGCTGCTGTTCTACGCCGTGCTGGTGCGCAACATGTTCCCGGCCGTGGTCTTCCTGATGCCGCTGTTCATCATGATGAAGTGGATGGGGCTGGTGAACACGGCGGGGTCGCTGATCCTGACCTACCTGACCTTCGGCCTGCCGCTGTCGATCTGGCTGCTCAAGGGCTTCTACGACAACATCCCGGTGCAGCTGGAGCAGGCGGCGCGGATCGACGGGGCCACGCGGTTCCAGGCCTTCTTCTTCGTAGTCATGCCGCTGTCCTCGCCGGGCATCATCGCCACCGCGATCTATTCCTTCGTCCTGGCGTGGAACGAATACGTCTATGCCCTGACCTTCATCAACGACAAGAGCAAGCTGACGCTGCCGGTCGGGCTGGAACGCTTCTTCACGGAATACGCGACCAACTGGCCGGGGCTGATGGCGGCATCGTTCATCATGAGCGTGCCGGTGGTCGTGCTGTTCCTGGTCCTGCAGAAATACTTCGTCCGCGCGCTGACGGAAGGCGCGGTCAAGTCCTGACGAGAAGGGGAGTCGATGGCGCAGGTTGTCTTGCGGGACGTGGTCAAGAACTACGGCGACATCTATGCCGTCGACCACGTGTCGCTGACCGTCGAGGATGGTGAGTTCGTGGCCCTGGTCGGCCCGTCCGGTTGCGGCAAGACCACGACGCTGAACCTGGTGGCGGGGCTGATCGAGCTGTCCGACGGCGAGATCTTCATCGGCGACCGCCAGGTCAACGACCTCGACCCCAAGGACCGGGACATCGCCATGGTGTTCCAGAACTACGCGCTGTACCCCAACAAGACGATCTTCAAGAACCTCGCCTTCCCGCTGAAGATGCGGAAGCTGCCGGGCGCCGAGATCGAGAAGAAGGTGCGGGCCGCGGCCAAGCTCTTGGACATCGAGCACCTGCTGGAGCGGCGGCCGCGCGAGCTGTCCGGCGGCCAGCAGCAGCGGGTGGCGCTGGGCCGGGCCCTGGTGCGCGACCCCCGCGTCTTCCTGATGGACGAGCCGCTGTCGAACCTCGACGCCAAGCTGCGCACCCAGATGCGGGCCGAGCTGAAGCGCTTCCACCAGGACCTCAACGCGACCGTCATCTACGTCACCCACGACCAGATGGAGGCCGTGACCATGGCCGACAAGATGGCGGTGATGAGCGGCGGCCTGCTGCAGCAATACGACACGCCGGAGCGGGTGTTCGAGCACCCGGTCAACACCTTCGTCGCCAGCTTCGTCGGCAGTCCGGCCATGAGTCTGGTGCCCGGCCGGGTGGTGGGCGACGGCACCGGCGCCGCGATCGAGGGCCCCGACGGCTGGACCTGCCCGCTGTCCGACGCCAATGCCCGGAAGGCGCAAGCCGCGACCGGCGGCGAGATCGTGCTCGGCGCCCGCCACAGCACCATCAGGCTGCACCGCGAGGCGGCGCCGGGAACGGTGCCCGGCCGGGTCTACACGGTGGAGCCGACCGGCGACATCACCTACGCCCATGTCGATCTCGGCTCGGCAACCGTGGTCGTCAGCGTCACGCCGGACGTCAAGCTGGGGCTCGACCAGCCGGTGTGGCTCGAATTCGACCAGCACAAGCTGCACCTGTTCGACGGCAAGACGGGCATGGCGCTCGCGGACGCCTGACGACAGCCCCCCATCATCGGCCCCGGAACAGGGGCCGGCTCTCGAAGGGAAGGACGGATCCTTGAAGATCACCAATGTGCGGACCGCCGTCATCGCGGGGAATTTTCCCTGGGTGCTGGTGAGGGTGGAGACCGATGCCGGCATCACCGGCCTGGGCGAGGCCTATTGGGGCGCCGGCGTGGCCGAGCTGGTGCACAAGGCCAAGCCGGTGATCATCGGCGAGGACCCGGTCAACATCGGCAAGCTGGTCGAGATCATGATCCGCTGCCTCTCCGGCGAGGGATCGCAGGCGGGCGCCACCGTGACCGCGATCAGCGGCATCGAGATCGCGCTGTGGGACCTGCTGGGCAAGGCGCTGCAGACCCCGATCTCGACCTTCTTCGGCGGCCGGTTCCGCGACAAGATCCGGATCTATGCCGACTGCCACGCCGGCGACACGCCGGAACCGTCGGACTATGCCGCCAAGGCGCGCGAGGTGGTGGCGGACGGGTTCAGCGCCATCAAGTTCGACCTCGACACCCGCAACCCCTACACCATCGACATCTCCGACGACCCCAACCCGCGCCGCCAGTGGTTCGAGCCGTTCAACCGCACCATCGGGTCGCAGGAGATGACCTGGATGGTCGATGTCGTCCGCGCCGTGCGCCAGGCGGTCGGCCCCGAGATCATGGTGGCGATGGACGCGCATTGGAAATTCGGGGTCAACGACGCCATCAAGCTGGCCCAGGCGCTGGAGCCGTTCGACCTGCTGTGGCTGGAGGACCCGGTGCCGCCGGAGAACATCGAGGCGCAGCGCCACGTCACCCATTCGACCCGCACCCCGATCTGCACCGGCGAGAACCTGTACCGCAAGCATGGCTACCGCGAGCTGATCGAGAAGCAGGCGGCGCGGATCATCGCGCCGGACATCCCGAAGATGGGCGGGCTGGCCGAGGCCAAGAAGGTCGCCGACCACGCCGACCTCTATTACATCCCGATCGCGCCGCACAACGTCGCCAGCCCGATCGGCACCGTGGCCGGCGCCCATGTCTGCGCGGCGATGAACAACTTCCTGGTGATGGAATTCCACGCCCATGACGTCGAGTGGTGGAGCGACCTGGTCGATGGCGGCCCGCCGATCGTCGGCGGCTTCATCCACCTCAACGACCGGCCGGGCCACGGCCTGACCCTGAACGAGGATGTCGCGCGGGCGCATCTGCAGCCGGGCACCAAATATTTCGGCGACGAGCCCTAAGGCACGCTGCAGTCCCGCTTTCTTGTCATGCCACGGCTCGACCGTGGCATCCAGGGGCGGCCAGAGCGGCTCTGGGTGGCCCTGGATTGCCCGGTCAAGCCGGGCAATGACAGGTGAGGGGAAGCAGAAGCCGATACAATGATGATCAATCGGGGACAGAGATGATCGAGACCAGTGACATCAAGCGGCCGCCGGCCGAGTGGTCGGCGGCGCTGCGGGCGGTCGGTGCCGCCACGGCCAGCAGCACCCTGGCCCGCATGGGCATCCGCAACACCCATATCTGCGGCCCCACCGCCTGGACCAAGGGCAAGGCGATCGCCGGCCCGGCGCTGACGCTGCAGTTCATGCCGAAGCGTGAGGACCTCTATGGCGAGGACGAATACGCCCAGCCGGAGAAGCAGCTGCACCGCCATGTGCTGTACCACGTCCAGGAAGGCGACATCGTGGTGGTCGACGCACGCGGCGACATGAAGAGCGGCGTGTTCGGCGACATGATGCTGACCTACTTCAAGGGCCGCGGCGGCCTCGGCGTGGTGATCGACGGCTGCATCCGCGACTATCCCAACACCGGCCGCATCGACCTCGGCTTCTGGCTGCGCGGGGTGACGCCGAACTTCCACACCCAGACCGACCTGATGCCGTTCGGCGTCAACATCCCGATCGCCTGCGGCGGCGTGCTGGTGATGCCGGGCGACATCATCGTGGCCGATGACGACGGCGCCGTGGTGGTGCCGGTCGCCCTGGCGCCGGCCGTGATCGAGCAGTCGGCCAAGCACCATGAGTGGGAGGAGTTCTCGCGCGAGCGCCTGTCTCAGGGCGGCGACCTCCGCCGCTACTACCCGCTGTCAGATGCCGCGCGGCCGGAATATGAGGAGTGGCTGAAGACCCACCCGCGGACGCCTCTGGCCTGAGGCGGCTTGGCCGGCCTATCCGTGACGGTACGGCGGAGCTTTTGCGACAGATTCCACCTCCACCGGGTGCCGGGGCGGAAAATCGGGCATGCCGCCGCGCCTGCTTGACAGCGCGGGGGCGGAGGACGCAAGTCGGACCGTTCCGGCGGCGCCCGCGGACGGGGCGGCCGGCATCCCGAAAATGCGAGGCTTCATGCAGTTCCGTACTCTGTTCGCGGCGGCTGTCGCCGCCGTCGCCGCGGCGGGCTTCGCCGCCTCGGCCCATGCCGGCGCCACCCTGGACGCCATCAAGCAGCGCGGCTTCGTCCAGTGCGGCGTGAACACCGGCCTGGCCGGCTTCGCGCTGCCGGACAGCCAGGCGAAATGGACCGGCTTCGACGTCGACACCTGCCGCGCCATCGCCGCCGCGGTGTTCGGCGACGCCGACAAGGTCAAGTTCACGCCGCTGACCTCGGAAACCCGCTTCACCGCCCTGCAGTCCGGCCAGATCGACGTGCTGATCCGCGCCGCGACCTGGACGCTGACCCGCAGCACCAAGCTGGGCCTCGACTTCACCGCCACCTATTTCTACGACGGCCAGGGCTTCCTGGTGCCCAAGGCGCTCGGCATCACCAGCGCCAAGGACCTCAACGGCGCCACCATCTGCATCCTGCCGGGCAGCACCAGCGAGCTGAACCTGACCGACTGGGCGCGGGCCAACAAGATCGACTTCAAGCCGGTGCTGATCGAGAAGCTGGAGGATGCCGAGGCGGCGTTCTTCGCCGGCCGCTGCGACGCCTACACCAGCGACGCCTCGGGCCTGGCCGGCACCCGCGCCGCCAAGGCGCCGAAGCCGGACGACTACGTCATCCTGCCCGAGATCATCTCGAAGGAGCCGCTGTCGATCGCCGTCCGCCAGGGCGACGCGCAATGGGCCAACGTCACCCGCTGGGTGTTCAACGCCCTGGTCCAGGCGGAAGAGAGCGGCATCACCAGCGCCAACATCGACAGCTTCGCCGACACGCCGGACCCGACGATCCAGCGCCTGCTGGGCAAGACCCCGGGCATGGGCGAGGCGCTGGGCCTGCCCGAGACCTGGGCGCATGACGCGATCAAGCAGGTCGGCAATTACGGCGAGATCTTCGAGCGCAACCTGGGCCAGAAGACCCCGCTGGGCCTGCCGCGCGGCGAGAACGCGCTGTGGACCCAGGGCGGCCTGCAATACGCCATCCCGATCCGCTGACGCCACTGTCCGCTGTCGGGCCCGGCGCATCACGGCCGGGCCCGCCGGAAGGTCGCACCGCCGCTTCGCCGGGCCGCGACAATGTCTGCCTTGCCTGACGGGCGGGGTCGTGGAACGTTGCGCTGTCCGCAATTCACCCGACTGCCGAGACGATTGCGGGCCTCGTGCAGGGGCGCTGCCGCATTGGTGCCGCCGAAGGCCCAGGTCCCGTCTCGGCCAATGGCCATATAAGGCCACCAGACGCCCCCACAGGCATCCAGCCAGCACGGCCCCGCGGCCGAGAGAGACGTGATGACAGGCGAATCGACGATCGGACGTTTCGGCAGCGGCCGCGAAGTGCGGCGGATCGAGGATGCGGGCCTGCTGGCCGGCGCCGGCCGCTTCAGCGACGACATCGCGCTGCCCGGGCAGACCCATCTCGGCTTCCTGCGCTCGCCGCACCCGCATGCGCGCATCGTCTCGATCGACGCTGCCGCGGCGCTGGCGATGCCTGGGGTGATCGCGGTGGTCACCGGGGCCGACCTGGTCGCGGCCGGGGTCAAGCCGCTGCCGCTGGCGCCGATCTTCAAGCGCCCGGACGGGTCGCCCGGGGCGACTCCGCTGCGCCCGGCGCTGGCGGATGGGGTCGTCCGCTTCGTCGGCGAGGCGGTGGTCGCGCTGGTGGCCGAGACGCGCGGCCAGATGAAGGACGCGCTCGAGGCGATCGAGGTCGAGTACGAGGCGCTGCCGGCGGTGACCGGTCTGACGCCGGCGACCGCCGCCGACGCGCCCCAGGTCTGGCCCGCGGCGACCGGCAATGTCGCCGCCCAGATGCGGCACGGCGATGCCGCGGCGACCGACGCGGCGTTCGCCGCCGCGGCGCATGTGGTGTCGCTGGACATCGTCAACCAGCGGCTGGCGCCGACGCCGATGGAGCCGCGCAGCTCGATCGCCAGCTACGATCCGGAGGCCGACCGGCTGACGCTGCGCCTGTCCAGCCAGATGCCGTCCGGCGCGCGCGACACGCTGTGCGACGCCGTGCTCGGCATCCCCCGGGAGAAGGTGCGCGTCGTGGTCGACGATGTCGGCGGCGGATTCGGCATGAAGACCGGCCTCTATCCCGAGGACATCATGGTGGCCTATGCCGCCCGCCAGCTGCAGCGGCCGGTGCGGTGGACCGCCGAGCGGATCGAGGAGTTCCTGGCGGCGACCCATGGCCGCGACGTCGAGAGCCGGGCCGAGCTGGCGCTGGACCAGAACGGCAAGGTGGTGGGCTACCGGGTCAGGTCGCTGTGCAATGTCGGGGCCTATGCCGGCACCGCGGGCATCATCATCCAGCTGATGATCGGGCCCTGGGTGTCGACCAGCATCTACGACATCCGCACCATTGACCTCGAATTCACCGCCATCCTGACCAACACCGCCCCGACCGCCGCCTATCGCGGCGCCGGGCGGCCGGAGGCGATCTACCTGATCGAGCGGCTGTTCGACGCCGCGGCGCGCCAGCTGGGCCTCGACCCGGTCGAGATCCGGCGGCGCAACCTGATCCACCCGGACCAGATGCCCTACACCAACGCGATGGGGCAGACCTATGACAGCGGCAAGTTCGGCTCGATCGTCGACCAAGCGGTGGCCCTGGCCGACTGGGACGGCTTCGCCGCGCGCGAGGCGGAGTCCCGGGCCCGCGGCAAGCTGCGCGGCCGCGGCCTGGCCTCGTTCCTGGAATGGACCGGCGGCAACGTGTTCGAGGAGCGGGTGACGGTCCAGGTCTCCGGCGACGGCGACATCGAGGTCTATGCCGCGACCATGCCGATGGGGCAGGGGATCGCGACCTCCTACGCCCAGCTGGTGGTCGACGTCTTCGGCGTGCCGCTCGACCGGATCCGCATCGTCATGGGCGACACCGACCGCGGCTCGGGCTTCGGCAGCGCCGGGTCACGGTCGCTGTTCACCGCGGGCTCGGCCATCCAGCATGCCTCGGAGACGGCGGTGAAGACCGGGCGCGAGTTGGCGGGCGACGCGCTGGAAGCCGCGTCGGCCGACATCGAATATGCCGAAGGCGTGTTCCGCATCGCCGGCACCGACCGCGCCATCGGCCTGTTCGAGCTGGCCGACCGCCAGCCCGACCGCCGCATCTTCATCGACGCCACCAGCAAGGTGAACGGCCCCAGCTGGCCGAATGGCTGCCACATCTGCGAGGTCGAGATCGATCCCGAGACCGGCGTCGTCGACATCGTCTCCTACGCCTCGGCCAACGATGTCGGGCGCGTGGTCAACCCGATGATCGTGCGCGGCCAGCTCGACGGCGGCGCGGTCCAGGGCATCGGCCAGGCGCTGGGCGAGCACATGGTCTATGACGAGGAATCGGGCCAGGCGATGACCGCCAGCCTGATGGACTACACCATGCCGCGGGCGGACATCATCCGCGACTTCGTGCATGTGCTCGACCAGTCGACGCCCTGCCTGAACAACCCGCTCGGGGTCAAAGGCGTCGGCGAGCTCGGCACCATCGGCGCCACCCCGGCGGTGGTCAACGCCGTGGCCGACGCCCTGGCCCGCGCCGGCCGGGTCGACCAGGCCAGCCTGATCCAGATGCCGCTGACCCCGGCCAAGGTCTGGCAGGCGCTGCGATAGGCGAGGGCTGCGGACGGCCGGTCCGGCCGTCCGCCAAGCGCTGCCTCAGCTGGTCTTCGCGGTGCCGGCGGCCGGCTGCGCCTGGGCCTGCACCCGCATGCCGTCCACCACATTGACCGGCGGGTTGAGGATGACCTGATCGCCCTCGTTCAGGCCGGCCCGGATGTCGAGCGAGCTGCCATTGTCGGCCAGGACGTCGAGATGGCGCAGCTGGACCGTGCCGTCATGGTCGACGGCGGCCGACAGCCCGTGCTCGTCGAAGATCACCGCCTGCGACGGCAGCACGATCACCGGGCTGGCGCGGGGAATGTCCAGCTTGACGATGCAGTACAGCCCGGCGGTCAGGGCGCCGTCGGCGTTGTCGACATCGACCTCGGCCAGCAGGGTGCGGGTGCCCGGCTGCAGCGCCCCGGCGGTGCGGGCGACACGGCCGTGGAACACCCGGCCCGGCAGCTGCGGCACCGTCACCGCGGCGTCCTCGCCGTCCTTCAAGGCGAAATAGTCCTCCTGCGGCACGAAGATCTGGATCCGCAGCGTGTTGGTCTGGACGATCGACAGCAGCGAGGTGCCGGTCGAACTGTCCGCCGTGGTCAGGGTGCCGACGTCGAAGTTGCGGCTGGAGACGACGCCGTCGAATGGCGCCACCACCTTCTCGAACCCGGTCAGCTGCTCCAGCCGCGACACGTCGGCCTGCTGCGCCGTGATGCTGGCCTGGGCCGCGGCGACGGCGGCGGTGGTGGCCTGCTGGTTCGAACTGTCGGTGTCGCCCTGCTCCTTGGTGGCCCAGCCCTGCGCCACCAGCTTGGTGGTGCGCTGGTTGGTCACGTCGGCCAGCCTCTGGTTGGCCCGGTCCTGCGCCAGCGTCGCCGTCGACTGCGCCAGCTGCGCCTGGGCCTGGGCCAGCTGCTGGTCCAGGTCCGGCGCCGCGATCACCGCCAGCACGTCGCCCGCCTTGACGTGGCTGCCGATGTCGACGTTGCGGGTGGCGACATAGCCGGTGGCGCGGGCGAAGACGGTGGCGCTGGCGAAGGGGCTGGTGGTGCCCGGCAGCTCGTCGACCTTCGGGCCCTGCACCGCGGTCACGACCACGGTCCGCACCAGCGGCCGGGCGTCTCGCGTCTCGTTGCGGGCCGTGGTCGCCTGGGCATCGAGGGCGCTGCGGTTCCACAGCCCGAACCCGACTGCGGCGCCGACGGCGACGAGGGCGGTCGCGCCCAGGCCGCGTGCGATCCAGCGCCGCCGCGGGGTCGTCCCGGTATCGGCGACGGCTTCGGTGGTCCCATCGGTCACGGGGACATGCTGGTCCATGGTCATCACTCCGCGGGCGAAGGGTGGGGCAGGGGGGCTTGGCGGCGCGATCCCAGGCCGGCGATCACGGCGTAGAGGAACGGCACGAACAGCAGGGTGGTCAGGGTGCCGGCGCCGACGCCGCCGATCACGGCGCGCGCCAGGGCGGCGTTCTGCTCCTCGCCCGGGCCGCCGATCGCCATCGGCAGCATGCCGACCATCATGGCGCAGGCCGTCATCAGCACCGGCCGCAGCCGGGTGACGCCGGCCGACAGGGCGGCCTCGAACGGGGAATGGCCGGCGCGGCTCTGTTCCCGCGCGAAGGTCACCAGCAGGATCGAATTCGCCGATGCCACGCCCACCGCCATGATGGCACCCATCAGCGACGGCACGCTCAGGCTGGTTCCGGTGACGAACAGCGAGAAGACGATGCCGCTCATCGCGCCGGGCAGCGCCAGCAGCACCGCCAGGGGATCGCGGAAGCTCTGGTAGTTCACCACCATCAGCAGGTAGACGAAGATGGCGGCGAAGGCGAGGCCGATGCCGAGGTCCTGGAACGCCGACTCCATGCTGCTGACCTGGCCCCGGATCGCGATGGTGTTGCCGGGCTGCAGCGTCTTCTGCGCGTCGTTGACGATCGACTGGACCTGGGTGGCGACGCTGCCGAGGTCGCTGGCGTCGACGCTGGCATAGACGTCGTAGACCGACTGGATGTTGCTCTGGTTGTAGACCGACTGCACCGGCACGCGCTGCGGCGCGGCGATGTTGCCCAGCAGGTTCGGCACCACGCCGGCTTCGGTGGTGGTTGAGCCGATCGGGGTGTTGTTGAGGTCGTTCAGGCTGGCGACCTTGTACTCCGGTGTCTGCACTGCGAGGTAGTAGGCGATGCCGTTGACCGGGTCGGTCCAGAAGTTCGGCTCGACCTGGGTCGAGGAGCTCAGGCTGATGTTCACGTCGTTGGCGACGTCGGTCATGTTCAGCCCCAGTTCCTGCGCCCGGGTGCGGTCGACCGTGTAGGCCAGCTCCGGCGCGTTCACCTCCTGCTGCAGATGCACGTCGACCAGGCCGGGGATCAGGGCCAGCTTGTCGCGCAGGGTCTGCGCCATCTTCTGGTTACCGGCGCGGTCGCGGCCGGTGACCTGGACGTCGACCTGGCTGGGCACCCCGAAGTTCAGCACCTGGGTCACGATGTCGGAGGGCTGGACGTAGAACAGGGTGTCGGGGAACTGGACCGGCAGTTCGCGCCTGAGGTCGCGGACATAGTCCTCGGTCGGCTTGTGGCCGGGATTGAGCTGGATCTGGATCACGCCGTCATTCGGGCCGGTCGTGGTCCCGTCGGTGAAGGCGAGGTTGTAGGAGCGCTGGGGCAGGCCGATGTTGTCGAGCACCAGGCCGAGATCCTGCTGCGGGATCACCTGGCGGATGGCGGCTTCGATCCGGCTGAAATCCTCGGCACCGGTCTCGATGCGGGTGCGCGGCGGCAGCCGGACATGCAGCTGGATCATCCCGGAATCGACGGGCGGGAAGAAGTCGTGCCCCAGCAGCGTGAACAGCACCCCCGCGCCGGCGAACACCGCCAGGGCGACGCCCAGCGTGGTGGCGCGGCGGCGGATGATGCCGGCCAGCATCCAGCCGTAGAAGTCGCGGAAGCGGTTGAAGCCGCGGTCGAACACCGCATGGGCGCGGCTCAGCGCCGTCGTCTTCCCGGCCTCGCGCCGGCTGTGTTCGCCGCGCAGCAGCAGCCGGATGATGATCGGCGTCAGCGTCCGCGAGAAGCAATAGGACGCGATCATGGCGAACACGACCGCCATGGCCAGCGGCGTGAAGATGTAGCGGATGGCGCCCTGCATGAAGAACACGGCGACGAAGACGCAGCAGATCGCGGCGGTGGAGATCAGCGTCGGCAGGGCGATGCCGGCCGCACCCTCCAGCACCGCGTCGTCGAACGGCCTTCGCTCCTCGAGCATGCGGTAGGTGTTTTCGATGGTGACGGTGCTGTCGTCGACCAGGATGCCGACGGCCAGCGCCATGCCGCCCAGCGTCATGATGTTCAGGGTTTCGCCCAGCGCCGACAGCACCGCGATCGAGGTCAGGATCGACAACGGGATCGACACCATGACCACGATGGTCGCCCGCCAGGACCCCAGGAAGACCAGGATCATCAGGGCGGTCAGGCCGGCGGCGATGGCGCCTTCCCGCAGCACGCTGTCGATCGAGTTCTGCACGAAGGTCGACTGGTCGAACAGCAGGCCGATCTTCAGCCCCGGCGGCGCCGCGGCCTGGATCGCCGGCAGCGCGGCCTTGACCCGGTTGACGACATCCAGGGTCGAGGCGTCGCCGTTCTTGATGATGGTCAGCAGCACCGACCGCTGGTCGTTGGAGCGGACGATGTTCGACTGCACCTGCCAGCCATTGTGGACATGGGCGACATCGCGCAGGAACACGGTGGTGGCGCCGTCCTGCCGCACCGGCACGTCCCCGATGGCGTCGACCGTCGGCGCCGTGGCGTTGAGGTGGACGATGAACTGCTGGGTGCCGATCTTGGCGTCGCCCGAGGGCAGGGTCAGCGACTGGGCGTTGACCGCGTCGACCACCTGGGTCGGGGTGATGCCGTAGGCGCGCAGCTTGTCCGGGTCGAGGTCGACCATGATCTCGCGGTAGCGGCCGCCCGAGGGCGTCGGCAGGGTGATGCCGGGGATCGGCGCCAGGGCCTGGCGCATCTGGTACAGGCCGTAATCGTAGAGCTGCTGCTCGTTCAGCGTGTCCGAACTCAGGCTGAGCTGCAGCACCGGCACGCTGGTGGCGTTGAACTGCACCACGATCGGCGGCTGGATGCCGGCCGGCATCAGGGAACGGGCGGAGTTGGAGGCGGAGACGATCTGGCTGATCGCCAGGTCGATGTTCACATTCGGCTGGAAGTAGATCTTCTCGACCGCCAGCCCTTCCAGCGTCTGGCTCTCGATGTTGCGGATATCACCGACATTGGCGCTGATGTAGAACTCGCTGTAGGTGGTGACCCGCTGCTCCATCTCCTGGGGCGTCAGCCCGGTCAGCTGCCAGATCACCGTCACCACCGGGACGTTGATCGACGGCAGCACGTCGCGCGGAGTCACCGCGATGCCGCTGATGCCGAGGAGCAGGGCCAGCAGCGCCACCACATAGAAGGTGTAGGGGTAGCGCAGGGCGAAACGGACGATGCCCAAGATCGGGAATCCTCTTCGGTCGATTCCTGGCGGCACCGCCGCCAGGACGGCGTGGGGAGTCCTTGCAAGCGACATGCGTCGCAAGGCCGGTCGAACGCAAAATCCTGGGTGATGGAGTTTTGTGGGCCTGGCCGTCCCGCGCCCAAGCCCCAGCGGTGCTGGGGCTTGGGCGCGAGACAACGCTCAGTCCCCCGCCTCGGGGGTTATGCCGGCGTCACGGATGGCGTGACGAGTCTGATATGAGGTGCCGGAATCCGGCCGCCATTGTGATTTTGTCCAAGCTGCCGTGACCGAAATGGCGGCGAATGTTACGCACGTAACAGCTTTTCGTGGCGCTGCAATCGCATCGTAAGAGCGCTTGGCGACCATGACGGGTCGTCGAGCGGCGGCCTTCCAGCGGCCGCCGCTTCCTTCTCAAGCGAGGCGATCTGCGATGGCGGACACCATGGAATTTCCGATCACGCCGACCTGCAGCGTGGTCCGCGCCGGCGCCCGGTTCACCGGCAAGCAGGCCCTGTCCTACACGCCGGGAATCTCAGCCGAGACGGTGGGCGCCAGGGGCATCCACCTACAGCTGGTCACCCTGCCGCCGGGCGGGCGGGCCAAGGCGCACAAGCATGAGGGGCACGAGACCGCCATCCATGTCCTGAGCGGCGAATCCGGCATGTGGTACGGCGAGCGGCTGGAGCAGCAGCTGATGGTGCGGGCCGGCGAGTTCCTCTACATCCCCGCCGGTGTGCCGCACCTGCCCTACAACCCGAGCGCCACCGAGGATTGCGTCGCGGTGATCGCCCGCACCGATCCGAACGAGCAGGAGAGCGTCGTGCTGCTGCCCGAACTCGACTCGATCCACGCCTGAGCGGCGTCAGCCGCCCACCAGGGCACGCATCGCCGCGATCGACCGTGAGGCGAAGACCTTCCAGTCGGACGGGTTGTCGTGCTCGGCGACCAGCACGGTGGCGCGGGTCGCCCCGAACAGCGGAACCAGCGCCGTCCAGTCGATGATGCCGTCCCCGGTCGCGGTCCAGCCCTCGTCGGCCGCGGTGCCGGGGCGGGCGGTGTCCTTCAGCTGGATCGCGGTGATGCGGTCGGCGTAGCGCTCCAGCTCCTGCGCCGGGTCGGCCCAGCCGCGGGTCACCCAGCCGATGTCGATTTCGAAATCCACGTCGGGGCCGGCGGCGCCGAGCAGCAGGTCGATCGGCCGGTTGCCGTCCTGCAGCTTGTGGTACTCGAAGTCGTGATTGTGCCAGGCGACCTTCAGGCCCTCGGCCTTCGCCGCCGCGGCGCCCTTGGCCAGCTGCTCGCCGACCCGGCGCCAGCCATCGGCGGTGATGCTGCGCTCCTCCGGCGTCAGATAGGGCGGAATCAGCGTGTCGGTGCCCATGGTGTGGGCATAGTCGAAGAACCGCTTCGGCTCGTTGACCAGCCCGGCCAGCGGCATGTGGAAGCCGGAGCAGGCGAGGCCGGCGGCATCGATCTGGCGGCGGAACAGGGCGGCGTCGTCGCCATAGGCGGGCAGCCAGGGCTCCACCGCGTCGTAGCCGCACTGGGCCAGCCAGTCGAGCTGGGCCTCCAGCGGCGGGAAGTGCCGGGCGGAGTAGAGCTGGAAGGAGATGATGTAGCGGGACATCGGGCGTGATCCGGTTGGTGGGTTGGGTCAGGCGTCGGGCGCGAAGGTCTGCGGCGCGTCCGGGGCGATCAGCCGGGCGGCGTCCTCCGCCGTCATCGGCGCCGGCCGGTCGGTGGTGCTGGCGATCTCCACGAAGCGGCCAACCTCGGCGGATTCGATGATCGCCAGCAGCACCTCCAGCACATGGCGTGCGAAGCGGCCGGAGGCGCGGGGCGGACGGCCGTGCTCCGCCGCGTCGAGCATGTCGGCGACGCCGGCGCCGCGATAGTTGCCGATCCGCGTGCCCTTGACCTCGATCCAGTTGTCCTGGCCGAAGGCGACCCCCTCGCTGCCGAAGCGCTGCACCTCGCCATCGCCATGCAGCTCGGCGACGCCGGCGAAATAGTTGGGGTCTGGCACCATCAACGACCCCAGAGTTCCGTGCAGTTCGATCGGGTTGCGGTGGCCGTGACCCCAGTTGTCATAGCTGACCGAGAAGTGGATCTGCGCGCCGGAGCGGAACTCCAGCAGCGCCTGGCTGGTGGTCGGCGTGGTCACCGGCACCCGGCTGCCCCGGTTGGGGCCGTCGGCCGTCACCAGCCGTTCGTCGAAGAAGGTGGTGGCCAGCGCCACCACCCGCCGCACCGGGCCGAGCAGGTTGACCAGGGCGGAGACGTAGTAGGGGCCCATATCCAGCACCGGGCCGGCGCCGCGCTGGTAGTAGGGGTGCGGGTTGGGGTGCCAGCGCTCCATGCCGTGGTTCATGAAATGGGCGCTGCCGCTCTTGACCGTGCCCAGCCGGCCTTCGTCGATCAGGCGGCGGGCGGTCTGCTGGGCGCCGCCCAGGAAGGTGTCGGGGGCAGAGGCCAGCATCAGGCCGCGGCTGTCGGCCAGCGCCACCAGCGCGTCGCCATCCGCCAGCGTCAGCGCCAGCGGCTTTTCGCCATAGGCGTGCTTGCCGGCCCGCAGGATCGCGGCGGTGGTGGCGGCATGGCTGGCGGGGTTGGTCAGGTTGATGATCGCATCGATCCCGGGATGCGCGATCAGCGCGTCGGGGGCCAGGGCCTCCAGCCCGTAGCGCGCCGCCTTGGCCGCCGCGGCCTCACCGTTCAGGTCGGCGCAGGCGACCAGCTTCACCGGCGCGAAGACCGCCGACAGCCGGGCATAGGCGTCGAAGATGTTGCCGCAGCCGAGAACGCCGACATTCCACTGTCTTGCCATCATGCCTTCCTGAGAGAGAGCCGCCGGACCCGATGGCGAAGACTAGGCGCGGCTGCAGCCTTCCCACCATACGGATTGTGCCGCGCGAGTCCGGAATACGGGACAAACGCAACGTTCGGTGCCAACCCTGGATTGACAGGGCCGATGCCTTCCGTTGTGCTGATTGATGCAAGAAACAGCCGACTCGCTTCGCGGGATCAGGCTTGGATGCGCGAGGGAGGACACGAAATGTCGGATACGACCGGGATCAAGCCGGGATCTGCCATGGGCCCGACGATCGATCGCCGCCGATTCCTGCAGGGAACCGCGGGCGCGCTGGTGGCGCCGGCGCTGGCGGGGCTGCCCGCCGCGGCACGGGCGCAGGACAAGGTCGAGCTGCTGTTCTGGGCCTGGACCCCCGATACCCAGAGCCAGATCGACCTGTTCCAGAAGAAGCACCCCGGCATCACGGTCAAGCTGGAGAATGTCGGGCAGGGCCCGCCGCACTACGTCAAGCTGCGCAACGCGATCAAGGCCGGCACCGGCCTGCCGGATTTGGCGCAGATGGAGTTCAACTCCATCGCCAGCTTCAAGCAGCTCGGCGTGCTGGCCGACCTGGCCCCCAACGGCGTCGGCGATGTCGGACCCAAATTCATCGACTGGACCTGGAAGTCGGTCACCGACGACGGCAAGATCTACGCCGTGCCCTGGGACAGCGGCCCGATGGGGCTGCTGTACCGCGCCGACGTGTTCGAGACGCACGGCCTGACCGTCCCCGAGACCTGGGACGACTATGCCGAACAGGCGATCAAGCTCAGCACCAAGGCGCCGGGCACCTACATCTGCGATTTCGGCGCGTCGGACGCCGGCTGGGTCTGCGCCGTGCTGTGGCAGGCCGGCTGGCGGCCGTTCCATCTCGACGGCACCAGCATCAAGATCGCGATCAATGACGGCATCGCCAAGAAATGGGCCGATTACTGGCAGAAGCTGATCGACGCCAAGGCGGTCGACGTCAAGCCGATGTGGACGACCGAGTGGTTCGCCAACCTGGACAACGGCACCTACGCCTCCTGGGTCACGGCGGCCTGGGCGCCGGTGCTGATGCAGCAGTCGATGAAGAAGAGCTTCGGCAAGTGGCGTGCCTCGCCGATGCCGCAATGGGAGAAGGGCGGCAAGATCACTTCGAACTGGGGCGGGTCGACCTTCGCCGCCTTCACCACGTCGCAGCACCCGAAGGAGGCGGCGCTGTTCGCCCAGTTCATGGGCAGCGACCCCGAGGCCTCGCGGCTGTGGAACACCAAGCAGTTCCTGTTCCCGGTGCTGAAGGACCTGATCGGCGACAAGGAGCTGATGGGCCATCCCTACGAGTTCTACGGCGGCCAGAAGGTCAACGAGATCTTCGTCGTCGCCGAAAACCAGGTCGACCCGAGCTTCGAGTTCGCGCCGTTCCAGGACTATGTGAACCTGCAGATGCAGGACGAACTGGCCTCCGCCATCGCCGGCAACGGCACGCTGTCGGCCGCCTTCGACCGGCTGCAGGACAGCGTCGTGGCCTATGCCAACGACCAGGGCTTCACCGTCCTCTAGTCGCCTCCGGGCCGGCGGGCGCCCCGTGCGGGCGTCCGCCGTCGCCGGCTTCGCCGACAGCGCCAAGACGGGGATGATATTGACCGAAACCGCCAGCCGGGCGCCCCGGCGCGTCCTCGTCGGCCGCAAGATCGCGCCCTATGTGTTCCTGCTGCCCTTCCTGCTGCTGTTCGCGGGCTTCCTGATCGCCCCGCTGGTCTATGCCTTCCAGATGAGCCTGTTCAAGGAGACGCTGGTCGGCGGCGCCCGCTTCGTCGGGCTCGACAACTACATCAGAGCCATCCACGACAAGAACTTCTGGGAAGGCGTGCTGCTGCTGTTCCGGTTCGGCTTCATGCAGATCCCGGTGATGCTCGGCCTGGCGCTGGTGTTCGCGCTGATCCTCGACAGCGGCACGGTGTTCGCCCGCAACTTCTTCCGCGTCGCCTTCTTCATCCCCTATGCCGTGCCGGCGGTGATCGCCACGCTGCTGTGGGGCTACCTCTACGGGCCGGCCTTCGGGCCGTTCACGCAGCTGTCCGAGGCGCTGGGCCTGGGCAAGATCGACTTCCTCGGCATCGACACCCTGTTGCCCTCGATCGCCAACATCGCGGTCTGGGAATACATGGGCTACAACATGATCATCTACTACGCCGCGCTGCAGGCGATTCCCCGCGACCTCGAGGAGGCCTCGGCCATCGACGGGGCCACGGCCCTGCAGCATTCGCTGCGGATCAAGCTGCCGCTGATCGTCCCCACCATCATCGTCACCGTGATCTTCTCGATCATCGGCACGCTGCAGCTGTTCACCGAGCCGTACCTGATCCGGAACCTGGTGCCCAGCCTGATCAACAGCCATTACACGCCGAACTACTACGCCTACACGCTGGCCTTCACCAACCAGCAGTACAACTACTCCGCGGCGATTTCCTTCGTCCTGGGCGGGGTGGTGGCGGTGGTGTCCTACGCCTTCATGCTGTTCGCCAACCGCGGGGCCCGCCGATGACCATCGCCTCGAAGACGGTCCGGTCGCCTGCGTTCCGGCGCCAGCGCTGGCTGCTGACGGCCGTGCTGGGCCTGTACTTCATCTACAACTTCATCCCGCTGCTCTATGTCATCGTCTCCGCGACCAAGACCAACGCCGACCTGTTCGGCACCTTCGGCCTGTGGTTCGGCGACGACTTCAACTTCTGGGAAAATTTGCGCGGCCTGTTCACCTACCAGGACGGGGCGTTCTCGCGCTGGCTGTTCAACACCTTCCTCTACGCCTCGATCTCCGGGCTCGGCGCCGCGCTGTTCGCCACCTGCGCCGGCTACGCCTTCGCCAAGTACCAGTTCATCGGCAAGAAGCTGTGCTTCGCGCTGGTGCTGGGCGCCGTGATGATCCCGCAGACGGCGCTGGCGGTGCCGCTGTTCCTGATGCTGTCCAAGATCGGGCTGGTCAACAATCCGCTCGCGATCATCCTGCCGTCGCTGGTCTTCCCGCCCGGCGTCTTCCTGATGCGCGTCTACATCGACGACGCGGTGTCGAACGAGCTGATCGAGGCCGGCCGCATCGACGGCGCCGGGGAACTGCACATCTTCTCGAAGATCGCGTTCCGCCTGCTGATGCCGGGCTTCGCGACGGTGCTGATCCTGGCCTTCGTCTCGACCTGGAACAACTACTTCCTGCCGCTGGTGATGCTCAACTCCTCGGAATACTTCCCGGTCACCGTCGGCCTGTCGCAATGGTATGCCGCCGCCACCTCGGGCAGCGGCGGCGCGGTGCTGTTCACCATCGTCATGGCCGGCGCGCTGGTCAGCATCCTGCCGGTGATCGCCGCGTTCCTGATCATGCAGCGCTACTGGCAGGGCGGCCTGTCGGCCGGCGGCGTGAAGGCCTGAGGGGCGGATGCCTGCGGCCAGCGCTCGAGGGCCTGCCGCCCGGCATCGGTCAGCCCGTAGATGCCGCGCTGCTCGCGCAGGAACCAGCCATAGACGTTGTGCAGCAGGATCTTCGCGGCATCGGGCGCAACCGGCCGGAGGTCGCGGGGTCGCAGCGGGCCCTGCAGCAGCGCCGCGGCGCAGGACAGCGCCTGCTGCCGGTAGGCGGTCATGATCGGCGCGCGCGACCCGCCGCCCGCAACCGGGTCGCCGCGCCGGCGCTGATGCTCGGTGACGATGCGCGACCGCCGCTTGGGGTTTCTGCGCGGCGCGGCCGCGTCGGGGCTGACCAGGATGTGGACGTCGCCGGCCTCAGTCACGCCGAGCATGCCGAAGCCCAGGCGCCGGCACAGATTGCGGAAGCGCGAATCGCTTTCCCGGCCACGGCCGCGGCCGGACATCCGGGCCGCCAGCCAGACCTCGTCGCTGGCGGCGGCGCGGTCGACGCCCTGCAGCACCAGCTCGAGGTTGAAGGTGAGCTTGAGTTCGCCGATCACCACGACCGGCGGGTCGCTGCCGTCGATCGCCACCAGGTCGCAGCCCGCGACCTCGCCCTTGACCACGAAGCCGAGGCCTTCGAGGAAGGTTTTGACCGGAAGGTAGAGCGACGTTTCCAGGGCCGGGTTCTCCGACGATCTAGACCGGAAACGCCGCCGCACCGGATCGGCGCGGCGGGCAGGGATCGGCCGGGCAGGCCGCAAGGCCCGCCCGGCCTGGGATCCCCGTCGCCGGCGCCGGTCGAGGCTTAGCCGTTGAGGGCGTCCTTCACGGCCTTCGCCGCGGTGAAGGCCAGCTTCTTCGAAGCCGCGATCTTGATCGTCTCGCCGGTGGCCGGGTTGCGGCCTTCGCGGGCCGGGCGGCTGGCGACCTTGAACTTGCCGAAGCCGGGGATCGAGGTCTCGCCACCCTTGGCGGCGTCCGCGACGATGGTCGCAAACAGGGCGTCGATGACCTGCTTGGCCTGGGCCTTGGTGAGATTGCCGGTGGTGGCGACGTGATCGACGAGTTCGGCGCTGTTCATGAATCCAGACCTCGTGTGTGCCCCATGCGGGGCGGGATCGGCTGCGTAGGCCGAATACGGCGATTTGGCAAGGAAAGCTGCGTTGCGGGCTGGCTCTGGCGGCAGGAAAACCGCCAGAGCCAGCCCGCCGGGCTCAGGAGCACCCGGTGGTGCCGCCGCAGGTCTCGCATTTCAGGCAGGTGCCGTTCCGCACCAGGGTCATGTTCTGGCATTCGGGGCAGGGGTCGCCCTCATAGCCCTTGGCCCGGGCTTCGCGGATCTTGGCCAGCCGGACATCGGCGGTGCTGCCCAGCGCCGCGGCGCGCAGCTTGACCGGCTCCGGCGCCAAAGCGGTGGCGCCTTCGGTGGCAAAGGCCGTCGCGGCTTCCGTCACCAGCTCCTGCACCTCGGTCATCCGGGCCACCGCGAGGTCGCGGACGTTGCCGCCCTCGAACACCCGGAAGTTGCCGCGGACGAAGCCGGTGGAGGCGACCTTGCGGATCGGCGTTGCATCCGCCGTCGCCGGGGTCTTGCCGTCGTCGCGGGTCACGCCCTTGCCGACCGTGTCCGGCGTCAGGTCGTCCGGCGTGGCATGGGCCAGGTCGGTGCGGTCGAGATAGGACACCGCCAGCTCGCGGAAGATGTAGTCGATGATCGAGGTCGCCATCTTGATGGCGTCGTTGCCCTGCACCGGGCCCGAGGGCTCGAAGCGGGTGAAGGTGAAGGCCTCGACGAACTCCTCCAGCGGCACGCCGTATTGCAGCCCGATCGAGATGGCGATGGCGAAGTTGTTCATCAGGCTTCGGAAGGCGGCGCCTTCCTTGTGCATGTCGATGAAGATCTCGCCCAGCTTGCCATCGTCGTATTCGCCGGTGCGGAGGTAGACCTTGTGGCCGCCGACGATCGCCTTCTGGGTGTAGCCCTTGCGGCGGTGCGGCAGCTTGCCCCGGACGCCGCTCTTCTCGACGATCCGCTCGATCACCCGCTCGACGATCCGCTCCGCCACCATCGGCGCGCGGGCGCCGGACGGGGCCTCGATGATGCGCTCGACCAGGCTCTCTTCCTCCTCGATGTCGTCGTCGTCGAGCAGGGAGGAGTTCAGCGGCTGGCTCAGCTTCGAGCCGTCGCGGTACAGGGCGTTGGCCTTGAGGCACAGCTGCCAGGACAGCAGGTAGGCGTCCTTGCAGTCCTCCACCGTCGCCGCGTTCGGCATGTTGATGGTCTTGGAGATGGCGCCCGAGATGAAGGGTTGCGCCGCTGCCATCATCCGGATGTGGCTGTTGACCGACAGGAAGCGCTTGCCGATGCGGCCGCAGGGGTTGGCGCAGTCGAACACCGCGAGGTGCTCGTCCTGCAGCTCCGGCGCGCCCTCCAGGGTCATGGCGCCGCAGCAGAAGGTGTTCGCCGCCTCGATCTCCGCCTTGGTGAAGCCGAGATGCGACAGCAGGTCGAAGGAGATGTCGTCCAGTGCGGCCGCCGGCACGCCCAGGGTCCCGGTCAGGAAATCGTCGCCCAGGGTGTAGCGGTTGAACACGAACTTGATGTCGAAGGCGGCCTTGGTGCCCAGCTCGATCGCGTCGATCGCTCCTTGAGTGAAACCCTTGGCCTTCAGCGCGGCCCAACCGATCGCCGGGGAATTCTCCAGCGTGCCGTGGCCGACGGCGTAGCGGATGATGGCGTCGATCTGGTCGTCACCGTAGCCAAGGACGCGCAGCGCCTCCGGCACCACCCGGTTGATGATCTTGAAGTAGCCGCCGCCGGCCAGCTTCTTGAACTTCACCAGGGCGAAGTCGGGCTCGATGCCGGTGGTGTCGCAATCCATCACCAGGCCGATCGTGCCGGTCGGCGCGATCACCGTGGACTGGGCGTTGCGGTAGCCATGCGCCTCGCCCAGGCCCAGCGCGCGGTCCCAGGCGCGGCGGGCGGCCGCGACCAGGTCCTGGTCCGGGCAGGCATCGGCGTCCAGCGGCACCGGGGTGATCGACAGGCCTTCATAGCCGCCGCTCTCGCCATAGGCGGCGCGGCGGTGGTTGCGGATGACGCGCAGCATCGCCGCGGCGTTCTTCTGGTAGCCGGGGAAGGGGCCGATGCTCTTCGCCATCTCGGCCGAGGTGGCGTAGGCGACGCCGGTCATCAGCGCGGTGATGGCGCCGCACAGGACGCGGCCATCCTCGCTGTCATAGGGGATGCCCGACGCCATCAACAGGCCGCCGATATTGGCGTAGCCCAGGCCGAGGGTGCGGAACTCGTAGGACAGGCGCGCGATCTCCCGGCTCGGGAACTGCGCCATCATCACCGCGATCTCCAGCGTGATGGTCCACAGCCGGCAGCCATGCTCGAAGGCCGGCACGTCGAAGGAGGCGTCCGCCCGGCGGAACGTCATCAGGTTCAGCGACGCCAGGTTGCAGGCCGTGTCGTCCAGGAACATGTATTCCGAGCACGGGTTCGAGGCGTTGATCCGCCCCGATTCCGGGCAGGTGTGCCACTCGTTGATCGTGGTGTCGAACTGCAGCCCCGGATCGGCCGAGGCCCAGGCGGCATGGCCGATCTTCTCCCACAGGTCGCGGGCCTTGAGGGTCTTGGAGACCTTGCCGTCGATGCGGCGGATCAGCTGCCAGTCGCCGTCCTGCTGCACCGCCTCGAGGAAGGTGTTGGTCAGGCGGACGGAGTTGTTGGAGTTCTGGCCGGAGACGGTGAGGTAGGCGTCCGAATCCCAGTCGGTGTCGTAGACCTTGAACTCGATGCCGGTGTAGCCCTGGCGCGCGAAGTGGATGACGCGCTGGACGTAGTTCTCCGGCAGCATCGCCTTGCGGGCGCCGATGATGGCGCGCTTCAGCGCCTTGTTCTGCTTCGGGTCGAAGCGGTCGCCCGTCTCGGCATCCGAGACGCCGTGGCACGCCTCCATCACCTCGTTGAGGTGCTGGCGGGCGAGCTTGGAGCCGGCGACCAGGGCCGCGACCTTCTGCTCCTCGATCACCTTCCAGTCGATATAGGTCTCGATGTCGGGGTGGTCGATGTCGACCGTCACCATCTTGGCGGCGCGGCGGGTGGTGCCGCCCGACTTGATGGCGCCGGCGGCGCGGTCGCCGATCTTGAGGAAGCTCATCAGGCCGGAGGAGCGGCCGCCGCCGGACAGGCGCTCGCCCTCGCCGCGCAGCTTGGAGAAGTTCGAGCCGGTGCCGGAGCCGTATTTGAACAGCCGGGCCTCGCGGACCCACAGGTCCATGATGCCGCCCTCGTTGACGAGGTCGTCCGAGACCGACTGGATGAAGCAGGCATGCGGCTGCGGCCGCTCATAGGCGCTGTCGGACAGGCGCGGCTCGCCGGTCTTGTCGTCGACATACCAGTGGCCCTGGGCCGGGCCGTCGATGCCATAGGCCCAGTGCAGGCCGGTGTTGAACCATTGCGGGCTGTTCGGCGCCGCCATCTGCTGCGCCAGCATGTAGCGCATCTCGTCGAAATAGGCGCGGGCGTCGTCGGCCGAGTCGAACAGGCCGCCCTTCCAGCCCCAATAGGCCCAGGTGCCGGCCAGGCGGTCGAACACCTGGCGGCCGGTCGATTCGCTGCCGACGCGCTCGGCCTCCGGCAGCTCGGCCAGCGCCTTCTCGTCGGGCACGCTGCGCCACAGGAACTCGGGCACGCCCTTCTCGCGGACGCGCTTCAGCCGGGCGGGGATGCCGGCCTTGCGGAAGTACTTCTGGGCCAGGATGTCGGAGGCCACCTGGCTCCAGTCCGCCGGCACCTCGATGTCGGTCTGGCGGAAGACGACGGAGCCGTCCGGGTTGCGGATCTCGCTGGTGGCCGACCGGAACTCGATCCCGTCATAGGCGTCGCGCCCTTCGGCCGTGAAGCGCCGTTCGATCCGCATGTCCCCCGTCTCCTTCTGCCGGTCGCGCCGCAACGCGACCCCCGCCTGAACCCGATCGGGGACCGCGATCCCCGTGCCGAAACCATCGATGACTCAGTACCGGCGAGTCGTCACGCCGTAGTCAAGGAACCGTCATATCCAGTCAAAAGCAGGTGCAAAACAAGCATTGTAATTCAAAAATTTGCTGGCCCTGTGGAAAACCATGTGGACAAACCAGTGAATAGCCAGTGAAGAACCGGTGACTATTTCCGGTGAGCCGCGAAAAACCTCGGCTCATCGGCCGGGCGCGCTGTCACAATCCAAAGGGATGCCACGATTCCGAGTCTGTGGCGGACCCTAGGGGTGGGCGACAAATCACGCTC
Source organism: Inquilinus ginsengisoli (assembly GCF_031453975.1). Classification (NCBI taxonomy): domain Bacteria; kingdom Pseudomonadati; phylum Pseudomonadota; class Alphaproteobacteria; order Rhodospirillales; family Rhodospirillaceae; genus Inquilinus; species Inquilinus ginsengisoli. Next base: position 107,695 of record NZ_JAVDPW010000006.1, read on the forward strand.
AGGCCCCACATATTGTGTCAGTTCCGTGGCGCGTGCAAGCCTCCTGTTATGCAACCGAGGATCGTTCCGCATGCGGATTCCTTATGGGAATCACCGACTTGGCCGGATTCCTTCAGTTTCCGGAGAAACCGAGCAGCAAGTCGGGCAGCCCCTCGTCATTGTCGGAGCCGTCGCCTTCACTGAGAATCACGGCGCCATGGGCACGGTAGAAGGCCAGGGCGCGGGCGTTGTGGGCGAAGCAGTAGAGCCGCAGCTCCGGGCTCTCGCGCCGGGCCCAGGCCAGCAGCGCCCGGCCGATGCCGCGGCGGTGGTGGTCGGGATGGATGTAGAGCTGGTCGAGCCAGCCATTGTGGAGCGCGGCGTAGCCCACCGGCGCGCCGTCGCGGCAGGCGATCATCACCTGGGACCGGGTGGCGGTGTGCAGCAGGAAGCGCCGGATCGCGGTGCGGCTGTGCAGGTTGGGAATGCCGGCCGATTCGCGGGCCCGGCGGTGGATCGCCGCCAGCACGCCGGCATCCGCCGCCGTCGCCGGCCGCAATGTCAGCTTCGCCCCTCCGTCCTCACCCAGGCTGGCGCCGTGCAAAACGACCTCGCCGACTCCGTCCGAAAGCTGCCGCGACGATGCGGATGCGGGCGAGGGGCGTCAAGCAAGGGGCGCGTGAGGGTGGTCGGATTGCGGGATTCGTGATAGGAACAAAGAAGGAACTTTCTCGGGAGGAGACCATGGCCAAGACCGTCGTCGCACTGTTCCTGGACGGCTGGGCGGATTGGGAGGCGGGGCCGGCGCTGGCCGGGCTGCGCGAATGGCTGGGCGGGGCCGAGGTCACGGCCGCCACCCTGGACGGCCGCCCGGTCCGGTCGATCGGCGGCCTGACGCTGCAACCCGACCGGACCCTCGGCGATCTCGATCCGCTCGCCGCCGACATGCTGATCCTGGTCGGCAGCGACGTGTGGTGGCAGCAAGGCCCGCTCTCGCCGGTGACGGCGGCGGTGCAGGCCCGGGCCCGGGCGGGCCGACCGACCGCGGGGATCTGCGCCGGGACGCTGGCCCTGGCCCAGGCCGGCCTGCTCGACGACCGGCCCCACACCAGCAACAGCCTGCAATTCCTGACCAAGTACGCGCCGGCCTATCGCGGCCAGGCGCATTACCAGGACCGGCCCAGCGTCGGCGATGGGCAAGTGATCACTGCACCGGGAACGGCGCCGATCGCCTTCGCCGCGACGATCTTCCGGACCCTGGCGCCGGAGCAGGAGGAGACGATCGCGCAGTTCGAGCAGATGTTCGCGCTGGAGCACAAATCGGCCTGAGCCGGTGCCGCCGGGCTATCCGTCCGCCCCCTGGTCGAGCAGCGCCCGGCCGCGCGGCGACAGGCGGTAGCCCACCTCCAGGCTCTCGGTCAGGCCCAGTGCCTTCAGCTTGCGCACATCGGTCTTGAACGTCAGGGTCTCGCGGCCGCAGCGGGCGGCGAGATCGGCGGCGCGAATGCCCGGTCCGTCCGCGATCAGCCGCAGCAGTGCCCAGGTCCAGGCGCCATGCCGGCCGGACTGGTCCAGCCGCTCCAGCCGCTGGCGCAGCGCCGCCAGATCCTCAGGCGTCAGGTCGTCCTGCTCGCGCAGCGCCGCGCGCGGATCCGCGCCCTGCAGCCGGAAGGCGATGCGGTAGAACTCGCCCTCCGCTCCGGCCAGCCCGGCCAGCAGGTCGTCGCGGGAGGAAAAGCCGGCCTGCAGCGCCTCGGCCGCGGTGATGCGGTCGGCGGCGACGATCTCGACCGACTCGATCGCCAGCACCCCGGCCGGCGTCGTCAGCGTGCCGCCGGCCCGCACGGTCGGCCGGCGCCAGCGGCGGAAGGCGAGGGTGACGTCACCCGCGGCGATCCGGCCCAGGACGGTGCGCTTGAACAGCATCAGCGATCGCCCGCCGGTCGCGACCCGAGATCCTGGAAGAAGCGCAGCAGGTAGCCGTCGGGGTCGCGGACAACGAACTGGCGGTTGCCCACCTCCCTGTCGCCGCGGCGGTACCAGCGCTCCTCCAGCGGCAGCATCAGCGGGGCATCGGCCGCCAGCACGGCGGCGTGCAGGGCGTCGACATCCGCCACCTCGATCTGGAGGTTGATGCCGCGGCCATAGGGCGGCTCCAGCGGCCCGGCCAGCCAGGTGCGCCCGGCATCCACGGGCTGCTCCAGCATCAGCGCGGCGCCGTCGCGGTCGAGCCAGGCGAAGCGCTCCTCCGGCCGGTCGTAGAGCACGGCGAAGCCCAGTACCCCGGTGTAGAAGCGTCGGCTGTGGCCGATCTCCGAGACGTAAAGCTCGGGCACGAGCTTGGGCGAGGGCATGGCGACCGGCACGGCAGATTCGAGGGAGGACAGTCTAGGCGTGGAACAGCTCGCTGACCGATGCGCCGGCATGGATCCGGCGCATCGCCTCCGCCATCGCAGGTGCGATCGACAGCACGGTCAGCTTCGGATGGTGCCCGGCGCCGTTCACCGGGACGGTGTTGGTGCAGACGATCTCCAGGATGTCGTTCTGGCCGCCCAGCCGGTCCAGCGCGCCGCCGGAGAACAGGCCATGGGTGCAGGCCACGCGGATCGACCGGGCGCCCTGGCGACGCAGATGGCCCAGCAGCTCCAGGATCGTGCTGCCCTTGGCGATCTCGTCGTCGATGACGATGACATCCTTGCCGCGCACCTCGCCGATGATGGCGCTGATCTCGACCCGGTCGTTCTCGTAGCGCTGCTTGGCGCCCATGGCCACGCCCGCGCCCAGCAGCCGCGCGAAGGCGGTCGCTTCCTTGGCATAGCCGAGATCCGGCGAGACCACGACGGCGTTGGCCATGTCGTAGCGGCGGAAATGGCCCGCCAGCTCGCGCAGGGCATGCAGATGGTCCACCGGCACGCTGAAGAAGCCGTGCACCTGCGGTGAATGCAGCGTGGTGGTCAGCACCCGGCCGGCCCCCGCCGCGACCAGCAGGTCGGCCACCAGCCGGCCGCCGATCGAGATCCGCGGCGCGTCCTTCTTGTCCGACCGGGCATAGGCGTAGTGCGGCATCACCACGGTGATGCGCGACGCCGAGGCGCCGCGGGCCGCGTCGATCATCAGCAGCAGCTCCACCAGATGCTCCTGCACCGGCGGGCTGAGGGTCTGGACCAGGAAGACGTCGCGTTCGCGGCAATTGGCCTGGAGCTGGACCCCGAGGCAGTCATTGGCGAAGCGCTGGACCCGGGAGGGGCTGAGCGGTACGCCCAGCGCGGCGCAGATCTCGGCCGCCAAAGCGGGATGCGAGGTGCCTGAGAAAACAGCGATCTCGGGCATGCATCCCCCGGTGTCGAATCGATCCGATCGGCGCCGACCGTAGAGGGGACGACGGGCCTTGTCCATTCCGCGCGACGGCCAGGACGAACCCACATCTATCGCAGCCTGAGCATGGTGGCGGCGAGCTGTGTGAGGGCCGGGCCGGTCCAGCGGCGATCGAGCGTCGGGAATAAACCGGGGCCGGCCGCGATCTCCACCATCGGACGATCCCGTCCGGACAGGAGACCTCCGATGACCCGTCGCGATGACGCCGACCAGCCCGGCGGCATGAATCGACACGGCACCCTGCGCTGCCCGGCGCTCGGCACCGGCGGCCGCTTCGGTCGGACCTTCACGGCGCCCGGCGCCATCGGGTATTGCTGTGGCCGCCCCTGCGCATGACCGGCGGGATCACCGTAACGCCGTGACCCGACCCAAACTGGTGAGGCCGCTCGACGCCATGGCGGGGCTGGATGATGCTGAGACGGCGGCCGGGTCGCATGGCGCGGCCCGCCCTGCCGGGGAAAGGCCCATGCGCAGGACGGATGTGGCGACGGCGAAGCGGTTCCGGGACACCGTCCTGCCGTGCCTGGACGATGCCTATACGCTCGCCCGCTACCTGACCCGCAACCCGGTCGACGCCGATGACCTGGTGCAGGAGGCCTATGCCCGGGCCCTGCGCTATTTCGACGGCTTCAGCGGCGGCGACCCGCGGCCCTGGCTGCTGACCATCCTGCGCAACTGCTTCTACGCCTGGCTCAGGGCCAGGCGGGCGCAGCAGGGCGAGCCGCTGCCGGACCCCGACGAGACCATCGCCGAGGCCACGACCGATCCCTGGGGCCAGGCCCCGGAAGATCCCGAGGAGACCCTGATCCGCATCGACGAGGCGGCGGTGGTGCGCAGCCTGGTCGAAGCCCTGCCCGAGCCGTTCCGAGAGGTGCTGGTGCTGCGCGAGATGAGCGACCTGTCCTATCAGCAGATCGCGGCCGTGACCGAGGTGCCGATCGGCACCGTGATGTCCCGGCTGGCGCGTGCCCGGCTGCTGGTCAAGCGTGCGTGGCTGGCCCGCCAGGCGGAGGAGAAGTAATGAGCTGCCCGGACAAATCGGTGCTGCTGCACGGCATGCTCGACGGCGAACTCGATGTCGTCGGCGCCCTGGCCTTCGAAGCGCATATGAAGGAATGCCCGGCCTGTGCCGCGGAATACCAGCGCCAGCAGGCGATCCGGGCGGCGCTGCGCCGGCCCGAGATGCGCGACCGCGCGCCGGATGCGCTGCGCCGGCGGATCGAGGCGCTGGCCGATGTGCCGGCGGAACCGTGGTGGCATCGCCTGCTCCAGGGGTGGCGCTGGGGCGGTGCCGGGGCGGCGATCCTGGCGACGGCGATGGCGCTTCTCCTGTTCATGCCGGGCGGTGGCGAGGACCTGACCCAACAGCTGGTCGACAGCCATGTCCGCTCGCTGCTCGCCGAGCATCTGACCGACGTGGTGTCGTCGGACCGGCACACGGTCAAGCCCTGGTTCGCCGGCAAGCTCGACGCGGCGCCGCCGGTGATCGACCTCGCGCCGCAGGGCTTCCCGCTGGCGGGCGGGCGGCTGGATTATCTCGACCGGCGGGTGGTCGCTGCGCTGGTCTACCGGCGGCGCGAGCACATCATCAATCTGTTCGTCTGGCCCGAGCCGGGGGTGCGGGACGCCGCGGTGACCGAGGAGACGGAGGAGGGATACCGGCTGCTGCACTGGACCCGGGCGGGGCTGCAGTTCTGGGCGGTGTCCGATGTCGACATGTCCGACCTGCAGACCTTCCAGGCCGCCTATCAGGACGGCGTGGCGGAGCAGGGGGCAGCGGCGCACTGAAGCCCGCCGCCGCCTGGGTTTATAGGGTCAGCTTCATCCCCTCATGGCTGGCGACGAAGCCGAGTCGGGCATAGAAGCGATGGGCGTCGGCGCGCTGCTTGTCGGTGGTCAGCTGCACCAGGGCGCAGCCGCGGTCGCGGGCGCGGGCGATCGCCCACTCCATCATCGCCTGGCCGGCGCCCTGGCCGCGGAGCGACGAGTCGATGCGCACGGATTCGATCTGCGCCCGCCATGCGCCGCGGCGCGACAGGCCGGGAAGGAAGCTCAGCTGGAAGCAGCCGACCACCGCGCCGTCCGCCTCGGCCACGATCATCTCCTGGTTCGGGTCGGCTGCGATCGCGTCGAAGGCGACGCGGTAGGGCGCCTCGACGGCGGTCTCGCGATTCTTGCCCAGCGGATCGTCCGCCAGCAGCCGCAGGATCGCCGGCAGGTCGGCGGCCGTCGCCGCGCGCATCGTCAGGTCCATCATCCACTCCTCGTGCGGGCGGCCGGCCGCACATCCCCTTGTCACGGTGACCTATCGTTGATGCAATGCCTGCCACGAGCATGTTTTCGTGGCAACGAGCGTTGATGCATGGGCGATGCAGCCGGCCGGCCGCGCAAGGGCAAGCGCTTTCCCGCAGGCGGGGATCTGTCCCGCCACATCGTCGACCATGCGGCGGTGAGCATGGCGGTTGCGGGGGGCGACGGTCGCTGCCTGCACGCCAATCCGGCCTTCTGCGCCATGTTCGGCTTCACGCTGGAGGACTGTATCGGCCGCACCGTCGGCGACATCGTCCATCCTGACGATCGGGCCGCGGTGCTCCACGCTTTCGACGCGCTGCGGCGGGGCCAGATCGAGACCGCCCGGGCGGAGCGGCGCTACCTGCGCCAGGATGGCGGCGTCTTCTGGGGCATGGCGCATGTCTCCGCCCTGCGCGACATGGCCGGTGCGCCCAGCCTCTACATCTACCAGATCGTCGATATCGGGCCGAAGAAGCGGGCCGAGGCCGACCTGCTGGCCAATGAGCGGCGCTGGAACTTCGCCCTCGGCAGCGCCGGGCAGGGGGTATGGGACTGGGACGTGGAAAGTGGCCGGATCTGGCGGTCGCGCCAGTGCCGGGCCATGCTCGGCTTCCGCGAGGCGGAGATCGACGAGGTCGGGGACCGGTGGTGGCGCCGCCGGCTGCATCCCGACGATGTCGGCCGCGTGCTGGCGGCGTTCGATGACCTCGCCGGCGGCCGGGACCAGATCTACGACACGGACTACCGGCTGCGGCACCGGGACGGGCGCTGGGTCTGGATCCTGGCCCGCGGCAAGGTGGTCGAGCGGCGGCCGGACGGGCGGCCGCGGCGGATGGTCGGGACCAACACCGACATCACCCGGCAGAAGGAGATCGAGGAGCAGCTGGCGATGGTCAGCGAACGCCTCGAGCTCGCCGTCAAGGCCGGCCGGATCGGGGTGTGGGACCTCGATCTCGTGACCGACATGTACAATCTCAATGCCGAGATGCACGAGATCTATGGGCTCGGCCAGGAGGGGATGCGCGCCGGGGTGGCGCCGGGCGCCTATGGCGGGACCATGGCGGAGGCCTTCGCGCTGATCCATCCCGACGACGTGGCGAAGGTGTCGGAGGACTGGCAGCGCGCCCTGGGGCAGACCTCGGCCTATGAGGGCGAGTTCCGCATCCGCCGGCCGACCGGCGAGCTGCGCCACATCTATTCCGTCGCCCAGGTGCAGCGCGATCCGGCCGGCAAGGCGCGCCGGGGCATCGGCATCAATCTCGACATCACCGAGCAGAGGGAGGCCGCGGCGCGCGTCGCCGCCCTGAACGAGCGGCTGGAGCTGGCCCTGGAGGTCGGCAGCGTCGGCATCTTCGACTTCGACTTCGCCACCGAGCACTACAGCTGGGACGGCCGGATGTACGAGCTGTACGACCTGTCCCCCGGAACCTATGACGGGACCCTGGCGATGTGGATCGGCTTCCTGCACCCGGACGACATCCCGAAGGTGATGAGGGAGTACGAGATCGCGGTGCAGGAGACCTCGGTCTTCAGCATCGACTTCCGGATCCGGGCGCAGCGCACGGGCGGCATCCGCCATATCCGCTCGCTCGCCCGGGTGATCCGCCGGCCGGACGGCAGCCCGCTCCGCGCCGTCGGCATGAACTGGGACATCACCGACCACAGGGACCTGGCCGAGGCGCTGTTCGAGGAGAAGGAGCGCCTGCGCATCACCCTGCATTCGATCGGCGACGCGGTGATCTCCACCGACGCCGAGGCCCGGATCACCTTCATGAACCCGGTGGCCGAGCAGCTGACCGGCTGGCCGGCGGCCGAGGCCATGGGGCGGCCGCTGCCGGACGTCTTCCGGATCGTCGACGAAGCCAGCGGCGAGGTAATCGCCGATCCGGTCAGCATCTGCCTGGAGCGGATGCAGCCATTATACGTCAGCGACGGCGCCATCCTGGTGGGGCGGGGCGGCGAGCGCCGCAACATCCGGGATTCCGCGGCACCGGTCCGCACCGCCTCGGGCGAGATCATCGGCGCGGTGCTGGTGTTCCAGGACGTCACCCGCGACCGCACCCTGCAGCAGGCGCTGGCGCATTCCGCCAGCCATGACAGCCTGACCGGCCTGCCCAACCGGATGGCCTTCGAGCACGGGCTGCGCGAGGCGGTCGAACAGGTCCGGCGCGGCGAGGGGCGTGAGCACGTGCTGTGCTGCATCGACCTCGACCGCTTCAAGATCGTCAATGACGGCGCCGGCCATGCCGCGGGCGACGCCCTGCTGCGCGACGTCGCCAACCTGCTGCGGCGGCGGTGCCGGGCCGAGGACCTGGTGGCCCGGCTGGGAGGCGACGAATTCGCCCTGCTGCTGCGCGACTGCTCGGTCGGCGACGGCGTGACGGCGGCCCGCCAGGTGATCCGCGCGGTGGCCGGCCTGCGCTTCGTCTGGGACGACAAGAGCTACCACATCGGCGCCAGCATCGGCCTGACCGTGGTCGCCGCCGATGGCGGCCGCCCGGACGAGCTGATGAGCCAGGCGGACATCGCCTGCTACACCGCCAAGACGGCGGGCCGTGGCCGGGTGTCGATCTATGGCGGCGACGGCAGCGCCGCCCGCCGCCACCACCGCGAGATCCAGATCGCGGCCGGCATCCGCAACGCCATCGAGACCAACCGCTTCCGCCTGTATGCGCAGGAGATCCGAAGCCTCGGGCCCAACCCGGTGCCGATGAGCCACATCGAGATCCTGCTGCGCATGCAGGACGACGACGGGAACATCGTCGAGCCGGTGGATTTCATCCCGGCCTCGGAACGCTACGACCTGATGGGCAGCATCGACCGCTGGGTGATCCGCACCACGCTGCGCGACCACGGCCCCAACCTGCGGGCCGCCCCCGGCCTGTCGATCGCCATCAACCTGTCCGCCAATTCGCTGAACGACCCGTTCCTGTGGCCGTTCCTGAAGGAGGAGCTGTTCGTCTCCGGCCTCAACCCCGGGCGCCTGCATCTCGAGATCACCGAGACCGCGATGATCAACAACCTGGGCGCGGCCGGGCAGTTCGTGACCCGGGCGCGCGCCGCCGGCTGCCGCGTCGTGCTCGACGATTTCGGCACCGGGCTCAGCTCCTTCAGCTATCTCCGCCAGTTCCCGGTCGATGGGGTGAAGATCGACGGCGGCTTTATCCGCCAGGTGGCGGGCAGCGCGGTCGACCGCGCCATCGTCGAATCGATCAACGCGATCGGGCACCGGCTCGGGGCGATCACCACCGCCGAGCATGTCGAGGATGCCGAGACCCTGGAGATCGTGCGGGCGATGGGGATCGACCAGGCCCAGGGCTATGCGGTCGCCCGGCCGCAGCCGCTGGACACGGTGATCTGACTACCGTCCGGCCTTCGGCCGCGGCGCGGTGGTGACCAGCCGGATGCCGAGGGCGATCGGCACCACGCCGAGCAGGTCGAGCGGCGGCACATGCTCGCCGAGCACGGCCCAGCCGAGCAGCAGGCCGATCGGCGGCACCAGGAAGTGCAGGGCGCTGGCGGTCGAGGCGCCGAGCCGGTCGAGCATGTCGAACCACAGGAGGTAGCTGGCGAGCGAGACGGCGAGGGCGAGCCAGAGGAAGCTGGCCAGCAGCTCCGGCGTCCAGCGGATCGCCGACATCGGCTCCAGCGCTAGGCCCAGAGGCAGCAAAGCGATGCCGGCCGCCAGGGTCTGCACCGCGGTGCCGTACCAGAGGTCGCCGGACGGTCCGTTCGATGGCGGCGCGATCCGCTTGTACAGGATGGTGCTGGCCGACAGCGCCACCAGCGCGCCGAAGGTGAAGGCGATGCCGACCGGCCCCTCGATGCCGCTGCCGAGCCGGCTCTGCAGCACGATGCCGACGCCGACGACGCCGAGCGCCAGCCCGGCCAGCTTCGTCCGGGTCAGCCGCTCGCCCAGCAGCAGCGCCGCCAGCACCGCGGTCAGCACCGGGTTCATGCTGATGATCAGCGCCGCGAAGCCGGAGGTGACGCTCCGCAGCCCGAAATAGGACAGGGCCAGGTAGACCGCCATGGTGACGATGCCGAGCAGGGCGAAGCGCGCCACCGCGCCGGGGCCGAGCGTCCAGCGCCGGCCCGACAGCCGGGCCAGGCCGGCCAGCACCAGCCCGGCCAGCAGGAACCGCGTCGACAGCAGCAGGAAGGGCGGGGCGTAGGTCACCGCCACCTTGGCGGCGGTGAAGGCCGAGGCCCACAGCACCACGAACAGGGCGGGAAAGCCCCAGCGCACCAGGGTGCTGCGGCCGGAAGCCGGGATCGAGGCGGCGTGCATGGTCGATCTCTCCTTTGGATCGGCTGCACCTTAGAGGCCGGAGTGACTATTTAGAAATTCAATGGTTAAATGATGTTCAGTGGAAAAGCAGATAGGTGCCTCATGCTGGATCTCGACCTGTTGCGCAGCTTCGTTTCGGTGGTCGATGCCGGCGGCTTCACCCGGGCGGGCGAGCGGGTGCACCGCACCCAGTCGACGGTCAGCCAGCAGATCCGCAAGCTGGAGCAGGGGATCGGCCGGCCGCTGCTGGACCGCCAGGGCCGCGCGGTGGTGCCGACCGAGGAGGGCGAGCGTCTGCTCGGCTATGCCCGCCGACTCCTGGCCCTCAGCGACGAGGCCGAGGATGCGCTGCGGCGGCCCGACGGCCTCACCGTGGTGCGGGTGGGCCTGAGCGAGGATTTCGCCGCCGAGCGGCTGACCGGGCTGCTGTCCGGCCTGGCGCGGCTGAAGCCGACATTGCGGCTCGACGTGCACTGCGACCATGGCATCGAGCTGCGCCGCGCCTTCGCGGCCGGCGACCTCGACGTCGCCGTGCTCAAGCGCGACCCCGGCGCGGGCCCCGCCTTCGCCGCCTGGCCGGAGCCGCTGGCCTGGGTTGCCAGCCGCCGCCATGGCGTGCCGGACGGCGACCCGGTGCCGCTGGTGGCCTATGAGCAGGGCTGCCTGTACCGGGCGCGGGCGATCCATGCGCTGGAGGCCGCCGGCCGCCGCTGGCGCATCGCCTTCACCGGTTCGAACCTGCCGGCGGTGCAGGCGGCAATCGAATCCGGTTTCGGCATCGGGATCCTGGCCGGACGCGCCGTTCCCGATGGCCTGCGCTTCCTGCGTCCCGAGGAGGGGTTCCCGCCGGTGCCGCCGAGCGAACTCGCGGTGATGCTGCAGCCTGGCGCGGCAGGTCTGGCGCGGCTGGTGGCGGAACGGCTGGCCGAGGCCTGCGCCGAGGCGCGGCCCGAGGCGGCGTAAGCCAGAGGCGCCATCGACTTCGTCATCGCGAGGTGTAGGTTGGGTTCGCAAGAGCGAACCCAACCTACGAAGCTTACTCAAAATAACTCATAATTTATGTTGTTAAATCGATAATTTACATTTTCAACTGAAAATCAGATTGACGAACTCCAGTCCGGATTGAGAGATTATGTATGGGCGCCGGTCTGCCGGGCCTGGACTCGGCCCGGCCTTCCGGAGAACTGGACATGCTTTCCCGCCGCACGCTGCTCTCGACCACCCTGGCCCTCGCGGCCGCGGCCCCCCTGATCGCCGGCCGGCCGGCGCGGGCGGAGGAGGCGCCGAAGGCGCTCCGCATCGGCTACCAGAAGAACGGCATCCTGCTGGTCGCCAAGACCCGCAAGTCGCTGGAGGGGCATTTCGGCCCGCTCGGCGTCACTGTGGAATGGGTCGAATTTGCCTTCGGCCCGCCGCTGCTGGAGGCGCTGAACGCCGGCAGCATCGATTTCGGCGCCACCGGGGACACGCCACCGATCTTCGCCCAGGCGGCGCAGGCAGATCTGGTCTACGCCGCGGCCCAGCCGGCCGCCGGTTCGGGGCAGGGGCTGGTGGTGCCGAAGACCTCGACGGCCAGGACCGTCGCGGACCTCAAGGGCGCCCGCATTGCCGTCGGCAAGGGCTCCAGCGCCCACAACTTCCTGGTCGCGGCCCTGCAGAAGGCGGGCCTCGGTTGGCAGGACATCACCCCGGTCTATCTCGCCCCGGCCGATGCCCGCGCCGCCTTCGCCGGCGGCAGCCTGGACGCCTGGGCGATCTGGGATCCCTATTTCGCCATCGCCGAGCAGGAGGAATCGGCCCGGGTCATCACCACCTCCGCCGATGTCGAGCCGCAGAACTCCTACTTCCTCGCCAGCAAGGGCTTCGCCAGCGACCATCCCGGCGCCCTGCGCAGCCTGGTCGAGGAGCTGAACCGGGTCGGCACCTGGGCCGATGCGCATCACCCGGAGGTGGCGAAGCTGTTCGCCGACGAGACCGGCATCAGCCTGGCGGCGGAGCAGCGCTCGGTCGACCGCGCCACGTTCCACATCGGCCCGCTGACCGACGAGATCGTGACCCAGCAGCAGAAGATCGCCGATCGCTTCGCCGCGCTGGGGCTGATCCCGGGGCCGATCACGGTGCGGGACATCGTCTGGACTCCGAGCGCCTGAGAGACCGTTTGGAAATGCTACTGGTGTGGCCGTCTGACGGCGGTTTCTGCGCTTCCGGTGCTCACGGACCCAAACGTCCGCTGCGCGCCGGTTCTCGAAACCACCGCCAGCCGACTCACACCAGCGCATTTCCAAACAGTCTCTGAGCGCCGCCTTTCCCAATCATCAGGACGCCGCCCATGTCCGACACCCAGAAGCCGCTCGACCTGTTCTGGTTCATCCCGACCAGCGGCGACGGCCCCTATCTCGGCACCCAGGACCGGCACCGTCCGGCCGATTTCCGCTATCTCAGAGAGATCGCGACCGCGGTCGACCGGCTCGGCTTCAAGGGCGTGCTGCTGCCCACCGGCCGCGGCTGCGAGGATGCCTGGATCACCGCCACCGCGCTGGCGACGGCGACCGAACGGCTGCGCTTCCTGGTGGCGCTGCGCCCCGGCGTGGCGACGCCTGCCTTCTTCGCCCGGCAGACGGCGGCGCTGGACCGCATCAGCAACGGCCGGCTGCTGCTCAACGTCGTGGTCGGTGGCGACCCGGCCGAGCTGGCCGGCGACGGCGTCTTCCTCGACCACGACACCCGCTATGCCCAGGCGGCGGAGTTCCTGACCATCTGGCGCGGCCTGCTGTCCGGCGACACCGTCGATTTCGAGGGCGATTTCCTGAAGGTGAAGGGCGGCAAGCTGTCCTTCCCGCCGGTGCAGCGGCCGCATCCGCCGCTGTGGTTCGGCGGCTCCTCCGACGCGGCGCTCGACCTCGCCGCCGACCAGGTCGACACCTACCTGACCTGGGGCGAGCCGCTGGAGCAGGTGGCGGAGAAGATCGCCGTGGCGCGGGCGCGGGCGGCGGCCCGCGGCCGCACCCTGCGCTTCGGCATGCGCATCCACCTGATCGTGCGCGAAACCGAGGACGAGGCCTGGCGGGTGGCCGAGCGGCTGATCCGCGACGTCTCGGACGAGGCGATCGCCGAGGCCCAGAAGAAGCTGGCGGACGGGTCGGATTCGGTCGGCCAGAAGCGGATGACGGCGCTGCATGGCGGCCGCCGCGACAAGCTGCTGGTCGGGCCGAATCTGTGGGCCGGCATCGGGCTGGTGCGCCGCGGCGCCGGCACCGCCCTGGTCGGCGATCCGGAGACGGTGGCGGCGCGGCTGCGCGAGTACCAGGCGCTGGGCATCGAGACCATCATCGCCTCGGGCTACCCGCATCTCGAGGAGGCCTACAACGTGGCCGAGCTGCTGTTCCCGGCGCTCGGGATCGGCGCCGACGGCGAGAAGGCCGGTGCGCATGAGCTGCATCCCGGCGAATTCGGCGCCGTCACCGGAAAGCCGAAGCTGACCGCGGTGTCGTAGGGGCGGGAGCGGCCGTAGGGTGGGTTCGCGATTCGCGAACCCAACATCGTGACGATCGAGCCAATGTTGGGTTCGCCGGGGCGAACCCAACCTACAATGCGAGCCTTACCCTTCCCGCTTGGTCCAGGCGGTCGGCTTCGGGTTGCGCTCGAAGCCGATCTGGTGCCAGTAGGGATAGGCCGGGGTGCGGTGGCTTGCGTCGTCCAGCACCGCCACCTGCTCCGGCGTCAGGTTCCAGCCGACCGCGCCGAGATTCTGCTTCAGCTGCTCCTCGTTGCGGGCGCCGATCACGATGTTGGCCACGGTCGGCCGCTGCAGCAGCCAGTTCAGCGCCACCTGCGCGATCGTCTTGCCGGTCTCCTGCGCCACCCGGTCGAGCGCGTCGACGACGTCGTACAGGTACTCGTTGTCGACCGGCGGCCCGCCGACATCGCCGCCGGAGGCGACGCGGCCCGCCCCGGCCGGCTGGCCGCGCCGGAACTTGCCGGTCAGGCGGCCCCAGCCCAGCGGGCTCCACACCATCAGCCCGACCTTCTGGTCGACGCCGAGCGGCATCAGCTCCCACTCGTAGTCGCGGCCGATCAGCGAGTAGTAGCCCTGATAGGCGACATAGCGTGCCAGCCCGTAGCGCTCGGACGTCGCCAGCGCCTTCATCAGGTGCCAGCCCGAGAAGTTGGAGGCGCCGATATAGCCGATCTTGCCGGCGCGGGTCAGGTCGTCGAGCGCCCGCAGCGTCTCGTCGACCGGCGCGATCGCGTCGAAGCCGTGCATGAAGTAGAGGTCGATATGGTCGGTGCCGAGCCGCTTCAGGCTGGCCTCGCAGGCGCGGATCAGGTGGTGGCGCGACGAGCCCACATCGTTCGGCCCGTCGCCCATCCCGAAGGTGGCCTTGGTCGAGATCAGCACCTTGTCGCGCCGGCCTTTCAGCGCCTGGCCCAGGATCTCCTCCGACACGCCCTGGCTGTACACGTTGGCGGTGTCGAAGAAATTGACCCCGGCCTCTAGGCACAGATCGACCATGCGGCTGGCCTGGGCGACGTCGGTGTTGCCCCAGCGCTCGAAGAACTCGTTGGCGCCGCCGAAGGTGGCGGTGCCGAAGCTGAGGGCCGGAACCTTGAGGCCGGATCCGCCGAGCTGACGGTATTCCATGGGAGGGTCTCCGTGGTGGCGACGGGATGGGTGCGCCGAAGCTGCGGCTCGTTGCCACGGATATGATGGGCGCGCGCGCATCTCCAATCCAGCCGCTGGAGGCATCAGGCCCGTGATCTTGGCATCGGACGGGCCGGCGGCCGTGTGCTAGGCGCCGGGAGATCGGGATCAGCCGCTCCTGGCCGATCCCGATTCTGAGGTCAGGCCGCCTGCGCGGTGACGGCGGAGGCCTTGGCCAGAGCTCCGGACACGGCCTTCTCCGCGGCTTCCGGGCCGTAGGCGACGCCCTCGGCCGCGATCACCTCGACATCGGTCAGCCCGATGAAGCCCAGCAGATGCCGCAGATAGGGCTCCTGGAAGTCATAGGCCTTGGCCGGACCCTCGGAATAGATGCCGCCGCGGGCCTCGACCACATACACTTTCTTGCCGGTGACCAAGCCCTTCACGCCGTCGGCGCCGTAGCTGAAGGTGGCGCCGGCCCGCAGCAGGTGGTCGAACCAGCTCTTCAGCGTCGAGGCGAGGCCGAAATTGATCATTGCCGAGGCGATGACGATGGTGTCGGCGGCGAGGACCTCCTGCACCAGAGTGTCGGACAGGGCGAAGGCCGCGTGCTGCGCCGGGCTGCGGGCCTCGGGCGCCACGCCCAGGACGGCCACGGCCACGAAGTCCTCGCCGATATGCGGCAGCGGGTCGGCGGCGAGGTCGCGACGGACCACCGTGGCGGCCGGATCCGTCGCCGTCAGCCGGTCGACCAGCGCCTCGGCGATCTTGGTGGAATGCGAGGCCGCGCCGCGCGGGCTCGAGGTGACGAACAGGATGCGGCTCATGGGCAAATCGATCCTCATGCTTCGGAAGGGGCCCGGGCCCTGGGCGGCCAATCGGCACGCCGGGATTGACCTCGGCCCGGGTCAGTCACATTTTGTGACCGACGCTAAATTGATGACTGCCCGGAATCCCCGCAAGGAGGCACATTTTTGGAACCCAGTCACAGCGATGTGCATGGCGACTGCCGCGCGATCAGCGACGTGCTGGCGCGGATCGGCGACAAATGGACGGTGATGGTGGTCGGCCTGCTGTCGGACGGGCCGATGCGCTTCAACGAGCTGCGCCGCACCATCGGCGGCATCTCGCAGCGGATGCTGACGCTGACGCTGCGGGGGCTGGAGCGGGACGGGCTGGTGACGCGCACCGTGTTCCCGACCATCCCGCCGCGGGTGGACTATGAGCTGACCGATCTCGGCCAGACCCTGATCGTGCCACTCAAATCGTTGTTCGCCTGGGCGACCAGCAACCGCCCGATGATCGCCGCCGCCCAGCAGGCCTTCGACGCCGCCACGCCCAACACGCCGGTGCCCCATCCGCCGCGGCAGGTGCCGAACCTGCAGGCGGCCCGGCTGCCGAAGATGGCCCAGGCCTTCGACGACGCACCGGGCGGGCGGAACGGCCGCTGACGGGGAGGGCTGCCGCGGTCCGGGGCCGGGCCGCTGGACGGCCGATTACCCTTTGTAAGATACTATCGGTAGGATTGTCGGGCCCTCTGCCCTCGCGGGCGGATCCGGCCTGATGCAGGAGACGATCGGATGAAGCTGCCCAGGGCGCAGCGGCGCGACCAGCTGCTGGAGACCGCGCAGGCGATGGTGCGCGAGCAGGGGACCGATGCCCTGACGCTCGGCGCCCTGGCGGAGCGCGCCGGCGTCAGCAAGCCGATCGCCTATGAGCATTTCAAGACCCGGTCCGGCCTGCTGATCGCGCTGTACGACCTGCTCAACGACCGCCAGGTCGCGGCGCTGCTCGAAGCGCTGCAGCGCACGCCGCGTCGGCTGGAGGATGTCGCCCGGGTGGTCGCCCGGGCCTATATGGACTGCTACACCTCGATCGGGCCGGAATGGCACGCGGTCGCGGCGGCGCTGCAGGGCGACGAGGAGATGGGCGGCCATCAGCAGGAACTGGTCGACTGCTATGTCGCATTCTACTTCGATGCGCTCGCGCCCTATTCGGCGGTGCCGAAGGAGGAGCTGCATCTGCGCTGCGTCGGCATCATCGGGGCGGCGGACGCGATCTCGCGGGACATGATCCGCGGGCGGGTCGACGAGGCGACGGCGGCGGCCAGCCTGGCCTCGCTGATCGTCAACTGGGTCTCGGCGGCCTGAGCAGCGAGGGCGTCTGAGCGGCAGGGGGCGGCGGGCTTGGCGTCCGGACAAAAGAAAACCCCGCCGGCTTACGCTCGGCGGGGTTTTCGCGACCCTTGTCCGGGGGAGGAGTCGGACAGGGTGCCTCCAGTCGCTCCGATCACGCGGCGCGACGGATGACCGAATCTTCGTTCGCGGCGGCAACGACGGCCGTCGGGCGCAGCATGCTGGCAACGTCGGCATGGCCGATGTTGGTGTCGCGGGCGGCGCGGCTGAGGCGCTCCATGATGGTGCCGCGGTTCATGCCGATGTCGGCCAGCAGGCGGTCATCGAGCTGCATCAGGGCAGCATAGGCACGACGACGGTCCCAGGCGGCGACCAGCTTGTTGATGAGGGTGTTCACGTCAGACTTCCTTCTTTGGGCGTGCCGCGACCAGCGAGGTGTTCGCGGCGCGGTGTGCGGTGTGTCTCACTGCACGAGCCGATATATGCGCTTACCTTAGCCATGCTTCCACCCCTGCCTATCGCACCGCAGCAATGCAGGCGATGCAATGCCTGACAATTAATCGCCCACTGCGCCCAGCTTCCGCCTCGGTTGGCGAAATTCGTCGCAATTCCGCCGCAATGCGCAATTGGTGCGCTGCAAAACAATTGGGCAGGCGGTGCAAACCGAATGGGCTTACGAGAAAGTAAGCGAGAGTACTATATCGCCGCGGCGAGCTCGGGGAGGGCCAGTCCTTCGGCCAAGTGCCGGGCCAGCAGGGCGCCGGCCGGGGCCAGGCCGGGCGCCCGGTGCAGCCGGATATCCGCCTCCGGCAGCGGCGGCAGCCCGTCGCGGTCGCCCAGCGGGCGCAGCTCCGGCGGAAACAGCCCGGCCTTGACCACGGTGACGGCCAGGCCCTGCGCCGCGATGGCGGTGACCGCCGCCAGGCTGTGGCTGACGAAGGCCAGGCGCCAGGGCAGGCCGGCCCCGTCCAGCGCCGCCATGGCCCAGGCCCGGAACAGGCAGCCCTGCGGGTAGAGGGCGAGGGGCATAGGGCTGAGGCCGTCACTCGCCAGGGCACGGCCGGCGGCCCACAACGCCCGCTCCCGCCGCAGGAAGGTGCCGCCGCCGTCGCCCGCGGCGTGCATCGCCAGCACCAGGTCGAAGCGCTCGCCCAGCCGCGGCAGCATCGGCCCGGTCAGCCCGGTCACCATCTCGACCTGGATGCGGGGATGGGCGGCGGCGAAGCCCGCCAGCAGCGGCGGCACCAGCCGGGTGCCGTAATCCTCCATCACGCCCAGCCGCACCACCCCCTCGACCTGAAGGTCGCGCAGCCGGCCCACCGCCTCGGCCGAGACCGCGAGGATGCGGCGGGCGTAGCCGAGCAGGACTTCGCCGGCCGGGGTCAGCCGCAGGCTGCGGCGGGTGCGGTCCAGCACCGGCGCGCCGACCGCCGCCTCCAGCCGCTGGATCTGCATGCTGACCGCCGACTGGGTCCGGTTCAGCGCCGCGGCGCCGCGGGTGAACGAGCCATGGTCGGCGACGGCGACGAAGGCGCGCAGCAGGTCCGGGTCCAGCACGATCCCCTCCATCACGGCTCCTTCATCACGGATGGTGATGCAGTGGATCACAGTTATGCGTTTCCGTGAAGTTGGCTGCGGCTCCTATCCTTCTTATGCATGGCGGAAGGGGCAGGGGATGTCGCGGAACGGGATCGGGGTGATGGCGGCGCTGGCGTCCAGCACGCTGGGGGGCACGTCGGTGGTGGCGACGCGCTTCGTGATCGGCGCCACCGACCCGGCGACGCTCAGCGTGTTCCGCTTCGGCATCGGCTGCGCCCTGCTGGTGCCGGTGGTGCTGGCGCTGCGGGCGCCCTGGCCGGCGCGGCGCGACCTGCCGGCGGTGGCGCTGCTGGGGCTGCTGTTCTTCGCAGCCTTCCCCTTCCTGTTCAACGCGTCGCTGGCCCACACCACCGCGGCACGCGGGGCGCTGGCGCTATCGACTCAGCCGCTGCTGACCCTGGCCGCCGGCGCGGCGCTGGGGATCGAGGCGCTGACCCGGCGCAAGGCGGCCGGCGTCCTGCTCGCCATGGCCGGGGTGGCGCTGGCATTGATGGCCGGTCTGGCCGACGCGCCGCCGCAGGCCTGGCGCGGCGATCTGCTGATGGTCGGGGCGGCGGGCTGCGGCGCCCTCTATAATGTGTGGTCGCGCGCCTATGTCAGGCGGTCCGCTGCCCTGTCCTTCACCGCGCTCGGCATGGCGGCGGGCGGCTGCGGCCTGGCGGCGCTGGCGCTGGCGACACGGCCGGTGGCCCTGCCGGCCCTCGACGCCGCCGGCTGGGCCGTGGTGCTCTATCTCGGCGTGGTCGGCGCCGCGCTGACCTTCTTCCTGTGGTCCTTCGCCCTCGGCCGCACCACGCCGACCCGGGTGGCGATCTCGGTCACGGTGAACCCCGTGGTGGCCACGCTGTTCGGCACGCTGCTGCTGGGCGAGCCGGTCGGCTGGCCGCTGCTGCTGGGCCTGGCCACGGTCGCGGCCGGCATCGCCGTGGCGGCGACCGACCCGCGGCGCCCGGCCGCGCCGATGCCGGAGGCGAGCGTTTCTTCACCTGCGCGGCTGCCTTGAAAATGCCCCGGCCGCGCGGCGGCGCGCGCACTGGACGCGGGCGGTCGGCGATGCCATAGTCCGCGCCGTTCGGCGACCTGGGGTCGCCTCTCGGTATGTCCACGGATCCATGGCCTTCGATCTGACCGAATTCGGGCTCCGCGCCTATCTCCGTTTCGTCACCTGGCGGCATGGCGCGCATGTCGGCAATGACGCGCTCGGCAACCGCTACTTCCGCAGCCGCAAGATCCGTGCGGGCGGCCGCGAGAAGCGCTGGGTGGTGTTCAACGGCGGCGTGTCGGAAGCGACCCGCGTGCCGCCGGAATGGCATGGCTGGCTGCACCACACCACCCAGCAGCCGCCGGGCGAGGCCAGCCCGTTCCGCCGCCCCTGGCAGCAGCCGCCCGAGAGCAACCCGACCGGGACCGAGCACGCCTACCTGCCGCCCGGCCATCCGCTGCGCGGCAGCCATCGCGCCAAGGCGACCGGCGACTACGAGCCGTGGACGCCGACGTGACCGGACCCGCCTGAGGAAGAGTGATGCACAGGAACGTCATCGAGACGGTGATGGGCGCGGTCGTGTTGGCCGTCGCCCTGTTCTTCCTGGGATTCGCCTATTCCAGCGCCAATTTCAGCACCGTCTCGGGCTATCGGCTCAAGGCCCAGTTCGACCAGGCTGACGGCGTGTCGGCCGGCACCGACGTGCGCATCGGCGGCGTCAAGGTCGGCACCGTGACCAGCATCGCCCTTGACCCCCAGACCTACCTGGCCAATGTCGACCTCTCGATCGACCCGTCGATCAAGCTGTCGAACGACACCGCTGCGGCGATCAGCAGCGACGGGCTGCTCGGCGGCCGCACCCTGACGCTCAGCCCCGGCGGCCGCCCCGACGATCCCAGCGGCTGGCTGAAGGATGGCGACACCATCGACCACACCCAGTCCAACCCCAGCCTCGAGCAGCTGCTCGGCCAGGTGATCTTCAGCATCGGCCAGATCGGCGACAAGGCCAGCAGCGGCGGCCTGGGCGGGTCGTCTCAGGGTGGGGCGTCCCAGGGCCAGGCCCCGCAGACCAAGCCGGCCGGCGGCATGTTGGGGAATTGAGCGGCATCATGCGTCGTTTCGCTGTCCTGCCGGCCCTGGCGGTCCTCGCCGTCGCGGCGCTTCCCGCCGCGGCCCAGGCCGCCGCCACCATCGACCAGCCGATCGCCGAGCTGCGCGGGCTCGACAAGATCACGGCGCGGACCCAGCCGCTCGAGGCCAAGGTCGGCGACAAGGTCCAGTTCGGCAGCCTGGCCATCACGGTGCGGGCCTGCCGCAAGGCGCCGCCCGAGGATCCGCCGGAAAGCGCCGCCTTCCTCGAGATCACCGACACGCCGCCGGGCCACCCCGCGGCCACGGTGTTCTCCGGCTGGATGTTCGCGTCCTCGCCCGGCGTCTCGGCGCTCGACCATCCGGTCTACGATGTCTGGGTGGTCAGCTGCACCGACGCCTCGCCGGCCGCGGCCGCCGCCAGCCAGGAGGTCGACGACAACGTGCCGGATGCCTCGACCCTGCCGTTGCCGGAAATGAAGATCATCCCGCCGGCGCTGCCGCCCAGCCGTCAGTAGGGTGGGCCACCAGTAGGGCCTACAGCGCCGCGACCGCGAACAGCCCGAGGACGCAGAGGAAGCCGAGCGTCCACAGGCTGGAGCGCAGGCTGGGCAGGTCGGCCGCATAGGCGCCGGTGTAGGCGATCCGGGCCAGCACGAACAGCCCGGCCAGCAGGTCGACCCGGCCCTGCGGTGCCGCCGCCAGCTGGGCCACCAGCACTGCCGCGGCGAAGGCCGGGAACGTCTCGAAATGGTTGCGGTGCGCCCAGTCCAGGCGCTGCGCCCAGCCGGTCATCCGCTCCATGCCCAGGCGCGGCGCGTGGTTGTCGATCCGCGCGGCGGATTTGGCCGGCATGACGGTGAGATAGGGCAGCATCACGGCGGCCAAGATCATCCAGGTGGCGAAGGTCATCGCGGCGACTCCAGCGGGCCAGCCTCGGGAAACGCCTTGGCGAAGACCGGGATGGTCTCGCTGACCGCGAAGCCATGGCGGCGGTACAGCGCCAGCGCCGCGTCGTTCGCCGCCGCCACGTCCAGCACGGCGCTGCCGGCCCCGGCGGCGTGCAGCCGGCGCAGGCTCTCGGCCACCAGGACGTCGCCCAGCCGGCCGCCGCGGAACTCCGGATCCCGCCCGATCAGGCCGACATCGCCCTCGCCGCCGGGCGCCTCGGGCGGATGCACGCGCAGGAAGCCGGCGACACGGTCGCCCTGCAGGATCAGGCCGTGATTCTCGGCCAGGGCCATGGCGCGCACGGCAAAGCTGTCGAAGTCGGGGATGCTTGAGCCGGGGACGGGCGCCATGGCGCGGCGGACGGCGTCGTGCTGGCTGCGCATGGTGGCCTCCGTCGGCCGCCCCCAGGACAGGCCGTCGGGCAGCGGCGGCACTGGCGGCGGCGGGCCGTCCAGGGCGCGACGCATCAGGTACATCCGGTAGGCCTCACGGTAGCCCCGCGCGACCAGCCGGGCCTCCCAGTCGAGGAACAGGTCCGTGGCCTCGATCTCGAGGTGGCGGCGCCGGCTGCCTGGCATCGCCGCCTCGGCCTCCTGCAGCAGCCGATCGGCCAGGGCCTGCCGGTCGCAGCCGGGATCGATGCCGAGCAGCGCGAAATTCGCCGCGTCGGCGGCGTTGCTGCAGGTGTCGACCAGCACGGCCACGGCGACGCGGCGGCCCGCGACATCGGCCAGGTCGAGGATGGCGCCGGGACCCGAGACCAGTTTGGTCAGGCCCCAGCGCGGGTCGAACGGCATCGCAGGCACCGGATGGGCCGCGATGAAGTCGAACAGCGCCTCGTCGATCGGGCTGGCCGGGACCGGGCGGCGGCGCAGGGGCAGGGTGCTCATCATCCCTCCGGTCGATGGTGCAGCAGGTCGTCCATCTCGGCAGCCGGGTCGGCGCCGGCCCAGTCCGGCCGCAACGCCAGCGCGGTGGCAAGCTGCCGGCGGTATTCGGCGCGGTCGATCTCGATGGTGCCGAAGCGGGCGAGATGGTCGGTGACGAACTGGGTGTCGAGCAGGATGAAGCCGGCGGCGCGCAGCCGGGCGACGAGATGGATCAGCGCCACCTTGCTGGCGTCGGTGGCACGGCTGAACATGCTCTCGCCGAAGAAGGCACCGCCGAGCGAGACGCCGTACAGCCCGCCCACCAGCGTGTCGCCGTCCCAGCACTCGACGCTGTGGGCGAAGCCGCCGCGGTGCAGCGTGGTGTACAGCGCGACGATCTCGTCGTTGATCCAGGTGTTCGGCCGGTCGGGCGCGGGCGCGGCGCAGGCGGCGATCACGGCGGCGAAGGCCCCGTCCGCCGTCACCCGGAAGCGGCCGGCCTTGACGGTGCGGGCGAGGCGGCGGGGCACGTGCAGGCCGTCGAGCGGCAGCACGCCGCGACGCGGCGGGTCGAACCAGTGCAGCTCGGTGCTGTCGGCGGATTCCGCCATCGGGAACAGCCCGGCGGCGTAAGCGCGCAGCAGCAGCTGGGGCGTGATGCGGGTCATGGCCGGGACCGGGTGGTGATACCGGAAGCAAGGGGAGTCGCGGCGCTCATGTTCCGTCGATAGCCGAGGGGGAGGGGGCGCGTCTAGCCGCCGCGGTCTTTCCTGCGCGGCCGCGTCGCGCTATCATGCCGGCATGATGAAGCCCGCGACCTCGTTCCGGAATTGGTGGCGCAGCGCCTGACGGCGGCTGCGCGTGCTTCGTCCTGCACCCCGGGCCGCTCCGATGGAGTCGGCCCTTTTTCATCTCCGTGAGACGGCAATCCATCCGAGCGGCCCCCTTGCCTTGCTCGAAAGGACTCGTCCTATGACCGACATCACCCTTGCCCGCCCGGCCCCGGCGCCCGGGATCACCGAGGCCGACACCGTGCTGACCGGCGACCGGCCGACCGGGCCGCTGCATCTCGGCCACTATGCGGGGTCGCTGGCCAACCGGCTGCGGCTGCAGCGCCTGTGCCGGCAATTCGTGCTGATCGCCGACCTCCAGGCCCTGACCGACAACGCCGCCGATCCCGGCCGGGTCAGCCGCAACGTGATGGAGGTGGCGCTGGACCACCTCGCCATCGGCATCGACCCGGCGCGGAGCCACATCGCGCTGCAATCCGCGATGCCGGAGCTGGCCGAGCTGGCGATGCTGTACCTCAACCTCGTCACCGTGGCCCGGCTCGAGCGCAACCCGACGGTGCGCGACGAGATCCGCCAGCGCGGCTTCGCCCGCGACCTGCCGGCCGGCTTCCTGTGCTACCCGGTCAGCCAGGCCGCCGACATCACCGCAGTGGCGGCGACACTGGTGCCGGTGGGGGCCGACCAGGCACCGATGCTGGAGCAGACGGTCGAGGTCGTCCGCGCCGTCAACCGTCTGGCCGGCGATGCGGTGCTGCCGGAGCCGCGCATCCTGCTGTCGGCCACACCGCGGCTGCCGGGCCTCGACGGCCAGGGCAAGATGGGCAAATCTGCCGGCAACGCCATCGACCTGCGCGCCGATGCCGATACGGTCCGCGCCGCGATCCGCCGGATGTACACCGACCCCGGCCATGTCAGGGCGGAGGACCCGGGCCGGGTCGAGGGCAATGTCGTCTTCGCCTATCTCGACGCCTTCGACCCCGATCCGGCCGGGGTGGCGGCGCTCAAGCAGCGCTACCGCGCCGGCGGCCTGGGGGACATGGCGGTGAAGCGGCGGCTTGAGGAGGTGCTGAACGCGCTGCTGGCGCCGATCCGCACCCGCCGGGCGGAATTCGCGCGGGCCCCGGACGAGGTCCGCGCGATCCTGCGGCGCGGCACCGAGGCGGCGCGGGCCGAGGCCGCCCGGACGCTGGATGCGGTGCGCGCGGCCTTCGGGCTGGTGCGGCCGTGAGAACGCAGCTCAGTAGCTGGCGGTCAGGTTCAGCCGCTTCACCAGCGCCGTCAGCTTGGCCAGCTCGCTGACTTCGCCAGGTTCCAACTCCGCCAGCTCGGTGAGAGGGAGCGGCGGCTGCGGCGCCAGCGACAGCCGGAACGGCCCGCGCGGCTGCGGCATGGACTGGATGAAGCGGCCGATCGCCGCCACCGACTCCTTCGGCACCCCCGCCGCGACCAGGATGGCCAGCTGGGCCATGCCCTGTAGCTTGGCCGCGGCGACCGCGCCTTCCGGGTCGGTCTCGCCGTCCGGCAGGGCGAACAGCAGCGGCAGCAGGGCATAGCCTTCGAACATGCCTTGGTTGTCGAACTCCAAGGTCAGCGACTGCAGCGCCACCCCGGCCGCGACCGCCGGGTCCGGAACCTGGTCCGCGGTCAGCTTGTCGAGGTTGAGTCCACGCACCGCGGCAGTGACGGTCAGATGCCCAATCTGCTGGCCGCGGAAGCTGGCGTCGCGGATGGTCAGCACATTGGCGGCCGCGTCGTAATCGAAGTCGAAAGTGATCTCGATCGGCTTCTGCACCAGCTTCATCTGATAATTGTTCGCCGCGGGCAAGGCCGGCGCGGTGAAGCGGATGCCTTCAGCGCGGACCGACAGCGTCAGCGGAAACCGGTCGGTGTAGAAACGCTTGAAGTCGATCCGGTCGATGGTCAGCGACCCGACCATCCAGCCCTGGTACCGGCTTATCGCCACGAGCAGGTCGTTGTAGTGGCAGCCGCTGTCGCCGACCGGCGTCACCTTGCCGACCGTCGGGGCCTCCTCGGTGGCCTTGCCGATCATCGGGATCAGATCGCGGCAGCGCTGCACCGGGTCCGCTGGAACCGGGGCGGCGTGGGCCGGCAGGACGAAGCCGGCCGCGACGACGAAGGCGGCGGCGCTCCAGATGCGGGTCATGGTCTTCTCCGTCTCGGTCGGCTCGGGCGGGCTCAATAGGTCACGGTCAGGTTCAGGCGCCGGAACAGCGCCTCCGGCGTCGCATCCCCGGCATCTTCGCCGAACAGCAGCGCGGGCATCGACACCGTTCCGGCCGGCGCGGCGGTGAGGGTGATCGGCCGGGGCGCCGGGAAGTCGCGCACGAAGGCCAGCAGCGGCGTCACCATCGAGTCCGGGAACCCGCCGGCGGACATGGAGGCGACCTGGTTCTGTACCGCCTGCTGCAGCGCGGCCTTCCGCTCCTCGTTGGTGCCCGGGTCCTTCTCGGCCAGGCCCTGCGCTCCCGCGGTGAGGACGCGGTCGACGATGCCGTCGTCGCGGAAGCGCAGCGACATCGCCGTCAGGTCGCCCGCGCCGATCAGGACGTGGACCGGGAATCTCGGCGCGAAGTCGAAGGAGAAGGTCTGGGCCCGGACGTTCCGGCGCCGGTTGCTGAACGAGATTTCGCCCAGGCCGGGGCCGGACAGTGACAGCGACGAGACATCGAGATCCCCGGTCGCGGCATCCCAGCGGTAGTCGAGCGCCGCGTCGAGCTTGACCAGGCCGGGGCCGAGCGCCGCCGTCACAGCGGAGTCCTTCAGCTGGACGTCCTTGGCCCGCAGCGACGCCGCCTCCAGCCGGCGATCCTGGTAGATTCGGGCGAAGTCCAACCCGTCGGCCGACAAGGTGCCGACGGTCCAGCTGCGGCCGAGCCCGAGATCGACACGCAGCTCGGAGAAGCGGCAGCCATCGGCTCCCAGCGGTTCGACGGTGGCGGCCGCCGGCGTGGCGATCCCGGCCACCGCCGCCGCGATCTCCAGCAGGCCGCGGCAGCGGTCGGCGGGGGCGGTGGGGACCGGCGCGGCATGGGCCATCGGGACGAGGCCTGCCACGATGACGGCGACGGCTGCTGCGCGGCGGATGCGGGTCATGGCGATATTCGTCTCACTTGGCCCGGTCAGTCGGCGACAACGAGATTCAGGCGCTCCACCGCCCGTCGAAGCCGCTGCGGATCCGATCGAAGTCGATACGGTCGACCAGGATCAGTCGATCGATGCCGCCGGCCACAAGGCCGCCGTTGCCAGCGCCAGGATCGCCAGGGTCTTCATGCCGGTCTCCTGAGACGGCGATGGCCGGGGAGTCGCCGCCCCGGCCATCGCTTCACATCAGGTCCGATCGCAGCCGTCAGTAGGCGACGGCGACATTCAGGCTCTTGACCAGCTCGGTGAACTTCGGCTCGCCCGGCTTGGCCGCGGCGAACTGCGCCAGCGCCACCGGGGCGGCCGGGTCGGCCGAGATGGTGATCGGGCCCTTCGGCGCCGGGAAATCCTGGGCGAAGGCCATCAGGCTCTTCACCGCCGGCTCCGGCACGCCGAAGGCGGACAGCATCGCCATGCCCATGGTCGCCTGGCTCTTGCCCTGCTCGATCGCGGTCTTCGGGTCCTCGCCCTGGGCCGTCGCGAAGGCGATGACCTTGTCGATGATGCCCTTGTTCTCGAAGTGCAGCTTGATGCTGCGCAGCGCCGCGGTGGCCAGCATCGCGCTGGGGTCGGACGCCGTGGTGGCATCCGTGCTGATGCCGTCGAAGGCGCCGGTCAGCGCCACTTCGCCCAGCGCGTCGCCGCTGACCGTGAAGTCGGTCAGGGTGAACATCTTGGTGGCGGGGTCGAGCACGTAGTCGACCGAGACGTCGAAGGACTTGGCGTCATCGCCGAGGAATGCCTTGGCTTCCGGGCTGTCGATGGTGATGCCCTTGGCCTCGGCCACCAGCGCGTTCGACGGCTTGCCTTCGTAGACGCTGGCGAAGTCCATCTTGTCGAGTGTGACCTCCTCGATCGAAACCGTCGTCGGGTCGCCGGGCTTGGTGATCTTCAGGTCGGTGAACTTGCAGCCGGTGTCCCCGACCGCTTCGATGTTGCCGATCTGGGCGTCCTTCAGGGGCGAGTCCGGCAAAGCGGTCACCAGGCCCTTGCAACGCTCGAGCGGATCGGACGGGACATCGACCGCAAAGGCCGGGGCCGCAAACAGCGCGACCAGCGCCGCCGCCGTCGAAGCACGAAACACGTTCATCTGTCTCTCCTCGCATATCGGGGCGGCAGCCGGACCCCTAGGCCGGAATAGGCCCGGGAAGGCGATCGCATCATCCCCTATGGATCGCCGTCCCCAGGCTCTTCCCCGGGGCACCTGGCAAGGTCATATCCCCAGAATTGGGCTGAATTCAGGCTGGACGCGCGCTATTTCGCCATCAGCTTCTCAAGCCAGCGAATATCGTATTCGCCGTTGATGAAGTCGGGCTCCGCGATCAGCCGGGCGTGCAGCGGCAGGGTCGTCTTCACCCCGTCGATGACATATTCCTCCAGCGCCCGGCGCAGCCGCATCAGGCATTCGTTGCGGGTGCTGCCGCGCACGATCAGCTTGGCGATCAGGCTGTCGTAGTGCGGCGGGATGCGGTAGCCGTCATAGATCGCGCTGTCGACCCGCACGCCCAGGCCCCCCGGCGCGTGGTAGCCGTCGATCCGGCCGGGGGAGGGGATGAAGGTCTCCGGATCCTCGGCGTTGATCCGGCATTCGATGGCGTGGCCCTGGAACACGATGTCGTCCTGGGTGTAGCCAAGCGGCGCGCCGGTGGCGACGCGGATCTGCTCGCGCACCAGGTCGATGCCCGAGATCTCCTCGGTGATCGGGTGCTCGACCTGCAGCCGGGTGTTCATCTCGATGAAGTAGAACTCCCCGTCCTGATACAGGAACTCCATCGTGCCGACGCCGCGGTAGCCGAGCTTGCGCGCGGTGTCCGCCGCCAGGCCGCCGATAAAGGCCCGCTCCTCGGCGTTCAGGGCGGGCGACGGGGCCTCCTCGATCACCTTCTGGTGGCGGCGCTGGATCGAACAGTCGCGCTCGCCGAAATGCACCACGTTGCCGTGCATGTCGGCCAGCAGCTGGATCTCGATGTGGCGGGGGTGGTCGAGATACTTCTCGACATAGACGCTGTCGTTGCCGAAGGCGGCACGGGCCTCGTTGCGGGCCATGCTGTAGGCCTCGGGCAGCTCGGCATCGGTCATCGCGACCTTCATGCCCTTGCCGCCGCCGCCCGCTGTGGCCTTGACCAGCACCGGATAGCCCATGCCGCGGGCCAGCGCCTGGGCCTCGTCGACCGTGTCGACGGCGCCGTCGGAGCCGGGGACCACGGGCAGGCCGGTGGCCTTGACCGCATCCTTGGCGGCGATCTTGTCGCCCATCACCCGGATGTGCTGGGCGGTCGGGCCGATGAAGGCAAAGCCGTGCTCCTCCACCATCTCGGCGAAGCGCGCGTTCTCGGCCAGGAAGCCGATGCCGGGATGGATCGCGTCGCAGCCGGTGATGGTGGCGGCCGAGAGCAGGGCCGGGATGTTGAGGTAGCTGTCGCGCGCCGCCGGCGGGCCGATGCAGACCGCCTCGTCGGCCAGGCGGACGGCCATGGCGTCGCTGTCGGCCGTCGAGTGCACGACCACGGTGCGGATGCCCATCTCGCGGCAGGCGCGATGGATGCGCAGCGCGATTTCGCCGCGATTGGCGATGAGGACCTTCTCGAACATCAGTCGATCACGACGAGGGGTTCGGCGAATTCGACCGGCTGCGAATCCTCGACCAGGATGGCGGTGATGGTGCCGGACCGCGGGCTGCGGATCGGGTTCATCACCTTCATCGCCTCGACGATCAGCAGTGTCGCGCCCTCGGCCACTTTGTCGCCGACCTTGACGAAGGCGGCGCTGCCCGGCTCCGGCGACAGGTAGACGGTGCCGACCATGGGTGAGGTCACCGCGTTCTTCGGCGGGCCGGCCGGGGCCGCCGGGGCTGCGGCCGGGGCCGCTGCGGCGACGGCCGCGGGGGCTGCGGCATAGGTCGCGGCGACCGGTGCCGGCTGGCGATTCAGCCGGATCCGGCGATCGCCCTCCGAGAACTCGATCTCGGTCAGGCCCGTCTCGTCGAGGAGTTTGGCCAGGCCGCGCACGAAGTCGGGATCGAGGCTGAACGTGCTCATCTATTGCTCACCGGTCGGTTTCGAGAAGCCGCGCCATGGCCTGCAGGGCCAGAAGATAGCCGTGCACGCCCAATCCGCATACCACCCCGGTCGCCGCCTGCGACACATAGGAATGGTGGCGGAACGGTTCGCGGCGAAAGATGTTGGAGAGATGGACCTCGATCACCGGCAGCTCGGCGGCCTGAAGCGCGTCGAGGATGGCGACCGAGGTGTGGCTGTAGGCGCCGGCGTTGACGACGATGCCGTCATGGGCGGTGCGGGCCTCCTGGATCCAGGTGACCAGCTCGCCCTCGTGGTTCGACTGGCGGAAGTCGACCTCGAGCTCGAGCTGCTCCGCCTCGTCGGCGCAGGCCTGCTCGATGTCGGCAAGCGTGTCCCGGCCGTAGATCTCAGGCTGGCGCACGCCCAGCATGTTGAGGTTGGGGCCGTTGAGGATAAGGACCGTCGGCCGGTCCGATTGGATCGCCGTCACGCGTCGCTGCTCCCGGAATCACTAAGGGCGGGGGTATCATAGGCGATGCGGCTTCCACAAGCGCCGTCGCAAGAACCTGTAACCCTTCACAGGGTGACGGGCCGGTCCGGCAGCTCGTCGGGATTGGACTCGCCCTCGGCCAGCGGCCATGTACGCAGCAGCTCGGCGTCGATCGCGGCCAGCGCGTCCACCACGCCCTGCTCGTACTGTCCGGCCTGGAACCGGGCCCGCAGCTCGGCGCAGATCCGCAGCCACACGGCGTCGTCGACCCGGGCGGTGACGCCGCGGTCGGCAACGATCTCGATGCGATGGTCGGACAGCAGGATATGGAGCAGCACGCCGGTGGCCTGCGCCGTGTCCCACACCCGCAGCCGGCCGAACACCTCCAGCGCCCGTGCGCGGCTGTCGCGGATGTGCGGCGGGGCCGCGGCCTCGACCGCCACCACGATCTCGCCGCGGTGCCGGCGCTCGGCGATGTGGATGGTCTGGTGCAGCCGGGCCATCACCGCCGCGCCGAAATGGCGCCGCAGCAGCCGGTGGCCATGCCAGTGGGCGAAGGGCCTGAACCGCCGCAGCATGTTACCAGCTCCCGGATGCACCGCCGCCTCCGCTCGATCCGCCGCCGCCGCTGAAGCCGCCGCCGCTGGATCCACCGCCACCGCCTCCACCGCCGCCGAACCCGCCGCTGGATCCGCCGCCGAACCCGCCCGAGCCGCGGCCGGAGCTGAAGGTGCCGCCGCCGAGGCCGCCCAGCCCGCTGCCGAAGCCGCCGAGGATCAGCGCGCCGAGGCCGCAGAACGCCCCGAGGAATAGGATGCCGGACACCGCCCAGCCGATGCCGCCGGCGACCAGCGCGCTGCCGACCGGCGGCAGCGGCGCGGGCAGGCCGGCGGCCCGCAGGCCGAAGCGGACCACCACGCCGGCGATGATCGCCATGATGAAAACCTGGGGGAAGTCCAGCGGCGCGCCGCTGGACGATCCGCTGTCCGGCGGGGGCGGCGGCAGGGCCTCGCCGTTGATCAGGCGGATCAGGCTGTCGACCCCGGCGCCGAGGCCGCCGGCGAAGTCGCCCTGGCGGAAGGCCGGGGTGATCTGCTCACGGATGATGCGGCCGGCGGCGATGTCCGGGATGGCGCCCTCCAGGCCGCGCCCGGCCTCGATCCGCACGGTGTGGTCGTTCTTGGCCACCAGCACCAGCACGCCGTCGTCCACGCCCTTGCGGCCCAGCTTCCACTGGTCGAAGACGCGGATGGCGTACTGTTCGATGCTGTCGGCGCCGGTGGTCGGCACGATCAGGATGGCGATCTGCGATCCCTTGCGCCGCGCAACCTCGGCCAGCTTGTCGGTCAGCGCCTGGGCCTGGCCCGGCGTCAGGGTCCCGGTCAGGTCGGTGACCTGGGTGGCCAGCTGTGGCACCGCGACCGGCTGCTGCGCCCAGGCCGGCAGGACGAAGGCCAGCAGCAGGGCCAGGGCGGCAAGGTGGCGGGGCAGGCGCAGGCTCAGGGTCATGCCGCGTCCGCCAGGGCAGGGGGCATGGGGGTGGCTTGCGACGCCTTCTCCGGCTTCGGCAGGCCGTCCCGTGCGATCAGCGGCACCAGGGACGCGATGGCGGCGGTGATGCCGCGGGCGAAGTCGCCGGCGCGGAACGCCGGCACCATGTCGTCCTGGATGATCCGCACGGCGGTGGCGTCGGGGATCGCGGTTCCGAGGCCGGTGCCGACCTCGATCCGCATCCTGCGGTCGGTCTTGGCCACCAGCAGCAGAACCCCGTCATTGATGTTCTTGCGACCCAGCCCCCAGCTGCTGAAGACGCGGAGGGCATAGGCCTCGATGCTGTCGGTGCCCGTGGTCGGCACGATCAGCACGGCGATCTGGGCGCCGGTGCGGCGTTCGACCCAGGCCAGCTTGGTCTCGATCATCCGGCTCTGCTCCGCCGTCAGCGTTCCGGTCTGGTCGGTCACCCGGGTGGCCAGGGCCGGCACGGCGACCGGGTCCGCCCGGGCCGGCTGCAGGGCGAGGGCCAGCAACAGGCCGGCCGCGGCGGCCATCCGGCGCAGCATGGTCAAGGCTTCGGCGTCGCCGGGTTCCCGAACTCGACCTTGGGCGCGGTCGAGATCGCGGCCTCGTTCTCGACGCTGAAATTCGGCTTGGGCCCGAAGCCGAGGAGGCCGGCCACCAGGTTGCCGGGGAAGCGCCGGACGCCGACATTGTACTCCTGCACCGCCTGGATCGAGCGGTTGCGGGCGACCGTGATCCGGTTCTCGGTGCCTTCCAGCTGGGTCATCAGGTCCTGGAACAGGGCGTCGGACTTCAGCTGCGGATAGTTCTCCGTCACCACCAGCAGCCGCGACAGGGCCGAGGACAGCTCGCCCTGGGCCGCCTGGAACTTCTGCAGCGCCGCCGGGTCGTTCAGCGTCTCCGGCGTCACCTGCATGGTGCCGACCTTGGCCCGCGCCTCGGTCACCTGGACCAGCACGTCCTTCTCCTGGTTGGCGTAGCCCTGGACGGTCTTGACCAGGTTGGGCACCAGGTCGGCGCGCCGCTGATACTGGTTCAGCACCTCGGACCAGGCCGCCTTGACACCCTCGTCGCCGGTCAGGAAGCGGTTGTAGGCGCTGCCGCCCCACAGGGCGATCAGCACGACCAGGACGATGATGACGATCAATCCGGTGAAGCGACGCATCCGATCCCCCTTCGATGTGCGGAGCGACTCCGCCCGAATTGCAGCATCAACCCATGGCTGCGGCAATCGTGCCGACAAAAATCATATCATCTCCAGCAACTTCTGGGACTGGTTTCACATCCGGGCGATCTCTAAGCGGCGACGGCTTCCGGCCGGCCGATGGTGCCGCGGATCTGATCGGCCAGCCGCAGGGCGGCCGGGCTCCGCGGCCGGGCGCCCCAGGCCAGGGCCACCTCCAGCATCGGCAGGGACGGCAGGCCGTCGCGCTCGCCCAGCACGCGCATGCCGGCGGGCAGGCTGCATTCGACCACCACCGCCACCGCCAGCCCGGCGCGGACCACGGCGGCCAGCCCGACCAGGCTGGGGCTGCTGTAGGCCATGCGATGTGGCCGCTGCGCCGCGGCCAGCGCCTGCAGGGTGACGTCGCGGGCGACGCAGCCGGGCTCGTACAGCGCCACCGGCAGCGGGTCGGCGAGATGCGGATCGTGGTCCGGCGACCCGAACCACACCAGCGGTTCGCGCCGCAGCAGTTCGCCGTCGCGGCCCAGCCCGCGGGTGACCACCGCCAGGTCGATGCGCCCGGCCGCCAGATGGTGGTCCAGCAGCGTGCTCTGCTCGCAGATCAGCTCGACCTCGACATGCGGGTGGGTGGCGGCGAAGCGCGACAGGATCGGCGGCAGCAGCGAGTCGGCGTAGTCGTCGGGAATGCCGAGCTGGACCCGGCCGCGCAGGTCGGGCTCGATCAGCGCCGCCCAGGCCTCCTCCTCCAGCCGCAGCATACGCCGGGCGTGGCCCAGCAGGCTTTCGCCGGCGGCGGTCGGCCGCACGTGCCGGCTGCCGCGGTCGAACAGCCGCTTGCCGGTGGCCTCCTCCAGCCGCCGGATCTGCATGCTGACCGCCGACTGGGTGCGGCCGACCCGCGACGCGGCCGCGCTGAAGCTGCCATCCTCGGCGATCGCCACCAGGGTGCGCAGCACGTCGAGATCGAGACGTCGTTCCATCGCCCAATCATAAATCCAGGTGATGGCTCCCTTCAAATCTATTCGTTTGAGTGAAGGCGGCCGCAGCCCCAGCTTCCAGCGATCGGAACGGGAGGCGGCGATGGCGGGCAGTGTCGAGGTGACGGCGGCGGAGCGGCGGACGGGGATCCTGCAGCTCGGTTTGGGCATGGCGGTGGTCGGCACCGTCGGCGTGTTCATGCAGGAATCGGGGCAGGGGCCGATCAACGCGGTGTTCTTCCGCTGCGTGTTCGGCGCGCTGGTGCTGGCGGCGTTCTGCGCCGCCCGCGGCTGGCTGGGGGGCCTGCGCCTGCCGCTGCGGACCTGGGGGCTGATCCTGTTCGGCGGCGTCTGCATCGTGCTGAACTGGGTCGCGTTCTTCGCCGCGATCCAGCATACCTCGATCGCCTTCGCCACCATCGTCTACCATGTCCAGCCCTTCTGGGTGGTGCTGGCCGGCCCGATCCTGTTCGGCGAGCGCATCAGCCGGCAGAAACTGGGCTGGATCGCCATCGCCTTCGCCGGGCTGGTGCTGGCCATCGGCATCGGCACTGGCGGCGCCGAGCCGGGCCGCCTGCTGGGCGCCGGCCTCGCGATCGTCGCCACGCTGCTCTACACCGGCACAGTGCTGTCGACCAAGGCGCTGCGCGGGGTGCGGCCGCATCTGACCGCGATGGTCCACGCCGCCACCGGCATCGTGCTGCTGGCGCCCTTCGTCAGCATCGCGGCGCTGCCCGCGATGCCCGGCCCCTGGGGCTGGCTGGCCGGGCTCGGAATCGTCCACACCGGCCTGGTCTACGTCCTGATGTACGCCGCCTATCCGAAGCTGCCGACGCCCGTCATCGCGGTGCTGGCCTTCATCTATCCGGCCTCGGCCATCGTCAGCGACTGGGCGGTCTACGGCCACCGGCTGGGGCTCGAGCAGGCGGCCGGCATGGGTCTGATCGCCCTGGCCAGCCTGGCGGTGACGCTGG
Source organism: Inquilinus ginsengisoli (assembly GCF_031453975.1). NCBI lineage: Bacteria > Pseudomonadati > Pseudomonadota > Alphaproteobacteria > Rhodospirillales > Rhodospirillaceae > Inquilinus > Inquilinus ginsengisoli. Next base: position 142,017 of record NZ_JAVDPW010000006.1, read on the forward strand.
GCTGGCGGCTGTGGCCGGCGCGGCGGGTGCCGGCGGCGGTCGGCCAGGGCTGACCGCAGGCCGCCTCCCGCCTGCGCAGGGCGTTGACTTAACCGCGGCGTTTGTTCATGATCCGTTCATGAGTAAGCCCACGCGCCCCGCCCCCAACCCAGCCCTCGTCACCGATCCGGTGCTCGCCCGGCTCGAGAAGCGGATGCAGTCGCTGGATGATCTCGCCAAGCGACGCATGGTGGAGGTGGAGGCGCTGGCGAAGGACCCCGACGCCGTTCCGGACATGGTGGACCGCTTCTGCCGCCTCTCCGAGGAGGTGACCGGGGCCATCGAGCAGAGCCACACGCTGCGGCAGACGTACCGGCGCCGGTTCGAGAAGCTGGAAGCGGAGCGGGCCCGGCGCGTGGCGGCCGCCCGCGTCGCGTTCCTGGCTCCCGGCGCGCCGCCCGCGGGCACCAAGCACTAGCCGCCCGACCCGCGCGGCAGGGCAGCGGATCGCCAGCCAGGGAGGCCGCCATGTCCGACACGCCATCCTCGATCAACGCCGACGGCGTCTACGAGCCGTTCTCCGTCGAGCAGGTGCCGTGGGAGGAGTTCTCCCGCGGCAAGCTGGGCAGCCGCTTCCGGGTGCTCAGCAAATTCGGCGGTGGCGACCATGTCGGCGTGGCCTATGAGGAGCTGCCGCCCGGCAAGCAGTCTAATCTGCTGCACTATCATCTGCTGGAGGAGGAGCATGTCTTCATCCTCGAAGGCGCGCTGACGCTGCGCCTGGGCGACAAGGCCTATCCGATGAAGGCGGGCGACTATGTCTGCTTCCCCGCGGGGCAGCAGGCCGGGCACTGCCTGGTCAACCACACCGACGCGCCCTGCCGCTACATCCTGATCGGCGAGAACAACCCGCATGACGTCGCGGTCTTCCCCGAGACCGGCCGGGTCAGCGTGCGCCTGACCGGCGAGGGCTATCGCGCATCCGCCGTGATGGACTATTGGGAAGGCACGGACTGAACCCGGCGGCCGGCGCCGGGACGGGCGAGGGAGGCCAGGCCGTGCTTTTCATGGTCATCGAGCGCTTCGGCGACGGCGATCCGGTGCCCGCCTACCGGCATCTGCGCGATGCCGGGCGCGGCATTCCCGACGGGCTGACATATGTCGACAGCTGGGTCGAGGCCAATGGCGCGCGCTGCTTCCAGCTGATGGAATGCGACGACCTGGCCCTGCTGCAGCAATGGGTGCTGCATTGGCGCGGCACCGGCGTCAGCTTCGAGATCGTCCCCGTGCTGCGCAGCGCCGAGACCCGCGCCGTGGTCGCGCCGCTGCTGGATGCGCCCGGCGCCTGATGCCGAAGAGGATGCGATGACCATGACCGACTCCGCGCTGCCCGTCGCCCCGGACTGGTTCCGCCAGCAGGATATGGGCGGCGGCCTGACGCTGATCGTCGAGCCGCATGTCGACGTGCTGATGCGGGCCAACATCTGGCACCTGCGCGGCCGCGACCACGACCTGCTGATCGATGGCGGCCTGGGCGTGGCGCCGCTGCGCCCGGCCCTCCCGGGGCTGTTCGCGGGCCGCGACACCGTCGCCCTGGCCACCCACACCCATGCCGACCACATCGGCGCGATCCATGAGTTCGAGCAGCGCTGGGTGCATCCGGTCGAGGCGGCGTCCCTGGCGACGCCGCGCCCGGGGTCGCTGATCTCCGACGACATCCCGGCCGAGGCGCGGCAGCGCTTCCTGGCCGCCGGCTATCCACCCCTCGGGCCCGCTTTGGTCACGGCGGTGCCGCATGCCGGCTACGACCTGCGCAGCTATGCCCTGCAGGGCGCGGCGCCGACCCGGCTGATCGAGGCCGGCGAGACGGTCGACCTCGGCGACCGCCGCTTCCGCGTGCTGCATGTGCCGGGCCATTCCCCCGGCAGCATCGCCCTGTTCGAGGAGGCGACCGGCACGCTGTTCGCCGGCGACGTGATCTATGACGGCCCGCTGCTGTACCGCGGCCCGGGCATGGACATCGCCGACTATATCAGCTCCTTCGCCCTGCTGAAGTCGCTGCCGGTCACGGTGGTCCATGCCGGCCATGACGACAGCTTCGGCAAGGCCCGGCTGGACGCCATAATCGACGCCTACCTGGCGCGCTGGCGGGCCGAAGGGCTGGTCGAGGGCTGAGGGCGGGAGGCCTCCAACACTGTCATTGCCCGGCTTGACCGGGCAATCCAGGGGCCACCAAGAGCTGCTCTGGCCGCCCCTGGATGCCACGGTCAAGCCGTGGCATGACAAGTTGGGTGGCGACGCGTCGGCCCTCAGCCCTCAGCCGATCCCCTCATACGCCACCGTCGTCATCATGCCGCCCTCCATGTGGTAGAGCAGGTGGCAGTGGAAGGCCCAGCGGCCGGGGTTGTCGGCGTCGAAGGCGACGGTGACGGTGCGGCCCGGCGGCACCAGGACGGTGTCGCGCCGGGCGCCCGCCAGCGGCGTGCCGTCGATCGCCACCACCTGGAAATGATGGCCGTGCAGATGCATCGGATGGGCCATCATCGACGGGTTGGACATCACGATCGCCACCCGCTCGCCCTGGCGCACCGCCAGCGGCGTGTCCTGGCCATAGACCTTGCCGTTCAGGGTCCAGACATAGCTCGCCATGTCGCCGGCCAGCACCACCGGGATGGTGCGGTCGACTGGGCGGGCGGGCAGGGGATCGGTCGCCGCCAGCTTCGCCTCCAGCGCCAGGTCGAGTGGCGGGGTCTTGTCCCCGCCCTGATCGGCGATGCGCGCCACCGCGGCGCCGGGCGCGGCCAGGACCAGGCCGGTGCGCTGCCGGTCGCCCTCGCGCAGCGCCAGCACCGGCAGCGCGGCGCCGGCGGGCACGGTCAGGCGGATGTCCAGGCGCTGGGCGACGGCGATCGGGAAGCGGCGGCCGATGACCGGCACCACCGGCATGCCGTCGACCGCGACCAGCGAGCCCGACACCGCGCCGAGATCGATGTGGAAGTTGGTGCCGGCGGCGCCGTTGATGATGCGCAGCCGCACCCGGCCGCCGCGCTCCACCCGCACCACCTCCGGGTCGGCCAGGGTGCGGTCGTTGGCGAGGTAGGCGTCGTATTCGACGTCGTTGAGGTCCATCGCCATGCCCGCCATGGTGCCCATGCCGGCCATGTCGTGCTTCATCCCCGGCATGGCGTCCGTACTCGGCTTGGCACCCATGCCGGGCATCGCCGCCATGTCGTGGCCGCTATGGTCCATCCCGGCCATGCCCGTCGCCGCCTGGCCCTGGTCGCCGCGCAGCTGGGCCAGGATCTCGGCGGGGTCGCGGAAGGTGAAGTCGTGCAGCATCAGCACCACTTCCTGCTCGTCCAGCCCGGCCTCGGCCGGGTCGGCGACGATCAGCGGCGCCGCCAGCAGGCGCTGCTCCTGCAGCCCGAAATGGGAATGCATCCAGTTGGTGCCGGGGCGCGTCAGCGGGAAGTCGTAGTCGAAGCCGGCGCCCGGCGGCAGCGCGTCCTGGGACACGCCGGCCACCCCGTCCTGGCGCCAGGGCGGGGTCATCCCATGCCAATGCACCAGCGTCGGCTCGGCCAGGCCGTTGGTCAGCCGCACCCGGAAGGCGTCGCCGGCCGTGGCGCGCAGGCCGTGGCCGCCATCCGGCCGGGTGATGCCGAACACGGTGGCGGCGCGGCCGTCGACCTCGATGCTGCGCGTCGCCACCGTCAGCCCGACCGGTGCTGCGGCGCGGGCCAGCCGGGGGCCGATCCCGGCCAGGGCGGCTGCGGCGGCGGTGCCGGCCAGGAAGCGGCGGCGGGTCAGGGCAGGGGCGGTCACAGGCGGAGCCTCATTCTGTCGACGAGGCCGGGACTCTGAGGCTTCCCCCTGCGGGAAGGTAAAGCGCGTCATCGCGTCGCTCCGGCCCAGGCCAGGGTCGACGGGTCAACCGGCCTCGCGGCTGCGCTCGTAGTGCCGGCGCGCCTTGTGCCGGTTGCCGCAATCCTCCATCGAACACCAGCGCCGGCTGTGGTTGCGCGAGGTGTCGAGGAAGACCCAGGCGCAGTCCGGGTCGGAACAGCTGCCGACCCGGTCGGCGCGGCCGGAGATCAGCAGCTCCGCCGCGTCCCACAGCACCGGCCAGATCGGCTGTTCCAGCGCTTCGGCCGGCGATGTCGCCCAGGCGAAGCCGGCCTTGGTCGGCACCAGCCCAATGCGGGTCGGGGCGCGGGCCAGCAGCGCGTTGACGGTGGCCAAGTCGGCCGGCGCGATGGCGTCCCGCGCCGTGAAGATGCGGTCGATCGCGCCGCGCAGGCCCAGCGCGGTGGCCAGCGCCGCCGCCGCGACCTTGGGGCGGCGCTCCGCCTCCTGCACCAGGCGGCGAACCTCGGCGCGGTCGAGGATCCCGACATGGCCGGCCCACAGCGCCAGCTCGCCATAGCTGGTCAGGCGTTCGCGCCGGTCCGGGACGTCGCCGCGCCACATCTCGGTGTTGATGAAGTCCAGGCACAGCGTGCCGCCGATCCGTTTCGGCGGCCGCAGGGCGTAGGACGGGGCGGGTTCGGCTGTCTGCATCGCCTAACCATCCTACCGGTTGACTCGGGCGGCGCAAGCCCGGCATCGTCGGCCCGACCGGTCCAGGGGTTAGACATGCGGAAGACCGATCGCGAGGACGCCCTCCACTGCCGGCCGCTGACGCCGGACCGGCTCGGCGACGTCGAGGCGGTGTTCGCCGGCTGCGCCGATGCCGGCCGTTGCTGGTGCGCCTTCTGGCGCCGGCCGCGCGCCGACTACAACGCCGGAACCCGCGACGGCGGCAACCGCGCCCTGTTCCACGACCGGGTCGCGGCAGGCGAGACGCTGGGGCTGGTCGGCTATCGCGAGGGCCGGCCGGTGGCCTGGTGCGGCGTCGCGCCGCGCTCGGCCCAGCCGCGCCTGGCCCGGTCGCGCAACCTGGCGCCGGTCGACGACCTGCCGGTGTGGTCGATCACCTGCTTCGTCACCGCCCGCGCCCATCGCCGCACCGGGCTGCTGCGCCCGCTGGTGCAGGCCGCGGCACGGCTGGCGCGGTCGCAGGGCGCGCCAGCGGTCGAGGCCTATCCCATCGATGCCGGCCGCCGGCTGTCTTCGGGCGAGATCTACACCGGCGTGCTGGGGCCGTTCCTCGACCTCGGCTTCCGCGAGGTGGCGCGCCGCGGCCCGACCCGCCCGATCGTCCGCCTGGACCTGACAGAGGAGGATTCGAGATGATCGCACGCATGTGGCGCGGCCCGGTGCCGAAGGCCAAGAAGGACGCCTATGTCGCCTATCTCCAGGAAACCGGCCTCGGCGACTATGCGCAGACCCCCGGCAATCGCGGCGTCTGGCTGCTGTGCCAGGACCGCGGCGACGAGGTCGAGTTCCTGACCCTGACGCTGTGGGAGTCGGTCGACGCGATCAAGGCCTTCGCCGGCGAGGATCACGGCCGCGCCCGCTACTACCCGCGCGACCGCGACTTCCTGACCCGCTTCGACCCGGAGGTCGAGCATTTCGAGGTGATCGACACCAAGGCCGCGGGCTAGAAGACACCGCACGAGACGGGGAGAGACACAATGCAGTTCCACCGGGGCCGCCTGATCGACCATGTCCATCTGGTGGTGCGCGACCTGGCGGCGAGCCGGCGCTTCTACGAAGCCGCGCTGGCCTCGGTCGGCCGCGCCATCACCTTCGAGGGCCCGGGCTTCTTCGCCTCGGACGAGCTGTTCGTCAGCCCGGGCGACGGCATCAGCCATGTCCATCTGGCGTTCCAGGCGGCGGATCGCGAGACCGTGCACCGCTTCCATGCCGCGGCGCTGGCCGCCGGGGGCCGCGACAATGGCGGGCCGGGCGAACGGTCCTACCATCCCGGCTATTACGGCGCCTTCGTGCTCGATCCCGACGGCAACAATATCGAGGCGGTGCATCACGGCCCGGCCGAGCGGTCGGCCGAGTCCGTGGTCCTGACGGCCGAGGTCTGAGCGCGGCATGACCTCCGACATCCGCCTGCGTCCCATCGCCGGGGATGACCTCGCCGCCTTCGCCGCCACCGCCACCGATCCGGCCCATGCCGGGGCGGTGCGGGCCTATGTCGACGACCTCCTGGCCAAGGGCGCCATGCGCCGGGAGTGGTGCTTCCTGGCCGAGGCGGGCGGAGATGCCATCGGCCGCGTCGCCTTCTGGTCGATGCCCAGGGCCGCGGCGCCGTCCGACATCGTGCTGCTCGACCTGCCCTGGACGGCGCCCGAGGCCCCCGCGATCGGCGCGGCGATCCTGGACCAGGCGGCCGGCCTGGCGCGGTCGCTCGGCGCCGCGGCGCTGGGCCATGTGCTGACACCCCGATGCAGGCGCCGCAATGGCAGGCCGAGCCGGAACGGCGGCGGGCGGTGCTGTCCGGCCACGGCTTTGCGATCCGGCGAGAGACGGTCCGCTTCGAGCTGGATGCGGGCACGGCAGTGCGGCCGCCCGCCGGCGACCTGGTGTTCCGCTCGCTGGCGGAGGTGGGGGAGGCGGCGTTCCGCGCCGCGACCGACCGGATCACTGTCGGCACCCTCGACCGTCGCGCGGGTGAGGGCGAGGAGGATGTCTTCGCCGACCTCCAGGCGATGGAATACGATCCGGCGTGGTGGGAGCTGGCCTATGCGCCCGACGGCGCGCTGGTCGGCCAGGTCATGCCGGTGGTGGCGCCGCGCATGGCGTCGATCGGCCATATCGGCGTGGTGCCGGAGATGCGCGGCCGCGGCCACATCGACGCCATGCTGACGCGCGGGTCGCAGACGTTGCTGCGGATCGGCCGCCATCCGATCATCGCCGACACCGACACCCGCAACGCGCCGATGGCCGCGGCCTTCCGCCGGGCCGGCTGGCGCGGCTTCGCGACCCGCACCGAGTTCGAGCTGCCGCTGAAAGGCTGACCGGTCGTTCGGTCAATCTTGTGGCTGGGCTGCGAGCCGGCGCGGCCGGCCGCGCAGCGCCAGCACCGCGCCGTTCCACAGCATGCAGGCGGCCAGGGCCAGGCCCAGCGCCGCAGGGGAGCCGAGCGGGGGTGCTGACAGGTGCAGCAGCGCCAGCGTCGGGATGTACCCGGCCATGCCGATCAGGGCGTTGGTGAAGACCGCTGCGGTGGCCGGGCCGCCGATGCGCGGCTGCAGCAGCATGGCCAGGCTGCTTGTGACCACCGGGAACAGGGCGGCGAAGCCGGCGGCCATCGGCCCCAAGGCGCGGCCGATCAGCAGGACGGCGGCGATCAGCGCCATCACCGCGACGGTCCGCACCGGAATGTCCCAGCGCCGGGCGGCGGCGCGGACCGGCGGGGTCGCCGCCAGGCGCGGCAGCACCAGGGCCAGGCAGGGGGCGAAGACGGCCAGGTTCAGCGCCACGGCGCCGGCCAGGCTCCACTCGACCCGGCTGATCGCGGCGGCGGCCGTCAGCCAGGCCAGCAGCCCGGCGCCCAGGCTCAGGGCCAGGCCGCGCGATCGGGCCAGCAGCGCGTAGAGGGTCATGAACACGGCGGTGGCGGCATTCACCGCCAGGCTGGCCAGGGCGCTGCCGGACACGAAATCGGCGTCGTGCTCCAGCGCCAGGAAGACATAGGCCGGGCCGGCGGAGATCGGCAGGGTCGCGATCATGGCGCCGAGCAGCGGCCCGCTGCGCTCGACCAGCAGCGACGCGGTGACGACGATCCCGGCGGCCAGCACCAGCTTGGCGGCGAACAGGAGCCAGAACGGGTCGATCACGGCAGGGTCTCCGAAGGGGCCGTATTCCTTGGTAGCCCATCCGGCGGCACCGGTGCTCCGGCGCTTTCTGGGGCCTGTCCTGCGCAGCACAGAATACGGCCGCAAGAACCGGGTGGCGGGGCCGTCCCGCTTCGGCCAGAACGGAGCATGACCTCCGCCGCGCCTGCCCTCATCCGCCCCGCAACCCCGCCCGCGATGGGAGCGGCCGACTGGCTGCTGCTGGTCGCGCTGTCGATCGTCTGGGGCGGGTCGTTCTTCTTCGCCAAGGTCGCGGTGGCCGAGGTGCCGCCCCTGACCATCGTCCTGGTCCGGGTCGGGCTGGCCGCGATCGCCCTGCTGGCGGTGCTGCGCGCCATCGGCCAGGCCATGCCACGCGACCCCAAGGTCTGGGCCGCCTTCTTCGGCATGGGGCTGCTGAACAACCTGATCCCGTTCAGCCTGATCTTCTGGGGCCAGACCCAGATCGGCAGCGGCCTGGCCGCCATCCTCAACGCCACCACGCCGCTGTTCACCGTGCTGGTCGCGCATGTGCTGACCACCGAGGAGAAGCTGACGCCGAAGCGGCTGGCCGGGGTGGTGCTGGGCATCGCCGGGGTGGCGGTGATGATCGGGCCGCAGGTGCTGGGCGGGCTCGGCGGTGCGGTGCTGGCCCAGCTCGCGGTGCTGGGGGCGGCGCTGTCCTACGGTTTCGCCAGCATCTTCGGCCGCCGCTTCCGGGCGCTGCCGCCGATGGTCACCGCCACCGGCCAGGTCAGCGCCACCAGCGTGATGATGCTGCCGATCGTCTGCCTGGTCGACCGGCCCTGGACCCTGCCGGTGCCCAGCTGGTCCACGGTGTCGGCGCTGGTCGGGCTGGCGCTGCTCAGCACCGCGCTGGCCTATGTCTTCTACTTCAAGCTGCTGGCCCGGGTGGGGGCGACCAACACCGCCCTGGTCACGCTGCTGATCCCGCCCAGCGCGCTGATGCTCGGCAGCATCGTGCTCGGCGAGGCGATGACCGGCCGCGCCTGGGCCGGGATGGCGCTGATCGCCCTCGGCCTGATCGCGCTGGACGGCCGGCTGTTCGGGATGGTCCGGCGGCGGGTGCTGCGGATTGCCTGACCGGTCGTTCGGTCAATCCACCGTGTCGTAGGTGACGCCGAGCGAAGCCAGCGCATCCCAGAAACCGGGATAGGTCTTGGCGACGCAGCCGGGGTCCAGGATGGTGATGCCGCCGATCTTCAGCCCGGCCAAAGCGAAGCTCATGGCGATGCGGTGGTCGGCGTAGGTCTCGATCCGGGTCGGCAGCACCTGGCCGGCCAGGTCGGGGTCGGACGCCACGATCAAATCGTCGCCGTCCTCGCGGCCCAGGCCGGGGCGGATGCGCGACAGCTCGGTGGCCAGCGCGCTGACCCGGTCGCATTCCTTGACCCGCAGATTGGCGATGCCGGTGAAGCGCACCGGGGTGCGGTTGAAGGCGGCCAGCACCGCCAGGGTCGGCACCGCATCCTGCATCTGCGACCCGTCGATCACCGCCGGCAGATGCGGGAACGCCGCGATCAGCGCCTGGGCCTTGGCATCCGGCTGGGTGAAGGCATCGGCCGGCACGCCCAGGTCGATGGCGCCGCCGGTCAGCACCTCGGCGCCCCACAGATAGGTCGCGGCCGAGGCGTCGGGTTCGACCGTGAAGTCGGCGGCGCGGTAGCCGGTGGGCTGCACCCGCCAGGCCGCTTCGTCCAGCTGCTCGACCTCGGCGCCGAAGGCGCGCATCGCCGCGACGGTCAGGTCGACATAGCCGCGGGCGCCGATCTCGCTGCCGGTCAGCGCCACCTCGACCGGCCCGGTGCCGCAGGCGGCCGCCATCAGCAGCGCCGAGATGTACTGGCTGGACAGGCCGCCATCGATCTCCACCCGGCCGGCGGAGAAGGGGCCGCGGCCATGCACCGTGACCGGCGGATATCCATTGCTGTCGGCGATGTCGATGCCGAGTGAGCGCAGCGCCTGGACCAGCGGGCCGATCGGCCGCTTGCGCATATGGGCGTCGCCGTCGACCACCACGGTGCCGTCGATCATGGTCACCGCCGCGGTCAGGAAGCGCATCGCGGTGCCGGCATTGCCCAGGAACAGCGGCGCGGCCGGGGCCCGCAGCCGGCCGGTGCCGGTGACCGTGAAGCTCGTCGCATCCGGCTCGTCGATGGTCACGCCCATGGCGCGCAGGGCCTGGGCCATCAGCTTGGTATCGTCGCTCTTCAGCGCGCCGGTCAGGCGGCTGGTGCCTCGGGCCAGCGCCGCCAGCAGCAGGGCGCGGTTGGTGATCGACTTCGAGCCGGGCGGGGTGACGCGGCCGGTCAGCGGCCGGCCCGGCGCCTTGATCGTCAAACCGTTTGCGCGCGCATCCATGCCGGTCGTCCAACTCTCTCGGGTGATCATTCTGTCCTAGACGTCCCGGCGGCCTTCAACCAGCGCGATCGGCTCATTCGAGCCATTCGGTGATGAAGGTGCCGTTCTCATGGATGTCGATGGTGTGCAGCGGCGCCGGGCCGGGATTGGTGAATTTGTGCGGGGTGTTCGGCGGCACCACCACGATCTGCCCGGCCTCGGCCAGGATCTCCCGGGCGCCCAGTGTGAACAGGGCGCGGCCGGAGCGGATGATGAAGGTCTCGGGATAGGGGTGGCGGTGCAGCTTCGGCCCGCCGCCGGGCTCGTCGCGCTCGAAGAAGATCACCGAGATACCGGCGCCGTGGCGGCCGAGCTGGACCTCGCCATGCCAGCGTCCGGGATCCTCGGCCCAGTCCTTGCGGTCGATCGCGGGGTTCATGGCGTGTCTCCCTTCGTGCATTCACTGCGTCGTCATCGCCGGTCCTGCAGGGCGTGGCGATCCTGCACAGGGGCGCTATTGATGGGTGATCAAGGATCTGGTGGTCGCGTCGCTTGTCCCTTGTCACATTCATATGCCGAATATGGGAAATCGAGCGTGATGTCGCTTGCCGCGAAGCGCTATGTCTCCTGTGAAATCCATAAACTTCATTTCTTAATCAATTCTCTTCACAACGACGACCTCAATGCGGCTCGCCTCGAAGCAGCCCGTTGAGCTTCGTCGCCATTGCAGCCCGCATCGGCAAAAGCGACCTTAACCCAGTGGCTTTGGCTTGCGACCGCGCCGCTTGGGCTGCGGCAGCAGCGGCACTATCAGAGCGTATTGTTCATCGGACAAATCACTGCATAGCGCTCACGTTCAATATTATATCGTTGCCGATCGGCTCCGTTCCGAGGCATGTACTCCCTCACCGCTATTGGCCGGCCAGCTGTCGCAAAGACTGCCATGATCGAGCTTTCGGCATGTGCTTAGAACGCAAAGCGCGGGTGCGCCGGACCACGCCGCCACCTGAAAGCGTCGTTGCAGGCTGGTACGAGAACGCCAGCCTACTCGATAGCTACAGCACCGATTTGAGTTCATCGAAACAGTACAGCATGCGCGTGCTGGCGACCCGGACACTCGGCGATCCGCCCGCGTGGATCAAGGCTTTGGTCGCGGTGCGCGACGCCATGGTGACGCCCTTCGACGTCAAAGCCTCCGGCGAGGTCCGAGCGTCCAGGGCCGACAATGAACGCGTGGACTTTTTCCCGGTGCAATGGGAAAGCGACGACGAGATTGTGCTGGGTGAGGATGATCGACACCTGGACTTCCGATTATCGCTGCTTCGCGGCAATTCTCCAACCGGCACGAAGCTCATCGCGACAACCGTCGTGCACTCCCACAATGCCTTCGGCCTCACCTATCTCAACGTGATCAGGCCCTTTCATCACCTCGTGGTCAGGACCAGCCTGGCTCGCTTTGCACGAGCACAAGGTTAGGTGGCCACAGAAATCTTGATTTTATGCACCCTCCTGCTTTGGCTCAACCTGGCAGATGAAATGCATTTGGCCTTCGCCCACGGGGCCGAGCCGATATGCACGAACGGCACGCGGTAGGGCTTCACCTGCGCGCGCCAGAGGTCGGCGTGCTGCTGCGCCAACGCCGTCGCGGCATCTGGCGACTGGACGCCTGGAACCTCGCCGCGCCCGGACCCCATACCCGGATCGACACTTATGACCTTTGCGCCGTCAGCACGCCGCGCGCCGTTCGCCCGGGGAACTTCGGATGGGTTTGCCAAGTCGTGGTTATTGACAGAATGTCGCCGTCAACATTGAAGAATCGAAGTCGCTCAGAGCCGACCCAAGCCGGATGCCATGCTGCGTCTACCTTTATGACGAGCCTGACCTCATCCTCGATATGGCACAAGCATCGGCGTGGCGTTGAGGCCAAGCGGCACTGCTTTCTTTAATCGTTTCTCCGACTACATCCCCGGCCCCAGACCACGGGCCTCGTCCAGCAGCCAGTCGCGGAAGGCGACCAGGCCGGGGCGCGGCACGCGGTCCGCCGGCTGGGTGAACCAGTAGCCGTGGCGGCTGTGGAAGCCGAGGCCCTCGGGATTGACCAAACGACCGGTCAGCAATTCCTCCGCGATCAGGCAGCGCGGCACCAGGGCCAGGCCCTGGCCGGCGATGGCGGCGCGGATCACCAGGGCGTAGAAGCCGAAATGTACCATATGGGCCGGGGCGAACTCCGCCAGCCCCTGGGCCCCGGCGAATTCGCTCCAGCGCAGCGGCGTGTGGCGATGGTCCAGCACGGTGTAGCGCCGGACATCTTCGGCCCCGGCGATGCCGCCCATCCGGGACAAAAGCTGCGGCGCCCCGACCAGCGCCACGTTGCGGCCGAACAGGTATTCCGCCCGCTGGCCTAGCCACTCGCCCTCGCCGAAGCGGAACACCGCATCGGCCTCCTCGACCGTGTCGCCGGTGGCCTGGGTGGTGAACTGCACCTCCAGCTCCGGCCGCGCCTTGGCCAGTTGCGACAGCCGTGGCACCAGCCAGCGGTCGCCCAGGATCGGCAGCACATGCAGCCGGATGGCGTTGGGCGACCCGCGCAGCGCCGCGACCCGGCCGGCCGCCGTCTCCAGCGCCCCCAGGGCGATCCGCGCCTGGCTGACGTAGATCCGCCCGGCCTCGGTCGGCACCAGGCCGCGGCCGGTGCGGGCGAACAGCGGCATGCCGGCGATCTCCTCCAGGCTGCGCAGCTGCTTGCTCACCGCGCTCTGGGTCAGGTTCACGCTCTTCGCCGCCTCGGAGGCCGAGCCGTGCTCGACCAAAGCGGCCAGCACCCGCAGCGCGGTGGTGGAGGGAAGGGGGACCTGCATCGGCGGCGCATCTCTGTCGGAACCGGCCGGCACGATATTCCATTCCCGACTATCCCGGGGAAATCATTTCCATTGTGGCTCTCGGCTCGGCTTGACAGCATCCCGGGTCCGAACAGGGGGCTCCCATGACCGAACCGACCCGTCTCTGGGGCGCCCGCTTCCGCGCCGCGCCCGCGCCGGAGCTGATGCGCCTGTCGCGCTCGGATGCCAGCCATTTCCGCCTCGCCCCCTACGACCTCGCCGCCTCGGCCGCCCATGCGCGCGAGCTGGTGCGGGCCGGGATCCTGACCGAAGCCGAGGGCGAGACCACCCTAGCCGCTTTGGCCGAGCTGGGCCGCGACGTCGCGGCCGGCGCGGTGCTGCCGAACGAGGGCGACGAGGACGTCCACACCTTCCTCGAACGGGCGCTGACCGAACGGCTGGGCACGCTCGGCGGCAAGCTGCGCGCCGGAAGGTCGCGCAACGACCAGGCCGCCAACGACCTCAAGCTCTACCTGCGCGACGTCGCCCGCCGCCTCGCCGGCCACGTGATGACCTTGCAGCAGGCGCTGGTCGGGCAGGCCGAGGCGCATGTCGCCACCCTGGCGCCCGGCTTCACCCATCTGCAGCCGGCCCAGCCGGTCACCTTCGCGCACCAGCTGCTGGCCCACGCCCAGACCTTCGCCCGGGATGTCGACCGGCTGCAGGACTGGGACCGGCGCAGCGCCCGCTCACCTCTCGGGGCCGCCGCCCTGGCCGGGTCCGCCATCGCGCTGCGGCCCGATTTGTCGGCCGCCGAGCTGGGCTATGACGGCCCCTGCGAGAACTCGATCGACGCGGTCAGCAGCCGCGACCATGTGGCGGAGTTCCTGTTCGTCGCCGCGATGCTGTCGGTGCATCTGTCGCGGCTGGCGGAGGAGGTGTTCCTGTGGTCGTCGCGCCAGTTCCGCTGGGTCGAGCTGGACGATGCCTACGCCACCGGCTCCTCGATCATGCCGCAGAAGAAGAACGCCGACATCGCCGAGCTGACGCGCGGCCGCGCCGCCCGGCTGATCGGCGGGCTGACCGCGATGCTGACGGCGCTGAAGGGCCTGCCCTTCGCCTACAACCGCGACCTGGCCGAGGACAAGCGCGCCGCCTTCGAGGCGGTCGACACGCTGGACGCCGTGCTGCCGGCGATGGCCGGGATGCTGCGCACCCTGCGGATCAATGTCGAGACGCTGCGGCGCCAGTCGGTCGAGGGCTTCACTTTGGCGACCGAGGTGGCGGACTGGCTGTCGCGGCGCGGCGTGCCGTTCTCCGAGGCGCATGAGATCACCGGCGCCCTGGTCCGCCGCTGCGAGGATCGCGGCATCGGCCTGGAGGAGCTGGAGGATGCCGACCTCGCCGCGGTCGATCCGCGGCTGGCGCCGGAGATCCGGTCCTGCCTGACGCCGCAGGCGGCGGTGGCCGCCCGGTCGGGCCATGGCGGCACCGCGCCGGACCGGGTGCGGGAACAGCTGGCGCGGCTGCGCGAGCTGTTGATGGAGCAGGACGACTGGGCCCAGCGCTATGATGGTCCACACGTCTAGGGCAGGGGGACACGGGATGACCGACACCACGGGGGCCTCGCCCTATTCCATCGCCCATCTGCGCCATGTGCCGCGCCGGCACTACGGCCGCTGGGTCGCGGCGGCGCTGATCCTAGTGGCGCTGGCCGCGGTGGTGCGGGCCTTCGCCGTCGGCCAGATCGCCTGGCCGGTGGTGGGGCAGTTCTTCACCGCCCCGGCGATCCTGTCCGGCCTGGCCAACACCATCCTGATGACGGTCTGCGCCATGGCGCTGGGCATCGCGCTGGGCGTGGTCTTCGCCATCATGGTGATGTCGCCCAACCCGGTGCTGAAGACCGTGGCGGTCGGCTACATCTGGTTCTTCCGCGGCACGCCGCTGCTGCTCCAGCTGCTGTTGTGGTTCAACCTGGCGCTGGTGTTCCCGGTGATCGGCATCCCCGGCCTGTTCGAGGCGCGGACGGTCGAGCTGATCACGCCCTTCGTCGCCACGCTGCTGGGCCTCGGCATCAACCAGGGCGCCTACACCGCCGAGGTGGTGCGCGGCGGCATCCTGTCGGTCGACCTGGGCCAGACCGAGGCGGCCAAGGTGATCGGCATGACCCGGCTGGTGGCGCTGCGCCGCATCGTGCTGCCGCAGGCGATGCGGGTGATCATCCCGCCGATCGGCAACGAGGTGATCTCGATGGTCAAGCTGACCTCGGTCGCCAGCGTCATCCAGTACGCCGAGATGCTGCGCAATGCCCAGACCATCTACTACGCCAACGCCCGGGTGATCGAGCTGCTGATCGTCGCCGCGATCTGGTACCTGGTGGTGGTGACCGTGCTCAGCATCGGCCAGCATTTCCTCGAGAAGCATTTTGCCCGCGGGCGCGACGGGGCGCAGCGCAAGCGCGCCGTTGTGATCGACCAGCCGAAGGAGGCCTGAGCCATGCCGCCGATGGTGGTCGCCGCCGAGATCCACAAGCATTTCGGGTCGCTGCACGCGCTGCAGGGCGTGTCGCTCGAGGTCGAGCCGGGGGAGGTGCTGTGCATCATCGGCCCGTCCGGCTCGGGCAAGAGCACGCTGCTGCGCTGCATCAACCAGCTCGAAAGCGTCGATGGCGGCGCGGTCTGGGTCGATGGCGAACTCGCTGGCTTCCGGCAGGAGGGCGATAGCCTCTATGCCCTGACCGACCGCGAGGTGGCGCGCCAGCGCCTGGCCAGCGGCATGGTGTTCCAGCGCTTCAACCTGTTCGCCCACATGACGGTGCTGGCCAACATCATCGAAGGCCCGGTCACCGTGCAGAAGCGGCCGAAGGCGCAGATGGTGGCCGAGGCGATGACGCTGCTGCAGCGGGTCGGCCTGGCAGACAAGCGCGACGCCTATCCGGCCGAACTGTCCGGCGGCCAGCAGCAGCGCATCGCCATCGCCCGCGCCCTGGCGATGAAGCCGAAGCTGATGCTGTTCGACGAGCCGACCTCGGCGCTGGACCCGGAACTGGTGGGCGAGGTGCTGGCGGTGATGCGCGACCTCGCCGCCAGCGGCATGACCATGATCGTGGTGACGCATGAGCTGGGCTTCGCCCGCGAGGTCGCCGGCCGGGTCGTGTTCATGGATCGCGGCCGCATCGTCGAGATGGGGCCGCCGCAGCAGGTGCTGGGCAGCCCGCGCGAGGCGCGCACCCGCGACTTCATCGCCGCCGTCCTGTCGTGACCGGCGGACCCACAACAACAGGAGAGGCCTTCATGACCCGTTTCGCCCTGCTCGCCGCCACCGCGGCCGTCGCCGCGCTGGCCGTCACCTCCGCCTCGGCCCAGGCCTTGCCCGACCGCATCAAGCAGGCCGGCAAGATCATCATCGGCACCAACAACAACTACCCGCCGATCATCTACAAGGACCTGGCAACCAACGAGCTGACCGGCTTCGACATCGACCTGGGCAAGGCGATCGGCAAGCAGCTCGGCGTCGAGGTCGAGTGGCAGGAGATCGCCTTCGCCCAGATGCTGCCGTCGCTGCAGACCGGGCGCATCGACATGGTGATGGCGGGGATGAGCGACACGCCGGCGCGCCGCGACACCGCCGATTTCGTCGACTACATGAAGTCGGGCGCGCAGTTCTACACCTCGACCGCGCTGGCCGGTGAAATCAAGACGCCGGAGGATCTGTGCGGCAAGACGGTCGGCGCCAGCCGGTCGACCAACTGGCCGCAGCAGATCGGCGAGTGGAGCGACGCCAACTGCGTCGCCAAGGGCAAGCCGGCGATCAATGTGGTCGGCACCGAAGGCTCGGCCGATGCGCGGACCCAGCTGAAGACCCAGCGCATCCAGGCGGCGGCCCAGGGTAACGAGACGCTGCCCTATTTCCAGCAGCTGGAGCCCGACACCTATGTCGCGATCGGCCAGGCCTTCACCGAATCCCTGGTCGGCATCCCGGTCTTGAAGACCGAGCCGCAGCTGCGCGACGCGGTGAAGACGGCGGTGGAGAAGCTGCAGGCCGACGGCACCTACGACCAGATCCTGGCCAAATACGGCCTGCAGGCCAACAAGCTGCCGGCGGCGCTGAACCAGGGGCAGTGAGGGGAGGGGTAACCGCCCCGTACCATCATCGCGAGCCGTCCCACCCCAATTGTCATGCCACGGCTTGACCGTGGCATCCAGGGGCGGCCAGAGCGGCTCTTGGTGGCCCCTGGATTGCCCGGTCAAGCCGGGCAATGACATTGAAAAGAGTAGGATCTAAGGGGTTGCCTCTCCCGCCAGGCGAGAGAGGCAATTTGAAGACACTCGACAGTTCCCCCCCCTCAATCCAGCCGATGCACGTCGTGGATCACGATCCCCGCGCCTTCGCGGGGCATTTCCATCCACTGCTTCCGCTTCAGCGTGCGACGGGTGTCCTCGTAGCCGCTCTGCCAGTGCTCGCGCATCGAGGTGCCGGAGAACTCGTGGTCCTTGGCCTGCCCCTCATAGGCCTTCTGCTGGTAGATCAGGTGCAGGATGGTGATCTCCGGCAGCCGCGCCAGCTCGTCCCGCATCCGCCGCTCATCGTCCGACAGCGTCTCCTCCGGCAGTTTGGCCAGGGCCTGCGCCAGCCGCGTCTTCCAGATGTGCAGCCGCTTGTACAGGTCGGTGGTGTAGCGGGTGCGCGACGAATACATGATGTCCTTGTGCCGGGCCATCACGTCGTGGATGTCGCGCGGCAGCTCGCCCCGGGCGCTGAACAGGTCGACCTGGAACACCAGCGTGTTCAGCCGGCTGTCCTCGTCCAGCAGGTGCTGCAGCGGGGTGTTCGAGACGATGCCGCCGTCCCAGTAATGGTCGGTGCCGATCTTGACCATCGGCAGGGCCGGGGGCAGGGCGCCGCTGGCCATGACATGGTCGGGCGCGATCTCCTCCTCGGCGCTGTCGAAATAGATGAAGTTGCCGCTCAGCACATTGACCGCGCCGACCGCGAAGCGCACCGGGCCGTTGTTGACCAGGTCGAAATCCACCAGCTCCAGCAGGGTCTCGCGCAGCGCCGCGGTGTCGTAGTAGCTGGTCGCGCTCTTGGCCCCGGCCGGGCTCAGCCACGGGCTGGTGCCGTGCGGCGAGAAGAAGCCGGGCTGGCCCTGCAGCATCGTCATCCAGGAGCTGGTGGCGTTGCGCATCTGGCGGAAGATGTCGCCATCCGGGGTGTAGGCCCAGATCCGGCGGTCGGTGATCCGCTCCCAGAACGTCTTCAGCCGCTCCAGCCGCCGCTCCGGCGGGTTGCCGGCGATGATGGCGGCGTTGATCGCGCCGATCGACACGCCGGACACCCAGTCCGGCTCGATCCCGGCCTCGTGCAGTGCCTGGTAGACGCCGGCCTGGTAGGCGCCGAGGGCGCCGCCGCCCTGCAGCACCAGGGCGACGCGGTCGCAGCGGTCTGGCCGCCAGCCGGCGGAAGCGGTGTCGTGCTCTCGAATTGGGCTCTTCGCATCCATGGCCGGCCGGTCTCCTGCTTGGGGAGCGCACGATAGGCCGGGATGGATGACGGTCTGATGACGCGGCGGCGGCCGGCGTCGCGGCCCGCAGCGATGTCACATCTCTGTCGAAAGACTGTCGCGGGAGTTTCAGCGCTTGCTGGCTATGACGGTCGCGGCCCGCATCGCGGCCGTCCGGCAAAGGGTTGAGATCATGCGCAGGGAAGATGTCCTCCGGCTCCCGTCGATGCCGGCCGCTGGGCCGAGCTATCCGGCCGGGCCGTACCGGTTCGTCGACCGGGAATACATGATCATCACCTACGAGACCGATCCGGAGGTGATCCGCGACCAGCTGCCCGAGCCGCTGGAGCCGCTGGAGCGGCCGGTGGTGCATTACGAGTGGATCCGGATGCCGGACAGCTCCGGCTTCGGCAGCTACACCGAATCCGGCATGGTCATCCCCTGCACGTTCCGCGGCGAGGAGATGAGCTTCGTCGCCCAGATGTACCTGGACGACGACCCGCCGATCGCCGCCGGCCGCGAGATCTGGGGCTTTCCCAAGAAATACGCGCATCCCAAGCTGGCGATCGTGAAGGACACGCTGACCGGCACCCTGTCCTATGCCGACCAGCTCGTGGCCATGGGCACCATGGGCTACAAGCATGAGAGCATGGCCGGCAACGGCCACCGGACGATGGCGACGCTGTCGAAGACCCAGGTCAACCTGAAGCTGATCCCGGGCGTCGACGGGCGGCCGGAGATCTGCCAGCTGGTCGCCTACAACCTGGTCGACATCACGCCGAAGGGGTCTTGGATCGGGCCGGCGCGGCTGCACCTGGTGCCGCATGTCAACGCGCCGGTGGCCGACCTGCCGGTGCGCAAGGTGATCGGGGCGCATCACCTGATCGCCGATCTGACACTGCCTTACGGCCGGGTGATCTACGACTACAACCGCCCGGATTGAGGGGAGGGGGCGGCCCGCGAAATCGAACGGCGCGCCGCCTCGCCTCGGCACGATCTGCCCCGTCGTCCCGTTGTCATGGCATCCGGTCCGATTTGGAGGATGCCTTGAAGGACGCCCCCTGGTTCGTTCGCTTCGCCAACCGGTTCTCCCAGCTGGCCGGCCATCCCGTCACCTTCGGCATCGCGGCGGGCGCGATGATCGCCTGGGCCGCGATGGGGCCGTTCGTCGGCTTCTCCGACGTCTGGCAGCTGACCGTGAACACCGGCACCACGATCATCACTTTCCTCATGGTGTTCCTGATCCAGAACACCCAGAACCGCGACAGCGCGGCGGTGCAGATCAAGCTCGACGAGCTGATCCGGGCGACGGAGGTGGCGCGCAACTGGATGCTCGATCTGGAGGAGCATTCCGACAAGGACCTGCAGGAGATCCGGGAGGAGTACCGGACCCTGGCGGCGAAGGCGCGGGCGGAGCGCGACCGCGCAAAACGTATGGAAACTTGATGGGCGGGGGGGCCAGGGTCGCGGCCTCAGCGGTCGTCCCGGACGGGGCGGCGCGCCGACATCCGGACGATGATCATGTTGGACCAAGAGACCCCGCCGGCGGCCGTCAGGCCGGGCCCGGGCGAAACCATCTGGCAGCGGACCGCGCCGGAATCGCGCCGGCGCATCGCCAGCTTCGTCTCGCGGCTGGCGATGATGCTGGGCATGCTGGCGCTGATCGCCCTGCCGGGCCGCCGCTCCATTCCCGAGATGCTGCAGCTGCTTCAGACCGTGATGTTCTTCGCCGGGCTGTGGAGCGCGCTGTTCGCCTGGGTGGCGCATGAGCCGCCGCAGCCGGGCCGCCTGAACCTGTGGGACGAGGCCCTGGCCTTCACCGGCCTGTTCCTGCTGGTGCGCATCCTGCGCACCGTGGTGTTCGGGATGTGAACGGGTTAACGGGCTTCGGGCAGCCGCTCGCGGCCATGCGGTGCGGCCAGGTCCAGCACCGGGCCCTTCGGCACGATGCCGGTCGGGTTGATGCTGTGGTGGCTCTCGTAATAGTGCCGCTTGATGTGGCTCATCTCGATGGTCGCGGCCACGCCCGGCGCTTGAGCGATCTCGCGGGTGTGCCCCCACAGCGCGGTGTATTCGTGCAGCGGCCGCAGGTTGCACTTGAAGTGGCCGTGATAGACCGGGTCGAAGCGCAGCAGCGTGGTGAACAGCCGGATGTCGGCCTCGGTCAGCCGGTCGCCGACCAGCCAGCGATGCGCCGACAGCCGGGCCTCCAGCATCTGCAGCGCCTCGAACAGCCGGGTCACGGCCTCGTTGTAAGCCGCCTGCTCGGTGGCGAAGCCGGCCTTGTACACGCCGTTGTTCACCCGGTCGTAGACATCGGCGTTGATGGCGTCGATCTCGGGCAGCAGCGCGGCCGGCGATAGATTGACCGAACGATCGGCGAATTCATCAAACTCCGAATTCAGCATCCGGATGATCTCGGCCGACTCGTTGTTCACGATGGCGCCGGTCTGCTTGTCCCACAGCACCGGCACGGTGACCCGGCCGGTGTAGTCGGGCTTGGCCAGGCTGTAGACCTCGTGCAGCGCGGTCTTGCCGTTGACCCGGTCGCCGGTCGCGCCGGGCGAGCGGCTGCCGTCGCGGATGTCGTCGAAGGTCCAGCCCTGGGCGCCCATGAACGGATCGACCACGTCGACCGAGATCACGTCCTCGAGCTTCTTCAGCGCCCGCACGATCAGGGTGCGGTGGGCCCAGGGGCAGGCGTAGCAGACATAGAGGTGATAGCGCCCGGCCTCGGCCTTGAAGCCGGAGCTGCCGTCGGCCGTGACCTTGCCGCGGAAGGCGCTGTCCTGCCGCACGAAGCGGCCGCCGGTCGCCTTGGTGTCGTACCACTGGTCGGCCCAGCGGCCTTCGATCAGCAGGCCCATCGTCTTCTCCGCAGCCGCCGGGGCTCGGCGCCCCGGCGGATTTCCAACAGGCTCAGCCGACGAGCTTCGAGGCGATCTTCGTGACATGCGCGCCCTGGAAGCGGGCGGCCGCCAGCTCGTTGGCGCTGGGCTGGCGCTGGCCCTGGCCGCCGGCGATGGTGGAGGCGCCGTAGGGCGACCCGCCGGTGATCTCGTCCAGCGTCATCTGGCCCTGGAAGGAATAGGGCAGGCCGACGATCACCATGCCCTGATGCAGCAGCACGGTGTGGAAGTTCAGGATGGTCGATTCCTGGCCGCCATGCTGGGTGGCGGACGAGGTGAAGACGCTGCCGACCTTGCCGATCAGCGCGCCCTTCATCCACAGGCCGCTGGCCTGGTCGAGGAAGGTCTTCATCTGCGCGGCCATCATGCCGAAGCGGGTCGGCACGCCGAAGATCACGGCGTCGTAATCGGCCAGCTCGTCGACCGTGGCGACCGGCGCCGTCTGGTCGAGCTTGAAGTGGGCGGCGCGGGCGGCCTCTTCCGGCACCGTCTCGGGCACGCGCTTGATGGTGGGCTCGCCGCCCGCTTCGCGGACGCCCTCGGCGATCGCCGTGGCCATGGTCTCGATATGGCCGTAGGAGCTGTAGTAGAGGACCAGAACCTTCGTCATCGCATCGTTTCCCTATCGTACCCGCAGCCGACGCTGCGCCGAGAAGGTAGTCCTTGATGCGGGACGGGAGAACCCGCCCGTCCGGAACAGGATTGTTTCCAAATCAGCGACGATCGAGCGGGGCGGCGGCTCAGACCGCCGGCTGCACCGCCCGTGTGGCCTTGCGCCGCACCGTCACCGCCAGCACGCCCAGCGCGATGGCGGCGCACAGGGCCCCGACCCAGCCGAGATCGGTGACGTCGCCCCAGGCGATGGTCATCGCGCCCAGCGTCGAGCCGAAGGCGACGCCGGCATAGAGCGCGGAGGAGTTCAGGGACGCGGCGACCATCGCCACCTCCGGCGCCAGGCGGATCAGCCGGGTGGTCTGGGCCGGGTGGAAGGCCCAGCCGGCGACGCTCCAGATCACGATCAGCGGCGCCGCGACGATCAGCGCCTGGTGGGCCGGCAGGAGGGCGGCGGCCGACAGGCCGAACAGCGACAGGGTGAGGACTCCAAGCGACCAGGCCTGCACCGGGACCGGGCCGATCCGGTCGGTCAGGTGGCCGCCCAGGGCGTTGCCGGCGGCCGCGCCGATGCCGAACAGGAACAGCATGGCGCTGACGCCGTCGGCGCCGATGCCGGTCGCCCGCTCCAGGAACGGGGCGATGAAGGTGTAGACCACGAAGCCGGCGGCGATCCAGAAGACGGTGACCACCAGCGCCTGCAGCACCGCCGGCCGGCGGGCGACGGCCAGTCGTTCGGCCAGGGTGCTGGCGCCGCGGGGCAGCTGCGCCGGCAGGCCGAAGCGCAGGCCGAACACGCCGGCGAGGCTGAGGCCGGCGACGATCAGGAAGGTGGTCCGCCAATCCGCGTGGTTGCCGATCCAGGCGCCCAGCGGCACGCCCAGCGCGGTGGCGATGGTCATGCCGCTGGTGACGGCGGCGATCGCCCGCCCGCGCCGTTCCGGGACGACCAGGGACGCGGCGACGGCATAGGCCGTCGGCATGAACAGGCCAGCGCTGAGCGCCAGCAGCACCCGGACCGCAACCAGCTGCCACAGCGTCTCGGTCGCCGCCGCCAGCAGGTTGGCGAAGGCGAAGAACAGCAGGGCCAGCACCAGCAGCCGGCGCCGATCGAGGCTGCCGCAAAAAGCCGACAGGATCGGGGAGCCGACCGCATAGGCGAGGGCGAAGATCGTGATCAACTCGCCGGCCGTGGCGACGGAGGTGTGGAAATCCGCGGCGATCGCGGGCAGCAGCCCGGCGATCATCAGGCCTTCGGTGCCGATGGCGAAAGCGCCGATCGCGAGCCAGACCAGGGAGGCGGGCATGGGGATGATCCATTGTTCAACGATATTTGAAATATCGGATTGGCCGAGGGAGCCGTCAAGCCAATTGTTCAAAATTCGTTGAACATTGAATATCGCCGCCGGATGGCTTAGATCTCGGGGCATGCGCACGCCCTATCACCCCGATCGCGACCAGATGGACCTCGTCACCATCCTCGCGGCGCTGAGCGACCCGACCCGCCTGGCGATCGTGCTCCAGCTGTCGGAGATGGGGGAGGAGGCCTGCAGCAGCATCGACCACGCGCCGAAGACCAGCCTGTCCTACCACTACGCCAAGCTGCGCGAGGCCGGGGTCACCCGGACGCGGATCGAAGGAACCCAGCGCTTCATCTCCCTGCGCCGCGACGATCTGGAGGCGCGGTTCCCCGGGCTGCTCGACTCTGTAGTGACAAATGCGCGCAGGGACGGCGGCCTGAAAACCCGGGCATTCCCTGCCGAGATTCGGTGAATCCAAGGCAATCCGGGGCCGTCCGCGGGTTTCTCCATTTTACCAAAGGGTAATTTCACGTCGCAGGCGGGACCACTTATGGTCCGCTGAGGCCAAGACGCGGGAACGCTGGCCGCGGCGATGTGTTTGAGGTTCCGTTGACCCATCCAAGAGCCAGATGACGATCGATATGCGTCGCTCCACCGAGCCCATGCGGAAATTTGCCGTTGTCACCACCTGCAACGGCGCCGGCTATGCCGAATACGGGCAGCGCATGATCGACACCTTTGACCTCTATTGGCCGGAGGATGTCCCCCTCCTGGTCTATCGCGAGGGTTTCGAGCCGGAGGTGCCGAGCGACCGCATCGTGGTGCGGGACCTGGTCTCCAGCTGCCCCGACCTGGTCGCCTTCAAAAGCCGCCACGCCGACAACCCGCTCGCCAACGGCCAGACCGAGCGCTACCGCTTCCGGCTGTCGCGCAACCCCTACAAGAACCGGATCAAGCTGGGCGACCGGCGCTGGGGCACCGGCTTCCGCTGGGATGCGGTGCGGTTCAGCCACAAGGCCTTCGCCATCTTCCACGCCGCGGCAAACACCGATGCCGACGTGCTGATCTGGGTCGATGCCGACAGCCTGTTCTTCGCCGAGCCGAGCCGGGAAGAGCTCGAGAGCTTCATTCCGCGCGACTGCTTCGTCGGCTATCTCGACCGGCCGACCTACTCGGAATGCGGCTTCATCGCCTACAACCTGAGACACCCGGCGACGCGGGAGATGCTGGCGGCGTTCAAGCGCCTCTACACCCATGACGAGCTGTTCGAGCAGTACGAGTTCCACGACGCCTATCTGTTCGATGTCGTGCGGCGGCAGATCGAGCGCGCGGGCCACCAGTCCTTCGACATCGCCGACGGCATCGGCCGGCAGGCCAAGCACGTGCTGATCAACTCCCGGCTCGGTCGGTTCATGGACCACATCAAGGGCGGCCGGAAGACGACCGGCCACAGCCCGCGCAACGATCTGGTGGTCGAGCGCCGGGAATCCTACTGGCGCAACACGGCCTGAGCCTCCGCTGACGGATCACGCATCGGGGCCGGGCGCCACGGTGTCGCCAACGCCGAGGGGCCGCTGCATCAGCACGGTGTCGACCCAGCGTCCCAGCTTGAACCCGATCGACCGGAAGCTGCCGGCCCGGTGGAAGCCCAGCCTTTCGTGCAGGGCGATCGAAGCCGCGTTGCGGCTGTCGCCGATCACGGCGACCATCTGGCGCCAGGGCCCGGCCTCACAGCGGGTGATCAGCCCCGCCAGCAGCGCCCGGCCGATGCCGCGGCCGGCCAGCCCGTCGGCGACATAGACCGAATCCTCGACCGTGTGGCGATAGGCCGGCCGCGGCCGGTGGGCGCCGGCATAGGCATAGCCGACCACCCGGCCGTCGATCTCCGCCGCCAGATAGGGCAGGCCCTGGCCCAGGGTCGCCACCCATCGCGCCACCAGCTCGGCCGCGTCCGGCGGCGTCTCCTCGAAGCTGGCGAAGCCGTGCAGGACGTGATGGGCATAGATCGCCTGCACCGCCGCCATGTCCGCCATGGCCGCATCGCGGATGGTGACCGGGGCGGGCAGGGTGATGTCGTGGCGGTCGGGCATCAGGGTCTCTCTGTCGGGGGCGGGTCGTCCGCGCAAGGCCTCGCCGCGGCAGATGCCGAGATCGGCCAGCCGCCGGTCGTCGAGCCCGCGCAGCATGTCCAGCTGCCGCCGGCGCGACAGGGGCGAGGCGGCGAGCCAGCGCAGGGTCTCGGTCAGGGGCGGAAGGCGGGACATCGGTCACGGCTATGGTCGGGGGAACTGATGAAGTCGAGCTTGCGCCGTGGCTTCGGATAAGGGAAATTTGGATATTCAATGCAGAGGATAAGGAATTCTTTGGGATGCGCGGCCTGAACCTCGACCAGTTGCGCAGCTTCTGCGAGGTGATCCAGGCCGGCAGCTTCTCCGCCGCCGCCGCCCGGCTGAACCTGACGCAGCCGGCGGTCAGCCTGCAGATCCGGCAGCTGGAGGCCAGGCTGGGCGTCCGCCTGATCGAGCGGGTCGGCCGGCGGGCGACCCCGACCCTGGCAGGTGCCGACCTGCTGGCCTATGCCGGGCAGATCGAGGCCGCGGTGGCGACGGCGGTCGAGGCCATGGCCGAACACGCCACCGGCACCATCGGGCGGGTCCGGCTGGGCACCGGCGCCACCGCCTGCATCTACCTGCTGCCGCCGGTGCTGCGGGCCCTGCGGCGGCGGTTCCCGTCGCTCGAGATCGTGGTCAGCACCGGCAATGCCGTCGACGTCCTGCGCCTGCTGGAGGAGAACGCGCTCGACCTCGGCCTCGTCGCCCTGCCGGCGCCTGGCCGCGCCTTCGCCGTGACGCCGCTGCTGGAGGAGGAGTTCGTCGCCGTGGCCCCGGTCGAGGCGGACGACCTGCCGCCGGAGGTGACGCCGGCGGTGCTGGCCCAGCGGCCGGTCGTGCTCTACGAGCCGGGCGGCCAGACCCGGCGCATCGTCGACGACTGGTTCGCGGCGGCCGGGATCAGCCTGAAGCCGGCGATGGCGCTGGGCAGCGTCGAGGCAATCAAGGAACTGGTCGGCGCCGGCCTGGGCTGTGCCGTGCTGCCGCGCATGGCGATGCCGCCGGGCGAGACCCGGCTGGTGGCGCATTCCCTGTCGCCGCGGCTGCACCGCCGCCTCGGCCTCGTGCTGCGCCGGGACAAGCCCCTGACGCGCGGCCTGCGTGAGATGATCGCGGCGCTGCAGCAGGCGGCTCTGGATCGTTGACCCGCCGCTTCGCCTCATAGACCCTGCGCGCCATGGACATGCCCGGCGCCATGATCATCTTCGCCCAGGTCGTCGACAGCCGCAGCTTCTCGGCCGCGGCGGTGCGGCTCGGCCTGTCGAAATCCGCAATCAGCAAGCAGATCGCGAAGCTGGAGGACCGGCTCGGCGCCCGGCTGCTGAACCGCACCACCCGCACCCTCAGCCCGACCGATGCCGGCCAGGATTTCTACGAGCGCTGCGTCCGCGTCGCCCGCGAGGTGGAGGAGGCGGAGCGGGCGATCAGCCACCTGTCGACCGAGCCGCGCGGCCTGCTGCGCCTCAACGCGCCGGCCAGCTTCGGCCGCGACTACATCGCGCCGCTGGTGCCGGAGATGCTGGTGCGCTGGCCCGAGCTGCGGATCGATGCGGTGTTCGACGACCATTTCGTCGATGTCGTGGCCCAGGGCTTCGACCTGGTGATCCGCATCACCAAGCTGCAGGATTCCAGCCTGGTGGCCCGGCGCCTGGCCCATTGCCGGCGGCTGGTCTGCGCCGCGCCCGCCTATCTCGAACGCCATGGCGTGCCGAAGACCCCGGCCGACCTCGCACGGCACGATTGCGTGCTCTACAGCTACGCCGCCGACCAGGGGGAATGGCAGTTCGTCGGGCCGGACGGGCGGCTGGAGACGGTGCGGGTCGACGGCCGGCTGCGGGTCAACAGCGCCGAGGTCATGATGGCGGCCCTGCGCGCGGGCGTGGCCCTGGCGATGCCCCCCGACTTCCTGGTCGGCCCCGACATCGCCGCCGGGCGCCTGGTGCCGCTGCTGACCGAATACGAGAACCCGTTCGGCGCGATCTACGCGGTCTGGCCGCACAACCGCAACCTCGCCCCCAAGGTCAGGGCGGTGGTGGACTTCCTGGTCGAGCGCTTCGCGGTCGAGCCGATCTGGGCGCCGCGCGGCTAGAGCGGTTCTGCCCCGGCGCCCATGTCCGGCCGCTCGCGCAGGGGCCGGTGCGCCACCCGCATGTAGATCACGAGGCTGAGGGCGAAGACCGCGGCCACCGCGGCGAACATGATGGCGAAGGCGCGGGCGATGTCGGTGCGCTCGGTGTCGGTGACCGGGCGGCGCACCAGATCCTCCAGCCCCGAGACCGTGCCGACCGATGGCACCCAGGCGACGATCAGGCCCAGCACCAGGGCCGAGGCCGCGGCGATCAGGATGGCGCCACCCAGGGCGCGGGAGAAGCCGATGGCGCCGGTCACCGCGCCGAGGTCGCGGCCGGCGACCGCGTTCTGCGCCGCCACCATGCTGGCCGGGAAGATCGGGCCGACGCCGAAGCCCGCGACCATCAGCAGGCCGGAGGCGACCAGCGGCGTGGCGTGCTCGGCCACGGCGGCGAGGGCGAGGAGGGCCACGATCGCCACCGGCAGCCCGATCAGCGGCGGCCGGCGGTAGGTGCCGGTGCGGGTGACGTAGCGGCCGGACAGCGACGCGGTGATGGTGGTCGACAGCATCAGCGGGATCATCATCAGCCCGACCTCGCCGACCGGGGCCCGCAGCGCCACCTGCAGGTAGGTCGGCGCCAGCACCGCCAGCACGAGATAGCCGCCGAAGGCCAGGAACACCGCCGCCAGCACCGGCCCGACCACGGTGTCGCCGAGGAAGCGCGGCGGCAGGATCGGCTCGTCGGCCCGGGCCTGGCGGCGGAAGAACAGCCAGCCGCCGGCCGCCGCCGCCACCAGCGCGACGACGATCGGCAGCGATAGCCAGGGGAAGGTGGTGCCGCCCCAGGACAGGCCCAGCAGCAGCGCGGTGGTGCCGAAGGTCAGCAGGCCGATCGAGGCGAAGTCGATCGGCGCCCGGACCCGCCGCACCGGCAGCTTGCGCAGCGCCCGGTCGACCGTGACCAGCGCCAGCGCGCCCAGCGGCAGGTTGATCCAGAAGATCCAGGGCCAGCCGACATACTGGGTCAGGACGCCGCCCAGGGTCGGGCCGATCAGGGCCGACCCGGCCCAGACCGTGGCGAAATAGGCGGCGTAGCGGCCGCGGTCGCGCGGCGCCACCACATCGGCGATCACCGTCTGCGCCAGGGTCAGCAGCCCGCCGCCGCCGAGGCCCTGCACCGCCCGCGCCGCGATCAGCATCACCATCGAGGTCGACAGGGCGCACAGCACCGACGCGCCCAGGAACACGAACAGGCAGATCAGCAGCAGCGGCCGGCGGCCGTAGAGGTCGCTGAGCTTGCCGAGGATCGGCGTGGCGCAGGTCGAGGTCAGGAGATAGACGGTGACGACCCAGGAGATCAGCTCGAAATCGCCGAGCTCGCGGCCGATCGAGGGCAGGGCGGTGGCGACGATGGTCTGGTCGAGCGCCGACAGGAACATCGCCAGCAACGCGCCGATGACGATGGTGCGGACCTCGGACTGGGTCAGGGACATGCTCGGTGCTTCCTCCCGCCCGCGCATGGTTCGTCCCGCGCGAGTCGCTGCCCATCCTAGCGGCTGGGGCGGCCGGCGCGGTCGGCGATTGGCCGGGAGCAGCCCTGCGGTCAGCCCGCGGCGCCGCCGCGGGGCAGGATCACGGTCTGGACCAGGCCGCCCTCGGCGCGGTTCTCGATCACGATGCGGCCGCCGCTGCGGTCGATGATCTCCTTGGCGATGGCCAGGCCCAGCCCGGCGCCGGGCACCGTCTGGCGCCGGGCGAAGTCGACCCGGAAGAACGGCTCGAACACCTGGGTCAGCAGCGCCGGGGGAATGCCGGGGCCGCGGTCGGCGATGGTGATGCGGGCCTCGCCGCCGACCGCCGCCAGCGTCACCTCCGCCCCCTTGCCATGGGTGGCGGCGTTGATGATCAGGTTGCGCAGCGCCCGCTTCAGCGCCAGCGGCCCGGCCTTGATCAGCAGCGGCTCGGCCCGGGTCAGGGCCACCGGCAGCGCCTGCTCGGCCAGCTCGGTGCACACCGTCTCGACCAGCCGGTCCAGGCGCAGCGGCTCGGTGTCACCACCGTCGACCTCCTCGCGCACCAAGCGGATGGCGCTGTCGGCGATGCGGTCGAGCTCGTCGAGGTCCTTCAGCCAGGCGGCCTGGTCCTCCTCCGGCAGGAACTCGGCGCGCAGCCGCATCCGGGTCATCGGCGTGCGCAGATCGTGCCCCGCCGCCGCCACCAGGCGCATCCGGCTTTCCATCGCCGCGCGCAGCCGGGCCGACAGGCGGTTCAGGGTCCGGGCGGTGGTGCGCATCTCGGCCGGCCCGGTCTCCGGCAGCTCGGGCAGGATGCCGTCCGGCCCGATGCGGGCGATGGTGCTTTCCAGCAGCGCCAACGGCCGGATCAGCTTGCCGGCGACCACCAGGGCGATGCCGATCGCGCCCAGCACCAGCAGCACCATCCAGCCGGCGAAGGCCAGCGGCACGCCCTGCGGCACCGGCACGTCGGAGATGGTCAGCCACAGCCAGCGCTGCGGGTCGATCTGCACCGACAGCATCGGCGGCGATTCGGGGCTGGGCCGGGTCACCCTGAGCGGCAGGTCGGGCCCGGTCTTGCGCATGGCGTCCTGCAGGTAGTCGGCGAAGCGCTCGATCGGCTCGCCCGGCCCCGGGATGGGGTGCAGCTCGAAATCCGCCACGCGGCCGGGGGCGCTCACCGGGCCGATGCCGTTCTCGACCAGGTCGGCGATCAGCCGCACCTGGCGGACCAGCGGGTCGATCGTCCGTTCCGGCGACGGCCCGCGCAGCAGGCTGACGGCGGCGAAGCTGGCGATGCCCACGACGGCGATGATGGCGATCACCAGCAGCAGGGTGATGCGGGCCCGCAGCGTGTTCACGCCGCGTCGCCCTGCTGCTCGACCGCGACCGCCAGCTGGTAGCCGCCGTTGCGCACGGTCTTGAAGATGTGGAACGGCCCCTCGTCGCCCAGCTTGCGGCGCAACCGGCTGACCAGCACGTCGATCGACCGGTCCAGCGGCTCCGCCTCGCGGCCCTGGGTCAGGTCCAGCAGCTGGTCGCGCGACAGCACCCGGCCGGGCCGGTCGAGGAAGGCGACCAGCAGCTCGAACTCGGCGCCGGTCAGGACGACCTCCTCGCCGCCGGCATCGGTGACGCGCCGGGCGGACGGGTCGGCGGTGAAGCCGGCGAAGCGGTAGCGCCCGGCGGTGGCCGGCGCCTCCTCCGGCGCCGCCGCGCTCCGCCGCAGCACGGCGCGGATCCGGGCCACCAGCTCGCGCGGGTTGAACGGCTTGCCGATATAGTCGTCGGCGCCGATCTCCAGCCCGATGATGCGGTCGACATCCTCCTTCAGCGCGGTCAGCAGGATCACCGGCAGATGCGCCCGGCGCTGGCGCAGGTCGCGGCAGATCTCCAGCCCGGAGCCGTCGGGCAGCATGACGTCGAGGACCACCAGGTCGATCCGGCCGGCCGCGATCGCCTCCTCGCAGTCGCGCCGGTCGGCGGCGAGGGTGACGCGGAAGTTCTGACTGTCGAGATAGCGGCCCAGCAGCCGCCGGATCTCGGGGTCGTCGTCAACGACGAGGATGTGGGGCGAAGTCTGCATGGAATATGTGGCCGGTCAGTGCTGGCGTGATCTTTACGGCCGCGGCCCCGCAGCGCGATGGGTTTTTTGCAACGGAGTGTTGCCGATTCCCGGCCGGCAACGTTCGGACATCAATTTGATTGCCCGGTTCATCTTCGGCAACACGCCGACGAAGCGCAGCAACAGACCGCGCCTAGCGTCGCTTGGCCGACAGCAACTCCAGCGAGGTCGCAGATGAAATCCACCGTCGTCATCATCGGCGTCGCGACGGCCAGCGTGATCGGGCTGACCGCCAGCGCGATCACCGGCCTGACCGGCCCGGCCTTCGCCGCCCCCGGTGCCTCCGCCAATGCCTCGGACCGCATCGATGCCCCGCGCCCCGGCCTGCCCTTCTTCGGATCCGGTCCGTCCGAACCGCCGCGTCTGCCACTGCCGGATGCCCCCCATCCGACCCCCGACGCCGGCTGACGGACCGGTCGGGCCGGCCCGGCGTTCCCCCACGCCCGGGCCGGCCCGATGGTTTCTTCCTGCCTTCACTGCAAAGACCGATTGCCGCGATCTTGAAAACTCATCTGCTCCGGGGCGCCACCTCGCTGTCCGTCCTGCTCGTGGCGGCCTGCGCGGTCGGCCCCGATTTCCAGCGTCCGGATGCGCCTGGTGTCAGCCAATACACCCCCGGCACGCCGCTGGCCGAGACCTCTTCGGCCAAGGTGGCGGGTGGTGCGGCGCAGCGCATCCAGAACGGCCGTGACATTCCCGGCGACTGGTGGCGCGTGTTCCGGTCGGATTCGCTGGACCGGCTGATCGCCGAGGCGCTGCGGGCCAATCCGGACCTCCAGGCCGCCCAGGCCTCGCTGCGCCAGGCGCAGGAGAATGTCGCGGCCGGGCAGGGCGCGCTGTTCCCGACCATCAGCGGCTCCAGCTCCGCCACCCGGCAGCAGAGCAACAGCACCGCATCGACCGCGACCGGCACCCGGACGGTGACCTCGGTCTTCAACGTCACCAGCGCCTCGCTCGACGTGTCCTACGACCTCGACGTGTTCGGCGGCACCCGGCGCAACATCGAATCGCTGCAGGCCCAGGCCGATTTCGAGCAGTTCCAGCTCGAGGCCAGCTACCTCACCATCAGCAGCAACGTGGTCGTCGCCGCGATCCAGGAGGCGTCGCTGCGGGCGCAGATCGACGCGACCCAGGACATCATCAAGACCCAGCGGTCCTTCCTCGGCATCCTGCAGCAGCAATTCGCGGCGGGCGGCATCTCCCAGGCCGATGTGGCGTCGCAGCAGGCCGTGGTGGCGCAGACCGAGGCGACGCTGCCGCCGCTGCAGAAGCAGCTGGCGCAGCAGCGCAACCAGCTCGCCGTCTTCCTCGGCCGCTTCCCCAGCGAGATCTCGGGCGACGACTTCCAGCTGTCCTCGCTGCAACTGCCGACCGACCTGCCGCTCAGCCTGCCGTCGAAACTGGTCGAGCAGCGGCCGGACATCCGGTCGTCGGAGGCGCAGCTGCACGCGGCCAGCGCCAAGATCGGCGTGGCCATCGCCAACATGCTGCCGCAGATCTCGCTCAGCGCCAGCTACGGCAGCACCGCCAGCAGCTTCGGCGACCTGTTCTCGCCCGGCACGGTGGCCTGGAGCCTGGCCGGCAGCATCGTCCAAACCATCTTCGACGGCGGCACGCTGCTGCACGACAAGCGGGCGGCCGAGGCTGGCTTCGACGTGGCGGCGGCGCAGTACCGCAGCACCGTGCTGTCGTCGTTCGAGGACGTCGCCAACGCCCTGCACGCCATCCAGTTCGACGCCGATACGCTGAAGGCGCAGCTGGCGGCGGAGCAGGCGGCGCAGCGCAGCCTCACCATCGCCCGCAGCCAGTTCCAGGCCGGCGCCACCGACTACGCCACCGTGCTGACCGCCCAGACCAACCTGCTCAACGCCCGGATCAGCCGCATCCAGGCCCAGGCCGCGCGGCTGAGCGACACCGCCGCGCTGTTCCAGGCCCTGGGCGGCGGCTGGTGGAACCGGACCGACACGCCCGCCGGCGCCACCCAGCCGACCCCCAGCCTGCCGAAGTAATCACGGACGAGACGATGGCAAAGAGCAGAGCCTTTTCGATGACCCTGCGCATGGTCGTCATGCTGGTGGTGATCGGGGTCATCCTGGGTGGCATCTTCGGCTTCCAGGTCTTCAAGTCGCATATCATCGCGCAGGTCCTGGCATCGCGCAGCAACCCGGCCCAGACCGTGTCCACCACCGTGGCGGCGAAGGCGGACTGGCAGGATTCGCTGCAGGCGGTGGGCAGCTTCCGCGCGCTGAACGGCGCCAACCTGTCGTCCGAGGCCGCCGGCATCGTCGACTCGTTCAGCTTCGCCGACGGCCAGGACGTCGCGGCCGGCGCGGTGCTGGTGCAGCTGCGGCTGGACAATGACGTGTCCACGCTGCACCAGCTGCAGGCGACCGCCGACAACGCCCAGGTCACCTATGACCGCGACCTCAGGCAGCTCAAGGCCCAGGGCGTCAGCCAGGCCACGGTCGACAGCGACCTGGCGACGCTGAAGAGCGCCAGGGCCCAGGTCGAGGGGCAGCAGGCGCTGATCGACGAGAAGACGGTCAAGGCGCCCTTCGCCGGGCGGCTGGGCACCCGCCAGGTCGATCTCGGCCAGTATCTGTCGCCCGGCACCACCATGGTGACGCTGCAGGCTCTGGACCCGATCCTGCTCGACTTCACCCTGCCGCAGCAGGCGCTGGCGCAGATCAAGACCGGCCAGGCGGTGACGGCGACGGTCGACACCTGGCCGGGCAAGGGCTTCGACGGCAAGATCATCGCGATCAGCCCGGTGGTCGACACATCAAGCCGCAGCCTGACGGTGCGGGCCAGCTTCGCCAACCCGGACCACCAGCTGCTGCCCGGCATGTTCGGCAAGGTCTCTATCGGCGTCGGCGCGCCGCAGCAATACGTCACGCTGCCGGCGACGGCGGTGACCATCAACCCCTATGGCAACGTCGTCTTCCTGGTCACCGAGAAGGACGCCAACGGCCAGAAGCAGCAGGTGGCCAACCAGACCTTCGTCACCACCGGCGGCACCCGCGGCGACCAGATCGCCGTGCTGAAGGGGGTGGAGGCGGGCCAGACCGTCGTCACCTCGGGCCAGCTGAAGCTGCAGAACGGGTCGCCGGTCACGGTCAACAACGCGGTGACGCCGCCCAGCAACCCCAACGCCGCCCCGGCGGACCCGAGCTGAGGCGCGCGCCATGAACATCACCGAGATCTTCATCCGGCGCCCGGTGCTGTCGCTGGTGGTCAGCCTGCTGATCGTGGTGATCGGCTACCAGTCCTTCAACTCGCTCGCCATCCGCCAGTACCCCAAGACCGAGAACGCGGTGGTGACCGTCACCACCACCTATTTCGGCGCCGACCCCGACGTGGTGGCCGGCTTCATCACCACGCCGCTGGAAAACGCCATCTCCCAGGCGAACGGCATCGACTACATGACGTCGACCAGCACCAGCGGCACCTCGATCATCACCGTCAACCTGCTGCTGAACTACAATTCCGACGCGGCGGTGACCGAGATCAACACCAAGGTCAATTCGGTCATCAACCAGCTGCCGCCGGCGGCGCAGCAGCCGACCATCACCCTGGCGGTCGGCCAGACCATCGACGCCATGTATATCGGCTTCAACAGCGACCTGCTGGCGGCGAACCAGATCACCGACTACCTGACACGCGTGGTGCAGCCCAAGCTGCAGGCGGTGCAGGGGGTGCAGACCGCCGAGATCCTGGGCCCCAAGATCTTCGC
Source organism: Inquilinus ginsengisoli (assembly GCF_031453975.1). Classification (NCBI taxonomy): domain Bacteria; kingdom Pseudomonadati; phylum Pseudomonadota; class Alphaproteobacteria; order Rhodospirillales; family Rhodospirillaceae; genus Inquilinus; species Inquilinus ginsengisoli. The sequence goes on from NZ_JAVDPW010000006.1 coordinate 176,788, forward strand.
GCTCAGGGTCTGGCTCGACCCCGACAAGCTCGCCTCCTACGGATTGACCGCCAGCGACGTCAACACTGCGCTGACCGCCAACAACTTCATCTCGGGCGTCGGCAACACCAAGGGGACGATGACCCAGATCACGCTGACCGCGACCACGGACCTGCATGATGTCGAGCAGTTCCGCAACCTCGTGGTCAAGCAGGTCGACGGCGCCGTGATCCGGCTGAAGGATGTCGGCAATGTCGTGCTCGGCGCCCAGGACTACGAAAGCCAGTCCAGCTTCGACGGCAAGCCCGGCGTGTTCATGGGCATCCAGGTGGCGCCGACCGCGAACCTGCTCGACGTCGTCGCCGGCGTGAACGCCGCGATGCCGGCGATCAAGGCCCAGCTGCCGAACGGGCTGAACGCCGCGGTGATCTACGATTCCAGCGCCTTCGTCAGCAGCTCGATCACCGAGGTCGTCACCAGCCTGGTCGAGGCGCTGGCGATCGTGATCTTCGTGGTCTTCGCCTTCCTCGGCTCGCCGCGCTCGGTCTTCATCCCGATCGTGGCGATCCCGCTGTCGTTGGTCGGCACCTTCGCGATGATGCTGGTGTTCGGCTTCTCCATCAACCTCCTGACCCTGCTGGCGCTGGTGCTGGCGATCGGGCTGGTGGTCGACGACGCGATCATCGTGGTCGAGAACGTCAACCGCCATATCGAGGAGGGGGCGAAACCCATGCAGGCGGCGATCGACGCCGCGCATGAACTGGTCGGGCCGATCATCGCCATGACCGTCGTGCTGATCGCGGTCTATGTCCCGATCGGCTTCCAGGGCGGCCTGACCGGCGCGCTGTTCACCGAATTCGCCTTCACCCTGGTCGGCGCCGTCGCCGTGTCGATGATCGTCGCGCTGACGCTGACCCCGATGATGTGCTCGCGCATCCTGAAGGCCCATCTGGAGGACCGCAGCGGCTGGGAGGAGCGGTTGCAGGACTTCATCGACCGGCGCTTCAACCAGATCCTGCGCCCCTACAAATACTTGCTGCACGGCAGCCTGAACACGGTGCCGGTGACGCTGGTCTTCGCCGCCATCGTGCTGGGCAGCATCTACTTCCTCTACGCCGGGGCGCAGACCGAGCTGGCGCCGAGCGAGGACCAGGGCGCCGTGCTGGTCTCGACCACCAACCCGCCGCAGGCGACGCTGGAGCAGAAGGTCTCGAACGGGGGCCAGGTGATCCAGGCGATGCAGGGCTATCCCGAGGTCCAGCACACCCTCGGCATCGATTCCACCGCCACCTCGATCCAGATCGCGGCGCTGAAGCCCTGGGACCAGCGCACCCGCACCGCCGGCGCGCTGCAGCCCCTGCTGCAGGGCGACATCGCCAAGATCGCGGCGTCGCAGAGCGTGGCCTTCCAGCTGCCGCCGCTGCCGGGCAGCAACGGCCTGCCGATCCAGTTCGTGATCGGCACCACCAATGATTTCGGCGAGCTGAACGACGTCTCCAACACCTTCCTGCAGGCGGCGCTGAAGAGCGGCCAGTTCATCTTCCTGACCAAGGACCTGCAGATCGACAAGCCGCAGGACGCGATCGTGATCGACCGCGACAAGGCGGCCCAGCTGAACCTGACCATGAGCGATGTAGGCAACGCGCTGGCCACCATCCTGGGCGGCGGATTCGTCAACTATTTCAGCATCGACGGCCGGTCCTACCAGGTGATCCCGCAGGTGCAGCAGCGCTCGCGCCTCAACAGCGCCCAGATCCTGGACTACCCGATCGCCGAGGTGAACGGCACGCAGATCCCGCTCTCGGCCATCGCCACCATCAAGTCCGAGGCGGCGCCGCGCTCGATCGCCCATTTCCAGCAGCTGAACTCTGCGACGATCCAGGGCGTCGCCGCCCCGGGCGTCGACCAGGGCACGGCTCTCGCCACGCTACAGACCCTGGCCGCCCAGACGCTGCCGCAGGGCTATTCGGTGGATTACGGCGGCCTGTCGCGGCAGACGGTCCAGGAATCCAGCGGCATCGTGCAGATGTTCGCCCTGGCGCTGATCATCATCTTCCTGGCGCTGGCGGCCCAGTTCAACAGCTTCCGCGACCCGCTGATCATCCTGGTCTCGGTGCCGATGTCGATCGCCGGGGCGCTGGCCTTCATCAGCGTCGGGGTCGGCGGCGCCACCATGAACATCTACACCGAGGTCGGGCTGGTGACGCTGATGGGGCTGATCAGCAAGCATGGCATCCTGATCGTCGAGGTCGCCAACGGCCTGCAGAAGGCGGGCAAGACCAAGCGCGAGGCGATCGAAGGCGCCGCCGCCATCCGGCTGCGCCCGATCCTGATGACCACCGGCGCCATGGTGCTGGGCGTGGTGCCGCTGATCATGGCGTCCGGGGCCGGCGCGGTGTCGCGCTTCAACATGGGGCTGGTGATCGCCAGCGGTCTGGCCATCGGCACGCTGTTCACCCTGTTCGTGGTGCCGGCGGTCTACATGCTGATCGCGGCGAAGCATCAAACCGAGGCCGCGCCGGAACCGCATCCGGCACCGAGCCCGGCCCCCGATCCAACCAGGGCGTGACCGCTCAGGCTGGCCCGGCGTCCATCATCGCGGGCAGCCGGGCCGCCAGCGCGTCGATGGCCGCGCGGGTCTTCGACGGCAGGTGCCGGCTCTGCGGCCACAGGGCATGGACATCGAAGGTGAAGCCCGGGTGGTCGGCGAACAGTTGCACCAGGGTGCCGTCCCACAGCCGGTCGGCGACCTGCCAGCACGGCAGCCAGGTGATCCCGGCACCGCCGGCCGCGGCGTCGGCGATCGCCTCCAGGTCGTCGAAGCGGACCCGGCCGTCCAGCGCCAGGTCCCGCATCTGCCCGTCCGGTTCGGGAAAGCGCCAGGCCGCGAGCCTCCCCGCCCGGCCATAGACCAGAAGCTCATGGGCGGCCAAGTCCTCCAGGCGGGCCGGTGTCCCGTGCCGGTCCAGATAGCCGGGGGCGGCGCAGACCGCCATGGCCATGCGCCCGACCCGCCGCGCCGCCAGGCCGGCGACGTCCGGCAGCGGGCCGGTGCGGACCGCGAGATCGATGCCGTCCTCCACCAGATCGGCCGGGCGGTCGGTGAAGGACAGCTCCAACTGCAAGGTCGGATTCTGGCGGACCAGGTCCAGCAGAACCGGCGCGACGCAATGGCGGCCGACCAGCAGCGGCGCCGTGACCTTCAGCCGGCCCGCCGGCGTCGCACGGCCGGTGTCGATGTCGGCCTCCGCCGTCTCCAGTTCGGCCAGCACGCGCCGGCAGCGCTCGAAATAGGCCTGGCCGGCCTCGGTCAGGCTCTGGCTGCGGGTGGTGCGGTGGAACAGGCGGGTGCCCAGCCGGTCCTCCAGCCGTGCGATGCTCTTGCCGACCGCGGAGCGGGACAGGCCGACGCGCTCCGCCGCCAGGGCGAAGCTGCCGGCCTCCGCCACCTGGACGAAGAGGCTGATGCCGTTGAGGCGATCGATCATCGCAGGGCTCGATTGGTTCGTTCCATTCCACAGTAATGGGAAATATCGGCAGCACTGGAGAGAAAATGCCTCGCCTATGGTTGAAGCGGCCCGATTTGGGTCAGGCAAGAACCTGACGAGCACGAGCATGAAACGGTGGCAGATGTCCCGGCTGGGACGCGACGGCCTGAGCCTGGTCGACGCGGCGATCCCGCGGCCGGGGCCGGGCGAGATCCTGGTCAAGGTCGGGGCGGTGTCGCTGAACCACCGCGACAAGCTGGTGGTCGAGAGCGGCATGGGCATGACGCTGGACTTTCCACTCACACCCGGCTCGGACATGGCCGGGACGGTGGTCGAGGCCGGCGCTGGCGCGACCCGCTTCGCCACCGGCGACCGCGTGCTCGGCACCTTCTGGCCGGGCTGGATCGACGGCCTCGCCAGCGGTCCGCGGGCGGCGCTGGGCGGGCCGCTGCCGGGCGTGCTGTCGGAATATCTGGTGCTGCCGCAGGATTGGGCGGTGGCGGCGCCGCGCCGGCTGGATGACGCGGCGGCCAGCACGCTGCCCTGCGCCGGGCTGACCGCCTGGTTCGCGCTGGTCGAGACCGGCGGCCTGAAGGCCGGCCAGACCGTGGTGGCGCAGGGCACCGGCGGGGTGGCGCTGTTCGGCGTGCAGATCGCCCGCGCCCATGGCGCCGAGGCGATCGCGATCTCCGGCGACCCCGCCAAGCTGGAGCGGGCGCGGGCCCTGGGCGCGACCCACGGCATCGACCGTCACGCCACACCCGACTGGGGGCGGGTGGTGCGCGAGGTGACCGGCGGCCGCGGCGCCGACCATGTGCTGGAACTGGCGGGCGGCAACCTGGCGCAGACGGCGGAGGCGCTGGCCCAGGGCGGCCGCGTCGCCCTGATCGGGCTGCTGGACGGGCTCAACTTCACCGCCCCGACCGTGCCCGTGATGATGAAGCAGGCGGTGATCCAGGGGATCTCGGTCGGCCACCGGCGGGGGCTGGAGGACCTGGTCCGCGCCGTCGACGGCACCGGCCTGGCCCCGGTGATCGACGCCGAATACGCCTTCACCGACCTGCCGGCCGCGCTCGACCATCTCGACCGCGGACCATTCGGCAAGATCGTGGTTCGGGTGGATGGGTAGGGGGCTCGTCCTTGCCCCTCTACTGTCATTGCCCGGCTTGACCGGGCAATCCAGGGGCTTTCAAGAGCCGCTCTGGCGGCCCCTGGATGCCACGGTCAAGCCGTGGCATGACAAAAGAGAGAACGCCCTCTCGGCCTATTCCACCACGATCCGCACCGGCCGTGACTCGCCGTCCTGCAGCGGCAGGCGGATCTGGAAGCGGTGGGCGCCAGGGGACAGCGGCCAGTAGACCGTCTCGTCCCCGCGCGCCGTGCGGAAGGGCAGGCCGTCGACATACCACACGATCTGCGAGACCCCCGGCGCCGACGCCTTCAGCGCCAGGCGGTCGAGCGCCGGCGGCATCTCCGGGTTGCGCCAGATCCGGGCGTTCTGCTCCGGCATGGTGATCGACAGGCGCGGCGGCTCGGCGGAGCCGATGCCGGGCTCGGCGGAGCCGATGCCAGGGCCGCCGGCCTGGGGCTGGGCGACAGCCGGGATCAGCGCCGGCGCGGCCGCATCCGCCTTCACCCATTCGACCAGGCGCTGGCGGCAGAAGGCGGGGGCGGGGCCGCCATTGGTGCTGGGTTGGGCCGGGACGCACAGCTCGACCGGCTTGTAGGCCCGCGGCACCGGGAAGCTGGCGTCCAGCAGGTCGCCCGGCCGGGCGCCGTGCAGGCCCAGCAGCACGTCCTGCGCCAGCTTGGCGGCGGAGCCGGCGCCGGCCACCTGGCGCATGGTCCCGGCATCCGGCCGGCCGAACCAGACCCCGACCATGTAGTCCTGCGACCAGGCCACCACCCAGGCGTCGCGGTAGCCTTGGGAGGTCCCGGTCTTCAACGCCACCGGGAAGGGGAATTCGGTGGTGCCGTAGCGCGGGAAGCTGGGCAGCCGCGCCATCGGGTCGGACAGGAACAGCGTGACCAGCCGGGCGATGTCGGGCGACAGCACCCGGCGCGGCGCCGCCTGGGCCTGGCCGCGATACCAGCTGAGGTCGCGCAGGATCCCGTCATCGGCCAGGGCGCCATAGGCGCGCACCAGCTTGTCCAGGCTGGTCGGCAGCGACCCGATCGCCATCGACAGGCCGAAATTCTCGGCCGGGACGTCCAGGTCGTGCAGCCCGAGGTCGCGGAAGAAGCGGAAGCCGCTGTCCAGCCCGACGCGGCGCAGCAGGTTGGTGGCCGGGATGTTGCGCGAATTGGCCAGCGCCTGGCGCGGCAGCACCGGCCCCAGGAAGCTGTGGTCGGCGTTGGAGATGCCGGACGCGCCCTCGGGCATGTCGGCCATCACATCGGTCGGGGACAGCAGCGCGCGCTGCATCGCCAGGGCATAGACGAAGGGCTTCAGCGTGCTGCCGGGGGACCGGATGGTGCGGCTGAAGTCGATCGATCCGCCATTCGCACCGCCATAGCGGGCGCTGCCGACATCGGCCAGCACCTCGCGGGTGTCGCGCCGGGCGACGATCACCGCCACCTGCTGCGCCCCCATCGGGCTGAGCGCCCGCAGCTGTCGCCGGGCCGCCGCGGTCACGGTCTGCTGGATATCGAGATCCAGCGTGGTGCGCAGCCGCGGATCGGTCGGGTCCAGCGCCTCGGCGCCGTCGCGCGCGATCATCTGGCGCAGCCGCAGGATGGCGGGCACCGCGTCGGGCCGGAGCGGCGTCGGCGGCAGGCGCAGATCGGCCAGCTGGGCGGTGGCCAGGGTCAGCTCCTCGGGGCCGATCACGCCTTGCTGCGCCAGCTCGTCCAGCGCCCGCTGGCCGCGCTGCTTGGCCTTGGCCAGGCCCAGCGGGCGGCGCGGGTTCATGGTGCCCGGCGCCTGCGGGATGGCGGAGAGCAGGGCGATCTCGGCCCAGCTCAGATCCGCCACCGGCTTGTCGAAGTACCAGCGCGCGGCATGGGCGATGCCGTGGCTGCCATTGCCGTAGGGCACCAGGCGCAGGTAGTGGGCCAGCAGCGTCCTGCGGTCATAGCGCTGGGTCAGCACCAGCGCGGTGCCGGCCTCCACCGCCTTGGCCCACAGGGTGCGCGACCGCGGCTCCTGCATCCGGGCGATCTGCATGGCGATGGTCGAGGCGCCGGACCGGACCCGGCCGCCCTCGACGTTCTGCCACAGGGCGCGGGCGACGGCGCGGGGGTCGATTCCGGGATGGTCCCAGAACCGCCGGTCCTCCAGCGCCAGGGTGGCGCGCACCACGCGGTCGGGCAGGGGGTCGACGGTCCAGTAGCCGTAATCGACGAAGCGCCGGCCGTCCTCGGTGCGCTCCTCATGCCCGATCTGGGCGACGAACCGGCCTTGCCGGTCGTAGAGGATCGGGGTCGGCGCCGGCGCCTCAAGATGCGCCCGCTGCGCCACCTGGATGGCGAATAGGCCGGAGACGGCGACGACCAGCGCCAGCACGGCCCAGCCGATCCGGCGCCGCCAGGGGCGGCGGGGCGGGGAGGGTGGTGCGGGGGGAGACACGGGCTGCATCTAGGGCTGCCGGAACGCGTTGCCTCTCCCGCTTGCGGGAGAGGTCGGAGACGCGAAGCGGCTCCGGGTGAGGGGAGTTTGTCGAGGCCGGTGCCAGCCCTCACCCGGAAATCCAAGAGGATTTCCGACCTCTCCCGCCAGGCGGGAGAGACAACGCGTTCCCTCGAGACAGCCCGAGACCATCTTCATCCGACCCGCCTTACGGGCTGACGACGACGCGGGCGCCGGCGCTGGCGCCGTAGACGCCGGCCCGGTACATCATCTCGGCCTCGCCCGGCGGCTGGATGAAGCTGCCCGCCACCTGCGCCCGCAGGCGGAAGCGCAGGGTCAGGGTGCCCTTGTCCAGCCGGTCGTAGAACACCCGGACCTCGTCGTCGCCATAGCTGGAATAGCTCGGCGGCGCCGACGGCCCGGCCGAAGGTGCTGCTTCGGCCGGCGCCGTCGCCAGGTTGGGGTTCAGCGGCTCGAAGCCGGCCGCGATCGGTAGCCGGATGGCGACCTGGGCGCGGGCCTCCGGGTTGATCAGCTCGGCGACCTCCTCGACCACGTCGCCGGCGGCGACATGGATGGCACCGTCCCCGCCCGGATCCAGCCGTTCGAGCGGGCCGTCGGCCGGCACTCGGTACAGCTGGCGCGACAGCACGAAGCCGTCCTGCACCGCCGTCGCCGCCGACCCCGGGGCCTTGGGCAGCCAGCGGCTGTCGCCCAGCGCCACCACGGTCTGGCCGCCATGGTTGACCACGCCGATCGGCCCGCCCTGGTCGGTGGTCCAGCGCAGCACCGGGGTCTCGGCCTCCAGCGTGCCGGACTGCTCGCCGCCGGGCAGCGAGGCCGCCACCGGCACCGACCCGCTCGGCGTCACCCAGGCCGCGGCGAGGGCGCGCAGCGCCGCCGCATCGGCATTGGTGCTGCCCCAGCCGGAGCCGTCGCCGAGGCCGATCAGCCCGGTGCGCAGCAGGCCCAGCAGCGGGTCCTCCGGCGCGGCGCGGGTGACCGCCAGCATGACTTCCGACAGGGTGCGGGTCTCCGACGGCAGGATCATCGGGTCCGCCGGGCGGTCCTGCAGCCCGGCATAGACCGGCTTGCCGTCGCGCGACAGCAGCCGGACATTGGCCTTGACCTGGTCCAGCAGGGCCGAGACCTGGCGCGGATCGGCATCCGGCGATGCGGCGACGATCGCGGTCACCTGCGCCAGCGATTCCAGCGGCAGCAGCGCCGCGCGGCGGCTCAGCTCCGCGACATAGGCCGGGTCGAGGTCCCCGCCCGCGGCCAGCGCGGCCAGGGCGGCGACCCGCTCGCGGATCTCCTCGCCATAGAGGAAGCGGGGATAGTCCGACCGCAGCGCCTGCTTCAGCACCTGGGCCAGCCGGTCCTTCAGCGCCGGGTCGACGGTCTCGCCGGCCTGGGTCGCCTGGACCAGGAAGGAGTAGGCATAGGCGGTCAGGATCACCGACCCGCGCGACTTCGGCCAGAAGCCGACCAGCCCGTCATCGTCGGTGTTGCGGCCGATGGTCAGGATGGTCTTCTGGACGTCGGCGGAAACGCGGTCGCTCAGGCCGGCCGCGGCCAGGATCGGGTCGAACGGCTTCAGCGCCAGCTCGGCCGAGGACAGGCCGATCACCTGCTCGGTGCAGCCGAAGGGATAGTCGGCCAGGGCGTTCAGGCCGGCGACCAGCCGCACCAGCGCCGGGTCGCCCGCCAGCACCACCGAGGCGGAGTAGGAGCCGGGGCGGACGTCACCGGGTTCGGCCAGCAGGTCCTGCCGCGCGCCGGGCGCCAGCTCGACGATGCGGCGCTGGCGCAGCGGCGGCCGGTCCGGCCGGATCGGCAGCGCGATCTCGACCGCGTCGCCGGCCTTGTCGGCGTCGCGCTGCAGCAGCAGGCGCAGCTTGGCCGTGTCCTGGCCCGGCGCCGGGTCGGGCACCGAGACCGGGAAGGTGATCCGCGCCGGGCGGGCGCCGTCCCAGGCGAAGGCGCGGTCCTTCGACCCCTGCACCGTCAGCCCGTCGACGCTGATGCCGGCGCGGCCGGACCCGCCGGGGCCTTCGACCACGCGGCCGATCAGCCCGGCGTCGAAGCTGTCGCCCGGCCGCACGAAGCGGGGCAGGGCGGGCTGGGCCACGATCGGCTGGCGCACCTTGACCTCGCCGGTGCCGAAGCCAAAGCGGTCGGCGCCGCTGGTGACCACGGCGCGCAGCTTGTAGACGGTCAGGGTGTCCGGCAGCTTGACCTTGACCTTGGCGGTGCCGTCCGGCCCGACCTGGACATGCGGCAGGTAGATCGGCACCGGGTTGAAGTTGCGGCGGACGGAGATGTTCTCCACCCCCCATTCATCCGTCGCCTCGTCGCCGCCCGGCACCTCCTCCAGCGGGATCACGCCGAACGCCATGTTGCGGGTGTCGCGCGCCGCCATCTTCGCCATGCGGGCGACGATGAATTTCGGCAGCGGGTCCAGCGGCTGTTCCTTGGCCAGGGACAGCACCGCCTGGTCGACCATCCAGAAGGTGGCCTCGCCCGACAGCGGCTTGCCCTTCAGGTCGGCCAGATGCAGCGTGACCTCGATCTCCTGCGCCGGCCGGGCGCTGGGCGGGGCGTCCAGCGTCACCGCGACCTGGTTCTCCACCGGGGTCACCTTGACCCAGGCGGTGGTCGCCAGCGTCACCGGCTTGCCCTGGTCGAACGGTGCGGTGGCCGCCTGCTCCGGCCCGGGCAGCCGCCCGCGCATGACCAGGAAGTTCACCGCCAGCCGGGGCAGCTGCTGCTTGCGGATCGGCACGGTGTAGCGGCCGAAGCCGTTGGTGATGTCGACCCAGTCGTAGCGGAACTGGCCCTCCGGCTCCTCCACCACGGCCAAGGCGCGGGCGGTCTGGAACGGGCTCTCGATCACCAGCGTGGCGGTCTCGCCGGGGGCGTAGGCATCCTTGTCGCTGGTGACGGTGACGTTCTGCCCCGGCGGCCGCGACCAGGTCACCGGCGTGTCGCCGGCGGCGAACAGGTCGACCTTGACCGACTGGGCGCGGCCGATCTTGTCCGCCGCCTCGATCGAGACGATGTAGACGCCGGCCTCCGGCAGGGCGAAGTGCAGCGTCTGCACGTCGGCGGTCGAGGTGACCTTGCGCTCCTCGACGGTGTCGTCGATCACCTGGGTGACGTATTTCGCCGAACCCTGGCTGAAGTCGCTGGCCTGCAGCACGGCGTTCCAGTTGCGGTGGATCAGCTTGATCGTCATCTCGACGCCGGCCAGCGGCTTGCCCGCGGCGTCGACTGCCAGGATCTCCGGGTCGATCGCATCCGCCTTGGGCAGGTAGCGCGGCACCTTCAGCCCCAGGGTGAAGGGCGGCAGCGCCACCACATGCTGGGTGCTGCGGATCTGCATGTCGTCGTCGCCGGTGACCGTGGCCTCGACCACGTAGCGGCGGGGCTGGGCGGTCGGCTCGATGGTCGGGTCCAGGGTGATCTGGGCCGACCCGCCGGCATCGGTCTTGCCGTCCTGCTGCAGCACCGGGGTCGAGCGGAACTCATGTTCGCCGGAGAAGCGGGAGTCGCTGGAGAACAGGAAGCCCTCGCGGCCCGGCGGGGTCCAGCTGTAGGGGAACTGGGTCACCCGCCACTTGATCGGGCGGTCGGCCAGCAGGCCGCCGGCGAAGTAGCGGGCCAGCAGCGAGACCTGGATCTGGCTGTCGAGGGGTGCTGCATCCGGGCCGTTCAGCAGCACCTCGAAGGTGGGCAGCTTGTAGGCTTCCTTCTTGAACGCCACCTGGCCGCATTCGGTGCCGTCCTCGTCGACGAAGCGGACGCTGTAGTCGCCCGTCGCCTCGGTGGTCTCGTCGAAGCGCTGGTAGAAGCCGCCATTGGCGTCCAGCGTCACCGGCAGGCGCCATTCCTGGTCGTCCGGGCCGTTGATCACCGCCTCGCCCTTGCCGCCGGCGAAGGACAGGGCGCCGCCGAGATAGGAGCGGACGAAGCCGCGGATCTCCACCGCTTCCTCCGGCCGGTAGATCGGCCGCTCGGTGAAGACGTGGCACAGGATCTGCGCCTGTTCACGCCGCGCCGCGACGTCGCCGAAGCCCCAGGCCAGCCAGGGCTCCTCCGGCCTGGTCCAGTTCTCCTGGGCGTATTCCTCCGGCCCCTGGTCGGGCTCCAGCACCAGCGTGTCGGTGCCCTTGGTCACCACGATGCGGCGGATCTCCGGCTCTTCGGCATAGACGCCCTTCGGCGTCCACACGAAGCTGCCATCGGCCTGGGTGACGCCGCGCTGCAGGGTGACGAATTGGTTGTCGCGCACGCCCTCCAGCCGGACCTCGGCGCCCTCGACCGGCTTGGCGGTGTTCAGCGAGGTGACGGCGAAGCGGATGCGCTGCGGCTCCTCCACCGTCGACAGGGTCAGGTCGGTGACCTGCAGCCGCAGCCAGCGCCGGCTGCCGCCATCCATCGGCCGCAGCCCGACCAGATAGGTGCCGGGCTGGTTGGCACCGGCGATCTTCTGCAACAGCGGCTTGAGGTCGAGGCCGAACTTGGCCGACACGCCGCCGCGCAGCGAGGGCAGGGGCACCAGCTCGGACACGGCGGGGGAGCCGAGGGCGGCGATGCGCTCGGCCATGGCGTCGCGGTCGATCTGCGCCGCGTCGCGCCAGGGCGACGGCTCGTTGCCGGCCAAGGGCGGAGCGGTGTCGTCGTCGGTGGTCAGCCCTTCCGGCGGGAACGGCCAGAAGTCGCGGCCCAGCGGGTCGATGCGGTGGATGCGGATGTCGGCGCGGTCGTAGCCATGGCCGCGCAGCGGCACCATCTGCGGGCCGAACCGCTCGCTGATGCCCTGGCCGGCATCCCAGGCCAGCGCCGGCAGGTCGGGCGGGAACACGAAGCGGGCGGAGGTCGCGGCGCCCGACAGGGCGCGGCCGCGCACATCCTTCACGCTGCCGGGGTCGATCCGCAGGGTGTAGACCGTGTCGGGCAGGAAGCGGCCGGTCAGGGTCAGGTTGCGGCCGTCGGGCTCCAGCGCCAGGTCGTCGACCGCCGGGGTGATGCGGAACACGTCGCGGGCGCGGACCACGTCCAGCGCCTCGGGCTCGCTGGAGAAGCGCAGATGCAGCCGGCGCGGCCCGGGCGGCTGCGCCTCCTCGCCCTCATAGGCGGGCGGCGGGCTGCAGCGCAGCACGCCGTCCTGCAGGTCCTGCTGGAAGCTGCCGCCGCAGGCGGTGTCGGTGACGGTGAAGGGCGCGGCGCTGCGCAGTCGCAGCTCGAAGATCGGGTCGTCCAGCCCGGCGGCGTCCGACAGGCGCAGCCGCAGGATCGCCATCCGCCCGTCGGGAATCGGGTGGCGCAGGGTGACGACATAGCTCTGCTGGGCGCTGCGGTCGGCCCGCTCCAGCGCCTTGACCGTGAAGTCCTGCGCCGTCAGCTGCTGGCTGCCCTGGCCGTCAAAGCCGGGCAGGGGCCGCAGCTCGATGGTCAGCAGGCGGGTCAGGGCCTGGACGTCGACCGGGTCGGCGAAGGTCAGGCCGATGGTGTCGAGGTCGGCGATGCCGTCGGGCTGGTCGGCCGGGCTGGTGGCGACCGGGGTCGGCAGCAGCGGGATCAGCTCGGTGCTGCGGCCGGCGGAGGCGACGGTGACGCGGCGCAGCGGCTCCCACGGGTCGGCCGGACGGAACTGCAGCACACGGGGGCCCAGCCACTGCCAGGCTCCGGCCTGGTCGGGCGACAGCGTGGCGTATTTCGCCGGGTTGTCCTCCGGCCCGCCGGCGCGGGGGCCGGTGTCGCGGTTGAAGAACACCGTGATCGGGTCCCAGCGCCGCAGGAACCGCTCCGGCACCACCTGGGCGCCGTCGGCGCGCTGCAGCTGGTCCAGCGGCACCGGCACTGCGGCCGGCGACGGCGCGGTCTGCGCCAGGGCCGGCACGGCGAGGGTCGCGAGAAGGGCGAGGGCCAGGGGAAGGGCCGAGGGATGACGGGGGCGCATCACTTGCCTCTCACGCTGCTTGCGGCGGGGGCCAGCCCGGCCAGGTCCAGATAGTCGCGGATGACGTCCTCGGGCGGCCCGCTCGGCCGGGCCTTGATCCCGACCACGGCCGGCCGCACCAGGCTGGCCGGCGCGTCGGGCGGCACCCGCACCTCGACCAGGTAGCGGCCGGGGGCGAGATGGCGCATCTGCACCACCCCGTCGCCCAGCGGCTGGCCCTGGGCGTCGAGCAGCCGCACGGCCACCCGGTCGGGTTCGGCGCGGATGCCGATGCCGATGTCGCTGTCCTTCTCGACGGTGAAGCCGAACAGCCCGGTGCCGCCGGACGCGACGGTGACGGGGTCGCCGACGCCTTCGGCCAGTGGCACGATCGGGGTGGCGACCAGCTCGATCGACCCCGACAGCGGCCCGTCCTGCGGCGAGAACAGGTGCAGCAGCGACGCATCCTGGAGATAGCGGTGGAACTCGGCCCCGGCCGGGTACAGCACCGGCTCGTCGCCATCGGCGGCCAGGATCACCGGCGCGGTGGTGCGGGCGGTCAGCAGCGCGGGGGCGGCCGACCGGACCCGCAGGGTCATGGCCTCGCCGGCCAGGGGCAGGTTGCCCGGCAGCGGCGCGTCCTGCAGCTCCGGCTGCGGCCACGGCCCGGCTTCATTGGCCTCGCGCCACAGGGCGACCAGCCCGGCATCATGGCGCAGCACCACGGTCCCCGGCCCGGTCAGCGGGATCCGGTGGCCGCGGGAGACCTTGCCGTCACGGCCGATCACGGTGGCGTCGGCGGCGCCGGCCACCACCAGGCGATGGCCGGGGCCGGTGTCGGGCGGCAGCTGCAGCAGCACCATGCCCTCGGCGCCGTAGAAGCGCTTCAGCATGCCGTCGAAGGCCGGCGCGGGCCCCGGGATCTGCGACAGCGCGACCGGCGCCGGCGCCGTCCCGGTGTTGATCAGCAAAACCTCGGTCCAGTCGCTGTCCAGCGACCAGCTCGCCGGCGCGGCGCCGGCCCAGGCGGTGACGGCGTCGCGGTTGTCCTGGCGCAGGGCGAGGGCGGCGACGCCGGCCGGCAGGTCCAGCCGCAGCCGCTTCGGCCCGGCGGGCAGGATCACCGGCAGCACCGTGCTGGGGGCCAGGGTCGCGGACAGGTCGGCCTCGGCGCGGCGCTCGGGGACCAGGGTCACGTCCAGCCCGGTCAGCTCCAGCCGCAGCGCCCCGGCGCCGGCGGCGTTGCGCACGGTCAGCGGCGTGGTCGGTTCGGCCGCGGCGATGGCCTCGCCATCGGCCACGCCCATGCCGAAGCCGGCGTCCAGCCCGGGCTGGCCGTCGCCCGATCGCGCCAGCCACACCCGCAGTTTGTTGGTCTGCGCCACGGCCGGTAGCGTCGCGGTCTCGCCGGCGGCGAGGTCCAGCACGATGGCCTTCGACGGGTCGGCGGCCAGCGGCTGCAATGCCAGTTTGGCCGTCGGAGCGGCCCGGCTGAGCAGCCAGACCCGGTCGGATTGCGGCGCCAGCACGGTGCCGCCGAGCGGGCGCAGGGCGCGCCCGGGGACCGAGCCCTGCCACAGGGCGTCGGGCCCGTCGTCGACCTGGCTCAGCCCGGCGCCCGGCGTCGCCACCAGGGCGGCGGCCAGGGTCTGCGGCAGGCCGTCCAGCGGCACCGCGGCCAGCACCACCGATTCGGCCTTCTGCGGCGGGGCGGTGACGATCCGGGCGGCGACCTGCACGGCCTCGCCGCCGCCATCGACGGTCCAGGTCGACAGGCGCCACGGCCTGATGTCGTCGCCATCGGCCGGCACCGCGACCACCGGGGCCAGGCCCCGGTCGATCGCCACGCTGGTCCAGGCGCCGTCCTGGCCCTGGCGCTCCAGCGCCAGCATCAGCTCGGCGGTCGAATGGGCCGCGGCGACCATCAGGCTGCCCTTGGCGGCCGCCGGCATGGCGAGGTGGTGGACAGTCGGCCCCTTCAGCTCGGCCGTGCCGGTCGGCGCCGCGGCGGCGCCGGCGCTGTCGTCCGGCGGCAGCGACAGCCGCAGCTCGGTGGTGGGGCCCGACCCGTCGCCGGAACTGTCGGAGCTCTCGGACTCGTCGGAGCTGTCGCTCGATTCATCGCTCGTGGTCGTCGCCGCCTCGACCTGGGCGAGGTCCAGGCTGTAGCGGCCGGCGGGCAGGTATTGCGACACCGCGATGTTCCAGTCGCCGTCGCGGTCGTCGAACCGGCCCAGCACCTGGCCCTCCGCATCGCGCAGCGTGGCCTTGACGTCGAGGCCGCCGAAGCTGGTCAGGCTGACCACCCGGTCCGCGGCGATGCTGAACGGCACCGTCGCCGGCAGCGCGACGTTGCGCGGCGTGTCCGGCTGCAGGTCGTCGGTGTGCAGCGCCAGGGTGTAGTCCAGCCGGTCGTTGCGGCCCAGGCTGGTGGCCTCGACCCGATAGTGACCTGCCGGCAGCTCGGCCTCATAGGCGGCGGCGCTGCTGAAGCGGGCGACCGGCGGCGCGTCCGGCGTGTCCAGCCGGCGCAGGTCGGCGACCATGCCCTCGCCCAGGGTCAGGCTGGTCTTGGCCGGCCCCTCCAGGGCGAAGTCCCACTGGTCGGGCGTGCGGGGATCGCCGCGCCCGTCCGGCTCGCGCCACTGGAAGCTCTGCTCGGCATCGAAGGGCAGGGGGTGCGGGCCATGACCTTCCAGCGCCACCTCGGGCACGATCCGGGTCAGCCGGGCCACCACCTCGGTGTCAACCGCCTCGGGCAGGATCATCAGGCGGTAGCGGCCGGCGGCCAGGGTCTGCTGCAGGTCCGACAGGTCGCCGGCGGGCAGCAGCGGCCAGCCCTCGGCATCCTCCAGCCGGGCGGTGAAGCTGCGGTTCAGCCCCAGGATCTCCAGCCGGTAGTCGCCATCGGCCGGGATCTCGATCGGGAACAGGATGCCGCTGCCGGCGGGCAGGGCGGCGCGCACGCTGCCGGCCGGGACCAGGGCGGCGCCGCCCAGCATCGGGGTCGGGCGGGCGGTGATGCCGACGCGGCCAGCGGTGTCCTTCGACCCGACGGCGACGCGGTAGCGGCCGGCGCGCAGATACTGCTGCAGCAGCATGTTCTGGCCGGCGCCATTGGCCGCGGCGTCGCCGAGCGAGGCGATGAAGGCGGTGGCGATCGACCCTGTGGTGCTCAGCCGGCCCAGCGTCTCGACCCGGTACAGCCCGCCCTCGGCGACATCGAGGGTGAAGCTGCGCTGGGTGTCGCGGCCGAGGTCGAAGAAGAACGGCTTGGTCGCCTCCAGCCGGGTCAGGGCCGGCAGCGGCGTCACCACCGGGTTCGCCACCGGCACCTCCGGCAGGCGCCAGGACAGGATGGTGTTGCGCGGCTGGTCGGGCGGCGGCAGCTGCAGCGTCACCGACCCGTCGGCGGCCGGCTTGGGCTGCGGCAGCGCCAGGGCGCCGGCGCCGACCACGGTGGCGACCAGGGTGCCGTCGTCCGGGTGGCGCAGCGGCACGGTGACCGCCTCGCCCGCCGCCTGGGTCACGGTCAGCGGCCCCTGCGCCAGGTCGGGCGGCGAGGGCCGGGCCGACAGCCCGGCCGAGGTGCCGGGGCCGCCGTTCTGGACGAGGTAGAAGGTCTGGCCGGACGCCACGGTGCGCTGCCCGAACGCGACCACGGGCGCCGCCGGCTGGATCGGCTTGGAATCGGGCGGAACCACCCCCGGCGGGCCGACGGTGAGGTCGAGGATGCCGCTGGCGCCGCCCACCGGGTCCAGCCGCAGCAGGTACCAGCCGGCCGCCAGGTCCCACACCTGCGGCGCGGCGCCGTTGGTGCGGGCGGGCAGGGGCGACCCGTTGGGATAGGTGATCGCCGGCTTGATGGTCGGGCCGTCGCTGCGCACCGTGACCGGGCCGGGCGCGGTGACCTGCAGCAGCAGCGTGCTGGCGCCGCGCAGGTTGAAGCGCTGGCGCCAGGCCAGGCCGGGCCCGATCTGCGGCGCGTTGCTGGCGACGGTGATGCTGGGCTTGTCGGCGCCGTCGGAGCGGATCACCGCCAGGGTGGAGGGCAGTTCGTCGCCGCCGAAGCCGATGGTCGGGGCGGACAGCCACCAATCCCCGGCCTGCGACAGCTCGCGGCTGCCCGGGGTCTCGATCGCGCGCAGCTGGAAGGCCTGGCCGGCGGCGCCGGTCACCTCCAGCACGCGGTCGCCGGTGCTCTGCGCCCCCGCCGACAGCGACACCGTCGGCTCGCGGCTCTTGCGGTCGATGCCGGCGCCGGATTGGGCGTTGATGCCGTCATACAGGCGCAGGCCGGCCGGCGCGGCCGCCGGCAGGTCCAGCCGGTAGGTCGTGGCAGCATTGCCGATGCGGTACAGGTCGCGGCCGAACGGGCCGATGGTGCCGCCGATCCAGCCGGCGGCCAGGGCGTCGGAGGCGCCGAAGCGGATGTGGAAGGGCTGCTCGGTCTTGCCGTCGGCCCACACCGCGGCGGGGCCGCCATAGGCGGTGACCAGATAGGCGCCGGGCTCCAGCGCGCCCTCGAAGACGATGTCGGTCATCGGGTGGCCCGCCACCGGCTCGGTGGTGCGCAGCCGGCCGGTCTGCGGCACCAGGTCGGTGCCGTTCAGCCAGAAGCGCAGATCGGCCAGGCCGCGGCCGGCGGCCTCCAGGCGCAGCGGCGCCGGGCCGTCGACCATCAACCAGTAGGACCGCTGCTGCAGGTCGGCCAGCTCGCCGCTCACCACCGCGCCGTCGCGCGGCCGCAGGCTGGGCGGCTGGTCGTCCTTGAACGGCGCCACCGACAGGGCGACCTCCCCCTCGGCCGCCTTGGCGCCGAACAGCCGCAGCTTGTAGGTGCCGATATCGAGCAGCGCGTCCAGCCGCCCGTCGGTGGCGCCGGCCTCGCCCGACGGCTCGGACGGGCCGGTCAGCATGTCGACCAGCTGCAGCGCCACGCCGCTCTGGCTGCGCACGCGGATCGAGAAGCGGCCGGGCTGCAGCACATGCAGCAGCGTGTCGTGCTGGCCGGCGGTGGGGAACTTGTCCTGGTCGATGGTCGCCGCCGCATCCGGGCGGGTGGGCAGCGCGGCGGGCTGCGCCCAGGCCTGCGGCACCATGAGGAAGACGACCAGGCTCAAGACCTGCGACCAGCGACCTGCATTCATGGCGTCTTCCCCCAGCCCCGTCCCGTCGGACTGCATCGACCGGGCAATTGTTTCAATAGGATTCGTGGCATTTCGATGATCTTCGCCGTGTTTTTCTTGGGCCTTCAGTATTTCGGGGGCTCCGGCATGCATTCGCCATGGGCGGCCGGCGCGTCCGTCCGGCTGCCCCCAAGCGAGTCGAAGGGGACAGCCCAGCGTCGCCGTCTCCCGGCTGGTCGACCTGTCCAAGCCGGGGGCCGGGGTGGTGGAGCTGACGGTCAGCGCGCCGGTTCCGCTATCCGATGTCGGGGCGGTGAAGGCGGCGCTGATGGGGCGGATCAACGCGGCCCTCGGCCGCCTCGCCGCCGCCCCGACGCCCCCGCCGCGGGGAATGGGTGAGGGGTACCGGGCCTCTCTCTGAGCGCCCTCCCTCTTCGTCATTGCGAGGAGGCGAAGCCGACGAAGCAATCCATAGCGCCGCACGAGCGGCCCGATGGATTGCTTCGCTGCGCTCGCAATGACGAATGGGGGTGAGTGGGTGGCTCCGGCCTCTCCGGGGGTCAACGGCAGGGCGGGCCTTGCCTCGAGCGCGCGTGGACCCTAAAACCCGCGGATAGCCCGGAAAGACCTGCCCGCATGTCCTCGCTCGCCGCCAAGCTGACCGAAACCGTCGCCGCCGCCTTCGCCGCGGAGGGGCTGCCGCCCGAACTCGGCATCGTCACCGTCTCGAACCGCCCGGATCTCGGGCAGTTCCAGTGCAACGGCGCCCTGCCGGCGGCCAAGCGCGCCGGCGCCAACCCGCGCGAGATCGCGGAGAAGGTGGCCAAGCGCCTGCAGGCGAACCCGGATTTCGACAATGTGTCGCTGGCCGGCCCGGGCTTCATCAACCTGTCGCTGACCGACCCGGCCATCGCCGCCCATGTCGACGCCCAGGCGGAGGACGAGCGGATGGGCGTGCCGCTGGCCAACCCGCCGCGCCGGGTGGTGCTGGACTATGGCGGCCCGAACATCGCCAAGCCGATGCATGTCGGCCACCTCCGCGCCTCGATCATCGGCGACAGCCTGCGCCGCCTGTTCCTGTTCGTCGGCGACGACGCGATCGGCGACGTGCATATGGGCGACTGGGGCACGCCGATGGGCATGGTGATCAGCGAGATCGCCCGCCGCCAGCCGGACCTGCCCTATTTCGACCCCGACTTCACCGGCCCCTATCCCAATACCAGCCCGGTGACGATGGAGGACCTCGAGGTCCTGTACCCCGCCGCGTCCCAGGCCTCGAAGGCCGATCCGGCGCGGATGGAGGAGAGCCGCCAGGCGACCGCCGAGCTGCAGGCCGGCCGGCCCGGCTACCGCGCGCTGTGGCAGTGCTTCATCGACGTCTCGATCGCCGGGATGCAGCGGGAGTTCGACGCGCTGGGCGTGCATTTCGACCTGTGGAAGGGCGAGGCCGCGGTCCACGACCTGATCGAGCCGATGGTGGCGGACTTCCAGGCCCGGGGCCTGGCCGAGACCGACGCCGGCGCCGTCATCGTCCGCATCGCTCAAGAGAGCGACAAGAAGGAGATGCCGCCGCTGATCCTGGTCAAGTCGGACGGCGCCGTCACCTACGGCACCACCGACCTCGCCACCATCATCGACCGGCGCCGGTCGCTCGACCCCGCGCTGGGGCTCTATGTCGTCGACCGCCGCCAGTCGTTGCATTTCGAGCAGGTGTTCCGCGCCGCCCGCAAGGCCGGGCTGAACGGCCGGTCCGACCTGGAGCATCTCGGCTACGGCACCATGAACGGGCCGGACGGCAAGCCGTTCCGGACCCGCGCCGGCGGCGTGATGAAGCTGTACGACCTCTTGGACACCGCCACCGAGATCGGGCTGAAGCGGCTGGAAGAGGCGCATCTGGCCGAAGGCTATCCGGAGGAGGAGCGGCGCGAGATCGCCCGCCGGGTCGGCATCGCCGCGGTGAAGTTCGCCGACCTCCAGAACAACCCGTCCTCGGACTACGTCTTCGACCTCGACCGCATGCTGCGCTTCGAGGGCAAGACCGGCCCCTACCTGCAATATGCGGCGGTGCGCGCCCGGTCGCTGCTGCGCCGGGCGGAGGGGCAGGGCGACGCGCCGGGCACCATCCTGTCGGCGGCGAACGAGGGCGACCGGGCGCTGATGCTGCAGCTGGCCCAGCTGCCGGACGCGGTCCGCAATGCCTATGACAAGCGGGCGCCGAACGAGCTGTGCGACTTCGCCTACGCCCTGGCGCGCGAGTTCAGTCGTTTCTACGATGCCTGCCATGTGCTGAGCGAAACCGACGCCGCGCGCCGCGCTTCCTGGCTCGGACTCACGGCTTTGACGCTGCGTCAGCTGGAACAGCTGCTCGGCCTGTTGGGAATTGAAGTTCCGGACCGGATGTAACCCGTAAAATATGCTATATCGTCTGACTTAGGGCGGAGCGACCAGCTGAGTCCCGTGACGGTGCAGAAGGGTATCAAGCCCCTCGCGTCATGGGATGGTCATCCGCAACCGAAGGAAGAGGACGGGTTATCATGACCGGTACCGCCGACCGGAGCGCCGCGCTCAGTGCCGCCTGGGCCGAGCCTTGGGCGTCTGCCGCCGAATACTGGGTCGATGCGGCACAGCGCACGGTGCTGTTCTGGGACGTGCTGCGCCAGCGCGGCAACCAGTATCTCGAACACGCGGCAGACCCGACGCCGCATGTGCTGTCCTACGAGTTCGAGGTCATCCTCGACGGCCGCAGCCTGGAGCGGCCCTGCAACTACATGCTGGTCCGCATCGTGCCGCCCGAGGGCGTGACGGTCGACCCCGACAAGCGGCCCTTCGTCATCGTCGATCCGCGCGCCGGCCATGGGCCGGGCATCGGCGGGATGAAGCCGGAAAGCCAGATCGGCCGCGCCCTGCGCGCCGGCCACCCCTGCTACTTCATCGGCTTCCTGCCGGTGCCGGCGGCGGGCCAGACGCTGGAGGATATCGGCCGGGCCGAGGCCGCCTTCCTGCGCCTGGTGGCGGAGCGGCACCCGAATGCCGAGGGCAAGCCCTGCGTCATGGGCAACTGCCAGGCCGGCTGGGCCCTGGCGATGCTCGCCGCGATCAAGCCCGACATCGTCGGGCCGATGATCCTGGCCGGCGCGCCGCTGTCCTACTGGGACGGGCCGCGCGGCAAGAACCCGATGCGCTATCTCGGCGGCCTCGCCGGCGGCGGCTGGCCGGCGGCGCTCAGCGCCGATCTCGGCCATGGCCGCTATGACGGCGCCCATCTGGTGCAGAATTTCGAGAGCCTGAACCCGTCAAACACGCTGTGGTCCAAGCAGTACAACCTCTACACCAAGATCGATACCGAGGTGCCGCGCTACCTCAGCTTCGAGAAGTGGTGGGGCGGCTATGTCCTGCTGAACGCCAACGAGATCGAGACCATCACCGAGGATCTGTTCGTCGGCGACAAGCTGGCGGCGGGCCAGCTGGCGACCTCGGACGGGCGCAAGATCGACCTGCGCAACATCAAGTCGCCGATCGTGGTGTTCTGCTCGCAGGGCGACAACATCACCCCGCCGCAGCAGGCGCTGGGCTGGATCCTGGACCTCTACGACTCGACCGACGACATCGTCGCCAATGGCCAGACCATCATCTACGCCATCCATGACGACATCGGGCATCTCGGCATCTTCGTCTCGGGCCGCGTCGCGGCGAAGGAGCACAACCAGTTCATCCAGAACATCGACCTGATCGACGTGCTGGCGCCCGGCCTCTACGAGGCTGTCATCACCGAGATGCAGCCGGACGACCCGAACGCCGACCTGATCCGCGGCGACCATGTGGTGCGGTTCGAGGTGCGCAGCGTCAACGACATCCGCGCGCTGGGCATCAACAACACCGAGGAGGACCGCGCCTTCGCCACCGCGGCCCGGGTGTCGGAGATCAACAGCAAGATCTACGGCAGCACCCTGCGCCCGCTGATCCGGGCGGCGTCGAGCGAGCCTGCGGCGGAGCTGGGGCGGCGCTTAAGCCCGCTGCGGCTGCAGTATTCGCTGTTCTCCAACCGCAACCCGGCGATGCTGCCGGTGGCGATGGCGGCCGAGCAGGTGCGCGAGCACCGGCGCCCGGCGGCGGCCGACAACCCGTTCCTGGCGTTCCAGGACCTGATGTCGAACCAGATCGTGACCATGCTGGACGGCTGGCGCGACATGCGCGACCGCTGGATCGAAAGCACCTTCTACGCCGTCTACGGCAACCCGGTGCTGCAGGCGATGCTGGGCATCGACGACCGCACCTTGGCCGAACGCCGCCCGCCGCGGGGCCGCGAGATCGACGAGGTGGTCGACGGGCTGCGCGGCAAGGTGGCCGAGGGCGACATCCGCGCCGCGGTGCTGCGCGCCGTGCTCTACGCCATCTGGCCGATGCGCGCGGTCGACGAGCGCGGCTTCGCCACGCTGCGCCAGCTCTACGACGACAGCCTGCCCGGGCACTGGGACTCGCTGGCCGAGTTCAAGGAAGCGGTGCGCGAGCAGTACCTGATCATGCGCTGGCTGCCCGAGGAGGCGCTGGCGGCGCTGCCGGACCTGCTGCCCAAGGACGCCGCGACCCGCGACCGTGCCTTCGGCGTGATCGAGGCGGTGGTGTCCTCCTCCGGCCCGGTCGCGGGCGAGGTCAAGCTGCGGCTGGAGCAGATGCGCACGGCCTTCGCCGCCGAGGCGGAGACGCCTATTGCTGAGGTGGAGACCCCGGCCCCGCAGCCCGCGCGACGCGGCCGGACGGGACGGACGCTGAAGGTGGTGCAGTAGGGTAGGCCAGGCGCCCACCCTCACTTGTCATGCCACGGCTTGACCGTGGCATCCAGGGGCGGCCAAAGCGGTGCTTGGTGGCCCCTGGATTGCCCGGTCGAGCCGGGCAATGACAGTGGAGGGGGTGGATTGAAGCCCGCCCGCTCAGTTCTTCTGGTACCGGCCGGAGAAGCTGCCGTTCAGGCCGCAATAGGCGACCTCGCAGCCATGGTCCTCGATGCCGGCGGCGCCATTGCTGAAGCTCAGGCCGATCGAGCAGTGCTTGTCGTCGCCCATCGGCGAGTCCGGGTCGGTCCAGCGGGCGCCGGCCTTGCCCAGCGGCGCATCCTCCAGTTCGACCATGCAGACCGGATAGGCCGGGCCGGCGCCGACCGTGTCGATCCGGGCGGCCAGCGTGCCGTTGGGGAAGGGGATGGCGGTCATCGCGCCGCTGCCGTCGAGATAAGTGTAGACGCCGGCGATCCGGCCCTTGTCGTAGCCGGCGGCGAGGGCCGCGAAGCGGGTCATGTACTGGCCGCTGAGGCAGTTGGCGCGGCCCTCGGCGGGGCATTTGTTGCGGTCGGCCAGCCAGGCGCGCTGGCTGTCGCGCAACTTGGTGCCGCCGCTGCCCTGCAGCGCCGCGTAGAGCCGCCCCATGGTGTGGTCCAGCCAGGACAGGGTCATGTCGGCGCAGATCGCCTTCTCGACGGCGGTGCCAGCCTTGTCGCAGTCGAAGCTGGGCGCGGTCTCGGCCAGGGCCGGGGTGGTGGCGAACAGGGCGAGCAGGGGAAGCAGGAAGCGGGCGCGCATGGGATCTCCGGACTGCGGCGTCAAACCATCCGATCGGGCGGCAGCACCGGGCCGATGGCATGGCCCTGGACGCGGTCGATGCCGAGCTCCCGCACGATCGCCAACGTCTCGGCATCTTCGGCCGATTCGGCGACGGTTCCAGTGCCGAGATCGTGGCCGATCTCGTTGATCGACCGCACGATCGCGCGGTCGGATCCGGCGGATCGGGGCCCGCCGCGGCCGAGCTCAGCCCAGCGCGCGGACGGCGGCGGCGGCGGCCTGCGGGTCGGTCCAGCCCTCGGCCGCCAGGCGCCGGAAATCGGCGTCGGGCAGGGCGGCGACGCAGGGGATCTCCATCATCTCGGTCCACCAGGACACGATCTCCGGATCGGCGTCGAAGCCGATGAAGTCGGCCCCGGCCTCGCCCGCCTCCATCGCCTCGTGGCGGCTGGTGCCGGCCACCACGCCGACGATCGCCTGGCCGCCGACGGCCTTGCGCGCTGCGCCATAGCCGGCGGGGTCGACCACCACGCCGTCGCATTGCGCCTTCGCCGCCAGCGCGGCGTCGCCGCGCAGCAGGAAGGCGACGCCGGCGGCCTGGGCGATGTCGCGCAACCGCTCCACCGCGGCGCGGGCCGCGGCGGCATCGGCCGGCACCGCCAGCTCGACGCAGGCGACGTCGCCGGCGCCGAGGGCGGCCGCGAGCACCGCCGGGTCGAGGTCCGGCGGGATCGCGAGATAGAGGCGGGACTCGGTCAGGGGGTTATTCCTTGCCCTGGAAGATGCGGATGATGGTGTCGAGCAGTTCCAGCGCCTCTTCCCGTGGCCGGCGGAAGCAGTTGCGGCCGATGATCGAGCCGTTGCCGCCGCCATCACGGATGGCGCGGGCATCGTCCAGCACCGAGGCGGTGTCCTTGGCGGCGCCGCCGGAGAACACGACGATGCGGCGGCCGGCGAAGCAGGAGCGCATGACTTCGGCGACGCGCTCGGCCTGGGTGCCGATCGCGATCTTGGCGCCGTCGAACTCCTTCTTCGCCTCCTTCTGCTCGATGAAGGCGCTCGGCAGCTTGACCTTGATGACATGGGCGCCGAGCTGGCTGGCGAGATGGGCGGCATAGGCCACCACGTCGATCGCGGTCTCGCCGTCCTTGGTGATGTTGCCGCCACGCGGATAGGACCACAGCACCGTCGGCAGGCCGACCGCCTTGGCCTCGCGGATCAACTCGGCGATCTCCTCCATCTGCTCCAGCCCCTGGTCCGAGCCGGGATAGATGGTGAAGCCGATGGCGGTGCAGCCCAGCCGCAGCGCGTCCTCGACCGACCCGAAGATCGCCTGGTCGGCGTCTTCCTTCAGGCGGGACAGGCTGTTGGAGTGGTTCAGCTTCAGGATGGTCGGCACCTGGCCGTACAGCTTGCCGGTCGAGACTTCGAGCTGGCCCAGCGGCGCGGCATAGGCGCTCAGCCCGGCATCGATCGCCAGCTGGTGGTGGTAGAACGGGTCGTAGCCGCCGGGGTTGATCGCGAAGCTGCGGGCCGGGCCGTGCTCGATCCCCTGGTCGACCGGGAGGATCACCATCTTGCCGCTGCCGCCGAGCCGGCCGTTCATCAGGAGCTGCGCGAGCCGGGCCTTCACGCCCGGGTTTTCGCTGTCGTAGTTCGACAGGATCTTCTGCACGCGCGGACTGATTCTCATCGTGCGTCTCTTCCTCGATGCGTTGGATCGGTTGGTGCAATCCCTAACCGAGTGGGAGGGCTTGTTCAACGCCGCCGCATGCGGAAGGTTGCGGGAAAAGCGCGCGGCGGCGCTATTCAGCGGCCGTCCGGGTCTGGATCGACGACAGCATCAGGCTGGTCTCGGTCACCGAGATGCCCTCGACCTGCCGGATCCGGCGCAGGGTCTGGTCGAACGCCTCCAGCGTGTCGGTCTCGATCTCGGCCACCAGGTCCCAGCGGCCGTTGGTCGAATGCAGCGCCCGGACCTCGGGGAAGCCGCGCAGCCGTTTCATCACCTTGTCTGCAGCCTGGCCCTCCACCTCGATCAGGGTGATGGCGCGGATCACATGCGGCTGGCTGCCGGCCTTGACCACGATGGTGAAGCCCTGGATCACGCCGGTGTCGACCAGCCGGTCGATCCGGGCCCGGACCGTGGCGCGCGACACGCCCAGCGTCGCTGCCAGGGTCGAGGCCGGGCTGCGGGAATCGGCCCGCAGCAGGGACAGCAGCCGATGGTCGAGATCGTCCATTCTGGTCGGGAGTCCTTAGCACTTTGCGCAATACGGTGATCAGATTAGTCACCATGCCGTCTTTATGTCACCCCCGATCCGGCCGATAATCCCCGCTCTGGTCAACGCCACAGGGCAAGGGACGGCAGGACATGGACGCAACCCAGACCGACCACCGGGAGCACCGGCCCTCGCGCATCGCCCTGGTCGGCGCCCCGGTCGAGGTCGGGGCCGGGCATCGCGGCGCCGTGATGGGCCCCGCCGCGCTGCGCACCGCAGGCCTGCTGCCCAGCCTGCGCGGCCTGGGCTTCGAGGTCGAGGACCAGGGCGACCTGGCGCCGCGGCCGCTGCCGGAGCTGCAGGAGACGCCGCAGATGCGCTTCCTGCCGGAAATCGCGGGCTGGGCCCGGGTCCTGAGTGACCGCGCCTATGCGCTGATGAACGAAGGCGTGCTGCCGATCTTCCTGGGCGGCGACCACAGCCTGTCGATGGGCTCCGTCAACGGCGTGCTGCGCCACAGCCGCGAGGCCGGGCGCGAGCTGTTCGTGCTGTGGCTCGACGCCCATTCCGACTTCAACACGCCGGAGACCACGCCGTCGGGCAACATGCACGGCATGTCGGCGGCGCTGCTATGCGGCGAGCCGGGGCTGGACGACGTGTTCGGGCCGGAGCCGCGCGAGCGGCTGGACCCGCAGAATCTCACCATCTTCGGCGCCCGTTCGATCGACCGCGAGGAACGGGCGCTGCTGCGCCGCCGCGGGGTCGAGGTGTTCGACATGCGGCTGGTCGACGAATACGGCGTCTCGGTGCTGATGCGCCGGATCATCGACAAGGTCGCGGCCCGCAACGGCGTGCTGCATGTCAGCCTGGACGTCGATTTCCTCGAGCCGGCGATCGCGCCGGGCGTGGGCACCACGGTGCCGGGGGGCGCCACCTACCGCGAGGCGCATCTGATCATGGAGATGCTGCATGACAGCGGCCTGGTCGGGTCGCTCGACGTGGTCGAGCTGAACCCGTTCCTCGACGACCGGGGCAAGAGCGCGCTGCTGCTGGTCGACCTGGTCTCCAGCCTGTTCGGCCGGCAGATCATCGACCGGGCCGGGGCGCTGGAGCGGGCATCGTCGCTGTCACTCTGACACGCGGCTGGGACGGGAACGGACAAGACAGGGAACAGGATCATGGCCACGGCAACCAGCCTCATCGAGACCGAAGCCCGCCTCGGCGCGCACAACTACAAGCCGCTCGACGTGGTGCTGTCGAAAGGCGAGGGCGTCTGGGTCTGGGATGTCGACGGCAACCGCTACCTCGACTGCCTCTCGGCCTATTCCGCGGTGAACCAGGGCCATTGCCACCCCAGGATCCTGGCGGCGATGGTCGAGCAGGCGCAGAAGCTGACCCTGACCTCGCGCGCCTTCCGCAACGACCAGTTGGCGCTGTTCTACGACGAGATCGCGGCGCTGACCGGCTCGCACAAGGTGCTGCCGATGAACAGCGGCGCCGAGGCGGTGGAATCCGCGGTCAAGGCCGTCCGCAAATGGGGCTACGAGGTCAAGGGCGTGCCCCAGGGCCAGGCCGAGATCATCGTCTGCGCCGACAATTTCCACGGCCGCACCCTGGGCATCGTCGGCTTCTCGACCGACCCGGATGCGCGCGGCAATTTCGGGCCGTTCGCGCCCGGCTTCAAGGTGGTGCCGTTCGGCGACGCCGCCGCCTTCGAGGCCGCGATCACCCCCAACACCGTGGCCTTCCTGGTCGAGCCGATCCAGGGCGAGGCCGGGGTGATCATCCCGCCCGACGGCTATTTCAAGACCGTGCGCGCGCTGTGCACCCGGCACAACGTCACCCTGATCCTGGACGAGATCCAGACCGGCCTGGGCCGCACCGGCAAGCTGCTGGCCGAGGCGCATGAGGGCATCGAGGCCGATGTCACCCTGGTCGGCAAGGCGCTGTCCGGCGGCTTCTACCCGGTCTCGGCCGTGCTCTCGAACTCCGAGGTGCTTGGCGTGCTCAAGCCCGGCCAGCACGGCAGCACCTTCGGCGGCAACCCGCTGGCCTGCGCCGTCGCCCGCATGGCGCTGAAGGTGTTGGTCGACGAGGGCATGATCGAGAACGCGCAGGCCCAGGGTGATTATTTCCAGGCCGGTCTCGCGGGGCTGCGCAGCAACCTGATCCGCGAGGTCCGCGGCCGCGGCCTGATGCTGGCGGTCGAGCTGCACCCCGAGGCCGGCGGCGCCCGCCGGTACTGCGAGGCGCTGCAGAAGCGCGGCGTGCTGGCCAAGGACACCCATGGCGACACCATCCGAATCGCGCCGCCGCTGGTGATCACCCGCGACCAGGTCGACTGGGCGCTGGAGCAGTTCGCGGCGGTGATGACCGGCACGGCCTGACCGCGGCTGCAGGTCACTGCTGGTTCGACACGATGATCGACACCCGCCGGTTCTCCCGCCGGCCGGCGGCCGAGCGGTTGTCCTCGACCGGCGCGCTCTTGCCCAGGCCGCGCACCTGGATGTTCTCCGGGCGCATGCCGGCGGCGACCAGCGCGTCGGTCACGGCCTGGGCCCGCCGCTGCGACAGGTCGAGGTTGTAGTCGTCGGTGCCGTAGTCGTCAGTGTGGCCTTCGACCCGCATGCGCTGGATGTCGACGGACAGCAGGGACCGGGCAAGGCGCCCGATCGATTCGCGCTGTCCCTCAGCCAGCGTCGCCTCATTGGTGCCGAACAGCAGCTTGCTGGCGATGCCGACCTCCCAGCCGCCATCGGTCGGTTCGAACCCTTCCTGCTTCAGCACGGCGATCTGGGCCGCGGTGAGGCCGGAGGCGCAGCCGGCGAGTAGCAGGGCGGCGGTCAGCAGGCCAGACAGGGCGAAATGGGTGGCGGCACGGCGGGAGATATCAGGCAATTCGGGACTCCACATCTGGACGGCCCGGGTCGTCGTCTCCCGCAAGCCGACGGCTGCCGGGCTGCAACCGCTTGGCGAGATACATCGCAGAATCTGCAATTTGGATCAAATTCGTTGAATCCCGAGCATGATCCGGGAACAGCGCAACGCCGATGCTCAGCGACGCCGCGACGGTCTCGCCATCCGGCAACCGGATCGGCTTGGCCATGCCGTCCAGGATGTCGTCGGCGATCCGCAGCGCCTCCGCCGCCTCCTGCAACGGTGCCAGCATCACCGCGAATTCGTCGCCGCCCAGCCGCGCCACTAGGTCGCCCGGGCGCAGCCGGGCCCGCAGCCGATCGGCGATGTCGACCAGGACGGCATCGCCGGCGGCATGGCCCAGACGGTCGTTGGTATCCTTGAAGCGGTCGCTGTCCAGGAATAGCACCGCGACCTGGCCGCCATCCCGCCCGGCGTCGCGGATGGCGCGGTCCAGCCGGTCCTCGAACACGGCGCGATTCGGCAGGCCGGTCAGGCTGTCATGGCTGGCTTGGTGCGCCAGGGATGCGTTCTCGCGCTGCAGATGGTCCTGCCAGGACTCCAGCTCGGCCAGCAGCGCGTTGAAGTCATCGCCCAGCTGGTTCAGCTCGGCGATCGCGGCCGGCGGCACCCGGCGGCCGAAGGCGCGGTCGCGCCGGACCGCATGCGCGACATCGGCCAGCGTCTGCAGCGGGCCAACGATCCCGGATTGAAGCGAGCGCGACAGATACAACGCCCCGACCGTGCTGAGGCCGAGGCAGGCCAGCACGACCGCGACGCCGAGGCCGAGGAAGCGCAGCAGCCCGACGGCGCTGCCGCGCAGCCGGACCACGCCGATCTCCGCCCCGTCATGGCTGATCGGCGCCAGGACCGGGCCGGGGAAGACCAGATCCGCCATCCGCTGTTCCAGGGCCTCGAACGACCCGCCCGGCGGTCGTTGCCAATAGACCAGGACCCGGCCCTGCGGGTCGAGGATGGTGGCCTCCGCCACCTCTTCGGGCGATGCGATCAGCGCCACCGCCTCCTCGGCCGCGCCGCGGTCGTCGAACACGACCGCGGCCTCGACCGTGTAGCTCATCGAGGTCGCGATCAATTGCAGGTTGTTGCTGGCATAGACATGCAGCACGACGAAGCCGGCGATGGTCAGGGTCAGCCCGGCCAGCACCACCGCCAGCAGGGCGACGCCGAAATGGGCCCGCCGCAGCACGCTGCGCAGGGCGGGGCGGGGCTTCCGGACTGGAGCGGGCGGGCGCGTCATGGCGCCGGCGTCCGGCGGCGGCCGAGCTGCAGCACCTTGGGATTGATCCGCACGCGGCTGCGCGCGACCGAGTCCAGATTGACCTGGAACCAGATCTGGGTGTCTTCGATCTGCAGGCAGAACATGCTGCCCACCGTGCAGGATGCGTCCCGCTCACTGATGCTGAGGATCGGGCGATCGACCAGCTGGGCATAGAGCGGACGCCGCTCCGCCTCGCCGAGCGCGCCGAGATAGACCACATCGCACTCCGTCCCGATCCGGGGATCGCCGGGCGTCAGCCGGCGGGAGCGGACGGGGCGGCCGGAGGCCTGGGTGGCGCCGGCCAGCAGGTCGTCCGCGTAGTCGGCCGATCCGACGACGCAAAGCCGCAGCTCTGGCGGTTCGGCCGGCCAGCGGGTGTAGCTCAGGATGCCCAGCACCTCCTGCTCCACCGCCGCCGCATGATCCGCATCGGGGACGGGGGATCGGGCCGGGGCCGGGGGGGCGGCCAGCGTCAGCAGCACCGTGGCGGCAAGGCAGGCGAAGCCGCGCAGGCGGGCCGATATCGACCGGCCGGACCCTGGGGCGGGGCCGTGGCCGATGATCTGCAATCGCTCGGGAGGACGGGGGGGCGGACGATGCTGAAGGAGGTGTTCCAAGCTTCCGGATCGATCATGCTGCACAGAGAGAGCCGAGCGAAGCGGCTGCCGCAGGGTAGCATCATCGGTCAGATCAGGCATCCCACTGCCCCTTGACCCCGGCCGCTGGCTGGATCAGCACTGGGCGGCCGACACACATCCGGGACAGATCGTTTGCCATCGCTCGTCGACAGCGCCGTCCAGATCCTCGAGGCGGCGGATCCGCAGGACAAGATCGCCCTGACCCATGCCGCGGCGGAGGCTTGGCGCCAGCGGGCGATCCCGGTGCTGGGCACGCGCCGCCCGCCGATGCGGCCGGCCCGGCCGGCGCGGCCTGAGCTGCTGCGCCCGGGCGACATGCCCAAGCGCCGCCTGGGCGGGGAGGCGGGGCGGATCGCGCTGCTGCACGCCCTGGCCCATATCGAACTGAACGCGATCGACCTCAGCTGGGACCTGATCGCCCGCTTCGCCACGGCGGAGACGCCGCGGGGCTTCTTCGACGACTGGGTCAAGGTCGCCGACGAGGAGGCGCTGCACCACGACCTGCTGTCGCGGCGGCTGCGCGAGCTCGGCTCCTCCTACGGTGCGCTGCCGGCGCATGACGGGCTGTGGCAGGCGGCGGAGGAGACGGCGGAAGATTTCCTCGGCCGGCTGTCGGTGGTGCCGCTGGTGCTGGAGGCGCGCGGCCTCGACGTGACGCCGGAGACGGTGGAGCGGCTGGAGCGGGCCGGCGACCCGGACAGCGCCCGCATCCTGCAGCGCATCTACACCGACGAGATCGGCCATGTCGGCGCCGGCCGGCGCTGGTTCGAATGGGAATGCGCGCGCGAGGGCAGGCCGCCGGTCCCGATCTATCACGCGCTGGTGCGGCGCTACTTCCGGGCCAAGCTGAAGCGGCCCTTCAACGTCCCGGCCCGCGACCTCGCCGGGTTCGCCGCCGCCTTCTACGAGCCGCTGGCGGACTGATCGGCCAGCCCGGCGGCGATGCCTCGTGCGGCGGGCGTCAGATGGGCGGTCAGGGCCCAGAACAGCAGCGCCGCGGCGCTGATGCCGGCGCCCAGCAGGCACACCCCCGCCCAGCCGGCCCAGGCATAGACCAGGGTCGAGGCGATGGCGCCGGCGCCGCTGCCCACCGAATAGAACAGCATGTAGCAGCCGACCAGCCGGCTGTGCGCCTCGGGCCGGGTGCGGAAGATCATGCTTTGGTTGGTGACGTGGATGGCCTGGCCCCCGAGGTCCAGCGCGATGATGCCGAGCATCAGCGCCCACAGCGACTGCAGGCCGAAGCCGATGGGCAGCCAGCAGGCCAGCAGCAGCGCCAGGGCCAGGCCGGTGGTCCATTGCCCGAGGCCGCGGTCGGCCATGTGTCCGGCACGGGCGGCGGCCAGCGCGCCCACGGCGCCGACCAGGCCGAAGGCGCCGATGGCGCTGTGCGACAGCGACAGCGGCGGCTCGCTCAGCGGCAGCACCAGCGAGGTCCAGAACACGCTGAAGGCGGCGAACATCAGCATGGCCAGCACGCCGCGGACCTGCAGCACGCGCTCCTGCACCAGCAGGGTGGCCATCGACCGCAGCAGCTGCAGATAGGACAGGCCGGCGGTCGGCTGCGCCTGCCGCGGCAGCATCCGCGACAGCACGGCGATCATCAGCACCGCCAGCGCCGAGGAGGCGAAATAGACCGAGCGCCAGCCGGCGAGGTCGGCCAGCAGCCCCGCCATGCTGCGCGCCAGCAGCAGGCCGACGACCACCCCGCTCGCCGCCGCGCCGACCACGCGCCCGCGCTCCGCCGGCGCCGCCAGGGTGGCGGCATAGGCGATCAGCCCCTGGGTCATCGCCGTCCCCAGCAGCCCGACGGCGACCATGCCCGCCAGCAGCATGGGCTGCCCCGGCGCGATGCCGACAACCACCAGGGTCAGGCCCAGCAGGAGCAGCTGGACGATCACCAGCCGGCGGCGGTTCAGCAGGTCGCCCAGCGGCACCACCAGCAGCAGGGCGAGGGCGCAGCCGATCTGGGTGGCGGTCATGACGATGCCGATCGAGGCGCGGGCGATGCCGAAATCCTGCGCCATCGTGTCGAGCAGCGGCTGCGCGTAATAGACATTCGCCACGCTGAGGCCGCAGGCGACCGCGAACAGCAGCACCAGGGAGCGGGGCATCTTGTCGGCCACGGCGGTGCCCGTGGTCCCCGGCCGACGTTCCGTCGTGCCGATCGTCGCGTCGGTCTCGGCGACCAGCTCCGTTCCGGGTTCGAGCTTCATCCGCGGCTCCTCTACGGCTGATCGGTTTTATAATGCAACCTTATGCCTGATAGCCGATCCAGTTTTATCTTGCAACCTAATAGCGATGCGCCCGACGCCTGTGCAGCCGGAGCAGCCGGTGTCGTGAGGCTGGCCGTCGGGGTTGCAGCGGTAACCCTTCTCCGGCGCCGGTGAAACCACGCAGTAACCGCCGTCCCCGACCCTCATCGCAGCAATCGATGAGGAGACGGTGAATTGGACACGCGACTGGGCAGGCATGCCATCGTCGTCGGCGCCGGGATCGCCGGGCTGGCGGCCGCTGCGGCGCTTTCCGACCATTTCGAGCATGTCGCCGTGCTGGAGCGCGACGAGCTTCCCCCCGATCTCGGTCCCCGGACCGGAGCGCCGCAATCGACGCAGCTGCACGGGCTGCTGGGCGGCGGCCAGCGCGCGCTCTCCACCCTGTTCCCGGGCTTCGATCGGGATCTCGCCGAGGCCGGAGCGGTGGCGGTCCGGGTCGGCCTCGAGGACCGCCTGGAGATTCCGGGCTACGATCCCTTTCCGCGCCGGGACCTCGGCATGCTCGGCTTCACCATGACCCGGCCGCTGCTCGAGCGCACCTTGGCGCGCCGGCTGCGGCGGCTGCCGAACGTCACGGTGCACGAGCGCTGCCGCGTCCTGGAGATCCTGGCGGATGACGACGGCACGGTCGGCGGCGTCCGGTGCCGGGGGATCCACGGCGTCGAGGGAGTTCTCCCCGCCGATCTCATCGTCGATGCCTCGGCACGCGGCGCCCTGACGCTGTCGCTGCTCAAGGCCGGCGGCTGGCCGGAGGTGGAGCAGACCGATGTCGGCATCGACATCCACTACGCCACCACGACCTTTGCGGCGCCCCGCCGCGCCCGGGACTGGAAGGCGGCGATGACCTTCCCCGACGGGACGTCGGACACCAAGACCGGATACGTGTTCGAGGTCGAAGGCGATCGCCTGATGGTCCTGGTCAGCGAACGGCACGCCCCCGCGCCGTCGGCCGACCATACCGGCTTCCTGGAGCTGCTGCGGCAGTTGCGGACCTCCACGCTGTATGACGCGCTCAAGACCGCCGAACCGCTGGACAAGGTCCATCGCTTCGCCTTCCCCGAGAGCTCGTGGCGGCACTACGAGCGGCTGAAGGATTTTCCGCGCGGGCTGGTGCCGATCGGGGATGCGATCTGCCGGTTCAACCCGGTCTACGGCCAGGGGATGGCCATGGCCGCCCTGGAGGCCTGCGTCCTCAAGGACCTGCTTCGGGCGCGGGCGGGGGAGAGCGATCCGCTCGCCGGGCTGGGGCAGGCGTACTTCGCCAGGGTGCAGCCCTCCATCGCCGCGGCCTGGTCGATGTCGGCCACCCCGGATTTCGTCCATCCCCTGACCCGGGGCACCCCGCCGGCCGATCTCGAGAAGTCGCTGCAATTCTCCGCGGCGCTGTACCGGATCGCGGCCCGCGATCCCGAGATCCACCGGCTGGCGGTCTCGGTCCGCCACCTCGCGGAATCCCCGGCCCGGCTGCGGGATCCGGAGCTCGTCCGGCGCGTGGAAGCGGAAATGGCGGAGGCATGATGGCCACGAGCGCAATCCTGGCCGGGCCAACCCACCGGACGGTCGAGACCAACGGCATCCGCATGCATGTGGCGGAGCAGGGCGAGGGGCCGCTGGTGCTGCTCTGCCACGGCTTCCCCGAATCCTGGTACTCCTGGCGCCACCAGCTTGCGGCCCTGGCCGCGGCCGGCTTCCACGCCGTGGCGCCCGACATGCGCGGCTATGGCCGGACCGACCGGCCGGAGGCGATCGACCAGTACACCCTGCTCCACCTGGTCGGCGACATGGTCGGCCTGCTGGACGCGCTGGGCGCCGAGACCGCGGTCATCGCCGGCCATGACTGGGGCGCCCCGGTCGCCTGGCACGCCGCGCTGCTGCGGCCGGACCGGTTTCGCGGCGTGATCGGGCTGAGCGTCCCGTATCTGCCGCGCGGCCAGGTTCATCCCACCCGGACCGTGCCCGAAGCCGACGATGCCTTGTTCTACCAGCGCTACTTCCAGGCTCCCGGCGTGGCCGAGGCCAACCTGGAGCGCGATGTCCACCTGACCCTGAAGCTTTCGCTGTTCAACGCTTCAGGGGATGCCCCGATTCCGGACGCCTCACCCGCGGCGGAAGGGCATGTCCTGATGATCCCCCGCGATCGGGGCTTCGTCCCGGCCGGCATCGGCGCGGAGACGATCCCGCTGCCGCCCTGGCTGACCGAAGCCGATGTGGATGTCTATGCCGGGGAATTCGCCCGGACCGGCTTCCGCGGCGGCCTGAACTGGTACCGCAACATCGACCGGAACTGGGACCTGCTGGCGCCGTTCGAAGACGCCAGGGTCACGGTCCCGGCGCTGTTCATTGCCGGCGACCGGGACGTGGTGCTGGCGTTCCGCGGCATCGGCGCCGTGCTGTCCAACCTGTCGGCCGCCGTGCCGCGCCTGCGAGAGACGGTCATCCTGGCGGGATGCGGCCACTGGACCCAGCAGGAGCGGCCGGAGGAGGTCAGCGCTGCCATGATCGGGTTCCTGCGCCAGCTGTAGGGGTCAGCCCTTGCGCTCGTAGATGACATAGAGCTTCCGGGCGGCGGAGAGGTTCTGCCAGGTGCCTGTGAAACCGGCGGGGATGACGAAGCTGGCCCCGGCCTCGAAGCGGTGGCTGGCGCCGGCGGCGTCGGCCAGCACCACCGTGCCGGACAGCAGGTGGCAGAACTCCTCCTCGGTGTAGTTGATCCGCCAGGTGCCGACCGCGCCCTCCCAGATCCCGGCCGAGAACTGGCCGGTCGGGTCGTCGTAGAAGTTGCGCACCGTCTGCAGCGGGTCGCCGGCCAGCACCTTGGCGGCATCGGGCCGGTAGGTCGTGTCCTCGGACCGGGCGGCGGCGAAATCGACGATGTCGGCGGCGGTCTTGGTCATGCGGGCCTCGCCGGAGCCGGATATCCGGCTCCACTTCAAAGTGGAGAGCGCGATCGCGCTCTCGCGGAAGCCGCGAGACTGCCGGCTTCAATCGCCGCTGTCGAGCGGGGGCAAGGCCCAAGGCGGGTCGGCGAAGCGGTCGACCAGATAGTCGACGAAGCTGCGCACCTTGGCCGACAGCGTGCGGGCCGGCGGGTAGACCGCATAGACCGCGATATCCTGCTGGTGCCATTCCGGCAGGATCTGCACCACCCGGCCGGCGACGAGATCGGCCGCGGCAATGAAGTCGGGCTGCCGGGCGATGCCGTAGCCCTCGCGGATCGCGGCCTGGATGGCGTCGCCGTTGTTCACCTGCAGCCGGGTGCCGACCCGGACGCGGACCTCGCCCTCCGGCCCGTCGAACACCCATTCGTCGCGGTTGGCGCCATAGGCGTAGGCGATGCAGCGGTGCTGCGCCAATGCGGCCGGATGCGCCGGCGTGCCATGGGCCGCGAGGTAGGACGGCGCGGCGCACAGTAGCAGGCGGCACGGCGCCAAGCGGCGCGCGATCAGCGAGGAATCGGCCAACCGCCCGATCCGGATGGCTAGGTCGTTGCCGTCCTCCAGCAGGTCGACCACGCGATCGTTCAGGGTCAGGTCGACCGAGACCTCGGGATAGCGCTCGAGATAGCCGGTCAGGGCCGGGGCGACCTGCAGCACGCCGAAGCTCATCGGCGCGTTGACCCGCAGCAGGCCGCGCGGCCTGGCATGCAGCGCCGCGGCCTCCTCCTCGGCCTCCGTCACATCGGCGGTGATGCGCTGCGCCCGGTGGTAGAAGGCGGTGCCGGCCTCGGTCAGGCTGAGGCGGCGGGTGGTGCGGTTGAGCAGCCGGGTGCCGAGCCGGGCCTCGAGGTCGAGGATGGCGCGGCTGGCCTGGGCCCGGGACAGGCCGAGCTGCTCCGCCGCCGCCACGAAGCTGCCGGCGTCGGCGATGCGGACGAACAGGTCCATCGTGGCGAGGCGGTCCATGGGATTGTCACGCTAGCATCAACAATCTCTTGCTGCCATGCGGGATTGTTTGTTCTGGCGCAGCGATCAATATGTCGATCATCGCAGCCTCCACGCTGCCGCGCCCGATCGCGTAACCTCAGTCCAAGGGTGCCCGGCCCAGGCCGGCACCGTATGTCCGGAGCTCCATCATGACCACGATGCCCGCGCTCTTCGTCTCACACGGCTCGCCGATGCTGTCGGTGTCGGACGAGCCGGCAGGGCGGTTCTTCGACACGCTCGGCCCGACCCTGCCGCGGCCCGACGCCATCCTTATTGCCTCGGCGCATTTCGAGACCGAGGTGCCGACCCTGGGCGCCGCACCGCAGCCCGAGACGATCCACGACTTCCACGGCTTCCCGGAACAGCTGTACCGGATCCGCTACCCCGTGGCGGGCGCCCCCGGCCTGGCCCGGCTGGCGGCCGAACGCATCGCCGCGGCCGGCCTGCCGGTGGCGATCGACGACCGCCGTGGCATCGACCACGGCACCTGGGTGCCGCTGCGCCGGATGTATCCGGACGCCGACATCCCGGTCGCGACCCTGTCGATCCAGCCGCATCGCGATCCGGCGCATCACTACGCGGTCGGCCAGGCGCTGCGCGGCCTGCGCGACGAGGGCGTGATGGTGGTGGGCTCGGGGTCGCTGACCCACAACCTGCGGGCGCTGGACTGGCATGGCGGGCCGGACGCGCCGGTCTCGCCCTGGGCGCAGGCCTTCATCGACTGGGTGGCCGCGGCAGTGGCCGAGGGCCGCACCGAGGATCTGCTGAACTACCGCCGCCTGGCGCCGGAGGCGGTGAAGAACCACCCGGCGGACGAGCATTTCCTGCCGTTCTTCGTCGCCCTCGGCGCCGGCGACGGCTCCGGCACGCGCCTGCACGCCAGCGTCACCATGGGCGCGCTGGCGATGGACGCCTACGCGTTCTGAGGCCAGCCGTAGATTGGGTTCGCGCCCACGCAACCACGCTTGTCTGCGAAGTCTACGATGCCGAGCCTATTCCGTGCTTGAAGGCACGACCGGTGCGAACACATGTGCATTTTTCTGCACGAACGCCCGAACGCTTATCGGCGGCACGCCGGTCAGTCGCTCGACATCGTTGCTGAATCGATCGTACCGGTTGTCCTGATGTAGCTGGGCCATCGTCGCCACGTGAGCAACGACATGCGGCGGCATTCCGAAGGCGGCCAGTTGCCCCTTCATGACATCGAGCGGAACGTCGACATACGAGATCGTGCGGCCGAGCGCGGCCGAGAACTCGCGTGCGACCGCGTCCATGTCCTGCGAAACAGGCCCGGTTAGATGGTACGTCTGGCCGATATGCTCGGTGGGATCACTCAAGATCTCGGCGATCACTCGAGCCACATCGACTGCAGCGATGGCCGAGTTCTTCCCCATTCCAAAGGGCGCCGTAAGCTTGTCCTGCATGGAGACCGCTTTGGCGATCTGAAGGAATAGCCCCTCCATGAAAGCCGTTGGTCGAACTTCCACCACCGGCAGTCCGGACCAGGATAGTATCTGTTCTGCCAGCCAATGCTGCTTCTGTTGCGGGCTCGCAGTCGTATTGAAGATATCCATCTCCTTGACGGTCATCTGGGAGAGATTGACGAACGCTTTCACGCCGTGGTGCTTGGCAACAACTGCGACGTTGGCGGCCGCCTCGAGGTAGCCCGGTGAGACCGACATCACGAAGCAGAGACGTTCGCACCCCTCGATCGCCCGATGTACCGCCGTGAGGTCGAGCAGATCGCCAACCACGACCTCGGCACCCAGATCCCGCAACATGGCCGCGCGCTCGTCGTTCACACGAACCTGCGCCCGTACTCGGAACCCATGGGTGAGAAGGAGCTCCGTGACCATGCGTCCCACGGAGCCGATCCGGCCGGCAGCGCCGGTCACGAGGATCGGACGTTTATGCTCCACCTCGTTCATCTTCCACCTCGCTCAGAATGAATATGCATCGTCACGCCGCGACGACTGTCGTCCGTAGGTCGATCGGCAACTGCTTCACCCCGTCATCCTTTGAGGAAAGCGAGCAGGTCTGCATTCACCTGGTCGGCATGGGTGACGCACATGCCATGCGGAGCGCCGGCATATTCCTTCAGGCTCGCGTTCGGCAGGATCTTCACCGAACGCCGGGAGGCAATGTCGATAGGAACGATCTGATCATCATCGCCCTGCAGGAGCAGGGTCGGGATCGTCATCTTCCTGAGATCATCCGTGAAATCGGTCTCGGAGAAGGCCTTGATGCAATCATGCTCGCCTTGGAGGCTGCCCATCATGCCCTGAAGCCAGAAGGAGTCGACCTGGCCCTGCGAAACCTTCACGTTGGGACGGTTGTAGCCGAAGAATGGCATCGCCAGTTCCTTGAAGAACCCCGCCCGATCGGCGACCAGGCTCGACCGCAAGCCGTCGAACACGCTCATCGGCGCACTGTTTGGGTTCGTCGGCGTCTGCGCCATATGGGGAGGCACTGCGGAAATCAGGACTGCTTTCGACACACGCGATGTGCCGTGGCGGCCGATATAACGCGCGACCTCGCCTCCACCGGTCGAATGGCCGATCATCGTTGCGCCCTTGACGTCGAGCGTCTCGAGCAGCGTGGCGAGATCGTCGGCATAGGTGTCCATGTCGTTGCCGGTCCAGGTCTGGTCCGATCGACCATGGCTGCGTCGGTCATGGGCGATGACGCGGAAGCCGTGGCTCCCCAGAAACAGCATCTGGGCGTCCCAGGCGTCGGCGGTGAGCGGCCAGCCATGGGAGAAGGTTACGACCGGACCGGCGCCCCAGTCCTTGAAGTAGATATTCGCGCCGTCTTTCATTATCGCGGTCGTCATGGCTTTGATCCTTTGTGAGCGGATTGGTGGGCTGGCGACTTTCGTCGCGTCCGCAGGCGCCGCTTTCGGGAGGTCGAGCGCGGCGACGAGACCGCCGCCAGCGACAAGGAGATGCCGGCGTGAGGTCATGAGATTGCCGCCATTGCCGGACGCGATCCGGCCTCTTCCGGCCGATCGGCCCGGTCGAGGGATTCCAGCGCTGGATGCGCGCTGCGCTCATGGACATGGGACTTTGGCGTGCGGTCGATCAGCAGGCTGAGCAGTTCCGGACGGCTGTAGTGACCGCGCGAATCCATCAGGCGCTTGCGTTTGTCGATGGCCCGGAAATCGAGATCGGCGATGACCTCGCCTTCGCCCGATCGCAGTGGCGCGCCCATCAATGCGCCCTCTGGCGAGACGATCGCCGTGAAGCAGCCGCTGGTGATGGGCTCAATGCTGCAGCCGGTGTCCTTCATGATCTGGGCTTGCTGCTCGGCGTCCAGCCAGGCGGTCGCACAGACCACGAAACACCCGGCCTCCAATGCGTGCTGGCGGATATTGACCGAGATCTGTTCGGAGAAGCCGTCGCCGGCGAACGACCCGGGATACATGGCCGAGTGAATTTGTTCGCCGTCCGCCATCAAGGCATAGCGGGCCAGCGGGTTGTAGTGTTCCCAGCAGGCCAGTTGACCGATGCGCCCAACGGCGCTGTCGACACAGCGCAGGCCGGAGCCATCGCCTTGACCCCAGACCATGCGTTCATGATAGGTCGGGGAGATCTTGCGGCGGTGCTGAATGAGCGTGCCGTCGGCATCGAACAGGAGTTGCGCATTGTAGATCGTGCCGCCATCGCGCTCGTTGACGCCGATGGAGACGACCATGCCAGCTTGCTTGGCGGCCTCGGCGATCGCGCGGGTAGCGTCGGACGGCACGGTCACCGCCTGATCGAGCAACTTGTAGTGTTCCGCGCCCATCAAATAAGGCGCTTCGACGAAGGAAAAATAGGGATAGTAGGGAACGACCGTTTCCGGGAAGGTCGCGAACTGGACACCTTGGCGCCCAAGCTCGAGGATCTTCTTGACGACTTTGCCGACTGTGCCCTCGCGACTGTAGAGAACGGGACTGAGCTGCACGGCTGCGGCTTTGACAACAGGCATCGCGGCGGGTCCTTATTGGCGGGTTGTTGATGTCGTCGTCGCTCCGCCGCGACATGGTTCCGCCGGGTCCCGAATTGCGGTTCGAGATCGGTTGACGATCGAGCAGTCACGAAGTTGACGAAGGCGATCCCGATGGAGCCTGGAGCGCTGCCAGGCTTCCAACGAGGCCCGCGGATCACATCACGAGCGGGGCGGCTCACCGATGAGCATGGCGAGCGGGGCGAGCGGCCCGAGAGCGATCAGCTCGAATTCCATCATGCCGGCCACGCCGAGAGGAAGCTTCTCCAGGAGTTCGTGGGCCTCTGCGGTGCTGGTGGCGTTCACGATGAAGACGACGCCGTAGCCCTCGGTCTGGAAGAACCACTGCTCGATCTTTCCGGCGAGATGGTTGCGAACCGTCGCGCGGACTTCGTGGGGCAGGACCGGCGCGATCGCCTCGGGCGTGCCCTTGGCCGTGACCGAGCCGATCGCCAGGATCTTGGTCGTCGGAACGACGACGGCGGCAAGTGCGGGCAGTATCTCGGCATGAACGCGCGGATTCTTGTTGTTGGGCATTTTGCTAATTCCTTTTGATAGATTGGTCTGGAACGCCGCGAACTACTTCGCAGGCTCGGCTAAAAGCACGCGAAGCGGCGCGATCGGGCCGAGCGGGATGATCTGGAATTCCATCAGACCCGCCTGGCCGAAGGGAAACTTGCCAAGAAGCTCCAGAGCCTCGTTTGGGTCGGTGACGTTCATCATGAACACCACGCCGCTCTGGTCCTGTTTGAGGTACCACTGGTCGATTTTCCCAGCGAGATAGAGCCGTACCGTGTCGCGCACTTCGGCGGGGAGGAGCGGCTTCCATTGCTCCGGCGTCCCCTTGGCCGTGAAGGTGCCGATCGCCAACAGTTTGGTTGTCGGAACGTCGAGGCCCGAGGATGGCGGCGCCGACTGAGCGAACGAAGCGGCCGGCCCGATCGCTGCGAGCACCGCAACGAGGACGCCGATGCAGGCGAGCCTACTCAAGCGGGTCGCGTTCACAGCGAACTTGTCGAGGACGCGGCTCATGACAGCATCGCCTTCGCCACTTGCGCGGGCTCGTCGGCCTGCAGCCAATGGCCTGCCGGGATGACGGTGAGGGACGCATTCTTGAGCTGAGACTGGCGCCGCTCGGCCATGGCGGCGGGGAAGTAAGGATCGAACTGTCCCCAGATCAGTTTGACCGGAATATCCAACGCCTTGAGCGCCGTCAGATGCTGGGCGTTTCTGGCATGTTCATCGAAGAATTCCGCGGCCAACTGTACGAAGGCAGGCCCGGCGCCAGGTTGGACGATGAAGTTGTCGCTGATCAGCGAACCGATGAACGCGCTGAAATGGGGCTTTTGCGCCTCGGGCAAAGCGTCCAGGAATTTCTTCTGCTGCCATCTCAGCAGCCAGCCAAACTGTTCGGGGCTCTGGGCGATCGCCATGGCCAGGGGCTGGATGCTCCGGGTCGCAAAGAGCGTGATCATCTCTGGCCAAAGAAAAGTGGAGTCCTCGCTATAGGCCGAGTTGAGCATGATCGCGGAGTCGACGGCCTCCGGATGCGTGAGCGCGTAGTTGAGAGTCGCCATACCGGAGGAA
Organism: Inquilinus ginsengisoli; assembly: GCF_031453975.1. NCBI lineage: Bacteria > Pseudomonadati > Pseudomonadota > Alphaproteobacteria > Rhodospirillales > Rhodospirillaceae > Inquilinus > Inquilinus ginsengisoli. Next base: position 219,276 of record NZ_JAVDPW010000006.1, read on the forward strand.
TCGTGAGCGACCGGGACGATCTTCCCCAGGCCTAGACTCTCTACGACCGCTTCAAGGTCACCCAGTTGCTGATTGAAACTGTACGCAGCGGCGGCGGGTTTGTCGGAGGCGCCGAAGCCCAGAAAATCGAACGTCACAACGCGACGTCCGCTCGCGACCAAGTGCGGGATCAGGTCATCCCAGATATGCAGGTTGTCGGGGAAGCCGTGCATAAGCACAAAAGCCGGCCCGGTGCCGGCATAGTCTCTAGCGTAGACGCGTCCCTCGCCTCGCGGAATACGGTGCTCGGTGAATGCGATGTGATCAGAAGACATGCATCATCCTTTCTTCCTCGCGGAAGAGTTGAGGTAGGCGTTTGATTGGCCGCTGGTGCCGCAACACGATCCGCCTCCAGAGAGGTCCAGGAATAGCCGTGCCCGGCGAGCACTCGGCAGCTTGGCCATAGCACTCGAGTTGATGGCGGCCGAACAGACGCTTCCTTTATTACTCAGAAGATGAGCAACAACCTGGTTAGGCAGAACGAGATCTGTGTGTTGCTTATGTATTAGCGATTTTGGCGGGATCAGCGTAGGTCGTTCTTGCCACCATTCGTGACATGGATCGGCACGAGCCTAACGAAGCTGGCTCGCGAGCGCCGAGCGGCTGTTTCCGAACACACCTCGTGGATGGCATTAATTTCGGGTAGCATATGAATTTCGGACACTAGGAGTGAATATGCATCGGGTCGGTTTCATCGTGCCGCGCGGATTCCAGTTGATGAGCCTAGCGGCGCTGACGGCGTTCGAGATCGTGAACCTGCCCCCGGCTGACCAGCGCTACGACATCCATTTGCTGTCTGAACATGGCGGTCCAGTTCGGTCTTCCTCGGGAATGATGCTGGAAACCGAGGCATTCGGAGATCCCGCCTTCGACACCGTCATCGTGGGTTCGATCACCGAGATGGAAATGCCGCCCTCAGATGCGAGCGTGATCGCGTTCGTCCGAGAAGCCGCCAAGGCCTCCAGGCGGACAGCCTCCATCTGCAGCGGCGCATTTGTGCTTGCTGAGGCGGGCCTTCTGAATGGCCGGCGCGCGACGATGCACTGGGCCCATGCAGCGAGCTTCAGGATCCGGTTTCCCGACGTCAAAACGGAAGAGGACCGGATCTTCATCAACGATGGCCCGATCTGGACCTCGGCTGGCATGACCGCGGGGATCGACCTCGTTCTGGCGCTGATCGACAACGATCTTGGTCCCGAAACCGCAAAGATGGTCGCCAAGCTTCTGGTCATGAACCAGCGTCGGATGGGCGGACAAAAACAGCATTCCGCACTCCTTGATATGACGCCGAAATCCGATCGCATCGAATTGGTCCTGGCGCATATTCGTCAAAATCTCCGGAACCCGCTCACGATCGAGGAGCTTGCGGACGTCGCCAACCTCAGTCCCCGCCAGTTCAGCCGCGCCTTTCTGGCCGAGACGGGCCAGTCCCCGGCTAAGGCCGTCGAGCAACTTCGGCTGGAGGCGGCCAGGTTCATGATTGAAGAAGGGCGGCACACGGTTAACGTCGTCGCGCAGGAGACGGGTTTTGCCGACCGCGAACGCATGCGTCGAGCGTTCCTCCGGACCTTCGGTGTGCCTGCCGAGATGCTGCGCAGGAACGCGCGACGGGAGGCGGTGGCGGCGGCCTGACTTTGGGCCTTGGCCACGACCTTCCGTTAAGATTGGCATCTGCGGAGCGCACTCCCCTTGTGGATTGGCTGCCGGCAACCGATTAAGCAGCAAGCTTGGGAATTGGCTGTTCGACCAATCGCAAGAACCGGGTGTTGCGAGCCCGCGAACCCAACCTCGCGGGGGACCTAACCCTTCGCGGCGGCCAGCACCGCCTCGACATGGCCCGGCACCCGGACGCCGCGCCACAGGCCGCGCACGACGCCGGTTTCGTCGACCAGGACGGTCGATCGGTCGATGCCCATGTACTTCCGGCCATACATCGACTTCTCGACCCAGGCGCCGTAGCGCTCGACCGTGTCGTCGTCCTTGGCCGAGGCCAGGGTGAAGGTCAGGCTGTACTTCGCCGCGAACTTGTTCAGCGCCGGCACCGGATCCTTCGAGATGCCGATGATCTCGGCATCGACGCCGCTGAATTCCGGCAGCGCGTCGTTGAAGCCGCAGGCCTCCTTGGTGCAGCCCGAAGTGTCCGCCTTCGGGTAGAAGTAGACGATCACCTTCCGGCCCTTGAGGGCCGAGAGCGAGACCGTCCCGCCGCCGGCCTTGGGCAGGGTGAAGTCGGGGGCGGGCTCGCCGATCTCGACAGTCATTCGGATGTCTCCACACGCGGTTCGCTGCGCTCTGACCTAGGACGCCGGCCGTCATTCGGCAAGCCCGTCGATACGGCGAGGCCGGCTGACCTCAGCATGCTGCCTACGCCTTCGCCGGCTCGTCCCGGGGCGGCGGGGGCGGGCCGATCACCCGGTCGAAGATGGCCATGACCGCCGCGGCCTGCTCCTGCATGCCGGCCACGGCGGCGTCGAGGTCCTCGGGCGGCGCCGTGCGGTTCTCGCCGATGGCGCGCAGCAGGCCCTGGATCATGGCGTGCGAAGCGTCGGCCGGGTCGAACTTGTCCTCCACCGCGAAGCGCAGGAACGCCTGCAGCCGCTGCCAGGTCGCCAGCGCCCGCTGCAGCACCTCGGCCTCGTCGGGCGGCAGCAGCCCGGCGGCGGCGATGCGGCGCAGCGCCTCGGCCGTGGCCTGGTGCAGGATGTCGGGATGCTCGGCGGCGTGCAGCAGCTGCAGGTGCTGGGCGATGAACTCGATATCGACCAGCCCGCCGCGGAAATGCTTGATGTTCCAGATGTCCGCCGTGTCGCGCTGGCGGGCCATCCGGCCGCGCATCTCGGCGATGTCGCGGCGCAGCGTGTCGGGGTCGCGCTTCATGCACAGCACGGCCCGGACCTCGGCCTCGATCCGCCGGCGCAGCGGCTCCGGCGCCAGGATCACCCGGGCCCGGGTCAGGGCCATGTGCTCCCAGGTCCAGGCCTCCCCCTGCTGATAGGCGGTGAAGGCGTCAAGGCTGGTCGCCAGCGGCCCGGAATTGCCGGAGGGGCGCAGCCGCATGTCGACCTCGAACAGGGCTCCCTGCGCCGTGGGCGCCGTGATCGCCGACACCAGCCGCTGGATCAGCCGGGTGTAGTAGACCATCGGGCCGATCGGCTTGTCGCCGTCCGACACCTGATCCGCCCCCGCGTCATGGATCATGATCAGGTCGAGGTCGGAGCGGATGGTCATCTCGCGCCCGCCGAGCTTGCCGAGGGCGAGGAGGGCGATGCCGCCATCCGGGAACCGGCCGTGCCGGCGCGCGAACTCCGCCTCCACCCGGGGCGTCAGCGCCCGCAGCGCCACCTCGGTGACGTCGGACAGGAAGGCGGCGCAGGACGGCGTCTCCGACAGCCGCCGCAGGATGTGGACCGCGGCGCGGAAGCGTTGGTCGTTGGTCCAGCGCCGCAGTACGTCGAGCGAATCCTCGAAGTCGCGCGCCGTCGCCAGCTCGCTGCCCAGCCGCTCCTCCAGCCGGTCCTGCTCCGGCAGGGTGGTGAAGAAGCCCGGCGCCAGCACCGCCTCCAGCTGGCCGGCATGGGTCGTCAGATAATCGGCTATCCGGCCGCCAAATCCGAGTATATCTATAAGGAGATCAAGGAGCTCTGGGTTGATGTTAAACAAGGAGAAGAGCTGGACGCCGGCCGGCAGCCGGCCCAGGAAGCCATCCAGCCGCTGCAGCGTGGCGTCGGCGTCGGCGGTGGCGCCGACGATCGCCAGCAGCCGGGGCAGCAGGCTGTTGATCAGTGTCCGCGCCCGGTCGCTGCGCAGCGCCCGGTAGCGGCCGTGCAGCCAGCCGCGGACGATGGCGATCGCCTCGGGCGGGCGGGCGAAGCCCAGCCGCTGCAGCGTCTCGACCGTGCCCGGGTGGTCGTCGGCGCCGGCGAAGACCAGGGCGACGCTGCCCTCGGGCGGCCGCTCCTCCTGGAACAGCTCGGCGTAGCGGCCCTCGACCAGGCGCAGCGTGTCGGTCAGGACGGTGCGGAAACCGGCGGGGTCGGGGAAGCCCAGGAACCGCGCCAGCGCGTCGACCTCGGCCGGGTTCTCCGACAGCGCATGAGTCTGGCGGTCGTCGACCATCTGGATGCGGTGCTCGACCCGGCGCAGGAAGCGGTAGCACTCGGCCAGGCTGGCGGCGGTGGCCCGGTCCACCCGGCCGGCCTCGGCCAGCGCCGTCAGCCCGGCGATGGTGCCGCGCAGCCGCAGCTTCGGCTCGCGGCCGCCGAAGATCAGCTGCTGCATCTGGACGAAGAACTCGATCTCGCGGATGCCGCCGCGGCCCAGCTTCAGGTCATGGCCCTCGATGGCGACGACGCCGTGGCCGTGATGGCTGTGGATCTGGCGCTTGATCGCATGGATGTCCTGGATCGCCGCGAAGTCCAGGTTGCGGCGCCAGACGAAGGGCGTCAGGAAGTCGAGGAAGGCGTCGCCGGCCGTCTTGTCGCCCGCCACCGGCCGGGCCTTGATCATCGCCGCCCGCTCCCAGCTCTGCGCCAGGCTGGTGTAGTAGGTCTCGGCCGCCTCCAGCGACACCGCCGGCGGCGTCGCGCCGGGGTCGGGGCGCAGCCGCAGGTCGGTGCGGAAGACATAGCCGTCGACCGTCCGCTCCTCCATGATCCGCACCATCTCGCGCACCAGCCGGGTGAAGGTCTGGCCGAGGTCGTCGGGCCGGTCGGTCGGCACCTTGTCGCGGTCGTAGAAGATGATCAGGTCGATGTCGCTGGAGTAGTTCAGCTCGCGCGCGCCGAGCTTGCCCATGCCCAGCACGATCAGCCCGGACGCGTCGGGCGTGGCCACGGCCTCGGGCCGCAGCAGGCCACGCCCCACGGCGCGGGCCAGCAGGTGCGAGATCGCGAGGTCCAGGGTGGTGTCGGCGAGGTCGGACAGGGCGGCGGTCACCCGCTCCAGCGGCCACTGGCTGCCGATGTCGGCCAGGGCGATCAGCAGCGCGGTGCGGCGCTTGGCCAGGCGGAACGCCGCCATCAGCCGGGCGGTGTCGGTCTCGGCGGCCAGCTCGGCGCGCAAAGTCGCCAGCTCGGCGGCGACGGCCGCGTCGGGACCTTCCGCCAGGAAGCGTCGGATCGTCGCGGGCGTCTTCAGCACCAGCTCGGTGAGGTAGGGGCTGCCGCCGAACACCGCCTCCAGCAGGGCGTGGCCGCCGGGGTCGGAGGGCAGCGCCACGGCAAATTCGCGAAGCTCGGGATCGGATTGCTCGGCCGCGCGTTCAACCCAACGTTCGAGCCCGCGCCGGGCGCGGTCGGGGTCGCCCGCGCGGGGCCAGACGGCATCGGGCCAGGCGACATCAAGACGTGGCATCGAGCTTTCCAAGTGCCTAAGGTGCGGGCGCAGCATCGGGTGCCTGCGGGTACTGGTCAAGCAGGGGTGAAACGTTCGGGATGAGGGCGCTGAAGATCCTGGCGGAGATCGTCGGTCTGGCGGTCGCCGGCTTCGCGCTCGCCGCTGTCGCCCTGGCGTGGCGGCTGTCGTCCGGGCCGCTGGAGATCGGCGGCCTGACGCCGTATGTCGAACAGGCGATCTCCGACCAGAACGCCACCACTGAGCTGGGCAGTCTTTCGCTGCGCTGGGACGGGTTCCAGCGGCCGCTGGTGCTGACCGCCACCAATGTCCGGGTGCGCCAGAAGGACGGGACGGCGATCGCCATCATCCCGGAGATCTCGGCCGACCTCAGCTTGCCCCGGCTGGCGCGCGGCGAGGTGGCCCCGCTGCGGCTGGACATGATCCGGCCGCATCTGCGGGTGGTCCGCACCGCCGAGGGCGATTTCAGCTTCGGCCTGGACAGCGCGGCACAGGCGAATCCCCAGGGGCCGCCGACGGATCCGGTCGCGCCGCCGCCAGCCGGGCCGCCGACGCGGGATGTGGTCAAGGACCTGCTGGCGGCTCTCGACGCCCGGCTCGACAGCGGCACCAGCCCGATCGCGTCGCTGCGGCGGCTGACGGTGGTCGACGGCAGCGTCAGCATCGACGACCGCATGCTCGGCCAGACCTGGTATGCGCCGAAGGCCGCCGCCGACCTCAGCCGGACGGCGACCGGCGTCGACGGCAGGGCCTCGCTCACCGTGGTGTCCGTCGGCGGGGCCTCGGATTTCTCGGGCGAGATCCACTATGTCCGCGCCCGGCGGAGCGGTCGGGCGGCGATCGGCTTCACCAACGTGACCCCGGCGTCGCTGACCCGGATCTCGCCGGTGCTGGCGCCGCTGGAGGCGATCCAGAGCCCGGTGTCGGGCCGGCTCGACGTCGATTTCGATTCCCGGTTCCAGCCGACCACCGGCCGGTTCTCGCTGACCAGCATCAATACCCGGCTGATGCTGCCGCCTTTGTGGACCGCGCCGTTCAGCGCCGCCCGGGCCAGCCTGTCGGGGTCGGTCGACCTGCCGAAGCGGCGCCTGGTGCTGGACGACTTCACCATCGATCTCGGCGGGCCCAGGATATCCCTGTCCGGCCAGGTCGATGCGCCACAGGACACGATCGAGGTGGCGATCGTCGGCACGGTCGCCAGCCTGCCGGTCGACCTGCTGGACAGCCTGTGGCCGCCCGGCGTGCCCAGCGGCGCCCGAGACTGGATCACCACCAACCTCCGCGACGGCATGATCGACCGGACCGAGTTCAGCCTGCAGGCGCGCGCGCCGCTGGCCGATCCCGCCAATGCGGCGCTGGTGTCGCTGGACGGCACCCTGCAGGCGCGCGGGCTGACGGTGAACTACTTCAACGGCCTGCCGAAGATCACCGGCCTCAACGCCGCGGGCAGCTTCAACCAGTCGCTGCTGCGCATCGCCACCGCCGGCGGGGGGATCGGCGACATCGCGTTGAAGCCTGCCGACATCACCATCACCGGCCTAGACCAGCACGACCAGGTGATCGAGATCGACGCCCCGATCGAAGGGCCGGTGAAGTCGGTGATGGGGGTGCTCGACGTGCCGCGGCTCGGCTACGCCAAGAAGGTGGGCCTGGATCCCGACCGCATGTCGGGGCGGGTGGCCGCCCGGCTGCGCTTCGGCTTCTCGCTGCTCGCCGACCTGACCTTCGAGCAGATCCGGCTCGCGGCCGACGGCGACCTGACCGATGTCGGCGTGACCGCCGTCAAGCCCGGCTACGACGTGAGCGGCGGCAACGCCAAGCTCGCGCTCGACAAGGCCGGGATGACGCTCGACGGCCGGGCGCAGGTCAACACGGTGCCGGTCGCGTTCACCTGGCACGAAGCTTTCGACGATTCCCCCGTCGACACCAAGGTCTCCGCCAAGGTGACGCTCGACCCGGCCGCCCGCGCGGCCCTGCACCTGCCGGAGATCCAGATGATCGGCGGCACCGTGGTCGCCGATCTCGACCTGGCGATGGGCGGCAGCACCGGCACGCTCGACGCCAAGCTCGACCTTACCGATGCGCGGATCTCGCTCGACCCGATCGGCTGGACCAAGCCGCCCGGGGGCAAGGCGAACGCGGCGGTGACGCTGTCCCTGGCCGGGGCGCGCGTCGCCAAGGTGTCGCAGTTCAGCGTCTCCGGCGGCGATATCGCGCTCTCCGGCAGCGCCGATTTCGCGCGCGACGGGTCCCTGGCGCAGCTCAACATCGGCTCGCTGCAGCAGGGGCAGACCCAGGTGAAGGGCCAGGTCGAGGTGCTGGGGCCGGACAGCTACCGCCTGGCGCTCGACGGCCCGCGCCTTGACGTCTCCGGCCTGTTGGGCCAGCGCCGCAGCGCCGGCGCGCAGGACGCCGCCGCCGCTGACGGTGCCCCCGGGCCGCAGATCGACGCCACCTTCGCGGTCGGCGAACTGGTCTTCGGCAAGGACCGGTCGCTCAAGTCGGTGCGCGGCCGGGCGATCGGGCGCACCACCAACCTGCAGGACGTGACGCTGGCGGCGCTGCTGCCGGGCGGTAAGCCGGTCGACCTGCGGCTGACGCCGCAGCAGGGGCAGCCGGACCGCCAGATCGTGACCCTGCGCGGCGAGGATGCGGGCGAGGCGCTGCGCGTGCTCGACATCGCCGACAACATCTCCGGCGGCAGCCTGCTGGCGACCGGCACGCGGAACGGCACGACCGGGGCGATCGACGGCCAGCTCGACGCCCGCGGCTTCGTGCTGCGCGACGCGCCGGGGGTGGCGCGGCTGCTGGCGGCGACCTCGCCCTCGGGCATCCAGGACCTGTTCGGCACCAGCGGGCTGACCTTCAACCGGCTCGAGGCCGACTTCACCTATGCGGCCACCCAGCGGCGGGTGACGCTGAAGCAGGGTCGCGGTGCCGGCGGCGACCTCGGCCTGGCCTTCGACGGCATCCTCGACCTGAAGGCCGAGACCATCGACCTGGCCGGCACCATCGTGCCGATCTACCACATCAACAGCGTGATCGGCTCGATCCCGCTGCTTGGCGACATCCTGACCGGCGGCGGGGGCGGCGGGCTGTTCGCCTTCACCTACACCATCCGCGGCTCCTTCGCCGACCCATCGGTTTCGGTCAATCCGCTCTCGGTACTGGCGCCGGGCTTCCTGCGGCGCCTGTTCTTCGAGGAGACGCCGTCGGATGGCGGGGCGCCGGCGCCGACACCACGCCGGCCGCCACCGCGGCCGCCCGTCAGCGACCGATGACGGCCTATTCCCCCACCGCCAGCCCCGCCGGCCGGCGGTCGTCATTGGCGCCGTAGACGAAGCCGGGCCTCATCTTGCCGCCGAGGGTGGAATCATTGCCGGAGGAGGCGGCGCCCGTGGCAACCGGCAGCGGCAGGGCGATCAGCTCGGCCGCGCCCCAGGGCGTCTGCTCGGTGACCTTGTAGCCCATCTCGCCCAGCAGCTTCACCGTGTCGGGCGACAGCGCATAGGGTTCGGCGAAGACCTCGTCCGGCAGCCACTGGTGGTGGATGCGCGGCGCATTCACCGCCTCCTGCGGCTGCATGCCGTAGTCGATGATGTTCAGTGCCGCCTGCAGCGTGATGGTGATGATGCGCGCCCCGCCCGGGCTGCCCAGCACCAGCACGACGTGGCCGTCCTTGGTCACCAGTGTCGGGGCCATCGACGACAGCGGCCGCTTGCCCGGCGCGATCGAATTGGCCTCGCCCTGCACCAGGCCGAACAGGTTCGGCACGCCCGGCTTGACCGTGAAGTCGTCCATCTCGTCGTTCAGCAGGAAGCCGGTGCCGGGCGCGATCACCCCGGCGCCGAACAGGCCGTTGATGGTGTAGGTGACCGACACCGCGTTGCCGTCCTTGTCGACCACGGAGTAGTGGGTGGTCTCGGTCTTCTCATGCGGCGCGATGCCGGGCTGGACGTCCTTCGACGGCGTCGCCTTGTCGGGCTGGATCCGGGCCCGGATCTGGGCCGCGTAGTCCTTGCTCAGCAGCCGGTCGAGCGGGTTGGTCACGAAGGCCGGGTCGCCGAGATAGGTGTTGCGGTCCATGTAGGCGTGGCGCATCGCCTCGACCATCAGGTGCACGCTGGCCGCCGAATGGTAGCCCAGCGCCTTCATGTCGTAGCCTTCCAGGATGTTCAGGATCTCGCACATCGTGGTGCCGCCGGAGGAGGGCGGCGGCGAGGACACGAAGACGTAGCCGCGGTAGGAGCAGGTGACCGGATCCGTCTCCGTCACCTTGTAGTCGGCGAGGTCCTGGGCGGTCATGATGCCGCCATTGGCCTTCATCGCCGCCGCGACCTTCTCGGCGATCGGGCCCTTGTAGAAGGCGTCCGGCCCGCCCTTGGCGATCGCCTCCAGCGTGTCGGCGAGCTCGGGCTGCACCAGCCGGTCGCCGGGCTGCAGGGCGGAGCCGTCGGGCTTGAAGTAGATCTTCGCCGCCACCGGGTCCTTCTTCAGCAGGGCGGCGCCGGCATCGATGATGTCGGTGTCGCCGCGGGTCAGGATGAAGCCTTCGCGCGCCAGCCTGATCGCCGGCGCCATCACGGTCTCGCGCGGCAGGGTGCCGTATTTCGCCAGGGCGCTGTCGAGGCCCAGCACGCTGCCCGGCACGCCGGCGGCGAGATAGCCGTAGAGGCTGGCGCCCTTGACCGGGTTGCCGGCGGCGTCGAGATACATCGCCTTGGTCGCGGCGGCCGGCGCCATCTCGCGGAAGTTGATGAAGGTGTCGCGGTTCTCTTTGGCCAGGTGGATGACCATGAAGCCGCCACCGCCGATATTGGCGCAGCAGGTGTTGGTCACCGCCTGGGCGAAGCCGGTGGCGACCGCGGCGTCGATGGCGTTGCCGCCGGCGCGCAGGATCTCGGCCCCGGCGTCGGAGGCGAGGTGCTGCGACGACACCACCATGCCGTCCGGCGCCTCGACCGCGGGGCGGGACGCGGCCTGCGCCCCGGTTGCGGAACCGAGGCCACATGCTGCCACGGCCAGCGCCGCCGCCACCTGTCGGATCATCGCATCGCTCCCTGTCGTGACGCGCTAGGGCGGATGTCCCTGCGCGCCGCAAGCTCTCTGAGGAAAGCGATGCTGCCCCGTTCGCGGGGTCGCCGCAACGGCCGTGCGGCAGCCCCTACGTCAGGCCGGCCGCACCAGCACGTGCTTCTTGCGGCCGGCGGACAGCTTGACCACGCCGTCGGCGCCGATCTCGCCGCTGCCGATCGTCTGCTCCGGGTCGGCGATGGCGGCGTCGTTGACGCGGCCGCCGCCGCCCTGGATCAGCCGCCGCGCCTCGCCGTTCGAGGTGGCGAGCCCGACTCGTGCGAACAGGCGGAAGGCCGCGATGCCGGCCTCCAGCTCGCCGCGCGGGATGTCGACCGACGGCAGGCCTTCGGCCGACACGCCCTGCTCGAAGGCCTGGCGCGCGGTCTCGGCCGCCGCCGCGGCCTTGTCGCGGCCATGCACCAGCGCGGTCGCCTCGGTGGCCAGGATCTTCTTGGCCTCGTTGATCTCGGCTCCATCAAGCGCCGCCAGCCGGTCGATCTCGTCCAGCGGCAGCTCGGTGAACAGCTTGAGGAAGCGGCCGACATCGGCGTCCTCGGTGTTCCGCCAGTACTGCCAGTAGTCGTAGACCGGCAGCCGGTCCTCGTTCAGCCACACGGCGCCGGCCGCGGTCTTGCCCATCTTGGCGCCGGACGAGGTGGTCAGCAGCGGCGAGGTCAGGCCGTAGACCTCACGCCCGGCAATGCGCCGGGTCAGGTCGATGCCGTTGACGATGTTGCCCCACTGGTCCGACCCGCCCATCTGCAGCACGCAGTCGTGGCGGCGCGCCAGCTCGAGGAAGTCGTAGCCCTGCAGGATCATGTAGTTGAATTCGAGGAAGGTCAGCGGCTGCTCGCGGTCGAGCCGCAGCTTCACCGAATCGAAGCTCAGCATCCGGTTGATGGTGAAGTGCCGGCCGATCTCGCGCAGGAACGGGATGTAGGCCAGTTCATCCAGCCAATCGGCGTTGTTGGCCATGATCGCGCCGTGGTCGAAATCCAGCAGCTTGGCGAACACGGTTCGCAGCGAGGCGATGTTGCTGTCGATCGTGGCGTTGTCGAGCAGGGGCCGGGCGTCGTCTCGGAAGGTCGGGTCGCCGATCTTGGTGGTGCCGCCGCCCATCAGCGCGATCGGCCGGCCGCCCGTCTTCTGCAGCCAGCGCAGCATCATGATCTGGACCAGGCTGCCGACATGCAGGCTGGTCGCCGTGGCGTCGAAGCCGATATAGCCCGTGACCGACCCCTTCGCCGCCAGGGCGTCGAGGCCCTCGGCATCCGTCATCTGGTGGATGAAGCCGCGCGCCTGGAGGGTGCGCAGGAAGTCGGAGCGGAATCCGGTCATGATCGTCGGCTGTCGGTCGGAGGATCGGGACAAGGGCTGTAGCACGTCCGCCGCCCGTGCCTCAAACCGAACTTCCCCTCGGGGAGGAGCGGCCGGGGCCTCAGGCCGTGGCGGTGACGATCCAGGCGGCGGCGTCCAGCAGCACGCCGTCGACGGTTTCATGCGGCGCCAGGGCCTCGCGCACCGCGACGGCGACGATATCGCGCTTGTCCTGATGCTCGCGCAGCATGGCGCCGACCGGGCCGCTGCGCAGCACCAGGGCCAGCGTCTGGTCGAGGTCGCCGACGCCGCATTTGGTGTCGAAGCGCGTGGCGGCGATGGTCGAGAAGCCGGCGCGGCTGAGGATGGTGCGGATCCGGTCCGGGTCGGCGAAGGCAAAGGCGCCCGGGGCCCCCGGCTCCGGCCGGGGCGGGGCCGGCAGGTGGCGCAGCGCCGCGTTCATCGACACGGTGGCCCAGGCGTTCTCGGCCAGGGTGCGCCAGCAGACGAAGGCCAGACGGCCGCCCGGCTTCAGCGCCTTGTGCAGGTTGGTGAAGGCGGCGACCGGGTCGCCGAAGAACATCACCCCGAAGCGCGAGAACAGCCCGTCGAAGGCGGCGGTCCCGAGATCGGCGGTCTGGGCGTCGGCTTCCCGGAACTCGACATTGGCCGAGCCGGCCTGCGCCGCGCGGCGCCGGGCGAGGCCGAGCATGGGGACCGAGATGTCGACGCCGAGCACCTTGCCCGCGGCGCCCACCAGCTGGCCCAGCTCCAGCGTGCTGCCGCCGCTGCCGCAGCCGATGTCGAGCAGGGCTTCGCCGGCGGCGGGGGCCAGCGCATCCACGGTGCGCCGGCTGAACGGCGCGGTCATGCGGTCGAGCTGGGCCTGCATCTCGACCCAGACCGGCCCGCCGCTCTCGTTCCAATAGGCGATCTGGTCGGCGTTCGGGGTTGCGGCGTCGCTCGTCGGCATGCGGCTTCTCCTCTGCCCGGTCTGTGGTGGCCCCGCCTGCAGCCCGGCGTCAGCCGCCGTTCTGCGGCGTCAGCTTCACCGATTTGGTCAGGTAGTCGTCGATATGGGCCAGCAGCTGGTCGCCATGCATGGTGAAGAAGTGATTGGCCCCCGGGATGATCCGGTAGTCGATCTTGATGTCTTTCTGCAGCGACAGCTTGTTCACCAGCTTCTGGACCGATTCATGGGGGACGACGTCATCCTTGTCGCCCTGGACGACCAGCCCGGAGGACGGGCAGGGGGCCAGGAAGGTGAAGTCGTACTTGTTCGCCGGCGGCGAGATCGAGATGAAGCCGTCGATCTCCGGCCGGCGCATCAGCAGCTGCATGCCGATCCAGGCGCCGAAGGAGAAGCCGCCAACCCAGCAGGCCTCGGCATTCGGGTTCAGCGCCTGCAGCCAGTCCAGCGCCGACGCGGCATCCGACAGCTCGCCCTCGCCACGGTCATGCACGCCCTGGCTGCGGCCGACGCCGCGGAAGTTGAAGCGCAGGACGGTGAATTCATGCTTCTTGAAGGTCTGGTACAGCGTGTGCACGACCTTGTTGAACATCGTCCCGCCGCCCAGCGGGTCGGGGTGCAGCAGCAGGGCGATCGGCGCGTTGGTGCGCTTGCTCGGGGTGTAGCGGCCTTCGAGGCGGCCTTCGGATCCGTTGAAGATGACGTCCGGCATCGACCGTTAAGCTCCTCGAGGTTGCGACGGTGCGGGCCGGATCATCGGCCGTAAATTTCGCGGTGCACCGGGTGGCGCGTTGGGGCGGCTTTCTTGACCATCGGGTTTGGATGTCTATATCTAAGCGGTCATTCACCCTGCCACGTCGTGGACCGTGACGGCCACCGCCGTCCACGCGATCCACGCGAAATGTTCGTATACCATCGGGACGGCCTGAGTGTTCAAGCGTCTTCGCGATGATTGGGACATACCTGTCCGGCACGGGCGGATGATCATGGCGCGGATTGCGCATCCGGCGGTCGGGTGCGGCGGTCATCCGGGCCATGGCTGCGTGAAGCATGGTCCGACGGGCAGGTCGGGCTATTGGGGGCGCGGAACATGCGTTTGAGCACCAAGGGACGCTACGCCGTCATGGCGATGGTCGACCTGGCGCGGCACGGTGCGGACGGTCCGGTGGCGCTTGCCGACATCGCCCTCCGCCAGGAAATCTCATTGCCCTATCTCGAGCAGCTGTTCGCCAAGCTGCGACGCAGCGGCCTGATCCGCAGCGTGCGCGGGCCCGGCGGCGGCTATCTGCTGGCCCGGCCCTGCAGCAGCATGCGGATCTCCGACATCATCGTCGCGGTCGACGAGCCGATCCAGGCGACGCGCTGCGAGAAGCACAGCCCGCTCGGCTGCCACAGCGACAAGAGCCGCTGCCTGACCCATGATTTATGGGAGGAGCTGGGCAACCAGATCCACCTCTATCTCTCCTCGATTACGGTCGAGGATGTGGTCAACCGCCGGGTGCTCGGCTCCAGCCATCTCTTTTCCGCCGGCCAGCACGTGACCGCCGCCGCCGAGTGAGGCGCGTGCCGTGACCCCCGTCTATCTCGACCACAACGCCACCGCGCCGCTGCGGCCCGAGGCGCGGGCGGCGATGCTCGCGGCGCTGGACGGCACCGGCAACCCGTCCTCGGTGCATCGCCACGGCCGCGACGCGCGGCGCATCGCCGAGGCCGGGCGGTCGCAGGTCGCGGCCCTGGCCGGCGTCAAGCCGGCCCAGGTGGTGTTCACCGGCAGCGCCACCGAGGCCAACGCCCTGGCGCTGACCGGCCTCGGCCGCCGCCGCATCCTGGTCTCGGCGGTCGAGCATGACAGCGTGCTGGCCTGGGCGACCGAACGGATCCCGGTCGATGGCGACGGCCGGGTCGATCTCGACGCGCTCGACCGCATTCTGGCGGCGGAGTCCGGGCCGGCGATCCTCTCGATCATGGCGGTCAACAACGAGACCGGCGTGATCCAGCCGGTGGCCGAGGCCGCGGCGATCGCCCGCCGTCATGGCGCGCTGGTGCATTGCGACGCGGTCCAGGCCGCCGGGCGCATCGCGCTGCCGGCGGTGGGGGCGGAGGTCGACGCGCTCAGCCTGTCCGCCCACAAGCTGGGCGGACCGCAGGGCATCGGCGCGCTGGTGCTGCGCGACGGGTTGCCGCTGGCGCCGCTGCTGCGCGGCGGGGCCCAGGAAGGCCGCCGCCGTGCCGGCACCGAGAATGTCGCCGGCATCGCCGGCTTCGGCGCCGCCGCGTTCGTCGTGGCCGGGCTGGCCGACCAAGCCGGGATCGCGGCGCTGCGGGCGGATCTGGAAGAGCGCCTCACAGCCGCCGGCGGCGTCGTGCTGGGGGCGGGCGCCCCGCGTGTCGCCAACACCAGCTGCGTCGCCATGCCCGGAGTCGCCGCCGAGACCCAGGTCGCGGCGCTCGACCTCGCCGGCGTCGCGGTCAGCTCCGGCTCGGCCTGCAGCTCCGGCAAGGTCCGCCGCAGCCACGTGCTTGAGGCGATGGGCCTGGCCGCCGACCTCGCCGACGGCGCGATCCGGATCAGCCTGGGGCCGAGCACGGATGCGGCGGCGATCGAACGCTGCGTCGCTGCCTGGACCGATCTCGCCGCCCGCCGGCGGGGACGTGCGGTGGCGTGACACGGCCGACATGAATTTTCGCCGATTGCCGGCGGTTTGCGGCTTGCGGTAAAGACCACGCTTTTGGAGCAGGAGCAGGGCGGTCATGCCCAGGATCATCTTCATCGAGCCCGACGGCAACCGCCGCGAGATCGACGCCCCGGCCGGGCTGTCGATCATGGAGATCGCGCACAAATACGACGTCGATCTCGAAGGCGCCTGCGAGGGCTCGCTGGCCTGCTCGACCTGCCATGTCATCGTCGAGCCCGACTGGTACGCGCGGCTGCAGCCGGCGCGGGAGGATGAGGAGGACATGCTCGACCTCGCCTTCGGCCTGACCAAGACCTCGCGGCTGGGCTGCCAGATCATCATGACCGATGCGCTGGACGGGCTGACGGTGCGGCTGCCCGCCGGCACCAACAACCTGATGTGATGTCGAGGCTTTTGGTCATGGGCGGGTCGCATGCCCGCCTTGGCGGAGGCGCAGCTGAGAACGACTCTCGCGGTCGGGTTTTCGCTGGCATTCGCCGCTGGAACGCCTATCTATTGGCGTGAGGTGGATGGCGGCACGGGCCTGTCCTGGAGCATTCCGGCGGGCCAGCCACATCGGATTACCCGACTAGCCCGGTTGGTTAATCGGCCCCGTGAGTTAGTCGGTTTGGGTTCAGGCGTTGAGGAGTGAGGCATGGCGGCGGTCCAGGAGACGGTCCGACAGGTCGAAGAGATCACGAACACCCGCTACAAGCACGGCTTCATCTCGGACATCGAGATGGAAACGGCGCCGAAGGGCTTGAGCGAGGACACCGTTCGCTTCATCTCCGCCAAGAAGAACGAACCCGAGTGGCTGCTCGAGTGGCGGCTGCGCGCCTTCCGGCTGTGGCTGACCATGGAGGAGCCGCATTGGGCGAAGATCGGCCACCCGCCGATCGACTATCAGGCGGCCTACTACTACGCCGCGCCGAAGAAGAAGCCGCAGCTGGGCAGCCTGGACGAGGTCGATCCCGACATCCTGGCCGTCTATGAGAGGCTGGGCATCCCGCTGCGCGAGCAGGAGAAGCTGGCCGGCGTCGCGGTCGACGCGGTGTTCGACAGCGTCTCGGTGGCCACCACCTTCAAGGACCAGCTCGAGAAGGTCGGCGTCATCTTCTGCTCGATCTCCGAGGCGGTGCAGAAATACCCCGAGCTGGTGCGCCAGTATCTCGGCTCGGTGGTGCCCTATTCCGACAACTACTTCGCCACCCTGAATTCGGCCGTCTTCACCGACGGGTCCTTCGTCTACATCCCCAAGGGCGTGCGCTGCCCGATGGAGCTGTCGACCTATTTCCGCATCAATGCGGAGAATACGGGCCAGTTCGAGCGCACCCTGATCATCGCCGCCGAGGGCAGCTACGTCTCCTACCTCGAAGGCTGCACCGCGCCGCAGCGCGACGAGAATCAGCTGCACGCCGCGGTGGTCGAGCTGGTGACGCTCGACGACGCCGAGATCAAGTACTCCACCGTCCAGAACTGGTATCCGGGCGACGAGGAGGGCAAAGGCGGCATCTACAATTTCGTGACCAAGCGCGCCGCCTGCCGCGGCCGCAACTCCAAGGTCAGCTGGACCCAGGTCGAGACCGGGTCGGCCATCACCTGGAAGTATCCGAGCTGCATCCTGCAGGGCGACAATTCGGTTGGCGAGTTCTACTCGGTGGCGATCACCAACAACCGCCAGCAGGCCGACACCGGCACCAAGATGATCCATATCGGGAAGAACACGACGTCCCGGATCATCTCCAAGGGCATCTCGGCGGGCAAGTCGGACAATACTTATCGCGGCCTGGTGCGGATCCTGCCGGGCGCCGAGGGCGCGCGCAACTTCACCCAGTGCGACAGCCTGCTGATCGGCGACACCTGCGGCGCCCACACCGTGCCCTATATCGAAAGCCGCAACCCGACGGCGCAGGTCGAGCACGAGGCGACGACCAGCAAGGTCAGCGACGACGTGCTGTTCTACTGCCGCCAGCGCGGCATCGGCACGGAAGAGGCGCTGGGCCTGATCGTCAACGGCTTCTGCCGCGAAGTGCTGCAGGCCCTGCCGATGGAGTTCGCGGTCGAGGCCCAGAAGCTGGTCGGCATCAGCCTGGAAGGTTCGGTCGGCTGACCACGCGCCGCGGCGATGCGGCATTTGCAGAAAGACGCTGCGTTCGCGCGGCCCGGTTGAGTTGAGGAAAGCCGCCGTGAGGCGGCGAGGGAAAGCGGAATGCTCGAGATCAAGGACCTGCACGTCTCCGTCGATGGCAAGGAGATCCTCAAGGGGGTCTCGCTGACGGTGAACAAAGGTGAGATCCACGCGATCATGGGGCCGAACGGCTCCGGCAAGTCGACGCTCAGCTACGTCATCGCCGGGCGCGACGGCTATGAGGTCACCGGCGGGTCGATCACCTTCGAAGGGCAGGACCTGCTGGCGCTGGAGCCGGAGGAGCGGTCGCGCGCCGGCGTTTTCCTGGCGTTCCAGTATCCGCTCGAGGTCGCCGGCGTCGGCACCGTCACCTTCCTGCGCACCGCCTACAACGCCCATCGCAAGCATCGCGGCGAGCCCGAGCTGGACCCGATGCAGTTCACCAAGCTGCTGCGCGAGAAGGCCAAGGGCCTGGGCATCGAGACCGACATGCTGAAGCGGTCGGTCAATGTCGGCTTCTCCGGCGGCGAGAAGAAGCGCAACGAGGCGCTGCAGATGGCGATCCTGGAGCCGACCTTCGCCGTGCTCGACGAGACCGACAGCGGCCTCGACATCGACGCGCTGAAGGTGGTGGCCGAGAGCGTCAACCGGCTGCGGTCGCCCGAGCGCGCGGCGCTGGTGATCACCCATTACCAGCGGCTGCTCAGCCACATCATCCCCGACCATGTCCATGTCCTGGCCGACGGCCGGATCGTCCGGTCCGGCGGCAAGGAGTTGGCGCTGGAGCTCGAGGAAAAGGGCTATGCCAACGTCGTTCCGGACGGTGCCGTCCCGGTCGGCGCGTGAGCCGGTCATGAGCGAACGGATCACGATCTCGCCCACCGTCGCCGCCCAGCGCGACCGCTTCGCCGCCCGCCGCGCCGGCCTGCCCGGGGTCGGCCGCAGCGCCATCGACCGCCGGCGCGAGGCGGGCATGGCCCGGTTCGAAAGCCTCGGCCTGCCGACGCGCAAGCTGGAGGCCTGGAAATACACAGACCTGCGGCGGCTGGAGAAGTTCAGCTTCGCCAGCGCGGCGCCGGACGAGCTGGCCGTGCCCGAGGCGCTGCGCGGCTTCATCCCGGCGCAGGGCCCGTCCATGGTCTTCGTCAACGGCCAGCTGCGCCCGGACCTGTCGCACTATGACGACCTGCCCGCCGGGCTGCGTCTGGACGGCTACGCCGCGGCGCTGGAGGATGGCGACGCCGACGTCGAATCCCGCTTCGCCGCCGCCGCCGATGCGGCCTCGATGGTCGAGCTGAACACTGCTTTGGTCGATGACGGCGCCGTGCTGCGCATCGCGGCCGGCGCGGTGATCGAGACGCCGATCCGCCTGGTCTTCCTGTCTGCGCCCGGCGAGGCGCCGGTGGCGAGCCATTCGCGGATCCTGATCCTGGCCGGCGCCAACAGCCAGGCCACGGTGATCGAGTCCTATCACGGCACCGACAACGCCGGGTACTTCACCAATGCGGTGGGCGAGGCCGAGATCGGCGACGGCGCCCGGCTGCGCCACTACCGGCGCCAGAGCGAGGGGCTGCAGGCGGTCCATCTCGTCAACGGCCGCGTCCGCATCGGCCGCGACGCCACCTATGACAGCTTCACCCTCAGCCTCGGCGCCGATCTGGCGCGGACCGAGGTGACGGCCACCTTCGCCGGCACCGGCGGCAACGGCCATGTCACCGGCGCCTATCTCGCCGACGGCAACCGCCACATCGACACCACCACGCTGATCGACCACGCCGTGCCGGATTGCCGGTCGCGCGAGGTGTTCAAGGGCGTGCTCGACGACAAGGGACGCGGCGTCTTCCAGGGCAAGATCATCGTCCGGCGCGATGCCCAGCGGACCGACGGCTACCAGCTGAACCGGGCGCTGATGCTGTCGCGCACCGCCGAGATCGACAGCAAGCCCGAGCTCGAGATCTACGCCGACGACGTCAAGTGCAGCCACGGCGCCACCATCGGCGAGCTCGACTCCGCGGCGCTGTTCTACCTGCGCAGCCGCGGCATCGACGAGCGCACGGCCCGCGCCATGCTGGTCGAGGCCTTCCTGCGCGAGGCGCTGGAGGAGATCGCCGACGAGGCGATCCGCGACGAATTCGGGGCCGCGGTCGAGCTGTGGCTCGCCGGGCGGCATCAGGAGGCCTGAGACATGGACACCCGGATGCACACCAGCGGCATCAACACCTATGACGTGAACGCGATCCGGGCGGATTTCCCGATCCTGTCGCGCACCGTCTACGGCAAGCCGCTGGTCTATCTCGACAACGCCGCCTCGGCCCAGAAGCCGCTGTCGGTGATCGAGGCCGAAAGCCGCGTCTACAAGGAAGAATACGCCAACGTCCATCGCGGCCTGCATTATCTCAGCGGCGCCGCGACCGATGCGTTCGAGGCGTCGCGCGAGGCGGTGAAGAGCTTCATCAACGCCCGCTCGATCAAGGAAGTCATCTACACCCGCGGCACCACCGAGGCGATCAACCTGGTCGCCCAGACCTGGGGCCGCGCCTTCCTGAAGCAGGGCGACGAGATCATCGTCTCGGTGCTGGAGCACCATTCGAACATCGTGCCCTGGCAGCTGCTGGCGCAGGAGAAGGGGCTGGTCCTCAAGGTCGCCCCGATCGACGACGAGGGCAACTTCCTGCTCGACGAGTTCGAGAAGCTGCTGTCGCCGAAGACGAAGCTGGTCGCGCTCACCTACATGTCGAACGCGCTGGGCACCATCGTCCCGATCAAGGCGGTGATCGACCGGGCCCATGCGGTCGGCGCCAAGGTGCTGATCGACGCCGCCCAGGCCATCACCCACATGCCGGTCGACGTCCAGGCGCTGGGCTGCGATTTCCTGGCCTTCTCCGGCCATAAGCTGTACGGCCCGACCGGCATCGGCATCCTCTATGGCCGCGAAGAGCTGCTGGAAGCGATGCCGCCCTGGCAGGGCGGCGGCGAGATGATCCGCACCGTCAGCTTCTCCGGCACCACCTATGCCGACCTGCCGGCCAAGTTCGAGGCCGGCACCCCCGCCATCGCCCAGGCGATCGCGCTGAAGGCGGCGATCGATTACGTCACCACCCTCGGCCTCGACACCATCGCGGCGCATGAGCGCGAACTGCTGGACTACGGCGTCGAGCGGTTGTCGCATGTGCCGGGGCTGACCATCGTCGGCCGCGCCCGGGAGCGCGCCTCGATCATCTCCTTCGCCATGGATTGCGCCCATCCGCACGACATCGGCACGGTGATCGACCAGGCCGGCGTCGCGGTGCGGGCCGGCCATCACTGCGCCCAGCCGCTGATGGAACGGCTCTGCTTGCCGGCGACGGCGCGGGCCTCTTTCGCCCTGTACAACACCAAGGCCGAGATCGACGTGATGGCCGAGGCGTTGGACAAGGTGGTCAAGATGTTCGCGAGATGACCATGCCCCCCTCCCAGGCAAGGCTATCGCCCGAAGAGTTGGAGGAGAACTTCTCCCTCCTCGACGATTGGGAGGAGCGCTACGCCTACATCATCAGCCTGGGCGACGCCCTGCCGCCGTTCCCGGATGCCGAGCGGACCGAGGCCAACAAGGTCCATGGCTGCCAGAGCCAGGTGTGGCTGGTGGCCCGGCCGGAAGACCAGGCATCGGACCGCATCGTGTTCCAGGGCGACAGCGACGCCCGCATCGTCAAGGGGCTGATCGCCATCGTCACCGGCGTGTTCTCCGGCCGCCGGCCGGAGGAGGTGGCGGCGATGGACCTGCGCGGGCTGTTCACCCGGCTGGGTCTCGACACCCATCTGACCAGCGGGCGGCGCAACGGCCTGGCCTCGATGGTCGAACGGATCAAGGAGATCGCGCGGCGGCACCTGTCCGCGCGGGAGGCGACATCATGAGTTCTTTCCCCGACGACGGCCTCGGCCTGAACGACTTCATGCGCGCCGGCACGCTCGACCTGCCGGAGCCGGACTGGATCCATGTCCGCACGCCGATGTCCAAGGTCACATACCCGCTCGATGTCGCGGCCACGCGCTCGGCGGTGATGGACAACCTGACCCTGGTCTACGACCCGGAGCTGCCGGTCAACATCGTCGAACTCGGGCTGATCTACCGGGTCGAGGTGTCGCCGCAGGGCCAGGTCGACATCGACATGACCCTGACCGCGCCGAACTGCCCGGTCGCCGGATCGATGCCGGTGATGGTGGAGCGGGGGGCGCTGTCGGTCCCCGGCGTCACCGGGGCCAAGGTGAACCTGACCTGGGATCCGCCCTGGTCGATCGAACGCGCCAGCGAGGATGCCCGGCTGGCGTTGGGGATGTGACGAAAGATCGCCCGGCTAAAGCCGCGCGATCCTGGGATGCTGCCGCAAACCGTTGAAGTCCTTCCCCGATCGGCCCATCTTGGGGATTGAGGATACGAGGTGAACACCATGCGCGCCCTGCCACCGCCGATCTCGCTGACCGACCGCGCCGCCGACCGCGTGCGCGAGCTGATCGAGAAGTCGACCAAGCCGATCCTCGGCCTGCGCGTCGGGGTCAAGGCGCGCGGCTGCTCCGGCCTCAGCTACTTCATGGAATACGCCGAGGAGCGGAAGAAGTTCGAGGACGTGGTCGAGAGCAAGGGCGTCACCGTCCTGATCGACCCGTCGGCGATCATGTTCCTGCTCGGCACCGAGATGGACTGGGTGCAGGAAGAGTTCGGCGCGCGCTTCGTGTTCAACAACCCGAACGAGGTCGACCGCTGCGGCTGCGGCGAGAGCTTCCGCGTCGCCCAGCCCGAGAACAAGGAACCGGCGCACGCCGGCGCCTGACGCCGTCCGGCCGTCGCCGTGGCTCACAACGCCGGCGCCGCGCCGGACCTGACACCCCGAACCCTTCGCCGTCTGCTGTCGCCGCCGCGCCTGCGACGCCTGATCCGATTCGCGATCGGTGGGCTGCTGGTCGGCTGCATGGCGGTCGCCTTCGCCCGCGCCGCCGACTGGGCCCAGGCCGTCTTCTTCTGGATCACCGACGGCCGGCTGTGGCTGGCCCCGATCCTGGGCGCCGTCGGCTTCGGCGTCTCGGCCATGGCCGCCGCGCAGTTCTTCCCGGCGGCGCCGGGCAGCGGCATTCCCCAATGCATCGCGGCGATGCGCCGGCCGCTGGAGCTGGTGCCGAGCCAGCTCAACATCCGCACCGGCATTGGCAAGATCCTGCTATGCCTGTTCGGCTTGGTCTGCGGCGCGTCGATCGGGCGTGAGGGGCCGACGGTGCAGGTCGGCGCCGTGATCCTGGCCCGCTTCACGCCCCACGCCAACCCGGCCCGCCTGCGCCGCGTGATCACCGCGGGCGGGGCGGCCGGCCTGGCCGGCGCCTTCAACACACCGCTGGCCGGCATCGTCTTCGCTCTGGAGGAGCTGGTCGGCGGCTTCGACATCCGCAACCGGATGGCGGTGCTGACCGCGATCTTCCTGTCCTCGGCGGTCGCGATCGCCGTGCTCGGCGACTACACCTATTTCGGCCGCCATGCGCTGGACTTCACGGCGCGGGCGATCCCGGTCTTCATCCTGGTGGCCTTCCTCGCCGGGCTGCTGGGCGGCCTGTTCGGCCGCTGCGTCCTGGCGCTGACCCGACTGCTGCCGCGCCTGTTCCGCCGCTGCGGCCGCTGGTCGGTGCTGCTGGCGGCGGCCAGCTGCGGCCTGCTCGCCGGGCTGATCGGCCTGGCCGCGGGCGGCACCACCTTCGGCACCGGCTACGAGCCGACGCGCCTCGCCCTCGAAGGTGCGCACGCTTTGTCGTGGTGGTTCTTCCCGGCCAAGTTCGCCGCCACCGCCCTGGCCTCTTCGGCCGGGATCCCGGGCGGGCTGTTCGCGCCGTCGCTGGCGGTCGGGGCCGGGTTCGGCGCGATCTTCGCGCCGCTGGTCGATCCCGCTTTGGTGCCGTCTCTGATGCTGGTGGGAATGGCCGCCTACCTCACCGGCGTCACCCATTCCCCGGTCACGGCGCTGGTGCTGCTGGCCGAGATGACCGGCGAGTCCCGCGGCCTCGCCATCCTGATCCCGGCGGTCGGCCTGGCCTGGTTCGGATCGCGCCTGGTGCTGCGGCAGGGGCTGTACCACCTGCTGGCCGAACGAATTCTTGCACGCGGCGGCTGGAATCCTTCAGCGACAAGCTGATATCGTCCCCCACAAAGAAAAAGATCCTTTTGGGGGTTCAGGGTGAGATACGTCCTTCCAGCGCTTGCGGCGCTGCTTCTTTTGGGCTGCGCGGAGAAACCCACTGAGTCCTCGGCCGTCCTGTCGCAGACGGTGAAGGTGAACGGCCTGGATATCGGCGTGACCCGGCTGGCGACGTCGAGTTGGGGGGCCTGGCTGGTGGGGCCGAGCCTGATCGCCCCGTCACACAGCAAGGTCCGTGCCGCCGAGCGCAAGGCCATCGAACTGGTCTCGGCCTGCAGGGTCACCGACATCGCGCCGCGGGACAACCCGATGCGGTCCGAATATGTGGAGCTGACGGTGGCCTGCTGAACGGCCGCCGAATCCTAGCCGGCCGGCACCCGCAGCGCGTAGCGCTCGGTCCAGCGGCTGCGGTCATAGGGCGGCTCGCCCGAATCCCCGAACACCTCCAGGGCCTCGGTGATCTGGCCGTCGCGCAGGCGGTAGACCGAGATGGCGTGGACGACCTCCACGTCGTTGGTCAGCAGGACGCGGGAGATTGCCCGCTCTCCCGCCGCGATCAGCTCCTGCAGATGGCAGCGCCAGCGGGCGGGATGGTTCGCGTTGACCGCGATGAAGGCGTCGGCGCCGCGGATGCGCTCGCAGGTCTGCGGCCAGTCGGCCACGAAGTCGTCGGCCAGCAGACCAAGGGCCCTGGCCCAGTCACGCGTGTCGAATGCACGCCAAAGATCGGCGACGATATGGTCGTCCATGGCATTTCGATAAATTTGTTCCTATTTTGTTCATTATGCCCATGCAAGGCCTGCATGTCGAGCGCTCAGACATAGACACTAGAATATTGTTCAATATGGAAATATTTGACACTTGGACTGGATAAAATTAGCCTATTTGCCCGATGAATTGACGGGCGGGTCGCGTGAATCCTGCCGGCTGAAAGGATCGCAAAACCCATGTCCGCTGTCTCTCGCCGCCTGCTGCTGACGGCCGCCGCCGCCCTGTTGAGCCTCGGTCCGGTCGCGGCCCATGCCGCCGATGCGGTCTCCGGCATCACCATCGACTGGGCCTACTACAACCCGGTCAGCCTGGTGCTGAAGGACAAGGGCTGGCTGGAGGAGGCGCTGAAGCCGCAGGGCGTGTCGGTGACCTGGGTGCAGAGCGCCGGTAGCAACAAGGCGATCGAGTTCCTGAACTCCGGCAGCGTCCAGTTCGGCTCGACCGCCGGCGCGGCCGCCCTGCTGGCGCGGATCAACGGCAGCCCGATCAAGGCGGTCTACTCCTACTCCAAGCCGGAATGGACGGCGCTGGTCACCAATGGCGACAGCCCGATCCAGTCGGTCGAGGACCTCAAAGGCAAGCGCGTCGCCGTCACTCGCGGCACCGACCCCTACATCTTCCTGCTGCGCGCCCTGGCCGATCACGGCCTGACCGAGCAGGACATCGAGGTGGTGCTGCTGCAGCATGCCGATGGCCGCAACGCCCTGATCGGGCACCAGGTCGACGCCTGGGCCGGGCTCGACCCAATGATGGCGCAGGCGGAGCAGGAGCAGGGGGCGCGGCTGTTCTACCGCAAGCCCGACCTCAACACCTATGGCGTGCTGAACGTCAACGAGCAGTTCGCCGCTGACCATCCGGAGATCGTCGAGGCGGTGATCCGCGCCTATGAGCAGGCGCGCCGCCACGCGCTGGCCCATCCGGACGAACTGCGCGCCGCCCTTGTCCAGGCCGCCGGCCTGTCCGACGCCGTGGCGGCCAAGCAACTGGAGCGCACCGACCTGTCGAACCCGGCGATCGATGCGCCCAAGCGCGACACCATCCTGAACGCCGGGCTGGCGCTGCAGAAGGCCGGGGTGATCGACGCCGCGGTCGATGTCGCGGCCACGGTCGACGCGCTGCTCGACAGCCGCTTCAAGACCGCGCTCGCGAACTAGCCGATGGCCAGCCTGGACAGCACCGCGATCGAGCCGGCCCGCGCCGCACGGCCGGGTTTGAATGCCGCCGGCACCCTGGCCGTCGGGCTCATCCTGCCGGTCGGGCTGGCCCTGGCCTGGGAGGGGCTGGCGGCGCTGGGCGTGGTCTCGACCCGGCTGCTGCCGCCGCCGTCGCAGATCCTGCGCACCCTGGGCGACCTGGCGATGCGCGGCGTGCTGCTCGACCATGTGCTGACCACGCTGGGCCGGGTCGCCGCCGGCTTCCTGCTCGGGGTCGCCGCCGGCACCGCGCTGGGCGCCGCGACCGGGGTGTGGCCGCTGGCCCGCCGGCTGCTGGACCCGACCATCCAGGCGCTGCGCAGCATCCCGTCGATCGCCTGGGTGCCGCTGTTCATCCTGTGGTTCGGCATCTTCGAGACGCCGAAGGTGATGCTGATCGCGGTCGGCGTGTTCTTCCCGGTCTACCTCACCCTGGCCGGCGCCATCGCCTCGGTCGACCGCAAGCTGGTCGAGGTCGGGCGCATCTACCGCTTCGGCACCTGGGACCTGGTGCGGCGCATCCTGCTGCCGGCGGCGCTGCCGACCTACATCACCGGCCTGCGCGGCGGCCTCGGCCTCGGCTGGATGTTCGTGGTGGCGGCCGAGTTCATGGGCGCCAGCAAGGGCCTCGGCTACCTCCTGGTCGACGGCCAGATGACCGGGCGGCCGGCGATCATCCTGGCCGCGATCCTGCTGTTCGCCGTGCTCGGCAAGCTCAGCGACCTCGCCCTGGCCGCGCTCGGTGCCCGGCTGGTGCGCTGGCAGGACGGCTTCCGGCCGGAAGGGGCCTGACCATGGGGGCTGAAACGATGTTGGCCCTCTCAGGCGTCGCCAAGCGCTACCCGAACGGCCTGGCCGCGCTGTCCGGCATCGATCTCGCCATCGATCCCGGCGCCATCGTCGCCGTGGTCGGCGCCAGCGGCTGCGGCAAGAGCACGCTGCTGCGCCTGGTCGCCGGGCTAGACCGCGCCACATCAGGCACGGTCGCGGTCGCCGGCCATCCGGTCGACGGACCGGGCGAGGATGTCGGCGTGGTGTTCCAGGAACCGCGGCTGATGCCGTGGCTGACGGTCGAGGCCAACATCCGCTTCGGCCTCGGCCGGCTGCCCAAGGCCGAGGCGGCACGGCGCGCGGCGGAGGCGATTGCCCGGGTCGGGCTGGCCGGCTTCGCCTCGGCCTGGCCGCGCCAGCTGTCGGGCGGCATGGCCCAGCGCGTCGCCATCGCCCGCGCCCTGGTGGCGAAGCCGAAGGTGCTGCTGCTGGACGAGCCGTTCAGCGCGCTCGACACCTTCACCCGGCGCGACCTGCACCAGCACCTGCTCGACATCTGGGGCTGGCTGCGCCCGACCATGATGCTGGTGACCCACGACATCGACGAGGCGCTGGCCCTGGCCGACCGCGTGGTGGTCCTGGCGGGCCGGCCGGGCCGCATCGTCGCCGACGTCGCGGTGCCGCTGCCGCGGGCCGACCGGGCAGGGGCGCCGGAGTTGCAGCGGCTGCGCGAAGCCGTGCTATCGTCGCTGGCGGTGCCGCGCGACGCGGCGCCGGACCGTGACGCGGGCGCCGCAGGGGCCCGGGTCTCGGCCATACCCGTCACGATCTGAGAGATGGCGATGGACTCCGATGCACTGCGCGCCATGCAGGCGCCGCTGAAGGACCGGTATCGTGAGGCGCCGGAGGCGGCGCTGGTCACCCTGCGCGCCAAGGGGCGGCTGGGCGACGAAGGGGTGACCTGCAAGGTCGAAACCGGCCGTGCCCTGGCCGAGGCCGGGCTGCACCCGGCGACCGGCGGCGACGGGCTGTCGCTGTGCTCCGGCGACATGCTGCTGGAGGCCCTGGTGGCCTGCGCCGGGGTGACACTGAAGGCGGTGGCCACCGCGCTGGCTTTGCCGGTCACCGGCGGCACGGTCTCCGCCGAGGGCGACCTCGATTTCCGCGGCACGCTCGGCGTCGCCAAGGACGCCCCGGTCGGCTTCCGCGCCATCCGGCTGCGCTTCGACGTCGAGGGCGACCTGACCGAGGAGCAGCGGGCGACGCTGCTGAAGCTGACCGAGCGCTACTGCGTGGTCTACCAGACCCTGCGCCAGCCGGCGGCGTTCGCGGTCGACTTGGTGAGCGCCTGACACCCGAGCCGTCATTGCGAGCCCCGCAGGGGCGTGGCAATCCAGCGGCACCGACCCCTGGATCGCCACGTCGCTGCGCTCCTCGCGATGACGAGGGTAGGGATGAAGGAGCTTGATGTAATTTGACGTGAATATTGAATTATTTTCTATCAATTCAAATAATACCTGATTTTCCGAAATATTGATCTGCCCATTATTTGTCTGATCTGATGCCTTTTGCTTCGGCATCCGACGGATGCATGGGCGATCCTTGAGCTCGGGATGGCGCCGGAACCGGCCTCGCCGGTTCTGGCATCGTTCTTGCTCCGCCCTCGATCGATGACCGGATCGATCCGGCGCGACCGTCGAAGGGGCAAGACCAATGCAAGAGGACCACGGGGCCGGCGTCAGTCGGCGAGGCTTGCTGTCGCTGATCGGGATGACCGCCGGCAGCGCCGCCATGTACCAGGCCATGACCAGCCTCGGCCTGGCCGCCGAGTCGGGCTACAAGGGGCCGATCGCGCTGGGCGGCGATCCGAAGGGCGCCTCGGTGCTGGTGCTCGGCGCCGGGCTGGCCGGGATGACCGCGGCGCTGGAACTGCGCCAGGCCGGCTACAAGGTCCAGGTGCTGGAGTTCAACGACCGGCCGGGCGGGCGGAACTGGACGCTGCGCGGCGGCGACCGCTTCACCGAGCTCGGCGGCGCCACCCAGGCCTGCGAGTTCGACGAGGGGCTGTACATCAACCCCGGACCGTGGCGCATCCCGTACCACCATCACGGCGTGCTGGATTATTGCCGCCGCCTGGGCGTGGCGCTGGAGCCGTTCCAGCAGCTCAACCACAACGCCTTCCTGCACAACACCAAGGGCTTCGGCGGCAAGCCGCAGCGCATCCGGGACATCAAGACCGACTTCCAGGGCCATGTCTCCGAGCTGCTGGCCAAGGCGACGCAGCAGGGCAAGCTGGACGATGCGGTGACCAAGGAGGACCGCGAGATCCTGCTGCAGGCGCTGAAATCCTGGGGCGCGCTGGATGGGGACTACGCCTACAAGGCCGGCGAGACCTCGTCGGAGTTCCGCGGCTTCAGCAAGGATGCCGGCGGCGGCCTGGGCGCGGCCCCGGTGCCGAGCGAGCCGATCGGCCTGTCCGACATCCTGACCTCGCGGCTGTGGCGCGGGCTGCAGAGCTTCGCGCTGTACGAGTTCCAGACCACCATGTTCCAGCCGGTCGGCGGCATGGACATGATCGGCAAGGCCTTCGCCGCCCAGGTCGGCGACCTCATCCGCTACCACGCCAAGGTCACCCGCATCCAGCAGAGCGAGAGCGGGGTCACGGTGACCTATGAGGACACCAAGAGCCCCGGCAGCCCGCTCCAGGCCACCGCCGACTGGTGCATCTGCACCATCCCGCTGACCGTGCTCAGCCAGATCCAGATCGATGTCGGGCCCAAGATGCAGGCGGCGATCGAGGCGGTGCCCTATGCCTCCTCGGTCAAGGTCGGGCTGCAGTTCCGCCGCCGCTTCTGGGAGGAGGACGAGGCGATCTACGGCGGCATCAGCTACACCGACCTGCCGATCCGCCAGATCTCCTACCCCAGCACCGGCTACAACCGCGGCGGCAAGGGCGTGCTGCTCGGCGCCTACACCTGGAACGGCCCGAACTCCTATGAGTTCGCCGCTATGGCGCCGGCCGAGCGGATCAAGCGGGCGGTCGAGTTCGGTGGCCAGATCCACCCGCAATATGCGGCGGAGTTCGAGACCGGCGTCGCCGTGGCCTGGCACCGGGTGCCCTTCATCCTGGGCTGCTCCGGCGACTGGACCGACGAGGCCCGCGCGCAGCACTACGACAACCTCTGCCAGATCGACGGCCGCATCGTGCTGGCCGGCGAGCACGCCTCCTACATCCCGGCCTGGCAGGAAGGGGCGATCCTGTCCTCGCTCAACGCGATCGAGCGGCTGCACCACCGGGTGGTGGGGGCCTGACGATGAGCCGCACCGCAATGCTTCCGGGGATCCTCGCCATGACCATCCGCCTCGCAGCCTGCCTGATGCTGCCCGTGCTGGCGCTGCCGGCCGTCGCCTCGGCCCAGGAGGCGCCGGCGCCGATGCTGAGCCCGGCTTCGACCTTCGCCGAAACCGACGGCGCGGCCCTGTTCGCCAATGTCTGCCAGGCCTGCCACATGCCGGCGGCGCAGGGCGCCATCGGTGCCGGCCACTACCCGGCCCTGGCCAAGAACCCTAATCTCGAGACCGGGGCCTATCCGGTCTATGTCGTGGTCCATGGGCTGAAAGGCATGCCGCCGGTCGGCAGGATGATGAACGACGACCAGGTCGCCGCGGTCGTCAACTACCTGCGTACCAGCTTCGGCAATTCCTATACCGATCCGGTGACGGCCAAGGACGTGGCCGACGCCCGAAACTGACCACGGAAAAGCTTTTTCGAGAATCCCAAACCGTCATCGCGAGGAGCGAAGCGACGTGGCGATCCAGGGGCCGGTGCCGCTGGATTGCCACGCCCCTGCGGGGCTCGCAATGACGGCTCTGGAAAGACCCGGGATGGCACGACACCGAGAGCCACACTCACCAAGGGGAGAGAACGAGTGACGATGATGAAGACGATGGCCGCCGCCTGTCTGGCGGCATTGGTGACGGCCGGCCCGGCGCTGGCCGACGATGTGATCCGCCACAAGATCCCGAATTCCGACTTCCCGATCGCCCGCGCGGTCGAGGTGCCGGCGGGCAAGACCACGGTCTATGTCAGCGGCGCGGTGCCGCCGGTGGCGGATACGGCCGCGGCCAAGAACACCGTCGCCGCCTATGGCGACACCAAGGCCCAGACCGTCGCGGTGTTCCAGTCGATCGAGAAGACCCTGAAGGATCTCGGCCTCGGCTTGGGTGACGTGGTCAAGATGCAGGTCTTCCTGGTCGGCGACCCGGCCAAGGAGGGCAAGATGGATTTCGCCGGATTCATGGAGGGTTACCGCCAGTTCTACGGCACCGCGGCCCAGCCCAACCTGCCGGCCCGATCGGCCCTGCAGGTTGCCGCCCTGGCCAATCCCGGCTATCTCGTCGAGATCGAGGTAACCGCCGTGCGGCCCTAGGCGAACAGCGGGGCGGGGATCGCCAGGGCGGTTCCCGCCGGCCCGCCTCGGTCCGCCGGCGGAATTGTTTCGACGGTGCCGGAATAGACCGGTAGCGTTGGGCGTCTCTCCCGTAGCAACCGCCAAGGAGTGGATGGTGTCCGGCAGTCGTGAGCCATTGAGGGGCGATATCCCGCCACCCCTGAGTCCCCTGGGAACCCTGGTCCGGCTGGGCGTGATCGGCGCCGTGCTGCTGGTCGCCGCGGGGGCCTTCGCCTACACCGGCGGCTGGCTGTCCCCGGACCGGCTGACCCCGGACCGGATCATCGATGCCTTCGAACACGACAACGGCGTGCATCCGGGCTTCCGGCGCAACCATGCCAAGGGTCTGTGCATCGCCGGGTCGTTCGAGAGCAACGGCCAGGGCGTCCGCCTGTCGAAGGCCGCGGTGTTCGCGCCCGGCCGGGTGCCGGTGGTCGGCCGCTTCGCCAATGCCGACGGCCATCCCTTCGTCGTCGACACCCCCGCCTCGATCCGCAGCATGGCGCTGCAGTTCACCACGTCCAACGGCGAGGTGTGGCGGACCGGGATCAACGACATCCCGGTCTTCGTCGTCAAGACGCCGCAGGCCTTCTACGACCTTCTGGTGGCGTCGGCGCCGGACCCGGCCACCCAGCAGCCCGATCCGGCCAAGATGCAGGCGTTCTTCGCCGCCCATCCCGAAATGCTGAAGGCGATCGGCGCCATCAAGGCCCAGCCCTTCTCCTCCGGCTTCGGCGACGCCGCCTACAACAGCCTCAACGCCTTCCGCTTCGTCAATGCGGCCGGCACCTCCACCCCGGTCCGCTGGTCGATGGTGCCGGTGCAGCCCGTCACGGCGGAAAGCCCGGACCAGGCGGCCCAGACCGACAAGAATTACCTGTTCGACGACCTGATCGCCCAGGTCCGCAAGGGGCCGCTGCAATGGCGCCTGGTGGTGACCGTCGGGCAGCCTGGGGATGTGACCGACGATGCCACCGTGGCCTGGCCGGCGGATCGCGAGCAGGTCGATGTCGGCACCATGACCATCGACCATGTCGAGGCCGAGGCGGCGGGCAATTGCCGCGACATCAACTTCGACCCGCTGGTGCTGCCATCGGGCATCGAGGCGTCCGACGACCCGCTGCTCAGCGCCCGGTCGGCGGCCTATTCGAAATCCTACACGCGCCGCAGCGGCGAGCCGAAGTCGCCCAGCGCGGTCCAGACCGATGCAGCGCAAGGATCGGGGTCATGACGGGCGAACCGCGCTTCACCGCGTTCTCGCGGATCCTGCACTGGGTGATGGCCGTGCTGATCCTGGCGATGCTGTTCATCGGCGTCGGCATGGTCGCCTCGGTGTCCGAGCGCTATCGCCTGCTGGTGTCGATCCACAAGCCGCTCGGCGTCCTGATCCTGGTGCTGGTGGTGGTCCGCATCGCCAACCGGCTGTTCAACGTGCCGCCGCCGCTGCCGCGCCACATGCCGGCCTGGCAGAAGCTGGCGGCGAGGGCGAGCCACCTCGTGCTCTACGCCCTGATGCTCGCCATGCCGCTGGTCGGCTGGGGGATGCTGTCGGCGGCGGGCTATCCGATCGTGCTGTACGGGCCGGTGCACCTGCCGGCGATCCTGCCGCAGGACGCGATGCTCTATGCCGCGCTGCGCCAGGCGCACACCGTCCTGGCCTATCTGCTGTTCGCCACCATCCTGGCCCATCTCGGCGCGGCGCTGATGCACGCGCTGATCCATCGCGACGGCGTCTTCACCAGCATGGCGTCGTGGAAGGCGCGGGGCGGGGAGGCGGTCCGGAAAGGCTGACGGCGGGGCATTGCGGGCTGGCGATGCCGCACTTCGGGGCGATAAGATCCGACAAAACATCGGAGACCCCAAAGTGATTCACGTCATCGCCATGCTCACCGCCAAGCCGGGCCAGCGCGCGGCCCTCCTGGAGGAGTTCCGCAAGATCATCCCCGCGGTCCATGCCGAGCAGGGCTGCATCGAATACGGCCCGGCGGTGGATGCCGAGGGCAGCGCCGACCGCTTCGGCGACGACACCTTCGTCGTGATCGAGAAGTGGGAGAGCCCGGAGGCGCTGAAGGCGCATTCGGTGGCGCCGCACATGAAGGCCTATGGCGAGCGAGCCAAGGACCTGCTCGCCGGCCGTGCCGTCCATGTGCTGGCCCCCGCGGGCTGAACCGATCCGGCCGGGGTCAGTGCCCCGGCCGCCCCGTCCGCCGGCTGCGGCGTTCGATCAGCGTCTTCACCGTCAGGGTCACCAGCGCCAGCAGCGCCAGGGTCGAGGCCGCGGCGAAGGCGCCGACGGCGTTGTAGTCGTTGTACAGCAGCTCGATCTGCAGCGGCAGCGTGTTGGTCTGGCCGCGGATGTTGCCGGAGACGATGGAGACGGCGCCGAATTCGCCCATCACCCGGGCGTTGCACAGCACCACGCCGTACAGCAGCGCCCATTTGATGTTGGGCAGGGTGACGCGGAAGAAGGTCTGCCAGCCATTGGCGCCCAGCGTCGCCGCCGCCTCCTCCTCGTCGCGCCCCTGCGCCTGCATCAGCGGGATCAGCTCGCGCGCCACATAGGGCGAGGTCACGAACAGGCTGACCAGGACGATCGCCGCCGGGGTGAACATCACCTGCAGCCCATGCGCCTGCAGCCACGGCCCCAGCAGCCCCTGGGCGCCGTAGAGGAAGAGGTAGACCACGCCGGCCACGATCGGCGAGACCGAGAACGGAATCTCGATCAGCGTGGTCAGCAGGCGCTTGCCGCGGAACTGGAACTTGGCGATGGCCCAGGCCGCCATGATGCCGAACGCGGTGTTGACCGGCACCACGATCAGCGCCGTGGTCACCGTCAGCCCGATGGCGTGCAGCGTGTCGCGCTCGACGATGTTGCGGGCGAAGACGGCGATGCCGGCGGACAGGGCCTGGACGAAGATCACGACGATCGGCGCCACCAGCACCAGCGCCGCGGCCAGCAGGGCGAGGCCGATCAGGATGCGGCGGGTCCAGCGGCCCTCGCCGATGCGCGGCGAACGCCGCGGACGGGTGGCCGCGGCCGGGCGCGCGGGCTCGACGTCCGGCGTCACGCTGTCAGCGGCGATCGACATGGCGCAGGAACCGGGCCTGGAGCAGGTTGGTGGCGAGCAGGATCACGAAGGCGGCGGCCAGAATGGTCACTGCCAGCGCCGCCGCGGCGGCGTAGTCGTATTCCTCGAGCCGGATGAAGACGAGCAGCGAGGTGATCTCGGTCTGCATCGGCCGGTTGCCGGCGATGAAGATGACGGCGCCGAACTCGCCCAGGGACCGGGCGAAGGCCAGGCTGCAGCCGGCCACGAAGGCGGGCAGGATCGCCGGCCACACCACATGGCGCAGGGTCGACAGGTCGCCGGCGCCGAGCGTGCGCGCCGCCTCCTCGACCCCGGGGTCGAGATCCTCCAAGACCGGCTGCACGCTGCGCACCACGAAGGGCAGGCTGGTGAAGGCCATGGCGATGGCGATGCCCAGCGGGGTATAGGCGACCGGGATGCCGATCGCCGCCAGCGGCGCGCCGAACCAGCCGTTCTTGGCGAACAGCGCGGTCAGGGCCAGGCCGGCCACCGCGGTCGGCAGGGCGAAGGGCAGGTCGACGATGGCGTCCAAGAGCCGCCGTCCGGGGAAGCGGTAGCGCACCAGCACCCAGGCCAGCAGCAGCCCGATGACGCCGTTGAACACCGTCGCGCCCAGCGCCATGCCCAGCGTCAGCTGATAGGTGGCGATGGCACGGGGCGACCCGACGATGGCGAAGAACTGCGCCGGCGTCAGGCTGGCCGCCTTCAGCCCCAGCGCCGCCAGCGGCAGCAGCACCACCAGCACCAGGTAGACCAGGGTGCAGCCCAGCGTCAGCCGGAAGCCGGGCAGCACCCGGCGTCGTGCCGGGTGAGGGGCGGTGAGGGCGGCGCTGGTCATTCCGGCGAACCGGTCATTGGTTGACGAACACGCTGTCGAGGATGCCGCCGGCGGCGAAATGCTCGGCATTCACCTTGTCCCAGCCGCCGAACACCTCGTCGACCGTGGCCAGCGTCACCGCCGGGAACTGGTCGGCGTGCTTGGCCGCGACCTCGGCCAGGGTCGGGCGGTAGAAATTCTCGGCCAGGATCTCCTGGCCCGCCGGCTGGTACAGGAAGTCGAGATAACCCTTGGCCAGCGCGGTGGTGCCGCGGGCATCGGCGACCTTGTCGACCACCGCCACCGGGAAATCTGCCTTCAGGCTGGCCGGCGGCACCACCACGACGAAGCCCTTGTCGCCGTATTCCTTCTGGATGCCGCGGGTCTCGGCCTCGAAGGTGATCAGCACGTCGCCGGTCTCGCGCTCGACGAAGGTGGTGGTGGCGCCGCGCCCGCCGGTGTCGAACACCGGCACATGCGACAGCACGGTCTTGACGAAGGCCTTGGCCTTCTCCTGGTCGCCGCCATTGGCCTTCAGCGCATAGGCATAGGCCGCCAGGTAGGTGTAGCGGGCGTTGCCGGAGGTCTTCGGGTTGGGGAACACGGCCTGGACGTCGTCGCGCGCCAAGTCGCCCCAATCCTTGATCCCCTTGGGGTTGCCGGCCCGCACCAGGAAGGCGGGGAAGGAGTAGTAGGGCGAGGCGCCGTTGGGGAAGGCCGTCTGCCAGCCCGGCTTGACCGCGCCGCCCTTCTCCAGCGCCGTGATGTCGGTGGCCTGGTTGAAGGTCACGACATCGGCCTGCAGCCCTTCCAGGATCGACCGCGCCTGCTTCGAGGTGCCGGCATGCGACTGCTCGACCTTCACGTCCTGCCCGGTCTTGCCCTTCCAGTAGGTCTGGAACGCCGGGTTGATGTCGGTGAACAGCTCGCGCCCGACATCGAAAGAGGCGTTGAGGATGCTGGTCTGGGCCTGCGCCGCAGCGGCACTGCCGAACAGGCCGGCGACAAACGCCAGCGCCAGGAAGGAACGCTTCATTCAAATCTCCAAGAGGGATCGGAGGCCGTCCGGAAATGCGCTGATGTGAGTCGGATGGCGGTGGCTTCGAGACCCGGCGCGCAGCGGACGTTTGAGTCCGTGAGCACCGGAAGCGGAGAAGCCGCCGTCAGACGGCCACAGCAGTAGCATTTCCGGATGGCCTCTCAGGCGGCCTGGCGCGCCGGGAAGAGGCCGAAATGGCTGGTGCCGACCTGCAGCGTCTCGCCGGCGGCGGGCAGGCGGGTGGCCAGCTGGCGGCGATGCCATTCCAGGTCGATCGGGATCGCGCCGTGCTCGGTCACCGCCTCGACCCGCACCAGCGGGCCGATGACGGCGACGCTGCGGATCGCGATCGGGAAGGCGTCGCTGCGCGCTTCCTGCGGCAGCAGGTCATGCGGCCGGATGAACAGCTCGCCGGCGCCGTCCGGCCCGGAATAGCCGGCCGGGCGCGGCAGCACCGCGCCCTCGACATCGACCCGGTCGGGGCCGATGCGGCAGGGCAGGCGCACGGCCTGGCCCAGGAACTCGTAGACGAAGGGCGTCGCCGGCCGCTCATAGACCTCGGTCGGGCTGCCGATCTGCTCGACCTTGCCGTGGTCCATCACCACCACCTGGTCGGCCAGCTCCAGCGCCTCCTCCTGGTCGTGGGTGACGAAGACGGTGGTCAGCTTCAGCGTCTGGTGCAGCTCGCGCAGCCAGCGGCGCAGATCCTTGCGCACCCGGGCGTCGAGCGCGCCGAAGGGCTCGTCCAGCAGCAGGATGCGCGGCTCGATCGCCAGGGCGCGGGCCAGGGCGACGCGCTGGCGCTGGCCGCCGGACAGCTGGTCGGGATAGCGGTCGCCGAACTTCTCCAGCTGCACCAGGGCCAGCAGCTCCTTGGCCCGGGCGCGGATCGCCTCGGCCTCCGGCCGGGTCTGGCGCGGCCGCACCTTCAGGCCGAAGCCGATGTTGTCCAGCACCGACATGTGCCGGAACAGGGCGTAGTTCTGGAACATGAAGCCGACCTGGCGGTCGCGCACGTCGACGGCCGACATGTCGAGGCCGCCGATGCGCAGCGACCCGGCATCGGCGTGTTCGAGGCCGGCGATGATGCGCAGCAGCGTGGTCTTGCCCGAGCCGGAAGGGCCGAGCAGCGCACAGAGATGCCCCGCCTCGATGTCGAGGCCGATCCCCGACAGAGCGGTGAAATCCTGAAACCGCTTTTCGATCCCGCGGAGCTCGACGCGCATCGATTCAGCTTTCTTTTACCGTAAATTCAAGCCTTCGATCATAGTGGAGTGTATAAAGCGCGCCAATGGAAATTCCATGCACTCGTGCGATGGCGGCGATATTGAACACATAATTATAGTATTAACTTGTCATTGCCCGGCTTGACCGGGCAATCCAGGGGCCACCGAGAGCCGCTCTGGCCGCCCCTGGATGCCACGGTCAAGCCGTGGCATGACAAAAAGGGGAAGGGAGCGGCCCCGCTACAGCTCCCCCGCCGGCTCCAGCTGGATCACCGTGCTGTCGATCAGCACCTTGCCGCGGTTCTCGAAATTCACCGTCACCCGGCTGCCGATCACCGACTGCACCTGGCCCGGGCCCCAGTCGGGCTGGGTGGGGTGCCGCACCCACATGCCGGGCGCCAGGCCGAAATCCACGCCGAACCCGTTCTCGACCGCCATCTCTCCGCCCCTTCGCGTTGCCCGACGACGTTGCCACGGATTGCCGCGCCGCGTCAGCGGGGTTACACCCGGAAGACACTCTGGAGTCACGCCCTCCATGGACGATCGTCCGCCCTGCCGTCCCGAAACGCTGGCTGCCCGCCTCGACGGCTATCTGTGCGGCGACACCGGCGCGATCGTGCCGCCGATCCACCCGTCCTCGACCTATGCCCGCGACGCGGACTACGCCCAGATCGGCGGCCGGGGCTACAGCCGCGACGACAACCCGACCTATCTCCAGGCCGAACATGTGCTGGCCCAGCTCGAGGGCGGGGCGGCGGCGATGCTGTTCGCCTCCGGCATCGCGGCGATCGCGGCGCTGTTCCAGGCGCTGCAGCCGGGCGACCATGCCGTGGTCTCGCGCGACATGTATTTCGGCACCGCCAAGCTGCTGCGCGAGGTGCTGATCCCCTGGGGCCTGCGCTGCGACATGGTCGACACCGCCGATCTCGACGCGCTGCGGGACGCGGTCAAGCCGGGGGTGACGAAGCTGGTGTTCGTCGAGACCCCGGCCAACCCGACCTGGGCGGTGACCGACATCGCCGGCGCCGCCGCCATCGCCCATGCGGCCGGGGCGCTGCTGGCGGTGGACAACACCTCGGCCTCGCCGGCGCTGTGCCGGCCGATCGCGCATGGCGCCGACCTGGTGGTGCATTCCGCCACCAAATACCTCAACGGCCATTCCGACGTGGTGGCCGGCGCGGTGGTGACGGCGGCCGACACGAAGCTGTGGCAGCGGATCGGCCGCATCCGCTTCCTGGCCGGCCCGGTGCTGGGCCCGTTCGAGGCCTGGCTGCTGCTGCGCGGCATGCGCACCCTGTTCATCCGGGTGCGCGCCGCCGGGGCCAATGCCCAGCGCATCGCCGAGCATTTCGACGGCCACAAGGCGATCGCCCAGGTCTGCTATCCCGGGCTGCCGGGCTTTCCCGGCCATGCCATCGCGGCGCGGCAGATGGAGGGCGGCTTCGGCGGCATGCTGTCGCTGCGCGTGGCCGGCGGCCGCGACGCCGCGATGCGCGCCATCTCCCGGGTCCGCATCTTCATCCGCGCCACCTCGCTGGGCGGCGTCGAAAGCCTGATCGAGCACCGCGCCACCATCGAGAAGGAGGACGGCACCGTCCCCGACGACCTGCTGCGGCTGTCGGTCGGCATCGAGGCGGTGGAGGATCTGATCGCGGATCTGGAACAGGCGCTGGCGGGATAAGACAGGAAGACGTTGACCCGGACCCGTCTTCCCTTTGTCATGCCACGGCTTGACCGTGGCATCCAGGGGCGGCCAGCGCGGCTCGTCGTGGCCCCTGGATTGCCCGGTCAAGCCGGGCAATGACAGCAAAGAGAGCCGGCATGAACCGGCACGACCAGTGACAGGGGCGGCATGACGGACAGGGAAGCGGGCGCCTTCGTCGAATTCGTCGACGTGGCCAAGACCTATGACGGCGAGACGCTGGTGGTGCGGGGGCTCGACCTCGCCATCCGCCAGGGCGAATTCCTCACCCTGCTCGGGCCCTCGGGCTCGGGCAAGACCACGACGCTGATGATGCTCGCCGGCTTCGAGACGCCGACCCGCGGCCACATCCTGCTCGGGGGCAAGGCGATCGACGCGCTGCCGCCGTGGCGCCGCGACATCGGCATGGTGTTCCAGAACTACGCCCTGTTCCCGCACATGACGGTGCGTGAGAACGTGGCCTTTCCGCTCAAGGTGCGCGGCCTTTCGGGGGCGGATGCCGAGAAGCGGGTCGAACGCGCGCTCGACATGGTCAAGCTGGCCGGCTTCGGCGGCCGCCGGCCCGCCCAGCTCTCCGGCGGGCAGCAGCAGCGCGTCGCCCTGGCCCGCGCCCTGGTGTTCGA
The DNA here is from genome assembly GCF_031453975.1 of Inquilinus ginsengisoli. Classification (NCBI taxonomy): domain Bacteria; kingdom Pseudomonadati; phylum Pseudomonadota; class Alphaproteobacteria; order Rhodospirillales; family Rhodospirillaceae; genus Inquilinus; species Inquilinus ginsengisoli. Next base: position 258,670 of record NZ_JAVDPW010000006.1, read on the forward strand.
GCCGCGGCTGGTGCTGATGGATGAGCCGCTGGGCGCGCTCGACAAGCAGCTGCGCGAGCACATGCAGCTGGAGATCAAGCACTTGCACCGCTCGCTCGGCGTCACCGTGGTCTATGTCACCCACGACCAAGGCGAGGCGCTGACCATGTCGGACCGCATCGCCGTGTTCCATGAGGGCGGCATCGACCAGCTGGCGACGCCCGACGACCTCTACGACCGGCCCGAGACCGCCTTCGTCGCCCAGTTCATCGGTGAGAACAACCGCCTGGCCGGGACGGTCGAGGCGCTGGCGGGCGGGCAATGCACCGTCGCGGTCGATGGCGGCGGCACGGTGCTGGCGACGCCGGTCGGCGGGGGCGGGCAGGGCAGCCGCGCCACCCTGTCGATCCGGCCGGAGCGGGTGCGGCTGGCTCCCGGCGCCGAGGCCGGACCCAACCGCTTCCCGGCGCGGATCGAGGAGCTGATCTTCCACGGCGACCACACCCGCGCCCGGCTGGCGCTGCTGGGCCGCGACGACTTCGTGCTGAAGCTGACCAACGCCGACGGCCGCCCGGGCCTGGCGCCGGGCGAGATAGTCACGGTCGGCTGGGCCGCCGCCGACTGCCGGGCGCTGACGGCATAGGACGCGGCCTGCCGCTCAGGCGGTCGCGGCCCGGGCGAGGTGCCGGTTCGCCGCCACCTGGGCGATGATCGCGGCGCGGTCCGGCTGGCGGGCGGCGTTGCGCGCCCGGGCCAGGGCCAGCACCTCGGCCGGCGCGGTCTCGGGGCGGCCGGACTCGAAGGGCGGCGCCGGCGCGTATTCCAGGCCCAGCTGGATCGACTGCGCCACGGTCGTGTCGGCCAGTTCCGCCGCCAGGGTCAGGGCGAAGTCGATGCCGGCGGTGACACCGCCGCCGGTCAGGACGGTGCCGTCGCGCACGACCCGGCCGGCATCGGGAATCGCGCCGAACAGCGACAGCTCGTCCCGCCACGCCCAGTGGCTGGCGGCCCGCTTGCCCTCCAGCAGCCCGGCGGCGCCGAGGATCAGCGAGCCGGTGCAGACCGAGGTGACGTAGCGCGCGCCGGCGGCCAGCCGCCGGATCTGTGCGAGATAGCCCGGGTCGCGCATGGCGTCGAGGCAGCCGAACCCTCCGGGCACGCACAGCACGTCGCAGCGCTCCACCGCCTCCAGCCGCGCCAGGCCGGAGAAGGCGAAGCCCTCGACCACGACCGGCGTGCCGCCCATCGACGCCACCACCGGGACGGCGCCCGGCAGGCGCGACAGCACCTGGTGCGGGCCGGTGAAGTCGAGCTGGGTGACCCCGGGATAGATCGGGAAGACGATGATGAGGGGGACGATGGGGGCGGCCATGGCGCTCTCCGCTGGAATTGACAGCGCCAGTATCGCCCGCCAGGATCATGTCTGAAACGACATTGATCCCTTATTTAGCGCCATGACCCTCGCTATCGGCTTCCTGGTCTTCCCGGGCTTCAACATCCTCGACCTCACGGGGCCGCTGGCGGCGTTCGACACCGTCTCGCGCGACCGGTCGCCGCGGCCCTACCGGCTGGAGGTGCTGTCGGAACCGGGCGGCGCGGTCGCCAGCTCCTGCGGCCTGCCGGTGGTGACGCTGCCGCTGGAGGGCCGGTCGCCCGACCTGCTGCTGGTGGTCGGCGGCCGCGGCGTCGACCGGGCGGCGGCGGTGCCGCAGCTGCTGGCCTTCATCCGCGACGCCACGGCCGGGCGGGTGGCCAGCGTGTGCACCGGCGCCTTCCTGCTCGCCGCCGCCGGGCGCCTCGACGGGCGGCGCGCCACCACCCATTGGCGGCATGCGGCGACGCTGCAGCGCCAGTATCCGGGCGTGCGGGTCGAGATGGACCGGATCTTCATCAAGGACGGCCCGGTGTGGTCCTCGGCCGGCATCACCGCCGGCATCGACCTGGCCCTGGCCCTGATCGAAGAGGATCTCGGCGTCGAGGCCGCGCGCGGGACGGCCCGCGACCTCGTCGTCTATCACCGCCGCCCGGGCGGCCAGTCGCAATTCTCGGCGCTGCTGGATCTCGAGCCGCCCTCCGACCGCATCCAGGCCGCGCTGCGCTATGTGCGGGAGCACCTGCACGAGGCGCTGTCGGTCGACCGCCTCGCCGCGGTGGCGCATCTCAGCCCCCGCCAGTTCGGCCGCGCCTTCCTGGCCGAGACCGGGCAGACCCCGGCCAAGGCGGTCGAGCGCCTGCGCGCCGAAGCCGCCCGGCCGCGGATCGAGGACGGCATCGAGCCGATCGAGGCCATCGCCCGCGATGTCGGCTTCTCCGACCCCGAGCGGATGCGCCGGGCCTTCCTCCGCGCCTTCGGCCAGCCGCCCCAGGCCCTGCGGCGGGGCCGGCGGGCCGCGGCGGCATAGGGGGCGATCAGCTGTTGATCGTCTCGAACAGGTCGAGCCATTGCGGGTTTTGGTCTTCGATCAAAGAGAGCTTCCAGGCACGCGGCCAGCGCTTGAAGGTCTTCTCGCGCGCAATGGCGAGGCGGACATCGTCATAGGTTTCGACGTAAACCAGCCGTTTGATGCCGTACCGTTTGGTAAATCCCGGAGTGGTGGCGGTGCGATGCTCGTCGAGGCGGCGCGAAATATTGTTGGTGACGCCGATGTACAATGTGCCGTTGCGGTGACTGGTCAGAATGTAAGTGTAGTAGGGCATTGGCGGCGATGGGTCAGTGTATCGGAACGATACCGCTCTTCGTTGTTAATACCCATCTCTCAAATTGTCATGCCACGGCTTGACCGTGGCATCCAGGGGCGCCCAGAGCGGCTCTTGGTGGCCCCTGGATTGCCCGGTCAAGCCGAGCAATGACAATAAAACAATAGGCTCTGAAGCTTTTCTACTGCCCGCCCAGCGCGCGGTAGATCTTCTGGCCGGCACGGCCGGTCGAGGGCATCCCGGCGCGCTGTTCGGCCTGGGAGATGGCGGCGCGGGTGGCCGGGCCGATCTTGCCGTCGGCCTGGCCGCCGATGTCGTAGCCCTGGGCCAGCAGCAGCTGCTGCAGCCGCAGGCGCTGGGCCCGCGACAGGCCGGGGTCGTCGGTCGGCCACGGCGTGCGCAGCGCCGGCCCGCCGGACAGCCGCTGGGCGAGGTGGGAGATGGCGAGCGCGTAGGATTCGGCCGCGTTGTAGGAATAGATCGCGTCGAAGTTGCGGAACACCAGGAAGCCCGGGCCCTGCGGCCCGGCCGGCAGCAGCAGCCCCGCCTGGGCGCTGCCCGACAGCGGTGCCCCGTCGGCCCGCACCACGCCGCGCTGGGCCCAGGCCGACAGCGGGTCCTTGTCCTTGCGCCCGGTCGGCCCGTTGTAGCCGGCCGGCACCTTGACCTCGATCATCCAGGGCTGGCCCTGCTGCCAGCCGGAGCGCTTGAGGTAGTTGGCGGTGGAGCCGAGCGCGTCGGCCACCGACCCGACCAGGTCGCGCCGCCCGTCGCCGTCGAAATCGACCGCCAGGCGCTGATAGGTCGAGGGGATGAACTGGGTCTGGCCGAAGGCCCCGGCCCAGGAGCCGTTCAGCTCCTCCAGCCGCAAATCGCCGGCGCTGACCAGCTTCAGCGCCGCCATCAGCTCGCCGCGCCAGAAATCGGTGCGCCGCTCGCCGGCGCAGACCAGCGTGGCCAAGGCATGCGGCAGGAAATAGCCGCCGGTCTCCTTGCCATAGTCGCTCTCGACGCCCCAGACCGCGGCGATCACGGTGCGGTCGACGCCGTAGCGCTGCTCGGCCTGCTGCAGCACCCGGCCGTATTTCGACATCATGGCGCGGCCGTCGGCGATGCGCTGGTCGTCGACCAGGAAGGCGAGGTAGTCCCAGATCGGGGTCACGAATTCCGGCTGGGCCTGCGAGAAGCGCAGCACCTTGTCGTCCGGCTGGGTCAGCCCGTCGAAGGCGCGGGTGGCGATGTCGCGGCTGACCCCGGCCTTGATCGCGGAGTCGGCCAGGCCGGCGACGCAGGACGAGAAATCGGCCAGGGCGGGGCCGGCGGAGAGCAGCGGCAGCAGCGCCAGCAGGGCCGCCTTCCAGGGTGAGCCGAACAGGGTCATCGGGGTCCTTGCAATCCGGAATCGGCCCCGGGGAATCAGCCGGGGCGCATCCGGCGATCCTCGCCGATCCCTCCGGCGCGGACAACCCGCCCATGGCCCCGCGGGGGCCTTTCGGGGGTGCCTTCCCCTCCTCGTCATTGGGAGGAGGCGCAGCCGACGAATCCATCCATGGTGCGGCCTGGCATGGATTGCTTCGCTGCGCTCGCAATGACGGCAAAGGGGGAGGGAGGGGGAGAGCCGGTCCTAGATCTGGACCGATTTCATCCCCGCGGCCGGATAGCGCGTGCCGGCGGCGGCGCCGGCCGGGATCGCCGCGTCCAGCCGGGCCAGGTCGTCGGGCGTCAGGGCCACCGGCAGCGCGCCGAGATTCTCGTCCAGCCGCGCGATCGAGCGGGTGCCGGGGATCACCGTCACGTCCTCGCCCTGGGCCAGCACCCAGGCCAAGGCGAGATGCGACGGCTTGCAGCCCTTCTCGGCCGCCAGCGCCTCGAACCGCGCCACCAGCCCGCGGTTGTGGTCGAAGTTCTCGGCCTGGAAGCGCGGATGCGCCGCCCGCCTTCCGTCGATCTGCGACAGGTCGCGGATCGCCCCGGTCAGGAAGCCGCGGCCGAGCGGCGAATAGGCGACGAAGCCGATGCCGAGCGCGCGGGTGGTCCTGCGGGTCTCCTCCGCCTCGGTGCGGTACAGCAGCGAATACTCGGTCTGCACCGCCGCGATCGGGTGCACCGCATGGGCCCGGCGGATGGTGTCCGCCCCGGCCTCGGACAGGCCGAGATGGCGGACCTTGCCCTGCTCCACCAGCCGGGCCATGGCGCCGACCGTGTCCTCGATCGGCACGTTGGGGTCGACCCGGTGCTGGTAGTAGAGGTCGATGGTGTCGACCCCGAGCCGGCGCAGGCTGGCCTCGCAGGCCTGGGCCACGTAGCCGGGCCGGCCGTCGACGCCGTTCGGCCCGCCCTCGCGCCGGGTCTGGCCGAATTTGGTGACCAGCACCACGCGGTCGCGCCGGCCCTTGATGGCGCGGCCCAGCAGCTCCTCATTGTGGCCCCAGCCATACATGTCGGCGCTGTCGAGATGGTCGACGCCGCGGTCGATGGCGTGACGGATCAGGTCCTCCGAGGCGGCGTCGTCGGCGGCGCCATAGACGCCCGAGAGCGGCATCAGGCCGAGCCCGATGGCCGAGACCGACAGCCCGCCCAGCCGGCGATGCGCGATGCCCTGAGTCGATGTCATGCTTGCGTCCTTCCGATCAGGCCGTTCTGGATCGTCGCCCCGGAGGCGACGCAATATGCGGAAGCGGCTGCTGCCGTGGGGACACGGACGGAATGGCGAGAGCCGTGCCGGAGCGGGCAGGCCGTTCAGGTCCATATTGGCCCGGGGAGGTCCTGGTGCCAAGCGGGTTCCCGGCATCAGAACGGTCCGCGATCGCGAGCGACAGTGCCGCCGCCTTGCTGCACGCCGACAATGCCCCGGGACCGTCTAGCCATGGCGCTTAATCAGCAATATCAGTTCGCCTACTTGAGACGATCCGAAAATGATGTTATCCTAAAAAGAATTATTTCTGTAATCAAGATGATTCTCTGCGTTGCAGAGCGTCCTCATGCTTGGGCAATGGGCTATTTCATAACAAAAAGGAACCAGTGATTTAATAAAAGGGGGAGAGCTATGACCATTTTACGAATAGTCGCTCTTGGGTGTTTGATCGGAATAGTTTCGCTCGGGCCGGTCTACGGCCAGGTGACTCCGCCCGTACCCGAGGATCTGCCCTCGTATTTCCGTGACCAGGAGGCTACCGCGCCTCTGGCGGATCGGCAGGATCTGGACCAGCTGCGAAAGATGGGCCGGGAAAGGGGATGGACGTTCCAGGTCGGCTACACCTCCGCCTTCACCAGGCCCATCGCCGAAGTGGCGACGACGGCCATTCCCGAGAACTTCCTGGGGCTGGCAGCCGCTCAGAACGAACTCGCGGCCCAGGCAAATGATGTCGTAGACGAAAGTGCGCGGCTGGCCGGGGTGAATGTCGCCACCTATCTGAAGAGCTGCAGGCCCGACCTCGCACGGTTTAACTGGCGAGACGATGGCGACATGGGCGCGGTCCGCAACCAAGGCGGCTGCGGCAGCTGCTGGGCGTTTTCGGCCGCCGCCACCTATGAAGGCGCCTACGGCATTCGCAACGGGCAGCTCGTCGATGTCGCGGAGCAGCATATTCTCGATTGCGCCAAGGCGGACGGGCAGATTGCGGGAACCTGCTCGGGCGGCTGGTACTACCCGGTCTTCAAATGGCTGATGTCCAAGGGCGCAGGATCCGAAGCCGATGCGCCCTATCTCGGTCACGTCGGATCCTGCAGACCGGAGCTCCAAAGCCGCTACCGCGCGATCTCCTGGGGCTTCGTGACGGACAGAACCGACATCCCGCTCAACAGCGAGCTCAAAGACGCCTTGTGCCGCTATGGTCCGCTGTCCGTGGCAATGGAAGCGACGCCGGCCTTCAAGGCCTATGTCGGGGGCGTCTTCAACGAAGGATCCAATGGGCGGATCAATCACGCGGTCAACCTGGTCGGCTGGGACGACACGAAGAACGCCTGGCTGGTGAGGAACTCCTGGGACACCCGATGGGGCGACAACGGGTATGTCTGGATAGCCTACGGCACCAACAAGATCGGCTATGCGGCCGCCTGGGTCCGGCCCGTCGACACAACCATTCCGATCTTGTCCGACGCCCTTGCCAGTGCGTGGGACCGGAATGCGACAGCTTTGGGGGATGCTGAAAAAGCCGTCGAAACGCCCAATCTGACCGTTTCGACCAAGAGCGCCGAGTTTGTCGCGATCGACTCTAAGAACACCGAGCCGGATACCAAATTTGCCAACACACCAAAGGAGACGGTGTGGATCCAATATGGCACCGCGGACCAGCGGACAGCCGCCGATCTGCTGCGCAAGGCGCTGCAGACCGAGGGCTTCGTGGCACCCGGAATTGAAGACGTCTCCAAGAAGGGGGCAGCAATGCCGGCTGCCGGACAGATCCGGTATTTCCGCCCGGCGGATATCGAGGCAGCCCAGCGGATCGAGGCGCTCGCGGAGCGGGTGACGGGCCTGCCCTTTGCGACGATCAAGCTCGATCTGAAGGCCCCCGCGTCCACGATCGAGGTCTGGTTCTCGAAGTCATGACGGTCGTTCCGCAGAGGATATGTCGTGAGCCGTTCGAAGCTCATTGTTGAGGCATTGATTTTGGCATTGGTGTTGCCCGAGGCCGGTCGCTGCGACGATGTGGAGCTGAGGCGATCGGAAGGTCAATCGCTGAATGCGACTGTCAAGATCGGCGACAGCATAGTGATTGCTGTCGACGCGGCCTCGGGCATTAATTATGACTGGGTATACGATATCGTCGACAACAGGGCCGGAATTTGGGTCGTCAAGGATCCTGAGGTCAGGCAATCAGAAGAAGAGACGCCTGGCGCGCCGGAGACAAAGCGCTTCTTCTTCGGGATCCGCAATCGGGGGTGTGCGATCCTGCATTTCATGCTCCGTTCGCCGGACTACGATGGCGCCAAGATTGCGGATCAGTTCCGGGCGGAAATCTGTGGCGCATGATTTTCGGTGACGGGGCTCTCGTCCGGCGCCGGCCAATCGCGAGTCCGTAAAGCGGTTGCACCTCCAGACCGGCGCGACGCCGACAGATCGTCTCACGAGGGCGAGCGGCCGATGGTTCGGCCGGCCTCGCACCTCAGCCCCGCCCGCCGGCCTCCCGCCACCAGGTTGAACGGCTTGCCCTGCTGGAACCCGTCGACCAGGTCGATCAGCTGGTCGGCCAGGGCCTGCATCGCGCCGCGGCCGGCCCAGGCGACATGCGGGGTCAGGATGAAGTTCGGCAGGTCCAAGAGCCGCATCAGCGGCGCGTCGGCCGGCGGCGGCTCCGGCATCGCCACGTCGAAGCCGGCGCCGCCGATGCGGCCCGACCGCAGCGCCTCGGTCAGCGCCGCCTCGTCGACCAGCCCGCCGCGCGCCGTGTTGATCAGGATCGCCTCCGGCTTCATCCGGGCGAACTCCGCGGCGCCGATCAGGCCGCGCGTCTCCGGCCGCAGCGGGCAGTGCAGCGAGATCACGTCGCTGGTCGCGATCACCTCGTCGAACGGCATCCGGCCCTCGGCGGGGGCGGCGTCGCCCTTGCGGCCGGCGAACACCACCTCCATGCCGAAGGCCCCGGCGATGGTGGCGACCGCGTTGCCCAGCGACCCGCCGCCGACCAGGCCCAGCCGGGCGCCGTGCAGGTCCAGGATCGGGTGGTCGAAGAAGCAGAACTGCCGCGCCTCCTGCCAGCGCCTGGCCTCGACCGAGCGGCGATAGGGCAAGAGCGACCGGCGCAGCGCCAGGATCAGGGTGAAGACATGCTCCGGCACCGTGTGCACGGCGTAGCCGCGGATATTGGCCACCGCGACGCCGTTGCGGTCGCACCAGGCGGTGTCGACGCAGTCGGTGCCGGTGGCGGCCACGGCGACCAGCCGCAGGTCGGGCAGCTGGGCCAGCACGTCCTCGCGCAGCGGCACCTTGTTCAGCACCGCGACGCTGGCGCCGCGCAGCCGCGGCAGCACCTCGTCCGGCGCGGTGCGCTGATGCTCGACCCAGCGATGCGGGAAGGCGGGCGGGCGCAGGCGGACCGACGGCGCCAGGGTCTCGCGGTCGAGGAAGACGACGGTCGGTTCGGCGGGCAGGGGCATGGTCGGGACTCTCGCTGGGGCTGCCTTCGCAGCATGCCGATCCCGGCACAGGCGGCCAGCCCGATTGCGACATCCGCCGGGCCGGTTCCGGCCGCGGCGGAGGCCCGGGTGACGCAGCCGGATGCGTTTGGCGGGGCTGCGACATCACAGGTCGCGGCTGGATTAGCCGAAAACCGGCCTCGCCCGGAGACTTCGCCACCAGTGTGAAGGGCCTGCCAGGCCCTGCGGTCCGGACGGAGCGGTTCGAGCGATGAAGTCAACAGCGCGCGTGGTGGTGATCGGTGGCGGCGTGGTCGGCGTGGGCACGCTGTACCATTTGGCCAAGAAGGGCTGGACGGATGTCGTCCTGATCGAGCGCAAGGAGCTGACCTCGGGGTCGACCTGGCACGCCGCAGGCCTGCTGCCGCTGTTCAACATGAGCTACTCGGTCGGCCAGATCCACAAGCACTCAGTCAAGCTCTACAACTCGCTCGAAGCCGAGACCGGCCAGCATGTCGGCTTCCGCCAGGTCTCCAACATCCGTCTCGCCCGGACCAAGGACCGCTGGGACGAGTTCATGTACTACAAGGGCGTGGCCGACACGATCGGCATCACCGTCAACCTGCTGACCCCCGCCCAGGTCAAGGAGATCTGGCCGCTGTGCGAGACCGACGGCATCATCGGCGCGATTCAGCACCCGGATGACGGCTACATCCAGCCGGCCGACCTGACCCAGGCCTTCGCCAAGGGCGCCCGGGCGCTGGGGGCGGAGATCAACCGCTTCACCACCGTCACCGCGATCGAGCAGACCCCGTCGGGCGAATGGCTGGTCAAGACCGACAAGGGCGACATCACCTGCGAGCATGTGGTCTCGGCCTCGGGCAACTTCGCCCGCCGCACCGGCGCCATGGTCGGGCTCGACATCCCGGTGATCCCGGTCGAGCACCAGTACATCGTCACCGAGCCGCACCCGGCGGTGCAGGAGCGCCACCGCCAGGGCCTGCCGGAGATGGGCGTGCTGCGCGAGGCGGATTCGTCCTGGTACCTGCGCGAGGAGGCCGGCGGCTTCATCCTCGGCCCCTATGAGCCGGGCGCGCCCTGCTGCTATCTCGACGGGCCGGACGACCAGTCGGAATACGAGCTGTTCCAGGAGGATCTGGAGCGGATCGCGCCGCATATCGAGACCGCGATCGCCCGCGTCCCGGCCTTCGGCGAGGTCGGGGTCAAGAAGGTCTACAACGGCGCCATCGCCTACACCCCGGACGGCAGCCCGATCATCGGCCCGGCCTGGGGCCTGAAGAACTTCTGGCTGAACGAGGGCCACAGCTTCGGCGTCACCGCCGCCGGCGGCGCCGGCTGGCAGCTGGCCGAATGGATCGTCGAGGGCGAGCCGTCGATCGACATGATGGGCGTCGACCCCCGCCGCTTCGGCCCCTACGCCTCGCGCGGCTACCTCAAGGCCAAGAACGAGGAGGCCTACCGCAACGTCTTCACCGTCCATTACCCGGACGAGGAGCGGGCCGAGGCGCGGCCGCTGAAGCGGGCGCCGTGCTACGACCGGATGAAGGCGCTGGGCGCCGTGTTCGGCACCGTCTACGGCTGGGAGCGGCCGAACTGGTTCGCGCCCCAGGGCTATGAGCTGACCGAGGCGGAGCTGGCCAAGCCGGACACGCTGGTCAACGAGAATCATGCCCCGGTGAAGCCGGGCGAGAAGGTGCGGGAGAAGTGGAGCTTCCGCCGCTCCAACTACTTCGAGTTCGTCGGCCGCGAGGCCCGGCACGTGCATGAGAAGGTCGGGCTGCTCGACATGTCGGCCTTCGCCAAATACACGGTCTCCGGGCCGGGCGCGGCGGCCTGGCTGGACGGCCTCGTCGCCAACCGGGTGCCGAAGAAGCCGGGCCGCATGACCCTGGCGCATCTGCTGACCAGGAACGGCGGCGTGCGGTCGGAGTTCACCATCTACTGCGAGTCCCCCAACCACTACTACCTGGTCGGCGCCGGCGCCTATGAGCGGCACGATTTCGACACGCTGCAGAAGCTGCGGCCGCGCGACGGGTCGGTCGACCTGCAGAAGATCACCACCCAGAACGGCGTCTTCGTGCTGGCGGGCCCGAGTTCCCGCGACCTGCTGCAGAAGCTGACCGACACCGACCTGTCGACCGCCGCCTTCCCCTGGCTGTCGGGCAAGGCGATCAATGTCGGCATCGCCCAGGCCCAGGCGCTGCGCGTCAACTTCGTCGGCGAGCTGGGCTGGGAACTGCATCACCCGATCGAGATGCAGAACACCATCTTCGACCTGCTGATGGATGCGGGGAAGGAGTTCGACCTCAAGCCTTTCGGCATCCGCACCATGGATTCGCTGCGGCTGGAGAAGTCCTACCGCCTGATCCCGCGCGAGCTGTCGATCGAATACTCGGCGCTGGAATCGGGGCTCGACCGCTTCGTCCACCCGAACAAGGGCGACTTCATCGGCCGCGACGCGCTGGTGGCGTGGCGCGAGCGCGGGTTCAAGAACCGCTTCGTGACCCTGGAGGTGCTCGACGTCACCGATGCCGACGCCCGCGGCAACGAGCCGATCACCCGGAACGGCGAGCTGGTCGGCCGCTGCACCTCGGGCGGCTATGGCTGGCGGATCGGCAAGTCGCTGGCGCTGGCGATGGTCCGGCCCGATCTCGGCGAGATCGGCACCGAGCTCGATGTCAGCATCCTGGGCAAGCCGCACCGCGCCATGGTGATCGAGGAATCGCCGTTCGATCCCAATAACGAGCGCTTGCGGGCCTGATGGCCCGCGGGGACCGCCTGCGGGCCTGACGACAGTGCCCGGCCGGCGGGATCAGGGGCTGAACGGCTCCAGGTCCAGCCGGCCGGCGCAGTCGGTGACCAGCAGGTGGCCCGGCGGCATCTGGTGCCAGTGGTCGAAATCGCCGTCCAGCGGCTCGGACACGATCAGCCGCTGCTCGTCCTCGGAACAGAAGAACAGCGACGGCGGCGTCTCGTCGGTGGCGTAGCGCACCGCCCAGACGCTGCAGCCGTCGCTCAGCGCCGCGGTCATGCGGAACGGCTCGGTGATGTCGGCCGCGGCCATCGCATCGCCGATCGCGGCCACCGTGCGGCGCAACGCTGCGGGCGGGTCGGTCTCCAGCCCGAAGCCGAACAGGGCCAGGAAAATCAGCTCGCTGTCGGTGGTGCCGCCGCGCCGGGCGTAGAGCTCGTCCGGGATCAGCGCGTCGAGCCGCCGGCGGATCCGGTCATAGCCGCCGATCTGGCCGTTGTGCATGAACAGCCAGCGCCCCTGGGCGAAGGGGTGGCAGTTGGCCCGGCTGGTGGCGGTGCCGGTCGAGGCGCGGACATGGGCGAAGAAGGTCTTGGCCCGGATCTGGTGGGCGAGGCTTTTCAGATTGGGATCGGCCCAGGCCGGCAGGATGTCGCGGTACAGCCCGGGGATCGGCCGCTCGCCGTACCAGCCGACGCCGAAGCCGTCGCCATTGGTCGCGACCGCCGCCTTGCGCGCGCGCAGGCTCTGCGCAATCAGCGAGAACTCGGGTTCAAAGATCAGCTTTTCGAGGAAGATCGGTGCACCCGAATAGCTCAGCCAGCGGCACATGATCGTTTCGACTCGTGAAAATCCGTAATCCTCTTGTGAATACGCTCCGGTCTCGTCCGCGTCACCAGCCGTGGCGAAACAATATGATAGGTCCCGACGAATCGTCGTAACGCGGATGAAAACTTTCGATGTCATCCTCCAATTGGGGGATGCGCAAGTTGGGGTGCGGGCGCAGAATTTATTCTCGTGAGTGGCGAGCTTCCAGCGGGGGGATGGTCAGCGTGGCGTTCGGCGAGGCGATTGCGGACCGGCAGCTTCGGACAGTCTACCGGATTTGGGCACAGCTGGCGGCGAAGGGTCGCCTGCCGGCTTGCGACGACATGATCTTCGCCAGCCTGAGCCGGTTGCCGCCGCCCATCCTGCTGTGGGCGTGGATGCCGTGCGAGGCAACGTTCCGCTTCGCTCTCGATGCGCAAGGGGCGGGGCTGGCCCCCGGCCGCAACCTTCCCGGGCGGCCTCTGGAGGAACTGATCCGCGGCGAACGGCATGAGGCGATGCGCCGGGCGCTGATGTCGGTGCAGTTGTCCGAACGTCCGTTCTACGCCGAATTCGCGCTGTCCGACGGGCTCGACAGCGTGCGCAAGCGCACCCTGCTGCTGCCGCTCTCGGACACCACGGACGACCTCGCCTATGTGCTGATGCTGGTGGCCACGGTCTGGCCGGCCGACGCCACGATCCAGCAGCGCATCGACGGCTGTGACGATGTCCGCGTCCATGTGCTCAACCAGTTGAGCGACGAGGCCGCGCCGCGCTGGGAAGACCCGCAGCCCGAACTCGACCCGGCCGAGCTTCAGACCCTGCTGACGATCATCTGACGCCAGGCCCGGCCGGCAGGGCGAGGTTCAGCGCCATTCCAGCGTTCCACGCGCCATCGGCGCGATCCGGCGGGGCGGTGCCGAACGGATTTCTTCGGTTTCGTCGTCCCGGATCCTAGAACACCACCAAGCGCCGAGGACCAGGCCGACCGACGGGCCGATGACGGCCCAGATGATGAGAAGTGCTGTTGCCATCGGATTTCTCTCCGCCACTGCAAGTGGTGAGCACCGGCGCATTCCTCAAGTGTTATGCTACGAACAGTGTAGCTGGTGCGACGATACGGACCGGCACGGGCAGGCCCAGCATCCATCGCGGATTGGAAGACGTCGGAAAGACCGACTGTCTTCAGCCATTAGTGGTTATGCACCAGTTGGAAAGACCGCGACTGCGCGGCCGTCGATAACAACCAGATGCCTGCTGCGTTTTGCGCCTCGAGGTTGCGACCCTCAACATAATTTTCGTTAAGCTTCCCAAGCTGGCGGAATCCCTGGACATGCACCCCGGACTGTAAAATTACCTCGATTTAATACCGTCGAAACTGGGGGTTAAACGCCGAGGCCCCATCTTCATCAACACACGCCGACCGTGACCGGTGGCGCCCTGGAGATTGGTGGAGATGCAGATGAAGACCCCCTTCGGTTCCGACGACCAAGCCCGCCGGCCCGGCCTCCGCCGGATGACGGCGGCGCTGCTGCTCGGCACGGCTTTGATCGGTGTGCCGGTCGGGGCCATCCTGAGCTTCGACCGCCCGGCCGTGGCGCAGAGCCAGAACGAAGCCACGACCGCGATCGTCCCGGTCGCTCCCGGCTCCTTCGCCGGGCTGGTGCGCCAGGTGACCCCGGCCGTGGTCAATGTCTCGACCGTCGAGCATCCGGCGGCCAGCCGGATGGCCGACCGTGACGATGGCGGCGAGATGCAGCAGTTCCCGCAGGGGCAAGGGTCGCCCTTCGACCAGTTCTTCAAGCGCTTCTTCGACGAGCAGCAGCCCGGCCGTCGCGGCCAGCGCGGTGGCGGCGGTGGTGGCGGCGATGACGCCGACCAGGTGGTCCATGGCGCCGGGTCCGGATTCATCATCGATCCGGCCGGCTACATCGTCACCAACAACCATGTGGTGAAGGATGCCGACGCCGATAAGATCACCGTCACCCTGAACGACGGCACCGAGATCCCGGCCAAGGTGGTCGGCACCGACGAGAAGACCGACCTCGCGCTGCTCAAGATCGACACCGACAAGAAGCTGACCGCGGTCGAATGGGGCGACAGCGACGCCGCCCAGGTCGGCGACTGGGTGGTGGCCGTCGGCAACCCGTTCGGCCTCGGCGGCAGCGTCACCGCGGGCATCGTCTCGGCCCGTGGCCGCGACCTGCATTCCGGCCCGTTCGACGACTTCCTGCAGATCGACGCGCCGATCAACCGCGGCAATTCCGGCGGCCCCAGCTTCGACACCAGCGGCAAGGTGATCGGCATCAACAGCGCGATCTACTCGCCCTCGGGCGGGTCGGTCGGCATCGGCTTCGCCATCCCGTCGAACCTGGCCAAGACCGTGATCGCCCAGATCCGCGAGCATGGCAGCGTCGAGCGCGGCTGGCTGGGCGTCCAGATCCAGGCGGTGACGCCGGAGATGGCCGATGCGCTGGGCCTCGACAAGGCCAAGGGCGCCCTGGTCGCCGACGTGCAGGACGACAGCCCGGCGCTGAAGGCCGGCCTGAAGCAGGGCGACGTGATCCTGAGCTTCGACGGCAAGCCGGTGAACCAGCTGTCGGAGCTGCCGCGCCTGGTCGCCGACACTGCGGCCGGCAAGACCGTGCCGGTCGAGGTGCTGCGCAACGGCAAGAGCGAGACCGTCCAGGTCGACATCGCCAAGCTGCCGAACACGCAGCAGGTGGCCAGCGCCGAAGAGAACGGCCCGGCCGTCGACGACCAGCTCGGCCTGTCGCTCTCGGCCCTCACCCCGAAGGTGCGCCGCGAGTTCAGTGTGCCGGATGAGATCGAGGGCGTGCTCGTCACCGGCATCCGCGAGGACGGCCCGGCGCGCGAGACCGGCGTCGGCCCCGGCGACGTCATCGTCCGGGTCGGCAGCGAGACGGTGAAGACCCCGTCCGAGGTCGCCAAGCAGGTCAAGGTGGCCAAGGAAGCGGACCGCAGCGCCGTCATGCTGCTGATCAACCACCAGGGCGACCAGCGCTTCGTCGCGCTGAAGCTGCCGAAGGCCTGATCCCCGGCCAGACTCCTTCTTAGACTTCCCCTCCACTGGGGCGCCGGATTCCCCCTTTCCGGCGCCCCTTTTTTTTGCCTTCATCCACACGGGCCCCCATGACGGCAAAAGGGGGCGAAGCGAAGGAAACGGGCTGTGGCTGAGACACCGGTGGACCGCATCGAAATCCTGCTCGCGGCGATGACGCTCGACGAGAAGATCGGCCAGCTGATCATGGTGTCCTCGACCCTGGCGGTCACCGGGCCGGTGCTGCCGGGCGACGTGGCCGAAGGGGTGCGCACCGGCCGCGTCGGCAGCGTGTTCAACCATTGGGGTGCCGGCCGGGTGCGCGAGACCCAACGCCTGGCGGTGGAGGAGACGCGGCTGAAGATCCCGTTGTTCTTCGCCTTCGACGTCATCCACGGCCACCGCACCATCTTCCCGATCCCGCTGGCGGAAGCCGCGCTGTTCTCGCCCGACCTGTGGGAGCGGACGGCGCGCGAGGCGGCGGTGGAGGCGACCGAGGACGGGCTCGACCTCGTGTTCTCGCCGATGCTCGACGTGGCGCGCGACCCGCGCTGGGGCCGCATCTCCGAGGGGCCGGGCGAAGACCCCTGGATCGCCTGCCGCATGGCCGAGGCCAAGGTCCGCGGCTACCAGACCGATGACCTGTCCGCGGCCAATGCCGTGGCGGTCTCGGCCAAGCATTTCCTGGCCTATGGCGCCGCCACCGCCGGCCGCGACTATGCCTCGGCCGAGGTGTCGGACCGGGCGATCGAGGAGGTCTACCTGCCGCCCTTCGCCGCGGCCGTCGCCGCCGGCGCCGCCACGGTGATGCCGGCCTTCAACGACGTCGCCGGGGTGCCGATGACGGCCAATGCCCACCTGCTGCGCGACGTGCTGATCGGCCGCCTGGGCTTCGACGGCGCCGTGATCAGCGACTACAACGCGGTGATGGAGCTGCTGAGCCATGGCGTCGCCGCCGACGCGGTCGAGGCCGCGGCGCTGGCGCTGAAGGCCGGCGTCGACATGGACATGATGAGCGGCGCCTACGCCGCCGGCCTCGCCACCGCCCTGCAGCGCGGGCTGGTGACCCAGGACCTGATCGACGACGCGGTCCGCCGGGTGCTGCGGCTGAAGCAGCGGCTGGGGCTGTTCGACGACCCCTACCGGCGCGTCGCCGCCACCGCCGACGCCTTCCACGATGTGGAGCGCCGCCGCCTGGCGCGCGAGGTCGGGGCCAAGTCGATCGTGCTGCTGACCAACAAGGGCGTCCTGCCGCTGGCGGCCGCGGCCAAGCGCATCGCGGTGGTCGGACCGCTGGCCGACGCCCGGTCCGAGATGCTCGGCTCCTGGGGCGGCGCCGGCAAGTGGGAGGAGGCGGTCACCATCCTGGAGGGGCTGAAGGCGGCCCTGCCGCAGGCCCAGATCACCTATGTGCCCGGCACCGAGATCGAGACCGGTGGCGACGCCGGCATCGCTGCGGCGGTGGCCGCTTCCCGCGGCGCCGATGTCGTCCTGCTGTGTGTCGGCGAGGCGGCGATCATGACCGGTGAGGCCGCCAGCCGCGCGCGGCCGGAGCTGCCGGGCCGCCAGCGCAACCTGGCCGAGGCGGTGCTCGACCTCGGCATCCCGACCGTGGCGCTGCTGACCTCCGGCCGGCCGCTGATGCTGCCCTGGCTGTTCGAGAGGGCGGCGGCGGTGGTGGCCACCTGGTTCCTCGGCACCGAGGCCGGCCACGCCATCGCCGATGTGGTGACCGGTGCGGTCAACCCGTCCGGCCGGCTGCCGGTGACCTGGCCGCGCGACGTCGGCCAGGTGCCGATCTTCTTCGGCGAGCGCAACACCGGCCGCCCGACCGATCCCGACCAGCACTACACCAGCAAATACATCGACATGCCGGCCACGCCGCAATTCCCGTTCGGCCACGGCCTGTCCTACAGCCGCTTCGCCCTGGCCGACCTGCATGTCTCGGCCGAGGTGCTGCGCCCCGGCGAGACGCTGACGGTCGAGGTGGCGGTGGCCAACACCGGCGCCGTGGCCGGGGAGGAGACGGTGTTCCTGTTCATCCGCGACCCCGTCGCCAGCGTGGCGCGGCCGCTGCTGGAGCTGAAGGGCATGGCCAAGGCGGTGCTGGCGCCGGGCGGGCGGCAGGTGCTGCGGCTACCGCTGGCGGCCGACGCGCTCAAATTCCCCGGCCTCGACCTGAAGCCGGTGCTGGAGGCCGGCGACATCGAGATCCTGGTCGGCACCAATGCCGACCGCACGGAGCTGCTGTCGACCAGGATCCGGGTGGAGGTGTGATAGGGGCCGCGGTCGGCAGGAAGCGCCATCCCCTCTACTGTCATTGCCCGGCTTGCCCCCGGATCAAGTCCGAGGGGGGCAATCCAGGGGCCATCGAGAGCCGCTTTGGCCGCCCCTGGATGCCACGGTCAAGCCGTGGCATGACAAAAGAGGGGTGTAGCGTCACCCCGAAATTCCCCGGGCCGTCTGTATCCGGCTACGCCTCGCGCGCCACCGCCGCGTCCTCTACCCGCCCGGCCTGCACCGTCCCGGTGTACATGCCGCTGCGGCGGAAATCCTTCGGCCCGATGCCGTAGAACCGGCGGAACACCTTGGCGAAGTAGTTGGCGTCGTCGAAGCCGCAGCGCTGGGCGATCACCTTGACCGGCGCCTCCTCGACATGCAGCAGCCGCGCCGCTTCCTCCATGCGCAGGCGCAGCAGGTAGCGGGCCGGCGTGGTGCCCTCATGGGCGGCGAACAGCCGGCTGAAGTGGTAGCGGCTGTAGCCGGCGGCCCGGGCCATGCGGGCGACGTCGATCCGCTCCGCCGGCTGGGCGGTGCACAGCGACACCGCGCGTTCCACCGCCGCCGGCCGGGGCGAGGCCGGGTGCATCTCGCCCCAGGGCAGCAGCTCGTCGGCCAGGCCCATCGCCGCGGCATAGGCGATGGCGGAGGCGCGGGCCGGCGATCCGGCCTCGCCGTCCAGCACCGACAGGCATTGGTCGGCCAGGCGTTCGATCGCGCCCTCCGGCAATGTCACCACCGGGCCATGCGCCGCCGTCACCTCGCGCCACACCCGCAGCACCTCGCGGCCGTTCAGGCAGATCCAGAAGAACTCCCATTCCGGGTTGCGGCCCAGCCAGTAGCGGTTGTCCTGGGGGAAGCGCAGCAGCATGGTCTGGCCGGGCCGCAGCTCCCAGCGCTTGCGGTCGACCCGGAGGTGGCCGCGGCCGCCCAGGGTGTGCTGCAGCAGCACGAAGGGCGCGTCGCCGCGCCTCAGCCCGTGCCAGTCATAGCCGGGATCGGTGCAGCGGTCGTAGCCGGCGCTGGTGACCATGGCGTGCAGCCGGTAGCGGTCCTTGGGGAAGACGACCGAGACCCCGCCCGGCGCCCGGGCCCGCAGCGCGGTCAGCATGGAATGCCCCATGATCGCACGAAATTCCTCTTTCGCCGGTTTTCTGGTGTCCATAGACCATAGCACGAAACTGCTTGCCGAGGAGCCGGGCGGAACCGGGGCTCCGGGGAGGATGCGATGAAGGTTGCCGTCATCGGCGCGGGCAGCGTCGGCTTCACCCGGAAGCTGGTGCGCGACATGCTGAAGGTGCCCGAGCTGCAGGACACCGAATTCGCGCTGCACGACATCAACGCCGCCAACCTCGACATGGTGGCGCAGATCCTGCGCCGCGACGTCGAGGCCAACGGCCTGCCGGCCCGGATCACCACCTCGGCCGATCGGCGCCGGGCGCTGGAGGGCGCGCGCTACGTCATCAGCTGCGTGCGGATCGGCGGGCTGGGGGCGTTCGCCAGCGACATCGAGATTCCCCTGAGATACGGCGTCGACCAATGCGTCGGCGATACCATCTGTGCTGGCGGCATCCTGTACGGCCAGCGCAACATCCCGCAGGTGCTGGAGTTCTGCCGCGACATCCGGGCGGAGGCGGAGGAGGGGGCCTGGTTCCTGAACTACGCCAACCCGATGGCGATGAACACCTGGGCCGCGATCGAGCATGGCGGCGTCGCCAACACCATCGGCCTGTGCCACGGGGTGCAGCATGGCTGGCACCAGATCGCGGAGGTGCTGGGCGCCGAGGACCCGCATGAGGTCGACTACATCTGCGCCGGCATCAACCACCAGACCTGGTACATCGACATCCGCCACCAGGGCCGTCGGATCGAGTCGGCCGAGCTGCTGGAGGCCTTCGAGCGCCACCCCCGGTTCCGCGAGGAGGAGAAGGTCCGGATCGACGTGCTGCGCCGCTTCGGCTGCTATTCCACCGAGAGCAACGGCCATCTCAGCGAATACCTGCCCTGGTACCGCAAGCGGCCGGAGGAGATCGGCCGCTGGATCGACCTGTCGAACTGGATCAACGGCGAGACCGGCGGCTACCTGCGCCACAGCACCGAGCAGCGCAACTGGTTCGAGACCGACTTCCCGCGCTGGCTGGCCGAGGCCGGGGCGCCGCTGGCCGACCATCGCCGCTCCGACGAGCATGGCAGCTACATCATCGAGGCGCTGGAGACCGGCCGGGTCTATCGCGGCCATTTCAACCGGCGCAACGAGGGGCTGATCACCAACTTGGCGCAGGATTGCATCGTCGAGGCGCCGGGCTTCGTCGACCGCTTCGGCCTGAACATGGCGGCGGGGCTGGAGCTGCCGCTGGGCTGCGCCGCCACCTGCAGCGCCTCGATCAACGTCCAGCGCATGGCCGTCCAGGCCGCCGTCACCGGCGACCTCGACCTGCTGCGCCTCGCCGTGCTGCACGACCCGCTGGTCGGCGCCGTCTGCAACCCGGAGGAGGTCTGGCAGATGATCGACGAGATGCTGGTGGCCCAGGCCGAATGGCTGCCGCAATACGCCGATGCGGTGCCGGCGGCGCGGGAGCGCCTGGCCCGCGGCAAGGTCGCGACCCGCGGCTCGGACGGCGCCGCCCGGCTGTCGGTACGCAGCATCGACGAGCTGCGGGCGGCCCGCGCCCGGGCCAAAGCGGCGGAATAGCCGACCGGGCGGCGCAACGCCCGGCGAACACCACATCGAGGGGAGGGCATCATGAGGATTCTGAAGATCGGGCTGCTGCTGGGCGGGCTGCTGCTCGCACCGATCCTGCCGGCCGCGGCCGAGCCGGTCACCCTGCAGTTCTGGGCGGCCTGGGACCTGAACCAGCCCGACGCCCAGGCGATGCAGGGCCAGATCGCCGCCTTCGAACAGGCGCATCCGGACATCCGGATCGAGACCCAGACCATCGCCTTCGGGGCGCTGCACGACAAGCTGGTAACCGCGGTGGCCGGCGGCGACGCGCCCGACATCAGCTGGGGCCTGCCGGAATGGTTCGGCGAGCTGTCGCGCATGGGCGCGCTGCTCGACGTCACGCCCTATGCCGCCGACTGGCCGGACCGGGCGGCGATCTACCCCAATGTGCTGGACGGCCTGACCATCGACGGCAAGCTGATGGCGATGCCGCATTATCTCGGCATCCGGGCGCTGCTGGTGCATGACGCTGTCCTGCAGAAGGCCGGCATCGTCGAGCCGCCGAAGACCTGGGACGAACTGATCGCCGCCGCCGTCAAGATCAAGGCGGCGACCGGTCAGTACGGCTTCGGCATTGCCGGCACCGGGGTGCGGGCGCCGCAGGAGCTGATCATGTACCTCGCCCAGAACGACGTCGCGGTCGCGCGGCGCCAGCCCGATGGCGGCTACAAGAACAGCTGGGCCGACGACCCGGCGGAGCTGGCGCGGGCGACCGAGGTCTTCGCCTTCTACCGCCGCCTGCTGGACGAGGGCGCGATCGCGCCGGAAGCGGCGGGCTGGGGCTGGGAGGAGGAGGACAGCAACTTCGCCCTCGGCAAATACGCCATGGTGGTGGACGGCGCCTGGATGCAGTCGCGCGCCCAGCAGAACCCGGAGACCATGGCCGATGTGAAGGTGGCGCCGCCGCCCTACAAGGCCAGGCCGGCGACCTTCTTCGAGATCAACCCCTTCTACCTGTTCAAGAGCACGCAGCATCCGAAGGAAGTCTGGGAATTCGCGTCCTTCATGGCGGGCCGGGACTATCAGGCGGCGGGGCGGCCGACGACCTCGGTGCGCAAGGATGTGGTCAGCACCGACCTGTGGGGCCAGGGCTTCGCCTCGCTGGCGCCCAGCGGCGTGGTGTTCCCGCCGGTGGCGCTGGGCCAGATCACCCGGGCGATGGAGGAATCGATCGGCCGGGTGCTGCTGAAGCAGGAGGATCCCGCCGCGGTCGCGGCCTGGCTCGGCAAGCAGGTCAACAAGGCCCTGCGCCAGTCGGGCGAGCTGAGTTCGTCATAGGGCGGGCTTCAACTCTTACTGTCATTGCCCGGCTTGACCGGGCAATCCAGGGGCCACCAAGAGCTGTTCTGGCCGCCCCTGGATGCCACGGTCAAGCCGTGGCATGACAAGTGAGGGAACGCAGCGTCCTACTGATATTCTCTATGATCTGTGTTTCGCCTCAATCGGGCTCCGGTGGACTTGATCCGGGCATCCGGAGACTGTCGACATCCTCTGGATTGCCGGGTCAAGCCCGGCAATGACAGTGAAAACTAGATGCGATGTATCACCGCCGCGGGAGGATATCGGGGCATGAAGGCCGATGCCGCAGTTCAGGGGCCAGTCCTCGCCATCCGGGCCTCTGGCCACCGCCCGACCCGCGCCGGCCAGGTCCGGCGCACGGCGCTGAAGTTCCTGGCGCCGGCCGGGATCCTGTTCCTGATTCTGATCGCCAATCCGCTGCTGCGGGTGCTGTGGGACAGCCTGCACATCGTCAACCTGGTCAATCCGTCGGTCACCGGCTTCGCCGGCTGGGACAACTACCGGACCGTCTGGGAGGACGGCGACTTCCTGCCGGCCCTGGGAAACACCGCGATCTGGACCGGGCTGTCGGTGGCGGGCGAATACGCGCTCGGCCTCGCCTCCGCCGTGGCATTGGCACAGCCGGTGCGGTTCCGCGCGATCTTCCGCGGCGTGATCATCATCCCCTGGGTGATCCCGATCGCCGTCGCGGGGCTGAACTGGACCTGGATGCTGACGCCGGATTACGGGATCCTCAACGTCTGGATGGTGGATCTCGGCCTGCTCGACCGGCCCTATCCCTGGCTCGGGCAGATCGACACCGCGCTGCTGACCGTGACCTTCGTCAACATCTGGCGCAGCTATCCCTTCTACACCATCAGCCTGCTGGCCGCGCTGCAGGCGATCCCGCGCGAGCTGCACGAGGCCGCGGCGGTGGACGGGGCCGGGGCGTGGCGGCGCTTCCGGGTGATCACCCTGCCGCATCTGCGCACTGTGTCGCTGACCCTGATCTTCATCCACATCATCTGGACCGCGATCAATTTCGACTTCATCTGGGTGATGACCGAAGGCGGGCCGCTGAACGCGTCGGAAACGCTGCCGATCATGATCTACCGCTACGCGATGCAGGATTTCGACGTCGGCGCCGCCTGCGCCCTGGCCAGCCTTTCGATGGCGTTCATGGCCTGCCTGTTCTTCGTCTATTACTACGGCGTCGCACGCCGCCGGGCGGCGTAGCCATGGTCGTCGGGTCCTCCCAGCACTCGCTGCGCAGCGTGCTGACCTATGGCACGCTGATCGTCTTCGCCGCCTACAGCCTGTTCCCCTTCCTGTGGATGATCGACACCGCGCTGAAGCCGGTGGCGGAGGTGCGCAGCGCCGACCCCAGCTTCTGGATCGCCAGCCCGACCCTGTCGAACTTCACGCGGGTGCTGCTGGACAGCGCGTTCCTGACCTATTTCCGCAACAGCCTGATCGTCGCCGGCAGCACCACCGTCCTGACCATCGCCATCTCGGTGTTCTGCAGCTACGCCCTCAGCCGCTGGGGCCGGCTGCCGCTGTCGCGCCTGGTCGGCGGCGCCCTGCTGCTGTCGCAGATGATCCCGGGCGTGCTGCTGCTGGTACCGCTGTACATCCTGATGCAGCGGCTCGGGCTGCTCAGCACCTATGCGGCGCTGATCATCGTCTACTGCAGCTTCACCATCCCGCTCTGCACCTTCATGTTGAAGGGCTTCTTCGACGCCATCCCGCGCGAGCTGGAGGACGCATCGGAGATCGACGGCTGCAGCCGCACCGGCTTCATCCTCAGGATCCTGCTGCCGATCTCGGCGCCCGGCATCTTCGCCACCAGCGTCTTCGCCTTTGTCACCGCCTGGAACGAGTTCATGTTCGGCTATGTGCTGATCAACAGCGACGCGCGGCGCACCCTGACGCCGGGCATCATGATCTTCAAGGGCTCGCACCTGACCGACTGGGGCGGGCTGATGGCCGCCTCGGTGCTCGCGGTGGTGCCGATCGCGCTCGGCTTCGTCTACCTCCAGCGCTTCCTGGTCGAAGGCCTGTCGGCGGGCGCGGTCAAAGGCTAGAATCGCTCGGCCCGAACCTTGAGCAGGCGATAGACCAGGCTTCGCAGGGCCTTCAGCCCGGACAGCCAGGATCTGGGCAGCGGCATCACGGATCTCCCCCGGTCAGGTCGAGCGTCGAGGCGTCGCTGCGGTCGCGCAGGGCCCGGGCCTCGGCGAAGCCCAGGCGCCGGGTCTCCGGCCCGTCCTGATAGACGAAGCCGAGGCGGCGGCGGCGCGAGGTCAGCTGGGCCGGCAGCGGGTCGTAGCGCATGCCCCCGCCGCCGAGCAGCGGCGCGACCGAGCCGACATCGACCACATCCTCGGCCTCGACCCGCAGCAGGTGCAGCCGCCGCCCGGCCGCGTCCTCGCCGACAAAGGCGATGCCGGCGAGGCGCAGGAAGCTGGTGGCGTCCGGCGCCCGGGCGAAGCCTTCGACGAAGGCGGCCTCGACCAGGTCGAGGTCGGCCGGGCGCGGGGCCGGGGCGGGGTCGGGTTCGCCCGGGCGATGCGGCGTCTGCCACTGCACCGCGCGTCCGGCCGGGCCGTTGTGGCCGGGCCCGGCCGGATGATGGTGATGCCCATGCCCATGGTCATGCGGGTGATCGTGGTCGTGGTGATGCGGGTGGTCGTGGTGGTGATGGGGCCCGTGCATCTCAGAAGCTCACGGGCTTGTCGATGATGGCGCGGTGCTTGCCCAGCGTGCCGTTCGCGACCATCGATCCCAGCGCCTCGACCACCACGCGCACGCCGAACAGGGCGGTGATGTCCGAGGTGTCGTAGGGCGGCGAGACCTCGACCACCTCCAGCCCGCAGATGCCGGGCGCGGTGACCAGGCCGAGGATCTTCAGCGCCTCGCGCGGCAGGAAGCCGCCCGGCTCGGGCCAGCCGGTGCCGGGCACGAAGCCGCAATCGATCGAATCGACGTCGAAGGAGACATAGACCGCGTCGGCGTCCTTCCAGGCCAGCTCCAGCGCGATCTCCGCCGTCTTCTCCAGCCCCAGCCGCTCGATGTCGGCAATGGTCAGGACGTTGGTGTTGCGCTTGCGCGCCTCGGCCACGCCGGCCCGCGGCACCTGCCAGCCGCCGATGCCGAGCTGGACCAGGTTGGTCGCCGGCACGTTCGGCAGGTTGGTCGCCCAGAACCAGGGCGTGGTGTGCATCCGTTCATCCAGGTCCTTCTCCTGGATGTCGATGTGGCGGTCGAAATGGATGATGCCGATGCGCTTGGAGGTGACGTCGGCGATGCCGCGGACGCACGGGAACCCGATCGAATGGTCGCCGCCCAGCATGATCGGCAGCGCGCCGGAGGAGGCGACATGGCTGACGCCGCGGGTGATCTGGTCGAAGCTCTTCTCGAGGTTGGCCGGGATGGTGAAGACGTCGCCGGCATCGCACAGGGTCATCTGCTCGCGCAGGTCGACGCCGAGCTCGTAGTTGTAGGGGGTGTACAGCGCCGAGATGCGGCGGATGCCCTGCGGGCCGAAGCGGGTGCCGGGGCGGTAGGTGGTGCCGGAATCGAACGGGATGCCCAGCACCGCCGCGTCGTATTTGCCGACATCACGAACATTCTCGACATAGGGCGCCTTGAGGAAGGTGTTGATGCCGGCGAAATGCGGCAGCTCGCCCCGGGCGAAGGTCGGGATGGTCTTGTCGGTCAGGCTGTCCGAACCGGCCAGGCCCATGTCCAGCGCCCATTGCTGCTCGCGCCGCCAGCCGTCCGCCGGCAGCCGACCCTCGGCGTCGAGCGCCTTCCAGCCCTGCATGTCGCGGGCGGTGAAGTCCGGATGGTGGAACCGGACGCGGGGCGGCGTCGGCGCTGCACCGGCATGGCGGCGGCCGCGCCGCGACAGATGGCGGGTCATGGGATCGCTCCTTGGCTGATCAGGAGAGGGATGTCGGCGCCCCGGCCGGTGGTCGGCACGGGCGTCGCGGGCGCCGGCCGGTTGCGGGGCAGGTCGAGGTCGTAGGTCAGGCGCGCGCCGTAGCGGCCGGGCGCCTGCGGGTCGTGGCGCAGCTTGTCGAAGGCGATCAGCCTTGTGCCCAGGCCGAACGCCTCCTTCAGGTCGTGGGTGACCATGATCACGGTCATGCCGTGCTGCCGCCACAGCGGCTTCAGCAGGTCGTGCATCTGGGCGCGGGTGCCGGGGTCGAGCGCGCCGAAGGGTTCGTCCAGCAGCAGCACCTTGGGGTTCTTGGCCAGCGCCTGGGCGATCGCCAGCCGCTGCTGCATGCCGCCGGACAGGGCGCTGGGATACTTGTCGCGATGGGCGGCCAGGCCGACCGCCGCGATCAGCTCGTCGCTGGCCGCGACCGCGCGGCGGCGGGCCGCGCCGAACAGGGTCCCCAGCAGCGGGCTGGCGGCGAATTCGAAGCCGGCCAGCACATTGCCCAGCACGGTCAGATGCGGGAACACGGAATAGCGCTGGAACACGATGCCGCGGTCCGGCCCCGGCTCGGCCGGCAGCGGCGCGCCGTCGAGCAGCAGCCGGCCACGGGTCGGCCGCTCCTGGCCCAGCACCATGCGCAGGAAGGTGCTCTTGCCGCAGCCGGACGGCCCGACCACGGTGACGAAGGATCCCGAGGCGATGTCGAGGTTGAGCGCCTCGAGCACGATCTGGTCGCCATACTCGACCCAGACGTCGCGGACGGTGATGGCGCTCATCGCCGCCGCGCCCCGTCATAGGCCCAGGCGAAGGCGCCGCGGGCGAGGCGGGACAGCGCCAGGTCCATCGCGAAGGCGATCAGGGTGATCCAGGCGACATAGGGCAGGATCACGTCCATGGCGAGGTAGCGGCGCACCAGGAAGATGCGGTAGCCGAGCCCGGCATCGGCGGCGATCGCCTCGGACGAGATCAGGAATAGGAAGGCCGGGCCGAGCGACAGGCGCAGCCCTTCGATCAGCCGCGGCAGGACCTGCGGCAGCACCACCCGCAGCACGGTCTGCCAGGTCGAGGCGCCGAGCGTCTGGGCCTTGACCAGCTGCTCGCCCGGGATGGCGCCGACCGTCATCGCCAGGTCGCGCACCAGGAACGGGGTGATGCCGATGACGATCAGCACCACCTTCGACAGCTCGCCCAGGCCGAACACGATGAACAGGATCGGCAGCAGCGCCATCGGCGGGATCATCGACAGCACCCCGACCAGCGGGCCGAAGGTGGCGTCGACCGTGGGCAGGATGCCCAGGGCGATGCCCAGCACCAGGCCGATCAGGGTGGCGACGGCGAGCCCGACGGCCAGGCGCTGCAGGCTCGCGGCGGTGTCGGCCAGCAGGGTGATCTCGCCGGTGCGACGGTCGGGTTCGGTCGCCAGCCGCCCCGCCGTGTCCGCCATCTCGGCGAAGGGCGGCAGCAGCTTGTCGTCCGGGTTGGCGGCGCGGCGGTCGGCCGAACCCAAGGCGTAGACGCAGACGATCAGCAGGAAGGGCAGCAGGGCCAGCAGCAGGCGCGTCCCGCGGCCCGGCGCGATGTTCATGGCGCGGCGCATGGCGGCGGCTCCGGGCGCCGGTCAGAGCTTGCCGTCGGCCGCCAGCGCCATGAAGGAGGGGTCGAAGCGCAGCTTCAGGTTACCGGCATCGCCCAGGGTCGCGCCCTTGGCGAAGGCGATGCCGACCGCGTCCTTGTCCCGGGCGCCCTCGCCGAGCAGACCGTGGTCGAAGGAGAAGCCGCGCACCAGGTCCATGGTTCGCACCAGCTCCTGGCTCTCGCTGAAGGCGACGGCGTCCTTCGGGTCGGCGAACAGCCGGGTGGCGGCCAGCTGGGCCTCGAAGCCGACGCGGTCGGTGCCG
The DNA here is from genome assembly GCF_031453975.1 of Inquilinus ginsengisoli. Lineage (NCBI taxonomy): Bacteria > Pseudomonadati > Pseudomonadota > Alphaproteobacteria > Rhodospirillales > Rhodospirillaceae > Inquilinus > Inquilinus ginsengisoli. Next base: position 286,189 of record NZ_JAVDPW010000006.1, read on the forward strand.
GACTGCTTCGCCATCGCCTCGCGCGCCGCCTGGCCCTGGGGGCCGGGGTCGGTGACCAGCGCCAGGGTCTCGTACCAGATGCCGACCAGCGCCTTGCCGAAATCCGGGTTGTCCTTCAGCGTCGCCGTGTTCACGCCCATCAGGTCGATGATCTCGCCCGGCACCTTGCTGCTGTCGAACAGCAGCGACGCGCCCGGCTCGGCCTTCACCTCGGCCAGCAGTGGGTTCCAGGTGACGACGGTGCCGACATCCGGCGATTTGAAGGCGGCGACGATGTCGGCGTCGGAGGTGTTGACGACCTTGACGTCCCGCTCCGACAGCCCGGCGGTGTCCAGCGCCCGGGCCAGCAGGTAGTGCGACACCGACAGCTCGACCAGGTTCAGGCTCTCGCCCTTCAGCCCGGCCAGGGATTTGGCGGTCTTCGAGACGATGCCGTCATTGCCGTTCGAGAAGTCGCCGACGATCAGCGCCGTGGTGTCGACCCCGCCGGCGGCCGGGATGGTCAGCGCGTCCATGTTGGTCAGGGTCACGCCGTCGAACTTGCCGGCGGTGAACTGGTTGATCGATTCGACGTAGTCGTTGATCTGCACGACATTGATGGTGATGCCGTATTTGTCGGCCCATTTCTTGACGATGCCGCTCTCGGCCGCATAGGGCCACGGCATCCAGCCGACATAGATGGTCCAGGCGATGTCGAAGCTCTTCTTCGGCGCGGCCTCGGCGGCGGGCACGGCCAGGATGAAGGCCATGGCCAGCAGGGGGGCGAACAGGGCGGCGGCCAGTCTCTGCAGCATCGGATAGCTCCTCGGTTGAACGGCCGTCGGCCGGTTTCGCCACAAGGAGGTTCGCCGCGCGCATGGGAGGTCGGTTCGCGGCGGCGAACCCGTGCAGTGACCTCCCGGGATTTTGTCCCGCCGTGTCTCCGCGCCCGTCGCCGGCCGCGAAGTGCGTCTCTCGGACCAGCATCGCCGAAGCGACCGGAACCCTAGACGCGCTGCACGCTCAGATGTGAAGCAAGCCTTGTGCCAGCGCCCGCAGGGCGCGAATCCCGGGCCCGGATCCTGTCAGGACAGCGAGGATGGCGCGATTTTGCCCGCCGGGCCCGAAATTTGGGCAGGCGGGCATCCGGGCAGGTTGCCGATCCTCACGCCGCAAGCCGGCTCATTCGTCCAACAGGACCCGGAACTCGGTCATCCAATCCTGGACATGGCCGATGTAGTCCCGGCCGATGTCGGGCGTCATGGGAATCCCGATGTTCATCGCCTTTACGGTGTTGGTGTATCCGGTCACGACGATGCAGCGCCAAAGCTGCACTTCCTCGCGCCTGACCGAGCCCGACCAGAACGCCGACCTGTTGGTGACCGTGAACACCCCCTCGGCAAAGCCCTGGTTGGCCAGCCTCAGCACGGTTCCCCGTCGGAACACCGTGTAGTCGCTATCCGAGAATATCTTCCAGCCGTCGATGAAGAACTCCATGACCTCCTCGATCGGGTCGGATCGAAGTTTGTCCCTCCTGATGGAGGAGATCATGATGAACGGGTGAATGTTTCGGAAGATGGGGTGTCGGTCGGACGGTTTCAGGGCCCTGTGGGAATAGTTCAGTTCGCAATCCCCGGTTCCGCGAAAATACGGCATTGACGCATTGTCCAGCAGTGCGCCCCATTTTTCGGCGAGCGGGGAAATCGAATCCTTCCAGATCTTGGTGTTCGTGCGAAACCAGAGGTCCGCGATCTGGCCCGGAGTCATGTCGTCTCTCGTGAAGGCGGATCCCCTCGCCGGCTTCGGAAACTTGTAGATGTCCACGCCGCGCGCCGGCGTGTCCTTGATCAGAAATTTTTCCAGATGGTCGCAGATCTGCCGGACGTCGTTCAGGCTGGGGTGGTCGGCCTTCTTCCAGTCCTTGATCATCCGGTCGAGGCGGCTGAGCACCGTTGGGCCGTAATGTTTGATGGTGATGTCGGATATCGACTTGAAAGCTTCGCCGCCGACAAAAGCCAAGGCTGCCTGACCCAGCATCTCCTGCTCCCCGCCCTATGGATCTCCCGGTGCTGGATCATGAGGCCATCGCGTGGGTTGCGGCGCAAGGCTCCCACGCTCCGGGCCCTCCGCCGGCGACGGGACCCGGCCGGTCAGGCCAGGCGGCGGGCGGATTCGGCCGCCAGCGGCGCCGCGGGCGCCTCGATCCGGCCGTTGGCGGCGGGCACCACCTGCGGGAAGCGCAGGGTGATGCGCAGGCCCGGCGCGGCGTCGTCCAGCGTCAGGGCCGCCTTGTGCAGCCGCGCCACCGCCGAGACCAGCGACAGGCCGAGCCCCGCCCCGGGCTCGCTGCGGCTGGCGTCGAGCCGGACGAAGCGCTCGAGCACATGGGCGCGGGCCGCCTCCGGGATGCCGGGGCCGTTGTCGCCGACGCTGAGGATCGCGCCGTCGCCGTCGCGCCGGACGGTCAGCGCGATGCGGCCGTCCTGCGGCGTGTACTTGATGGCGTTGTCCAGCAGGTTGGCCACGGTCTGGGCCAGCAGGTGGCTGTTGCCGGGGACGGTTATGCCGGACTCGATCTCGGCGGCCAGGACCTGGCCCTTCTCCTCGGCCACCGGGCCGTAGAGCTCGCCGGCATCGGCGGCCAGGGCGGAGAGGTCGATCGGGCTGAAGCGGTCGCGCACCGCCCCGGCCTCGGCCAGCGCGATCTCGAGCAGCGCGTTGAAGGTGGCGAGGATGCCGTCGGCCTCGCGGATGGTGTCCTCCATCGCCCGGCGATAGCCCTCGGCGTCGGTCTCGCTCATCAGCGTGACCTCCAGCCGGCTGCGCAGGCGCGAGATCGGGCTGCGCAGGTCGTGCGCGATGTTGTCGGCGACGCCGCGCATGCCGGTCATCAGCCCGTCGATCTGGTCCAGCATGGCGTTCAGGCTGGTGGCCAGGCGGTCGAACTCGTCGCGGTTGCCGCGCACCGGCATGCGCCGCGCCAGGTCGCCCTGCAGGATGCCCTCGGTGCTGCGGTTGATGCCCTCAATGCGGGCCAGCAGGCTGCGGCTCATCAGCACCCCGCCGGCGATGCCCAGCACCAGGGTCAGGATCAGGCCGCCGATCAGCGCGTCGGTCATCAGCTTGGTGAAGTCGGTGCGCTCGGTCATGTCGCGCCCGACCAGCAGGTAGAAGCCGCCGGCAAGCGCGAAGGTGCGGGCCCGCGCCACCTGGGGCTTGGTGTCCTCGCCGACATTGGTGGCGACCAGGAAGTCGACCACGTCGGGGTCGCCGCGCGCGATCGGCGGCCAGGACGAAAGGTTGCCTTCGATCCGGTTGTAGTTGCGGTCGGCCAGCAGATAGAGGCCGCGCCGTCCCGGGGCGGCCTGGCTGCGCTCGCGGATCACGCGCACCAGCCCCAGCAGCCCGAACTGGCGGTACTGCTCGGCCAGGCCGGTGATCTCGGCCTGGATGGTGTCGTCGGTCTGCGAGGCGATCACCCGCACCGTCTGCCAGTAGACGAAGCCCAGCACGCCGGCGACGGAGACCCCGAACACCAGCATGTAGATCATCGCGTAGCGGAAGGTGGAGCTGCGGAGGACCCTAATCAGATGCACGGAGGCAATATCCGGCGCCGCGCACGGTCTGCAGCAGCGAGGTGTCGAAGTCCCGGTCGATCTTCTGCCGCAGCCGGCTGATATGGACGTCGATCACGTTGGTCTGCGGATCGAAGTGATAGTTCCAGACATTCTCCAGCAGCATGGTGCGGGTGACCACCTGGCCAGAGTGGCGCATCAGGTATTCCAGGATCTGGAACTCGCGCTGCTGCAGGTCGATCTTGCGGCCGGAGCGGGTGACCGCGCGCGACAGCAGGTCCATCTTCAGGTCGCCGATCTGCAGCTCGGTCTGCGCCGCCGCCGGGCCGGCGCCGCGGCGCAGCAGCGCCTCCAGCCGGGCCAGCAGCTCGGTGAAGGCGTAGGGCTTGGTCAGGTAGTCGTCGCCGCCGGCGCGCAGGCCGCGCACCCGGTCGTCGACCTGGCCCATGGCGCTGAGGAACAGGACCGGGGTCTGGTTGCCGTTGCGCCGGATGGTCTCGACGATCAGCAGCCCGTCCATGCCCGGCAGCATCCGGTCCACCACCATGGCGTCATAGGTCTCGCTGGTGGCCAGGAACAGGCCTTGCGGCCCGTCCGGGGCGTGGTCCACCACGAAGCCGCTCTCGCGCAGGCCCTTGGTCAGGTAGTGCGCCGCCTGGGTGTCGTCTTCGATCACGAGAATTCGCATGACTGGGACTTTACCCCGACCGTGACCCATCCGGAAATGACAAGCATGTCATGGCTTGCCCATGATCCGGTTAGCCTTTTTTCACTTCCCCGAGACCGAGTTGGGCCGGGTCAGGATATAGAGGACCAGGATCGCGAAGAAGGCGGCGACGCTGCCAATCGCCAAGCGCGAATGCACCGTCAGGACGATGATCGCCAGGCTGGTGCCGATGCCGATCACGGCCAGCAGCTTGGCCAGCGGCGGGATTGCGCCGTGCCGCTCCCAGGCCTGCAGCGGCGGCCCGAAGCGGCGATGGGTCAGCAGCCAGTTGTGCAGCCGGGGCGAGGACCGGGCGAAGGCCCACAGCGCCAGGATCATGAAGATCGTGGTCGGCCACAGCGGCACGAACAGGCCGATGATGCCGGCGACGACGCACAGGGCGCCGAAGACCTGCAGGACCAGGCGCAGCACCGCGGGGCCGAAAGCGCCGACCGGCTGCCGGTCAGACCGCGACATGGCGCTTCGCCCGCACCGGCAGGGCTGCGTCCAGGACGTCGGCCGGCACGCCCTGCACCGCGATGCGGCCTTCGGCCATCAGCACCGCGCTCTCGGCCAGGCGCAGCAGCGCCGGCCGGTGGGTGATCACCAGCGTGGTGCGGCCGGCCGTCAGCCGGTCCAGCGCATCGATGATCTGGTCCTCGGTCTCGCCGTCCAGCCCTTCGGTCGGCTCGTCCAGCACCAGGATCGGCGCGTCCTTCAGGATGCAGCGGGCCAGGGCGATGCGTCGGGCCTGGCCGCCGGAGGCCTGGATGCCGGCCTCGCCGACCCAGGTGTCCAGGCCGCGCGGCAGGGTGGCGACCCAGCCGGCCAGCCCGGCCGCCTCGACCGCCGCGGCCAGGGTGGCGTCGTCGGCCTCGGGCGCGCCGATCAGCAGGTTGTCGCGGATGGTGCCGGCGAAGATCTGGCTGCGCTGCGAGAGATAGGCGACGCGGCGCCAGATCTCGGCCTGGGGCAAGGCGCGCAGGTCGGTGCCGCCGAGCGTGATGCTGCCGGCATCGGGGTCGCGGAAGCGCAGGATCAGGGCGGCCAGGGTGCTCTTGCCGCTGCCGCTGGGACCCAGCACGGCGACCCGCTGGCCCTCCGCCAGCACCAGGTCGATGCCGGTCAGCGCCGGCCGGTCGCCGGGACGATAGCGGTAGGCGACATCCGACAGGACCAGGGTGTTGCCCACGGGGGCGGCCGCAGGCGTCGCCGGGTCGCGCACCAGCGGCTCCAGCGCCGCGAAGTCGAGCAGCCGGCGCGCGGCGGCGCGGGTGCGGCCGAGATTCTGGAAGGCCAGCGGCAGCGGCACCAGCGCGTCGAACAGCGCCAGCGCGCCCAGCATCATCAGCGCCACCGCTGGCCCCGGCAGCACTCCGGCGGCGACGCCGGCCACGCCCAGCGCCAGGATCGCCAGTGCCGCCAGCTGCCCGGCCAGGCCGGACAGCGCGGTCGAGATGCCGGACAGCCGGGCCATGCGCCGCTGCGCCGCCATCAGCGTCTCGTTGTCGCCCAGCACCGCCTCGGCATGGCGGCCGTCGGCCTGGTAGACCTTCAGCTCGGCCAGGCCCTGCACGCCCTCGACGATGCGGGTGCGCAGCCGGGCGGTGGCCGCGGCGATGGCCTGGCCGGGGGCGGCGCCGATCCGGCGCATCGCCAGCGGCAGGGCGATGCCGACCAGCAGCGCCAGCACCACCACGATCGCGGCGGCGGCCGGGGCCAGCCACAGCAGCACGCCGCCGACCAGCAGCACGGCGATGCCGGCGACGATGCTGGGCACGATGACACGCAGATAGATGGCGTCGAGCGAGTCGACATCGGCGGTCATGCGATTCAAGAGGTCGCCGCCGCGCTGCTCCTCCAGCCGCGCCGGGGCCAGCGGGATGGCGGCGCGGAACAGCCAGACGCGCAAGCCCGCCAGGAAGCGGAAGGTGGCGTCATGCGTCACCAGCCGCTCGGCGTAGCGCGACCCGGTGCGCAGCACGGCGAAGCCGCGGATGCCGGCCGACGGGCTGGTGAAGTTGAAGGCGAGGGCGGTCGCGGTGGTGGCGCCGGCCACGGCCGAGGCGGCGATGAACCAGCCGGACAGCACCAGCAGGCCGATGCCGGCCAGGGCGGTGACGATGGCCAGGACCAGGCCCAGCACCATCTGCCGCCGCTGCGGCCGGGCCATGCGCAGGATGGCGCGGAGGGGGCGCTTCTCCATCATGCCGCCTCCGCCTGGACGCGGCCCTGGTCGAGCAGGATGCGGCGGTCGGCGATCGCCATCGCCGCCGGGCTGTGCGTCGCCACGATGGCGGTGCGGCCGCGGGCGAGGCGGCGGATCGACTCCAGGATCTCCGCCTCGGTGTCGCGGTCGAGCGACGCGGTGGGTTCGTCCAGCAGCACCAGCGGCGCGTCCTTCAGGAAGGCGCGGGCCAAGGCGATGCGCTGGGCCTGGCCGCCGGACAGGCCGACGCCCCGCTCGCCGACCGGGGTGTCCAGGCCGTGGGGCAGGGCGGCCGCGAACTCCGTCACCCGCGCCTCGGCCGCGGCGCGGTCGACCGCCGCATCGTCGGCATCGGGCCGGCCGAGGCGGATGTTGTCGCGCAGCGTGCCGTGGAACAGCACCGGCGCCTGGCCGATCCAGGCGATGTGGCGGCGCAGATCCTCCGGGTCGATGTCGGCGAGGTCGATGCCGTTGACCAGGACCCGGCCGCTGTCCGGGATGCGGAAGCCGAGCAGCAGCGACAGCAGGGTCGACTTGCCGGCGCCGCTCATGCCCACCAGGGCGACATGGTCGCCGGGCGCGATGCGCAGGCTGACGCCCTCGACCGCGCTGCGGGTGCCGCCGTCGAAGGCGACCGAGACGTCGTCGAACACGATCTCCAGCTCGCCCGACGGCATCGGCGCGCGGCCGGTGGGGGCCTCGTCCGCCCCGTCGAGGATCTCGGCCAGGCCTTCGGCGGCGCCGATCGCCGCCACCCGGTCGTGGTAATAGGCGGCCAGCAGCCGCAGCGGCTGGAAGAAGTCCGGCGCCATCAGCAGCACGAACAGGCCGCTGAACAGCGTCAGCTCCGGCGCGGTGCCCCAGCCGATCCGCCCGATCAGGCCGAAGCCGACATAGGTGGCGACGATGGCGACCGCGACCGAGGCGAAGAACTCCAGGCTGGCCGAGGACAGGAAGGCGATGCGCAGCACCCGCATGGTGCGATCGCGGAAGGCGTCGGCCGCCTGGGCGATGTTGTCGACCTCGGCCTCGGCCCGGCCGAACAGCCGCAGCGTGGTCAGCCCCTGCAGCCGGTCGAGGAAATAGCTGCTCATCCGCGCCAGGGTGCGGAACTGCTTGCGGCTTTCATCCGCCGCCTTCATGCCGATCAGCGCCATGAACAGCGGCACGAAGGGGCCGGCGATTGTCAGGATGACACCGGAGACCCAGTCGACCGGATAGACGGCGACCAGGATCAGGATCGGCAGGATCATCGCCACCCGGCTCTGCGGCAGGAAGCGGGCGTAATAGCCGTCCAGCGCCTCGACCCGCTCGATCAGGGTGACCGCGATGTCGCCGGTCTGCCGCTCCGCCCGCCACGCCGGGCCGAGGGCGTGCAGCCGGTCGAGGATCTGCCGCCGCAGCCGGGTCTTGACCCCGGTCGCCGCCACCGCGCCCAGCGCCTCGGACGCCCAGGCGGCGCCGGCGCGCAGCAGCGCCACCGCCAGCAGGGCCGCGAACAGCGGCCACAGGCCGGACAGGGCCGCGCCGTCCATCACCGCGCGCTGCAGGATCCAGGCGATCAGCCCGGCCTGGGCGACGCCGCACAGCCCCTGGGCGATGCCGGCCGCCGCGGTCAGCACGATCGGCCCACGCGCCAGTCCGGCCTGGCGCTTCAGCCAGCGGCCGGCGGCGCGGTCGTCGATCGGTCGGGACGGGGTCGGGGCCAAGGGGGCGACGCTCCAGGTAATGCCAGTGCGAGGTAGAGCGCCCGACCGGCCGGGTCAACGGCACGAAGTGAAGCAGCTGTTTCGTGCCGGCGAAGAAAGCGCATTTCGGACCATAGCGACATCCCCGACTTCGCGGGGGTCGTTTCAGCTCATCCCTTTGGCCAGGACCCGGCCCGACAGCCTCCTTCTCCTTGTCATGCCACGGCTTGACCGTGGCATCCAGGGACGGTCAGAGCGGCTCTTGATGGCCCCTGGATTGCCCGGTCGAGCCGGGCAATGACAGGAAACAAAAAGATGCTCCGAACCTGCTCAGGCCCGGCTCTTGGCGGCGATCTCATAGACGTCGCGCGACAGGTCGGGGGCGGCCAGGATGCGGTCCAGCTGGGCCTGCATCGCCGCCTGGCGGCCGGGATCGTGGCGCTGCCAGCGGCCCAGCGGCACCAGGATGCGTGCCGCCAGCTGCGGGTTGGCGGCGTTCAGCGCCAGCACCTGGTCGGCCAGGAAGGCATAGCCGGCGCCGTCCGCGGCGTGGAAGTGCAGCGGGTTGCCCATCGCGAGGCTGGAGATCAGGGCCCGCGCCCGGTTGGGGTTGCGCAGGGTGAAGGCCGGGTGCCGGGTCAGCGCCCGGATCGCGTCGAGCGTGCCGGGCAGCGACGAGGTGGCCTGCAGCGCGAACCACTTGTCGATCACCAGCGGTTCGTCCTGCCAGCGGTCGTAGAAATCCTGCAGCACCTGGGCCCGTTCCGGGATGTCGCGGTCGCGCAGCACGGTCAGCGCCGCCAGCACGTCGGTCATGGTCTGGGCGCCGCGCGCCTGGGCCAGAACCAGCGCCGTCGCCTCGGCATCGTCCCGCAGCAGGCCGAGATACGACAGGGCGGCGTTCTTCAGGGCCCGCTTGCCGACGGCGGCGGCCGAGACGTCGAACGGCCCGTGATCGTCATTGGCCCGGTAGACCGCCAGCAGCCGGTCGCGCAGCGCGGTGGCGACGGCCAGCCGCGCCGCCTCGCGCACCGCATGGATGCCCTCGACATCGATCACTCGCATCTGGTCGGCCAGGAAGGATTCGCCGGGCAGGGCGGTCGCCTCGGCGATGAAGGCGGCGTCCAGCGCGGGGTCGTCCAGCAGCCGGCCGATGGCGGCGACGAACTCGGCATCCAGGCGCCAATCCTGCCCGGCCTTCCGCGCCGCCACGCCCTCCAGCAGCAGCTGGGTCGCCAACTGCTGCCCGGCCTCCCAGCGGTTGAACGGGTCGCTGTCATGGGCGAACAGGAAGGCCAGCCGGTCGCGCGGCTGCGGCGCCAGCTTGATCGGGGCCGAGAAGCCGCGGAACAGCGACGGCACCGGCCGCGCGGCCAGCCCGTCGAAGTCGAAGCGCTGCTCCGCCGCGGTCAGAGACAGCACACGGGTGCCGGCGGCGGGCGCGGCCTCGCCGGCCAGCCGCACCGGCAGGTCGCGGCCTTGCGCGTCGAGCAGGCCGAGCGCGAAGGGGATGTGCAGCGGCTGCTTGTCCGGCTGACCCGGCGTCGGGCCGGTCGACTGGCGCAGCGTCAGGCTGTAGCGTCCGGCGGCGTCGTCCCAGCTGTCCTCGACCACGATCTCCGGCGTGCCGGCCTGGGAGTACCAGCGCCGGAACAGCTTGAGGTCGGTGCCGCTGGCATCCTCCATCGCCGCCACGAAGTTCTCGCAGGTCGCGGCCTGGCCGTCATGGCGCGCGACATAGAGATCCATGCCCTTCCGGTACCGCTCCGGCCCGATCAGGGTGTGGATCATGCGGATGACCTCGGCGCCCTTCTCGTAGACCGTGGGGGTGTAGAAGTTGTTGATCTCGATGTAGCTCTCGGGCCGGATCGGATGGGCGATCGGGCCGCCATCCTCCGGGAACTGGATGGCGCGCAGGCGGCGGACATCGGTGATGCGCTGCACCGGCCGGCTGTTCATGTCGCCGGAGAATTCCTGGTCGCGGAAGACGGTCAGCCCTTCCTTCAGCGACAGCTGGAACCAGTCGCGGCAGGTGATGCGGTTGCCGGTCCAGTTGTGGAAGTACTCATGCGCCACCACCGATTCCACGCGCTGGAAATCGCCGTCGGTGGCGGTCTCGCGGCTGGCCAGGACCAGGGCGGTGTTGAAGATGTTGAGGCCCTTGTTCTCCATCGCCCCCATGTTGAAGTCGGAGACGGCGACGATCATGAACAGGTCGAGATCGTATTCGAAGCCATAAACCTGCTCGTCCCAGGCCATCGATGCCTTCAGCGCCCGCATGGCGTGGTCGACCTTGGTGTGGTCGCCGCGGCGGGTGAAGATCTTCAACGCGATGTCGCGGCCGGAGCGGGTGGTGAAGCTGTCCTCGACCGCCACCAGATCGCCGGCCACCAGGGCGAACAGGTAGGACGGCTTGGGGAACGGGTCCTCCCACTTCGCCCGGTGCCGGCCGCCCCCGAGGTCGGTGGTTTCCACCGGGTTGCCGTTCGACAGCAGCACCGGGTACTTCGCCTTGTCCGCCACGATGGTGGTGGTGTAGCGGGCCAGGATGTCCGGCCGGTCGAGATAATAGGTGATGTGGCGGAAGCCCTCGGCCTCGCACTGGGTGCAGAAATTGCCGCCCGAGGTGTACAGCCCCTGCATCGTGGTGTTCTGCTGCGGCGCGATCTCGGTGGTGATGTCGAGGGTGAAGACGCCGGGCAGGTCGGTCACGGTCAGGTGTTCGGCATCGACCGTGTAGCGGTTGGCGCCCAGGGCCTCGCCGTCCAGCGCGATCCCGGTCAGCTTCAGATCCTGCCCGTCCAGCACCAGCGGCGCCGCGGGGTCCGACGTCGCCGGGTTGCGCCGCATGGTCAGGCGCGACGTCACCGTGGCCCCGTCCTCGCGCAGGTCGAAGGCCAGGTCGACCGCATCGATCAGGAAGTCCGGCAGCCGGTAGTCGGCGAGGCGGATGGTGCGCGGGGGCGTGCTGGAATCGGGCATGGTCTCGATCATCGCTGGGGCGGTTGATCCGTTCTAGAGCAGTCCGGCCGATGGCGGAAGGATGGGGTGATCCTCTCTCGACACCAGGTCGCGGGGGCGACCGTTCAACGAGAATAAACCGGTATGCCGGGGCTGGAATTCATGCCGGGGCAGGATTATTGTCGGGGCGAACTGGTCCCCAGATTTGCAGAGGCGCCCCATCCGATCCGGGCGGGCGCTCCCGGCCGGCGTGCCGATGGTACCTTGGGATCTGATAGATAAAGAAATGTCTTTTTTAATCTAAAATAATTGAAATAGGGGGAGATGAAGATGTCTGATCCACTTCCGTCGGTCCTCGACGTCAGCAACTATGCCATCGGCCCGGATGGGGCTGGCGTGACGATATACTGGGATTTTATGTCCCTGGCTTCGATAGTAATCGATATCGAGTATACGGTACAGTACTTATATTTCAATGGAAGCAGTGACGATATAGGATACTACCACGTTTGGTTTAGTACATTTGATGGGCAAACCTATACAGACTATTCAGTGGTTGAAAATTTTATTCTCACGGATGGGAATGACCGTGTCAACGCGGCGGTTCACGGGGCTCTTACCGTGTACGGCATGGGCGGCGACGACATCTTGACGGCCTCGATCTTCCTCGACGGGGGCGATGGCAACGACTCGCTGACCGGGGCTGGAACCATGATCGGCGGCAACGGCGATGACGTGTTCCACCTCAACGCCGGGGGCGCCCAGATGATCGGCGGCGACGGCATCGATACGGTCGACTACAGCCGCTACGCCAGCGGCATCACCGTCGACCTCGCAGCCGGGACGGGGACCGGCAGTCAGCTCAGCAGCATCGAGAACGTGTTGGGCACGGGGTTTGCCGACGTCCTGACCGGAAGCAGCGCCGCGAATGCGCTGACGGGCGCGGCCGGCGACGACGTCCTGTCCGGGGGCGCGGGCGCCGACCATTTGGATGGCGGCGACGGGACCGACACGGCGGACTACGACCCCGATCCCGGCCACAACACGGTCGGCGTGACGGTGGATCTGGCGGCAGGCACCGCCAGCGGTGGCAATGCCCAGGGCGACGTCCTGGTCGGCATCGAGAACCTCGCCGGCACCGCCTATGCCGACACGCTGACCGGCGATGCCGGGGCCAACAGCCTGTGGGGGCGGGACGGCAACGATGTGCTCAACGGTGGCCTCGGCAACGACGTGCTCTACGGCGACGCCGGGGCCGACTCCCTGCTCGGCGGCGATGGCGACGATACGCTGGCCGGTGGCGCCGGCGGCGACGTCATGGATGGCGGCAGCGGCACCGACGTGGCGAATTATGCCGCGGCGCTGGCCGGCGTGACACTGAACCTCGCCACTGGGCTCGGGACCGGCGGGGACGCCCTGGGCGACAGCTACACCAGCATCGAGAACGTGCTGGGCTCGGCCTTCGCCGACGCGATCACCGGCGACAATGGGGCGAACCGGCTCGATGGCGATGCTGGGAATGATGTGCAAGGTGGCGGCGGTGCCGATACCCTGATCGGCGGCGCCGGCTTCGACATCGCCGACTACGGCGCTTCGGCGTCGGCGGTGACCATCGACATGGGGACTTCGGCCAACAGCGGCGGCGATGCCCTGGGCGATATCCTGATCGGGATCGAGGCTGTCGGCGGGTCGAACCTCGCTGATGTCCTGACCGGGGATACCGGCGCCAACACGATCTGGGGCCGCGCCGGCAACGACCTGCTCAGCGGCGCCGCCGGCAACGACACGCTCTATGGCGAGAGCGGCGTCGACACGCTGGCCGGCGGCGATGGCGACGATGTGCTGGTCGGCGGCGCCGGGGCCGATGTGCTGAACGGCGGCAGCGGCAGCGACACCGTCCACTACGCCGCCTCCGCGGCGGCGGTGCGGGTCAACCTCCTCACCGGCAGCGGGGCCGGCGGCGATGCGGCCGGGGACAGCTACAGCGGCGTCGAGAATGTGGTGGGCTCGGCCTTCGCCGACCAGATCATCGGCGATGGCGGCGCCAACCGGCTTGCGGGCGCGGCCGGGGCGGACCAGCTCTACACCAGCGGCGGCAACGATGTGGTCGACGGCGGCGACGGCAACGACCTGATCGTCGGTGGCGGCGGCGCCGATGTGCTCAAGGGCGGCACCGGGGCCGACAGCTTCACTTATGGCGCGGTGACCGACAGCACCGTGGCGGCGGCCGGGCGGGACGCCATCGTCGACTTCTCGCATGCCGAGGGTGACCGCATCGACCTCTCCCTGATCGACGCCGACGGCAACGCCGCCAACGGCAACACCGCCTTCAGCTTCCTCGGCGGCGGCGCCTTCACCGGCGCCGGGCACGAGCTGCGGATGGCGGTGATCGGCGGGGTCCAGGTGGTCCAGGCGGACCTGACCGGCGACAAGGTGCCGGACATGCAGATCAACGTCACCAGCGCCACCGCCCTGGTGGCCGGCGACTTCGTGCTCTGACCGATTTTCGGTCCGGCGCGGCACTCCGGGGACCCCGGCAGTGCCGCCCCGACGGGCGGCATTTTTTTCGAATCCATTTGAAGGGGGGCGGCGATGGCCACCATCACGGGGACGAACGGTAGCGACTTTCTCGAAGGCGGCGGCGGCGACGATCTGATCATCGGCCTGGACGCGGGCGACACGCTGATCGGCGGCAATGGCAACGACGTGCTCCGCGGCGGCGCCGGCGCGGATCTGCTGGTCGGCGGAAACGGCATCGACACCGCCGACTACAGCGACCTGACCACCGGCATCACGCTCGACCTGCGCGGTTTCGCCAGCGACGGCGACCGGTTGAGCGAGATCGAGAATGCGATCGGCTCCGCCTTCGCCGATGTGCTGCTCGGTTCCTCCGGCGCCAATGTCCTCGACGGCGGAGGCGGCGACGACGTCCTGACAGGAGGCGGCGGGGCCGATGCGTTGATCGGCGGCGCCGGCCTCGACACGGCGGATTACAGCGCCTCCAAGGCCGCCGTGGTTCTGGATCTCGCTGGAACGGGGACGGTCGGGGACGCCCTGGGCGATGTGTTCAACGGCATCGAGCAGGTGCGCGGATCCGCCTTCGACGACCAGCTCACGGGCGATAGCGGCGCGAATGTCCTCATCGGCTCCAGCGGGAACGACACCCTCTCGGGCGGCGATGGCGACGACCGGCTGGTCGGGGGTGTGGGCGCGGATGCGCTGTCCGGCGGCAACGGTGTGGACACCGCGGACTACACCGCATCCTCGGGCGTGGTCGTCAACCTGGCGACCGGCACCGGGACTGCCGGCGACGCGGCCGGCGACACCTATTCGGGCATCGAGAACGTCCTGGGCTCTGCTTTCTGGGACACGCTGACCGGCACCGCTGCCGCCAATGTGCTGAATGGCGGTGCCGGGGACGACATCCTGATAGGGGGCGCCGGCGCGGACCAGCTGATCGGCGGCGACGGCTTCGACACCGCGGATTACAGCGCCTCCGCGGCGGGCATCGTGCTCAACATCACATCGTCGGGTGGCAGTGGCGGCGACGCCCAGGGCGACGTGCTGAGCGGGATCGAGGCGGTGATCGGAACCGCCTTCGCCGACACGCTGACCGGCAATGCCGCCGCCAACATCCTCACCGGCGGGGCTGGTGACGATACGCTGGTCGGCGCGGCCGGCGACGACAGCCTGATCGGTGGTGCCGGTGGCGACGCGCTGGCTGGTGGGGCCGGCAGCGATCGCCTGACGGGTGACGCCGGTGACGACACGCTGGCTGGCGGGGACGGCGATGACATCCTGATCGGCGGCGCCGGTGCCGACGGCCTCGACGGCGGCGCCGGCGTCGACTGGGCCGATTACAGCGGCGCGGCCGGCTCGGTGGCGGTCAACCTCGCGGTCGGCCAGGGATCGGCCGGCGATGCCACGGGCGACACCCTGACCGCGATCGAGAATATCCTCGGGGGCGCCCTGGCCGACACCCTGGTCGGCGACGCCGGGGTCAATGTGCTGGACGGCGCGGCGGGCGACGACATCCTCATCGGCGGCGATGGCAACGACGTCCTCTTCGGCGGGGCCGGCGCCGACCATCTGGACGGTGGGGCGGGCATCGACCTTGTGGATTACGATGCCGATCCCGCTCACAATTCGGCCGGCGTGACGGTCGATCTCGGGGCTGGGACGGCGTCGGGCGGGAATGCCCAGGGCGACGTGCTGATCGGCATCGAGAATCTCGGCGGCACCGCCTACAGCGACACGTTCACCGGCGATGCCGGTATCAACACGCTGTGGGGCCAGGGCGGCGCCGATGTGCTCAGCGGCGATGCCGGCAACGACACGCTCTACGGCGGCAGCGGCTTCGACACGCTGGCCGGCGGCGACGGCGATGATGTGCTGATCGGCGGCACCGAAGGCGATTCGCTGAACGGCGGCGCCGGCATCGATCGGGCGGACTACGGAGCATCCGGCAGCGGCGTTACGATCAATCTCGCGACCAACTCCAACTCCGGCGTCGATGCCAGTGGTGACAGCCTGTTCGGGATCGAAACTGTCGGCGGATCCGCCTTCGCCGATACCCTGACCGGGGATGCCGGCGCCAACACGCTGTGGGGGCGCGACGACAATGACACCCTCAGCGGCGACGCGGGCAACGACACGCTCTATGGCGAGAACGGCGCGGATACGCTGGCCGGCGGTGACGGAGACGACGTGCTGGTCGGCGCCGCCGGGGCCGATGTGCTGAACGGCGGCAGCGGCAGCGACACCGTCCACTATGCCGCCTCGGCGGCGGTGGTGCGGGTCAACCTCATCACCGGCAGCGGGGCCGGCGGCGATGCGGCCGGGGACAGCTACGGCGGCGTCGAGAACGTGGTGGGCTCGGCCTTCGCCGACCAGATCATCGGCGATGGCGGCGCCAACCGGCTTGCGGGCGCGGCCGGGGCGGACCAGCTCTACGCCAGCGGCGGCAACGATGTGGTCGACGGCGGCGACGGCAACGACCTGATCGTCGGGGGCGGCGGCGCCGATGTGCTCAAAGGCAGCACCGGGACCGACAGCTTCACCTACACTGGGGTGACCGACAGCACTGTGGTGTCGGCCGGGCGGGATGCCATCGTCGACTTCTCGCATGCCGAGGGCGACCGCATCGACCTCTCCGCGATCGACGCCGACGGCAACGCGGCCAACGGCAACACCGCCTTCACCTTCCTCGGCGGCGGCGCCTTCACCGGCGCCGGGCATGAGCTGCGGGTGGCGGTCAGCGGCGGGGTCCAGGTGGTCCTGGTGGACCTGACCGGCGACAAGGTGCCGGACATGCAGATCAACGTCACCAGCGCCACCGCCCTGGTGGCCGGCGACTTCGTGCTTTGAGAAGCACGCGGATGGCGGGGTCTCTCCCGCCATCCGCGCTCTATCAGCCGAAGAAGCCGGTCCGGTGCACCACCGCGGCCGAGACCCGGCGGACCAGGCCGTAGAGCTGGCGCATCGGCCGGAAGATGCGCTCGTTCTCGAACTGGTAGTTCTGGCTCTCGTCCGAGCGGTAGGTCGCGGCCTCGCCGAAATCGGCCACCGCGATGGTGTCCTCGGTCAGCGGGAAGATCTCCTCCAGCGACGTCATCGCCGGCAGCACGTCGAGATGCAGCACGCGGGCGATCACCTGCTTCAGCGTCAGGTTGTGCCGGCTGGAGAATTCCGGGATCCGCATCGCCAGCAGGAAGATCTCCTGGATCAGCGCCAGCCGCACCGCGTGCAGCACGGCCAGCGCGTCGCGGGTGGCGGCGTCGGCATGCGGCGCCTCGTCCGTCACCCCCTCCAGCCCGTCGCGCAGCAGCTGGAAGTCCTTGTGCAGGGCGCGGAACACCCGGCTCTGCCGCTCCCACACCGGCATCGGCTCGAGATGGCCGGACAGGGCCAGCATGCGGTCGGCCAGCTCGCGGTCGCCGGTGGCGGCGGCGCGGGTGATCCAGGCGCCGGGGTCGAGCGCGTCGATATAGCCCTTCATCGCCGCCGGGTTGCTGATCGAGGCGCCATAGGTGACGATGCCGATCAGCTGCCGGAAGCGGTGCGAGCTGCCGTACAGCTCGCGGAACCGCTCCGGGTCCTTGGCGATGGCGGCGCCGGCGCCGCCGACGCTGTTGGCCAGCAGGCCGAGCTGCATCAGGATCGCGTTGTGCGGGATGGCCCGCAGCTGCGACGGCATGGCGTGGTCCAGCTCGCTCGGGTCCTCGTGCTGCCGCTTGGTGGCGCGGCTGCCGGACGGGAACAGCAGGTTCGGCCCCAGCGCCTGCAGCAGCACGCCGTAATCGCGGCTCTCCATCAGCCGGACCTGGAACTCCTTCACCGTGGTGAAGAACTCCCTGATATAGGCGCCCTCATCGTAGAACGGGTCGTCGGCGACCTTGCCGTCGCGGCCGTCCGGGATCTCGCGCAGCACATGCTCGACGATGCGGGTGATGACGGCATAGGCCAGGTCGGGATGGGCGAAGTACAGGTAGCCGTCGCCGCCCTGGAAGCTGACCTCCTGTTTGAACCGCACCCCCTGCTCGGCCATGAAGGCGCGGGTGGCCGGCGGGTCGACATAGGTCAGCCGGTCGGCGATGCCGCCGGGATGGCAGCCGCGGCCGATGGACTCGCCATGGGTGTCGAAGATCAGCAGCTGCACGTCGGGCAGCCCGGCCTTGGCGATCACCCGGGTCAGCCGCAGCCGCAGCCGCTCGATCGAGGCGCTGGCCGGGGGCTGGCCGAGATAGCGGCCGGCGTCGGAGTACCCGGTCTGGACGCAGACCCGGCCGCGCCGCCGGATATAGTCGCGGTAATGCGGGTTCTCCAGCAGCTGCTCGATGATGCGGCTGCCGTTCTCCAGCGCCTTCTCGGTCTCGAACAGCGGCGAGATGTCGACCATGCCGTCGACCCCGAACAGCCGGGCGTAGTACAGCGCGGTCAGGCAGGTCAGCGCGCTCTCGCTCTCGGCGATCAGGAAGCGGATCGGGGCCGAGCTGTCGTTGTACTTCAAGAGCTGGGCCAGCAGCATGAACAGCCGCTTGACCGAGGTGCGCTCGGCCAGCATCGAGCCGAAATTCACCGTCACCGGCTCGACCGCGTCGAGCAGCGCGTTCAGCCGGTCGAGATAGGATTGGCGGTAGCGCGGGTCGTTGGGGTCGGACACCATGCCGACCGCCTTGCGGATGGCGTTGTGCACCTGGGTGGCGTTGATCCGGACATGGCTGTGCGCGGCGCCCAGCCCATGGGTCGCCAGCTCGGCCCGCAGCAGGCAGAAGCGGCGCGACAGGGCGTCGTCGTCGGTGCGCTCCAGCGCGCGGTCGACGATGGCGATCAGGCTGGCCGCCTCGGTCAGGCGCAGCGCCTGGCCGGCATGGATGCGCTGGCTGATGACGCGGATCTGCTCGCGCCCCGCGGCCGAGCCGGGATCGGCGACGGCGAAGGCGGCGACCTCGTCGCGGATCTGGGCGATGGCCAGGGCCACCCGGCTCTCCAGCAGGTCCAGCGTCTCCACCAGGTCGGTGCGGCCGCGCGGCAGCTGGCCCCGGATCGCTCGCACCTCGGCCAGATAGTGGTCGAGCTGCGCCGCCTGGACCAGCAGCCGCTTGTGCAGCGTGTCGGTCCAGCGGATGTCGGAGCGGCCGTCGAGGTCGTAGCCGACCCAGGTGGCCAGGGTGATCAACCGCGGCGTCAGGCTGCGCCAATCCTCGGGATAGGCCTCGCGGGCGACGTCGAGCAGGATGCCCCAGGCCCGGCCCAGCGCGGCCCGGGCATTGCCGATGGCGTCGAGCGACAGCGCATGCTCGCGCGCCAGGGTCAGGTCCTCGTCCGGCCGGTGCTCGGCGGCGCCGACGCGGGCCAGCAGGGCGGCCCTGGCCTCGTCGGTCAGGGCCTCGCCGTCGACGGTGCGGCCGGCGGCCAGCAGCGCCAGGTCGGCCATCAGGGCGCCGGACAGGTTGAAGGTGGGGTGGGCGGTGAAGACGGCGCCGAAGGCCTCGCTCTCGACCCGGCGGCGGAAGTCGGCGAAGGGCACGGTTGCGCCCTGCGCATCCCGGGTCAGCGCCTGGAACAGCGCGTGCAGCTTGGCATCGTTGACGTCGGGCGCGGTCTCGCCGAGATAGCGGCCCAGCCGGGCGGCGCGGTGGCTGAAGCCTTCGAGGGTGAGGTGGCCGATCAGCCCCTCGACATCGGTATAGCCGAGCTTGCCGTCGCCCAGGCGGCGCGACAGCTCCAGGGCCAGATGCTGGATCGGGTTGGCGAACGGGTCCTCGCGCTGGGACTTCTCGTACCGCTTCAGCAGCTGCGTCAGCTCGCGGGCGAGGGGCATCGTCCGATCCTCCTGGTGAGGCGAGGCTTGGCGCGTGTCCGGCATGGCGCGATCCCTGTGCGGCGGGTGCAATGCTGCACCCGCGTTACGCATCCATGTTGCGCTGCGAAGAGCTTGTCAATCGCTTTGGCGAAGAATTTCCTCCCGGAAACGGTGGAAACGAAGGTCGCGCCGGCATGTGGTCGCCCGCGCGCGGAATTCCGCGCCGCGGCCGAAACGGTTGAAATTCAATCGGTTGTCCGGAGGCCCAAAAAGAAGTGGCCCCGACGCGGGGGGAGCGCCGGGGCCGTTCTTCTAGCCTGAGACCGATCCGCTCGGAGGGGAGGGAGCGTCCGGTTCGGCTGACGGCGTATTCGATCCCATCGGAGGACCTTGGTGAGGGTGGGGGGGACACACCATCACCGCCGCCCTACTGATTTGGGAACGAACCCCGGATTGTCAAGCAATCGGATGACGGGAATCGCGGCGCGACGGACCGTCGCAGGCCGTTTGTCAATGGGCGTCGGCATGGTCCTGGGCGTGGGCGCGGTCGATCAGGTCGAAGCCGCGCTTCAGCGCGGCGCCGGCGCCGATGGCGCTGACCCCGAACAGGCCGAGCCCGACATGGTACAGCTCCGGCGACCCCGCCAGGAACAGGCCGACCAGCGCCAGGATGCCGAGCAGGAAGGTGACCATGAAGCAGGAGTCGGGCTGGGTCGGCAGGAAGGCCCGGGTCGGCAGGTGCTCGCGGGCGTCGAAATGCTGCTTGATCAGCAGCATGACGATGGCGACGCAGCCGACGAACAGGGCGATGCCGAGGACGTAGAGGTCGTTGCCCTGCGCCCGGGCGGCGCTGACCAGGCCGAGCAGGGCGATGATGGCGGCGGCCGCGGCCGCGTTCAGGCGTCTCATGATCCGTGATCCGATCGTCTCGCGAAATGCGATCCACTTTTAATGTGGTCCCGCGCCACCGCAAGGCGAACGGCACCGGAAGCGACAAAAAAGCCTCCGGGCGGGTCGGCCTTTCACGTGGCTCGCCTGGCGGCGCGGGAAGGGGGCGGGCCCGCACAGCGGGACTGGGTGAGGGGCCGGCACCGTTTCCCCAAACAGTTCCTCTTTCCTTGTGGGAGGGGGCAGGGCGGCCCTCTCCCTCCCTCGGCCGTCATCCCCGCGAAAGCGGGAATCTTTCGCCGGTTGGAGCGCGACGAGATCCCCGCTTTCGCGGGGATGACGAGGGGGGAAGAAACGGACGCGCACAGGCCTCTCCCCCTCCTGCAAGGGGGACAAGGAGGGTGCTGCCGGTCGAACGAATGAAATGAGCGGGTCCGCCGCGTCGGCTCAACTGCTGTCCGGCGGCTTCCGGACCCGGCGGGATCGGTGGGCCGGTCTCGTCCCGGTCGGCGGGGTTGATGGGGTCGGGCGCCGCAAGGGGCGGGTCGTCCAGTGCCTCGGGCAGCGGCTCGGCCGCCTCGTCCTCGGCGAAAACGTCGTCCCAGCCCTGCGGCAGCCGGCCCGGCTTGAGGCCGCGCCGCCGGCAGATGCGCCGCACGATCTCGTCGATCGGCAGGGTGTCGAGCTCGACGTCCGGCACCTCGGTCTCGGTCAGGCTCTCCCGCGGTGCGGCGTCGGCCTTGGCACCGGCCCGGGCCGGCTTCCCGGCTTGAAGCGCCTCGGCCACGGCGCGGGCGACCTGCGCCCGCCGCCGCTGCCCGCGCTCCTGGATCTCGACGGCGGCCTTCTCCGCCGCGTCCTTGCAGGCCCGGTAGGCCTCGCGGATGCGCTCGGTCATGGCGATGGTCAGGCGCGCGGCACGGGCGATGCGGGCCTGCGCCAGCGCGAAGTCGGTCACGGGCGGCTCGAACCGGTTCCCGGCCACGATGTGCTGGCCCTCGAGCCGGCGGGCGGTGCGCATGTCGATGTCGACCAGCTCGCGCAGGGTGCCTAGCGCCCACACCGTCCACTCCCGGTCGGGGTCGACCGGCGGGGTCTCGGCAGGGGCGTCGTCGATCGGCGCGTTGTCCATGGGACAAATCATGAACGAGCGGCCACAGTTAACGCAATGCACATTGTGTTAACTGTGGCCGGGCACGCGCTTTTGGATGAAGGGGCGCTTGCTTTTAGACGGACGCCCCTCCTTCCGATAGTCGCACCTCCACAAGTGCTTGGCGTGATCGAGACGGCACCCTGGTCTAGAATCTGTTCATATGGAGAGCGTTGAGAGGCGAGCTGATGGGGCCCGGCTGGCTGGTCGGCCACCAGCCTAGGGGCCGATGATGACAGAGAAGACTTTTACCGTGCTGTTCCTGTCGCGTCGGAATTCGGCGCGAAGCGTTCTCGCGGAAGCGTTTTTGAACAAGGTGGGGAAGAGCCAATTCCGAGCATATAGCGCTGCCGTTGAGCCGGCGCCGGCGTTGGCTCCGCAAACGATCCAGCTATTGAAGCAAGCCGGGCTCTCGGCCGAAGGCCTTCGACCGAAGCACTTCCGCGAATTTGCGAAGCCCGGCGCCCAGCCGCTCGACTTTGTGTTCACGCTGAGCGACACCGCCGCCGGCGAGGCGCCGCCCGAATGGCCGGGGCAGCCGATCACAGCACATTGGAGCTCGCCAGATCCGGCGCTTGCGACCGGGGCCGAATGGGAGCGAATGCGGGCCTTTGTTCGCGTGCTCATCGAACTTGAACGCCGGATACGGATTTTCATGAGCCTTCCCCTTCCCAAGCTCGACCGGATGAGCCTTCAGACCCGCCTCAATGAGATCGGCAGCAGCCGTCCGTTGGACCCGGCGTGGCGCCTCGACTCTCAAAGCCCCGCTCTTGGGAAACGCTGGATTTCCACTGGGCGTTTGGCCACCGCGGCCTCCAATACGATCGCGAACCAGGAGGGTTCAGTCACCGCATCATCGACGAGCGACGGTCAGGTGTCGTCGCCGATCCGTTCTCCCGGCAAAGGCAAGTCGGGCAAGAAGGGAGACGGGACCAAGGCGATCCGCGTGCAATACGGCGCGCTACCATACCGTGTGCAGCCGGATGGCTCGGTCGAATTCCTTCTTGTGACCACGCGGCAGACACGGCGCTGGATCATTCCGAAGGGTTGGCCGATCAAGGGCATGAAGCCGGCGAAGTCGGCAGCACAGGAGGCCTATGAAGAGGCCGGTGTGCGCGGTGCCATCGAATCGGAACCGATCGGAAGCTACCTCTATGAGAAGGTGTTGGAGGAAGGCGTGAGCGTGCCTTGCGAGGTGAGCGTCTTTTCCTTGAGAGTCGAGCGAGAGCACAAATCATGGCCCGAACGCCGCGAGCGCGAAGTTCGATGGCTCGCCCCGGCCGAGACGCTTCTCCTGCTGGAGGAGCCAGGACTTCGAGACTTGATCTCGATATATCTCCAGAGGGTTACCGGAGCGGCGAGGCCAGCCGACGTCACAACTGCTTCAGGGGGATTCTGACCAGATCCCATGATCATCGGAGCGGACGGCAATCCGTCCAATCCGCCTATCTGGGTATGCGGAATATGTGCTAAATCCTGCCCATTCTTGTCTGCCTGGGCCAACCGGGCGCATTTCGAAGCTCGGACGCTCCCATGGGAATCGGCGGCGCCGATCAGACAGTGGGAGGACATTTCATGACCCAGACCCTCGACGGCACCGCCGGCAACGACATCCTCACCGGGACCGATCCGGGCGACGTCGCCAACCCCGACGGCATCGACATCATCAATGGCGGCGACGGGGCCGATTGGCTGATAGGCCTCGGCGGCGACGACATCATCGAGGGGGGCGCGGGCTCCGACAAAATGGAAGGCGGCGCCGGCTTCGATACGCTGAGCTACGCCCAGGCCGGCGGAAGCGTCACCGTGTATCTGAGCCTCGGGGGCCTGTCGGGCGAGGCCTCGGGCGACCAGATCAGCGGCTTCGAGGCCCTGATCGGCAGCGCCTTCAACGACCAGCTCGTCGGCGACGCCGGGGCCAATACGATCGATGGCGGCACCGGCAGCGACTTCATCGGGATCAGCGGTGGCGCCGATAAGATGGACGGCGGCGACGGCTCGGACTACGTCAACGGCACTACTGCGACCTCGGCCATCGACGTCAACCTGACCACCGGGGTCGGGCAGGGCTGGGCCGCAGGCTGCACCTTCTCCAGCTTCGAGGCGGTCCTGGGCTCGTTCTTCAACGACATCCTGACCGCCAACCTGAACCTCGGCACCATGCTGACTGGGGAAGGCGGCAACGACACGCTCAACGGCGCCAATGGGGACGACACTCTGGTCGGCGACATCGTTTTCAGCCAATTTGGCAGCGGCGGCACTGACACGCTGAACGGCGGGGCCGGCAACGACACGCTCACTGGTGGCGAGTTGGGCGACGTGCTGAATGGCGGCGCCGGAATCGACACCGCCGTCTATTCCTTATCCAGTGCGGCGGTGACCATCAACCTGGCGACCGGGGCCGCCTCCGGCGGCGATGCCGACGGCGACACGCTGACCAGTATCGAGAACGTCGCCGGCTCCGTCTTCAACGACGTGCTGGCCGGCAGCACCGCGGCCAACACGCTGGATGGCGGCGACGGCACCGACCAGGTGACCTATGCCGCGTCCGGCGCCGCGGTGAGCATCAACCTCACCACCAACGCCAACAACGGCGGCGACGCCCAGGGCGACACGCTGCTCGCTGTCGAGAACGTCACCGGCTCGGCTTTCGGCGACACCCTGATCGGCAGCACGGCGGTCAACGTGCTGGCCGGCGGCGACGGCAACGACGTGCTCGACGGCGGGGCCGGGGCCGACACGCTGGACGGCGGTGCCGGCAGCGACACGGCGACCTATGCCCAATCGAATGCGGCGGTCACCATCAACCTGATCTTCGGCGGGAACACCGGCGGCCATGCCCAGGGCGACGTGCTGCAGGGCATCGAAAACCTGGTCGGCTCGGCCTTTGGCGACACGCTGATCGGCGATTCCGGGGACAACGTCATCGACGGTGGCGCCGGCGACGACCAGATCGTCGGCTATGACGGTGCCGACACCATCAACGGCGGCGCCGGCATCGACACGGTCTATTACTTCAACGCGGCGGTGATCGTGAACCTGGCCACCGGCAGCGGCACGGGCGGCGACGCCCAGGGCGACACCTACCAGAATGTCGAGAACGTCGTCGGCTCGGCCCTCGCCGACCGGCTGTACGGCGACGCCGTTGCCAATGCGCTGAGCGGCGAGGACGGCGACGACACGCTCCGCGGCGGCGCAGGGGCGGATGTGCTGGACGGCGGCCACGGCTCGGATTTCGCCAACTACCAGGGCTCGGCCGCGGCGGTGACGGTCGACCTGCTCAACCACAGCGCCTCGGGCGGCGATGCCCAGGGCGACACGCTGGCCAACATCGAGAATCTCTACGGCTCCAGCAACGACGACCATCTCAGCGGCGATGCCGGCCGCAACGTGATCGGCGGCGAGAGCGGCAACGACACCCTGGCCGGAAATGGTGGCGACGACGCCATGAACGGTGAGAACGGCAACGACAATCTCGATGGCGGCGATGGGGCCGACCGCCTTGTCGGCGGCGCCGGCACCGACACCATCCATGGTGGCGCGGGCATCGACTCGATCGATGCCGGGGCCGACAACGACATCGTCTTCGGCGATGCCGGCAATGACGGCGTCTATGGCGGGACCGGTGACGACCAGATCGACGGCGGCGACGGCAACGACGTGCTCGAAGGCGCGGTCGGGGATGACACCATCAACGGCGGCGGCCAAGCCGACATCCTCCTCGGCGGGGACGGCAACGACACGCTCCGCGGCGGAGACGCCAACGACCGCCTGGTCGGGGGCGCTGGCGACGACGTGATCACCGGCGGTGGCGGCAGCGAGCTGCTGCAGGGTGGTGCCGGCAACGACACCTTCACGTATCAGGTAATCGGCGACAGCACGGTGGCGGCGGCGGGCAAGGACGTGATCGTCGACTTCACCACCGGCGACAGGATCGACTTGTCGGCGATCGACGCCAACGGCGCCGCGGCCGGCGACGGCGCCTTCATCTTCGGCACCGGCGCCTTCACCAGGGTGGCCGGCGAACTGCGTGTGGTGACCATCGGCGGGGTGCAACTGGTCGCGGCCGATATCAATGGCGACCGGCAGATCGACTTCGCCATCAACGTCATCTCCGACCATGCGCTGACCGCGGCGGATTTCGTGCTGTAGCGGATCGGCGGGTCGAGCGCCATCGGCGCCTCGACCCGCTCGGTCCTATGCCTGGGGCTGGGTGTGACCTCTCCCGCGAGGCGGAAGGGGTCACACGCCATTGGGCAATCAGGCGCCGATCTTGCCGCCGCCCTGCTTGGTGATCACCACCACCGACGGCCGCGGCGGCACGCCGTCCTGGAAGTCCGGCCAGCGGGTCGACGGGTCGGCGAAGGTGCTCGGCCGGCCGAATTCCGGCCATTCCTTGCCGCCTTCGCCCGGATGCTGCACCGAGACGAAAAAGGTGGCGAGGTCCGGGGTGATCTTCGGGCCGCACATCTCGGCCCCGACCGGGACGCGGAAGAACAGCTTGCCGGTGCCGCGGGCCTCGCCCTCGGTCTCCAGCCCCCAGATGCCGTCGGCGCGGCCGCTGTATTTGTAGTTGTTGCCGTCAGTGGCGACCCACAGCCGGCCATCGGCGTCGATCTCGCAATTGTCCGGCGACCCGAACCAGCCGTTCTGGGTGGTGCCGGGGTGGAAGGTGGCGCCGACAGCGGCGACGCTGGGGTCGCCGCACTTCACCAGCAGGTCCCAGGACGCGGTGGTCGCGGCATGGTCGCCATCGGTCGGCAGGATCTCGACGATGTGGCCGAACTTGTTCTCCGGCCGCGGGTTCACCGCGTCGACCTGCTCGGCCTTGCGCTTGTCGTTGTTGGTCAGGATGACATAGACCTTGCCGTTCACCGGGTTCGGCTGCACGTCCTCCGGCCGGTCCATCTTGGTGGCGCCCAAGAGGTCGCCGGCGCGGCGGGTCTCGATCAGCACATCGGCCTGGCTCTTGAAGCCGTTGGCCTCGGTCAGCGGGCCCTGGCCGAACACCACCGGCATCCAGGCGACCTTGCCGTCGGCGTCGAATTTCGCGACGTACAGCGTGCCCTCGTCCAGCAGATCCATGTTGGCCTTGCGGTCGGCCGGGTTGAACTTGCCCGCGGTGACGAATTTGTAGAGGTAGTCGAAGCGCTGGTCGTCGCCCATGTAGAACACCACGCGGCCATCCTTGGCCACGATGCTCTCGGCGCCCTCATGCTTGAAGCGGCCCATCGCGGTGCGCTTCTTCGGGGT
The DNA here is from genome assembly GCF_031453975.1 of Inquilinus ginsengisoli. Lineage (NCBI taxonomy): Bacteria > Pseudomonadati > Pseudomonadota > Alphaproteobacteria > Rhodospirillales > Rhodospirillaceae > Inquilinus > Inquilinus ginsengisoli. Next base: position 312,903 of record NZ_JAVDPW010000006.1, read on the forward strand.
GGAGGTCGGGTCGGTCGGGTCGATCTCGACCACCCAGCCGAAGCGGTTCGGCTCGTTCGGCTCCTTGACCAGGTCGAAGCGGTCGTGATGCAGGCTCCAGCCGTACTCGGCCTCGCCCAGGCCGTAGCGCTTGTAGTTGCGCGCCTCCGGGTGGTCGTCCTTCAGCTCGCCGCCGAAATAGCCGTTGAAGTTCTCCTCGGCATGCACCGTGGTGCCCCAGGGCGTGGTGCCGCCGGCGCAGTTGTTGATGGTGCCGATGACCTTGGTGCCGGTGGCGTCGGCCGAGGTCTTCAGCCGGTCGTGGCCGGCCGCCGGGCCGGTGACCAGGAACTCGGTCGACCGCGCGGTAATGCGGCGGCCATAGGCGCTGTCCGGCACCACGGCCCATTTGCCGTCGGCGCCGCGCTTGATCTCGATCACCGACTGGCCATGGGCGGCCATCTCGATGTCGATCTGCTCCTTGCTCTGCGCGCTCAGCTCGAACTCGCCCTTGGCGTCGGCCAGGCCGGGGAACATGATCGCGGCGTCGGTGTATTCGTGGTTCACCACCAGCAGGCCGTGGTCGCTGGTAGTCGACCCCAGCGGGAGCGGCACATAGCCGATGTAGTCGTTGTTGTAGCCGAACTGCTTCTCCTGGGCGTCCGCCGTCTGCTTCTGCACGTCGAAGGCGGGGGCGCCCTTGACCACCGGGTCGCCCCAGCGGATCAGGATGTCGGCATCGTAGCCCTGGGCGACATGGTGCTTGGTGTCGACCCCGGCCTGCAGCTCGTCGAAGGCGAAGCGCGAGCCCGAGGCCTGCGCCGGGCGGCTGGACAGCAGCGCCGCCGCCGGCCCCATCACCGCGCTGATCGCCGTGACGGCGAGGGCGCCGCGCAGCATGCCGCGCCGGCCGAAGCGGGCGTTGACGATGTCGCCCATCGTCGGGTTGGCGGAAGCGTTGCTGCTGCGGTCGTCCTGCTGTTCGTAGCGCTGGACGCGCGAAAGCGTGGAGTCGTGGTCCATCTCGGTCCTCTGGGCTGGCATGCCGTGGGCGGCGGGCTCGGGTCGAGGCCGGACATTAACTATCTGTAATGTTGGATCTGTTGCAGTTGGATGACGGTTCGATGACGCCGGGGACGTCGGCCCGGGCCGGCCGACGGGACTCGGCCGGCCCGGGCTTTGCTGTTGGCGCTATTCGCTGACCACGCAGGTCGGGCTGACCTTCACGATCAGCGGCAGGCTGGTGAAACCGGCGGTGCCGGTGGCGGTGGCCAGCTGCATCCGGCAGGTGTTGGTCGCCTGGTTGCGGGTCGCGGTCACCGTCACGCGGTTGCCGGCGGGCGGGTCCAGGACGACGTGGACGCCGTTGAGCGCCGGGGCCTCGTAGCTGCTCAGCCGGGTGCCGACGGCGGTCCACACCACGGCATATTGCTTGCCGTCGCGCTGCACCGTGGTCACCGACACGGTGCCGTCGGTCCGGGTGGCCGCGAGCGGCGTCGCGGCGGTGGTGGAATCGACGTCCAGCAGGTGGACGCTGCTGGGGTTGGGGCCGGGCACCTGGACGTTCCACTCGCTCGACGCGAACCGCCCGACGGTGCAGGCGCCCTGCAGCGGATCGCAGCTGTCATCCACCGTGACCGGATGGACCGCGGTGGTGGCAGCACCGGCCAGCCGGCGGACCAGCAGCGCCGACCCGCCCACCACGGCGCGCGCCCGGTCACCGCCGGAGGCGACGAAGGTGCCGAGCGAGCGGAAGCGCAGCAGCAGCGGATTCGGCGTTGCCGAATAGGCCGCCCTGGTCGCCAGGGCGTCGCGCACCAGCACCGAGGCGCCGGTCGTGCCCGGCAGCAGCACGATCTCGCGCCGCGCCACGCCGACGATCGCCGAGGCGTTGCCCTGGAAGCGGAACTGCCCGGCATAGTCGCAGCGCGTCACCGCGACGCCCGTGCTGGGGCTGGACCGCGCCAGCAGGAACCGCGTCGACAGCCCCGCCGGCACGATGTCGGGCGGATTCACCTCGCCCCAGCTGGCCTGGCTCGGCCGGTACTCCGGGTTGAAATGCGGCTGCGACATCGTCGGCGCGTTGCCGGTCAGCGTCGACTGAGACCCGTAGGGCGACGGGTCGACCAGCAGGTCGTCGGCGCCGCGGGTCAGGGTGATGTTGCCGGCGTCGACATGCTGGTGGTTGCTGATGATGCCGCGGCACTGGCTGACCAGCCAGGTGCCGGTCGGGGCGAAGCTGGTGCGGGCATAGAAGTTGCCGGAGCCGGCGGCGAGATAGCTCACCGGCAGCGCGGCGCGGTTGATGGTCTGGGCCGGGGTCGTCTCGGCCGCGACCAGCGACTGGGTCAGGAGGGTGAAGTCGCCGTTGAGGGCCGGTGTCGGCAGGGCGAGACGGGCGATCTCTCCCTTGGCCTGGGCCTTGTCCGCCGCGGCGGCGGGGCCGGCGATCACGCCGTAGAGCGGCAGGGGGTCGGGCTCCAGCGTCGGCGCTTCGTTCTGGACGTCGCCGCCGATGAACGTCCGGTTGTTCGGGGTCAGGGCGTAGACTTGGCGGATCAGCACCGCATGCAGCCAGGGTCCGATCCAGGGCTGCTGCACGCCCTGCTGGACCATGGCCCGGCCGGCCAGGGCGTAGGACGCCACGGAGAGCGGCCCGTACTCCCAGCCCTCAGCCCAGTCGCCGCCCAGCATCGGCCGGCGCGGGGCCTGGGCGGCGGCCATGATGTGGCCCCACATCTCGTTGGTGACGTAGGTCCACAGCGACGTGCCGGTGCCGGCCGTCGCGGCGTCCATCTCGTCGGCGTGGCCGATCGCCATCAGGGTCACCGCCAGCACGTGGCCGGCATGGTAGTTCGACCCGGTGTCGGCGCGTTCGAAGCTGTCCGGGTCCATGTGGAAGGCAAGCCACTGCTTGAACCGGGTGGCGTACCGGGCCCGCAGGGTGGGGCTCAGGTCGTCGTGCAGCCAGTCGTAGCCCAGCGCGGTCCAGGCGACGTAGGTGCGCATCGAATAGCCGGCATCCTGCGCGGCGATGCCAAACGGGGTGGGCGACCCGCAGCTGTTCGGGTAGCAGGGGCCGTCGCCATCGCCGACGGTCTGCGCATCGTCCATCAGCGCGGTCCAGTACTTGATCGCAGTGTCGCGATGCAGGGCCGATCTGGTGGTCTCATAGGCCACCAGGCAGGCGTCCAGCGCCTCGACCCAGCGGAAGCCTTGAAACTGGCCGTCCGAGTAGTCCGCGGGGTCCAGCCTCGCGTTGTTGCATTTGGTGATCGCGCGGTTGACCGGGCTGTTGGGCACGGACTGGATCGCCTGCCAGCTGGCGACGATCTGCGGCGTCAGCCAGATGCGCGGATGCGGGCCGGACGGAACCGCGGCCAGGGCGGGCAGGGCGGTGGCGACGAGGAACAGCAGGGTGCCCTGAAGAATTCGTCGAAATCTTGGCATAATTTCCCCCAGAGGTCGGCAATCGAAGTATTGGGAAAAACTTCTCTTCCGGATCCTGGTGTTATGCTTCAGGCCGCCCAAAATTGCCATGCGCGGGGCGGTTGTTTCTTTGAGTACTCAAGCGATGGCGGCGCCTCGATAGGACGTTCCGCCTAAGGATAACGCTTCGATGTGGCGGGACTGTGCCGCCGCTGAAGGATTCGATCAGGGCGCCGCCGGCGCCAGCCCGGCCAGCGCCGCGGCGATGCCGCCATCGTCGCCGGCCAGCGGGCACAGCAGAGCGGGGCGGCCGCCCAGCAGCGCCTCCACCGGACGGGCCGCGGCGATCATCTGGGCGATGGCAGCCTCGGAGCCGGGTCCGCCCAGCGGGGTTTCGGCCAGCGGGCGGTCGCCGGGATTGCCGCCGAGCGCCTCCTTCACCGCGGTGCCGGCCCACAGCACCAGCGGTGCCGGGCCGGCGAGGTCGAGCATCACCAGATGCGGCAGCATCGGCATGATCTCGACCGGGCTCAGCGCGTCGCGATGCGGCGGCCGGCCGCCGGCGGCGTGGCCGGTCCACCACGCCTCCAGCCGGTCGAAGAAGGCGGGCCGGCCCGAGGTCACAGCGTGGCGAGCGCGTCGCGGAACGTGGCGGCGTCGACATTGCCGCCGGAGCACACGATGACGACGCTGCGGATGTCGTCGGGGATCCGGTTCTCCAGCGTCGCCGCCAGGCCGACGGCGCCGCCGGGCTCCAGCACCAGCTTCAGCGTCTCGAAGGCGACGGCCATGGCGCGCAGCACCGCGTCGTCGGGGGCGGTGACGCCGCCGGCCAGGGTCTCGCGGGCGATCGGGAAGGTGATCTGCCCCGGGGTGGGGGATTGCAGCGCGTCGCAGATCGACCGGGCGCCGGGATCGTTGGTCACGCGCTCGCCGGCGGCCAGCGACCGCCGCATGTCGTCCAGCGCCTCGGGCTCGGCGGCATAGATCCGCACCCCCGGCATCCGCGCCCGGATGGCGATGGAGACGCCGGAGACCAGGCCGCCGCCGCTGCAGCTGGCCAACACCGCATCCGGGCGCACGCCCAGCTCGGCGCATTGCTCGGCGATCTCCAGCCCGATGGTGCCCTGGCCGGCGATGATGCCGGGGTCGTCATAGGGCCGCACCAGGGTGGCGCCGGTCTCGGCCACGATCTTCGCCGTCACCGCCTCGCGGTCCTCGCCGAAGCGGTCATAGGGCACCACCGTGGCGCCGTAGGATTCGGTGTTGCGCCGCTTGATCGCCGGGGCGTCGGCCGGCATCACGATGGTCGCCTTGATGCCGAACAGCCGGGCCGCCGCGGCCACGCCCTGGGCGTGGTTGCCGCTGGAGAAGGCGACCACGCCCTTGCCCCGGTCCGCCGCCGGGATCATCGCGATCCGGTTGTAGGCGCCGCGGAACTTGAACGACCCGGTGCGCTGCAGCGGCTCGGCCTTGATCAGCACCTCGCGCCCGGCGCGGGCGTCGAGCAGCGTCGACCGCAGCAGCGGGGTGCGGACGGCTTGGCCCTGCAGACGCCTGGCGGCGGCTTCGATGTCGGCGATCGAGACGGTCATGGTTATTTCTCAGATAGATGGCGGGTGATCTTGAACTGATGCTTGAATTTAAGCGGCGACTGGGGCGTCACCCTTTCCTGTCATGCCACGGCTTGACCGTGGCATCCAGGGGCGGCCAGAGCGGTTCTTGGTGGCCCCTGGATTGCCCGGTCAAGCCGGGCAATGACAGAAGAGGTGGGGCTGAGACCAGAGGCGGCGGGCGGGCGCTGTCGTCGATCACCGCAGCAGATCCGCTTCCAGCGACCCGGCCTTGGGAGGCTCGCCTAGTCGCAGACGATAGACCTGGGTGTTCTCCAGCACGCGCTGGACGTAGCTGCGCGTCTCCGGGAACGGGATGGATTCGATCCAGTCCACCACCTGCTCGGGCGATTTCGATGGCGTCGGCGCCCAGCCGTCGACCCGGTTGAAGCCGGCATTGTAGGCGGCGATGGCCCGCGGCCAGCTGCCGTTGTAGCGCTGCACCAGGTCGGCGAGGTAGCGGCTGCCGAGGCGGAGGTTGTGCACCGGGTCGTCGCTGAGCATGCCGGTGGTGTGGTCGACGCCCAGCGCCTGGGCGACGTCGCGCGCCGTGCCGGGGCGCAGCTGCATCAGCCCGATCGCCCCGGCGCCGGAGACCGCGGTGGCGTTGAACTCGCTCTCCTGCCGCGCCAACCCCAGCACCAGCGCCGGCGGCAGGCCGCTGAGGTCGTCCGGCATGTCCACCAGCGGATAGGCGGCGTCGATCAGCCAGACGCCGTCGCGGGCCAGCGCCTTGGCGGCGCGGACCGCGACGAAGGGGTGCTTCAGCGACAGCGCCAGGGTGGCCAGCAGCCGGTTTTTCTCCGGCGTGTCGGCATCGAGCATCAGCTTGCGCAGGAACAGGTCGGCGCGGTCGCCCTGGCCGACGGCGTCGAGCAGCCGGGCGGCGCGGACCAGGTCGTTGCCGTCATAGGCGGCCATGGCCTGCGCGTTCGGCGTCGCCGCCACCGGCAGCGCCGCGATGCTGGGCTGGTCCAGCTGGTCGGCGGCGAGCTGGCCGTAGAAGGTCAGGGACTGCTTAGCCGCCAGCCGGTACCACTCCGCCGCCTTCTGCTTGTCGCCGACGGCGGCATGGGCGCGCCCGGCCCAGTAGGCGCCGCGGGCCAGGCTGATCGGCATGCTGACATCGGCGTACAGCTTCTCGAAATGGCCGACGGCATCGGCCGGCTTGTCGAGGAAGCGCAGCGCCAGCCAGCCGGCGAGAAAATCCTTGTCGGCGCGGTCGACCGGGTCGCTCTGCTCCCGCGCCGTGACCAACTGGTAGGCCTGTCGGTAGGACTGCTCGTCGAACAGGCGGCGGGCGATGATGTGCCGCTCCAGCCACCAGGCCCGGGCATGGGTGGTGGTGCGCGGCTGGCTGCCCAGCAGCTCGATCGTCCCGGCTTCGTCGTCGTTGCGGCGGCGCCAGCGGGTGCGCTCGTACAGGATGCCCTCATCCTGCTGCAGCTTCGCCGGCAGGGCGCGGACGGCGGCCGAGGCGTCCGGCGTGCGCGTCATCAGCTTCAGCCGGGCATCGGCCAGCTGCCGCCGGTCGCCGCTGACGCGGGGCAGCATGCGGCGCGCCTCGTCGGCCCGCTCGGCCCAGATCAGCGCATCGAGGCGGGCCCAATGGTCGTCGGGTTCCAGCAGGCTGCCGAAGCTGGTCAGGAACTGGGTCTCCTGCTCGGCGGTCAGTGTCAGGCCGCGCCAGGTGTTGCGCACCCACAGCTGGGCGCGGATCGGGTCGACCGTGCGCAGCGCGGTGCCGAAATGCAGCGTACCCTCGGGGGTCAGCGGCGCGAAGGCGTCGAACCAGGCCACCACAGCGTCGGGCGGCAGCCCCTCCGGCATCGCCCGCTCGGCCCGGCGGCGCAGCGCCTGGACGTTGGGCCAATCCGGATTGCGGACGATGAAGGCGGCCAGCTCCTGGAAGCCGGCGGTGCTGTCGGCGCGCGACAGGTCGGCCCAGGTCGCCAGCCGGCCGACCAGGGTCGTGCCCATCTGGCCTTCGACCGTCCGCACCACGTCCCAGGCGTTGCGGTCGACGGCGGAGAACAGGGCCTGCGCCGCCTTGATCTCGGCCGGGGTGGCGGGCTGGGCGAAGGCAGGCGGGGCGAGGGCGAGAAGCAATGCCACGGCGGCTGCCACAGCTGTCCGCGCGGCGGCTTTTGTAGCCGTCCGCACGGCGGCGCTTTGCGCCGTCCGCTTGCCGCTGCGGGCGGCAGACGCTATGAACAAGCGTCTCCCACCCCAACGCCACTGGAAGCCCCCATGTTCAAGGGATCGTTCGTCGCCCTGATTACGCCCTTCACCGACCACGGGGTGGACGAAAAAGCGTTCCAGAAATTCGTCGAGTGGCAGATCGGCGAAGGCACCCAAGGCGTCGTGCCGTGCGGCACCACGGGGGAGTCCCCGACGCTGAGCCACCCCGAGCACGAGCGGGTGATCGAGCTGTGCGTCGAGGTCGCCCGCGGCCGCATCCCGGTCATCGCCGGCACCGGCTCGAACTCGACCGAAGAGGCGATCTCGCTGACCCGGCATGCCAAGAAGGCGGGCGCGGATGCCGCGCTGGTGGTCACGCCCTACTACAACAAGCCGACGCAGGAAGGTCTCTACCAGCATTACAAGGCCATCCATGACGCGGTCGATCTGCCGATCGTGATCTACAACATCCCGGGCCGCAGCGTGATCGACATGTCGATCGACACGATGGCCCGCCTGGCCGAACTGCCGGGGATCGTCGGGGTCAAGGATTCGACCGCCGACCTGGCGCGGCCGCTGGCCACCCGGGTTCAGATCGGTCCCGAGTTCTGCCAGCTTTCGGGCGAAGATGCCACTGCCACGGGATTCCTGGCGCAGGGCGGCCATGGCTGCATCTCGGTCACTGCCAACATCGCGCCGCGGTTGTGCGCCGAGATGCACAATGCCTGGGCGGAGGGCGACGTGAAGCGCATGGAGGCGGCCCGCGACCGGCTGGCGCCGCTGCACCGGGCGCTGTTCCTGGAGACCAGCCCCGGCCCGGTGAAATACGGTGCCAAGCTGCTCGGGCTGGGCGGCGACAAGGTCCGGCTGCCGCTGGTGGTGCCGGGCGAGGCGACGCGGACGGCCGTGCGCGAGGCCATGGCCTTCGCCGGCCTGATCAACTGAGCAAGGACATATAGAGGATCATGGCGCAGCCGAAAACCCCGGGCCGTGTGGTCGCCCAGAACCGGCGGGCGCGGCATGATTATTTCATCGACGAGAACGTCGAGGCCGGCATCGTGCTGGTCGGGACCGAGGTGAAGGCGTTGCGCGAGGGCCGCGGCAACCTGCAGGACGCCTATGCCGGCGAGATGCAGGGCGAGCTGTACCTGTTCAACGCCCACATCCCGGAATACGGGCCGGCCCAGCGCTTCAACCACGAGCTGAAACGGCCGCGCAAGCTGCTGGTGCGGCGGCGCGAGCGGGACAAGCTGCTGGGCAAGGTGAAGCGGGACGGGATGACGCTGATCCCGCTGTCGATCTATTTCAACGACCGCGGCATCGCGAAGATCGATCTCGGCCTCGCCCGCGGCAAGAAGGCGCATGACAAGCGCGAGACCATCAAGGCGCGGGACTGGCAGCGCGAGAAATCACGCGTCCTGCGCGACCGCGGCTAAGGCCGCAGGAGAGGGCCGGCTTCCTGGGAAGCCGGCCGCCTCGATCAGGCCGTACGGGCGTAGGCGCTGGCCTGGGGCGTCGCCTCGTCGCCATCGCCGTCTTCAGTCTCGGGCGCGGTCGCCGGTGCGGCCACGGTCCGGTTCGGCGCGTTCATCCGCTGGATGTGGGGCGACAGCTCCGCCAGCTCGACGAAATTGTCGGCCTGGCGGCGCAGCTCGTCCGACACCATCGGCGGGCTCGACTTGATGGTCGAGACCACGGTGACGCGCACCCCCTTGCGCTGGATCGCCTCGACCAACCGCTTGAAATCCCCGTCGCCGGAGAACAGCAGGATGTGGTCGGCGCGGTCTGCCATCTCCAGCGCGTCGATCGCGAGATCGATGTCGACATTGCCCTTGACGCGGCGTCGGCCCTGGCTGTCCGTGTACTCCCGCAACGGCTTGGTCACCATGCTGTAGCCGTTGTAATCCAGCCAGTCGATCAGCGGGCGGATCGGAGAATATTCCTGATCCTCGATCAAAGTCGTATAGTAGAAGGCCCGGATCAGGCGACCCTTCTTGGCGAAGAGGTCCAGCAGCCGCCGATAATCGATATCGAAACCCAGGGAGCGGGCGGCGCCATAGAGGTTGGCGCCATCGATGAATATAGCGAGACGTTCTTCCTTATAGAATATCATGTTCGTTCCTTCGGGCAGGGGACAGACGACAGATTTGGGTTCGCTACCGACTTTGCAAGGAGCGGTCAACGGTTTGCGACAAGGCTTGCGCATCCGTCGCATCTGCGCTACGTCGTCCGCCCTTCGGTATAACAAAGATGTGGCCCTTGCGTTGCATCCATCGTGTCACGATTCTATCGTTGTGACAGTTTTTCGCGTTAGGAGCGGCTAGCCCATGGCACGCGTCACCGTCGAGGATTGCGTCCTCAAGATCCCGAACCGGTTCGATCTGGTGCTGATGGCGGCCCAGCGGGCCCGCGACATCACCTCCGGCGCCGCCCTGACCCTCGACCGCGACGACGACAAGAACCCGGTCGTGGCGCTGCGCGAGATCGCCGACGAGACCGTGCCGCTGGAGAGCCTGAGCGAGGCCCTGGTCAAGGGCCACCAGAAGCTGGCGGAGATCGACGAGGCCGATGAGGAGATCATCGAGCTGATGGCCGGCGAGGAGGAGTGGCTCCAGGCCGGCGTCGCCCCGCAGCAGCCGGTGGCGGGCGTGGGCTCGGACGAGGAGTCGACCTTCGGCATCGAGGTCGCCGAGGACGAGACCGAGGCCGAGGAAACCGACGAGGACGGTCGCGGCGACCTGGAAATCGGCTCCACCGACGACGACATCTGATAGAGCGGAACGGCCCGGCATGGTGTCAGACCGCCTGTCGGGAGATCGTCGGATGCGGCATGACGGATCAGGCCGGACGCCCGCTGTGCGGGCGCCGGTCGAATTTGATCCACAACGCAGGGGATTGTGGTTCACTTTAGCCGGACGGGGGCAATCCGCCCGCCCGGGAGTGTCGTGCATGGATCGGTGGCGGGGCGTGGCATGATCCGCCAATACGAGCTGGTCGAGCGTGTCAAAGCCTACGATCCCTCGGCCGACGAGGACCTGATCAACCGCGCCTACGTCTATTCGATGAAGGCGCATGGCTCGCAGAAGCGGGCCTCGGGCGACCCTTACTTCGTGCACCCGATCGAGGTCGCCGGCATCCTGGCCGGCATGAAGCTCGACACCGGGTCGATCGTCACCGGCCTGCTGCACGACACGGTGGAAGACACCGGCGCGACCCTGACCGAACTCGAATCCCTGTTCGGCCGCGAGACGGCGCAGCTGGTCGACGGCGTCACCAAGCTGTCCAAGCTGGAACTGCAGAGCGACCAGTCGAAGCAGGCGGAGAATTTCCGCAAGCTGGTGCTGGCGATGTCGAAGGACATCCGCGTGCTGCTGGTCAAGCTGGCCGACCGGCTGCACAACATGCGCACCCTTGGCGCCTTCGCCGATGCCGAGAAGCGCCGCCGTATCGCCCGCGAGACGCTGGAGATCTACGCCCCGCTGGCCGAGCGCATCGGCATGCACGGCATGCAGGAGGAGCTGGAGGACCTGGCCTTCGCCCAGCTCCACGCCGATGCGCGCGAGAGCATCGTCCGCCGCCTGGCCCAGCTGCGCGAGGAGGGGCAGGACGTCGTCTCCAAGGTGCTGGCCGAACTGCGGCAGGGGCTGGAGGAGGGCGGGCTGAAGGCGACGGTGGTCGGCCGCGAGAAGCGCCCCTATTCGATCTGGCGCAAGATGCAGCGCAAGAACATGGCGTTCGAGCAGCTGGCCGACATCATGGCGTTCCGCATCGTGGTCGAGACCGAGGGCGACTGCTACCACGCGCTGGGCCTGATCCACAGCCGCTACGCCTCGCTGCCCGGCCGCTTCAAGGACTACATCTCGACGCCGAAGCCGAACGGCTACCGCTCGCTGCACACCGCGGTGATCGGCCCGATGCGCCAGCGCATCGAGGTCCAGATCCGCACCCGCGACATGCAGGAGATCGCGGAGCTCGGCGTCGCCGCGCACTGGGCCTACAAGCAGGACGAGCGCAACCAGGACGGCACCCAGTACCGCTGGCTGCGCGACCTGCTCGACATCGTCGACCAGGCGCAGAAGCCCGAGGAGTTCCTCGAGCACACCAAGCTGGCGCTGTTCCAGGACCAGGTGTTCTGCTTCACGCCCAAGGGCGCCGTGATCGCGCTGCCGCAGGGGGCGACGCCGGTCGACTTCGCCTATGCCGTGCACAGCCAGATCGGCGACACCTGCGTCGGCGCCCGGGTCAACGGGCGGATGGTGACGCTGCGCCACCTGCTGCAGAACGGCGACCAGGTCGAGATCATCACCTCGAAGACCTCGACGCCGTCGCCGGAATGGGAACGCTTCGTCGCCACCGGCAAGGCGCGGGCCTGCATCCGGCGCTTCATCCGCGCCCAGCAGCATGACGAGCACGCCAAGCTCGGCCGCTCGATGCTGCAGGGCGTGTTCCGGCAGGAGGGCTACGACTTCTCCGACAAGGCGCTGGAAGGCGTCCTGAAGATCTTCAAGGCGGGCCAGGTCGACGACATCCTGGCCAATGTCGGCGCCGGCGTGCTGGGCACCCGCGACGTGTTCAACGCCGTCTTCCCCGGCCACCGCGCCCTGGTGCAGCAGGAGAAGGAGAAGTCGGGCAAGGTCGTGCCGCTGAACCGGGCGCGCAAGACCGCCCCGGGCGGCAACGGCGCCATCCCGATCCGCGGCCTGATCCCGAACCTGGCGGTGCACTACGCCCGCTGCTGCCACCCGATCCCGGGCGACCGCATCGTCGGCATCGTCACCACCGGCAAGGGCGTGACCATCCACACCATCGACTGCGACACGCTGGAAAGCTTCTACAACGCGCCGGAGCGCTGGCTCGACGTCAGCTGGGACGCCGGCGCGGATGCGGCGGACGACCATGTCGGCCGGATCCAGGTGACGATCAGCAACGAGCCGGGCAGCCTGGGCACGCTGACCACCGTGATCGGCAAGAACGGCGGCAACATCACCAACCTCAAGATCACCAGCCGCTCGGTCGACTTCTTCGAGATCCTGATCGACATCGACGTCAAGGACGTCAAGCACCTCACCAACATCATCGCGGCGCTGCGCGCCATGCCGGTGATCAGCGCGGTCGATCGTGCGCGCAGCCGCTGAGCCCCCCATCGCGCACGGGCTGCGACCCCGTCGCCGCGGGTGCGCGATTGATTTCCCCCTGTCGCCGGACCATACAAGGGCGCCATGACCCAGAACCAAAAGACGATCGAGATGTCGAAGAAGAAAAGCGGCGGATGGCTCGAAACCATCCTGACCGTGGTCTATGCCATCGCGATTGCCTTCGGCATCCGCACGGTCGCCTTCGAGCCGTTCAATATCCCCTCCGGCTCGATGATCCCGACCCTGCTGGTCGGCGACTACCTCTTCGTCTCGAAGTTCTCCTACGGCTACAGCGCCCAGACCATCGCCTTCGGCCTGCCGCTGTTCGACGGCCGCATCCTGGGCAGCCCGCCCCAGCGCGGCGACGTCGCCGTGTTCCGCCTGCCGCGGGACACCTCGGTCGACTTCGTCAAGCGCGTGATCGGGCTGCCGGGCGACCACATCCAGGTCACCGGCGGGCGCCTCTACATCAACGGCCAGCTGACCGACCGCCGCGAGATCGAGCCCTACGCGTCGACCAACCAGTACGGCCAGCGCGAAGTCCTGCACCAGTACATCGAGACGTTGCCCGGAACCAATGGCGGCGCGCCGGTCGAGCACAAGATCCTCGAGAAGTACGACAACGGCCCGTCCGACAACACCCCGGAATACGTCGTGCCGGCCGACCACTATTTCATGATGGGCGACAACCGCGACAACAGCGACGACAGCCGCGGCATCGTCGGCTACGTTCCGGTGGAGAATTTCGTCGGTCGCGCCGAGATCCTCTGGTTCAGCCTCGACGACGCCAGCTTCTGGCAGGTCTGGAAATGGCCGTTCGCACTCCGCTTCAGCCGCATGTTCACGGGGATCCACTGACGATCGCCGAGACGCCCGAAACGACGCAGGAGGGCGCTGATCTCGACGCGCTCGCCGGGCGCCTCGGCCACGTCTTCCGCGATCCGCTGCTGCTGGCCGAGGCGCTGACCCATCCCAGCGTCAGCGGTCACAAGCGGCGCCTGGCGCGCCACGGCTACGAGCGGCTGGAGTTCCTCGGCGACCGGGTGCTGGGCCTGGTCATCGCGGAGTGGCTGCTGGAGCGGTTCCCGAAGGAGGACGAGGGCGGCATCGCCAAGCGCCACGTCGCCCTGGTGCGGCGCGAGGCGCTGTTCGAGGTCGCACAGGCGATCGGCCTCGGCCGCCACCTGACCCTGTCGCCGGGCGAAGACGTGGTCGGCCGCGAGAACCCGACCATCCTGGCCGATGCCTGTGAGGCCGTGATCGGCGCGCTGTACCGCGACGGCGGGCTGGCGGCCGCGGCCGGCTTCATCCGCGGCGCCTGGGACGGCTTCATCGGCCGCCACGCCCAGCCGCCGCAGGACCCCAAATCGGCGCTGCAGCAATGGGCGCTTGCCCGCGGCCTGAAGCTGCCGCGTTATGTCGAGGTGGCGCGCGGCGGCACCGACCACCAGCCGGTCTTCGAGATCAGGGTCGAAATCGAAGGCCAGCCCGCGGCCAGCGCCAGCGGATCATCGAAACGGGTGGCGGAGCGCGACGCGGCCGCCGCCCTACTGCAAAGGCTCTCCTCATGACCGAAGCGACGCGCTGCGGCTTCGTCGCCCTGATCGGCGCCCCGAATGCCGGGAAATCGACCCTGCTCAACACCCTGGTCGGCACCAAGGTGGCGATCGTCTCGCCCAAGGTGCAGACCACGCGCAGCCGGGTGCTCGGCATCCTGACCGAGGGCCAGGCCCAGGTCATCTTCGTCGACACCCCCGGCATCTTCAAGCCGAAGCGCCGCCTCGACCGCGCCATGGTCGCGGCCGCCTGGGCCGGCGCCGCCGAGGGCGACCTGGTGCTGCTGCTGGTCGACGCCTCGAAGAAAGGCGTGCGCGAGGAGACCCGCGGCATCATCGAGAAGCTGGCCCAGACCAAGCGCCAGGCGATCCTGATCCTGAACAAGATCGACGCGGTGCGGCGCGAGATCCTGCTGGCCCTGGCCGCGGAGCTCAACGCCTCGGGCGTCTTCACCGACACCTTCATGATCTCGGCCCTGACCGGCGACGGCGTCCAGGATCTCCGCACCTCCCTGGCCGAGCGCCTGCCGGAGGGGCCCTGGCTGTTCCCCGAAGACCAGGTCTCCGACATGCCGATGCGGCTGCTGGCCGCCGAGATCACCCGCGAGAAGCTGTTCATCCGCCTGCAGCAGGAGCTCCCCTACGCGGTCGCGGTCGAGACCGAGGATTGGGAGGAGCAGGCCGACGGCAGCGTCCGCATCGCCCAGGTGATCTACGTCCAGCGCCCGGGCCAGAAGGCGATCGTGCTCGGCCATGGCGGCCAGATGATCAAGGCCATCGGCACCGCCGCCCGGCTGGAGCTGGAGGAGATCACCGAGCAGCGGGTGCACCTCTCGCTGTTCGTCAAGGTGCGCGAGAACTGGCTCGACGATCCCGCCCGCTACAGCACCTGGGGCCTCGACTTTGATGCGTGAGGTGGCGTGGTCTGGATTTGGGCTATTCTTCCTTTGTCATTGCCCGGCTTGCCCTCGGATCAATTCCTAGGGGCGCAATCCAGGGGCCACGCTGAGCCGCTCTCGATGGCCCCTGGATCCTCGGGTCAAGCCCGAGGATGACAATAGAGTGGCGGCGCAGCCCCGAATGGTCCTGGGACGAGAACTGCCCTTCGTTCTCGTTTCGTGCTATACAGGCGGAATGACCGCAGACAGGGCATGACGTGGACTGGCGCGACGACGGCATCGTCCTGACCGTCCGCCCGCATGGCGAGACGGCGCTGATCACCGGGCTGCTGACCCGCGAGCACGGCCGCCATCTCGGCATCATCCACGGCCAGCGCCGCCGGGCCGGGCTGCCGCCGGGCACGCTGGTGGCGGCGCAGTGGCGCGGCCGGCTGGCCGACCATCTCGGCACCTTCACGCTGGAGGTCGACCGCACCCCGGCCGCGGCGATCATGGACGAGCCGCTGCGGCTCTTGGCCCTGGTCTCGGCCTGCGCCGTGCTCGACACCGCCCTGGCCGAGCGCCAGCCGCTGCCGGGCGTGTTCGACGGCACCCTGGCCTTCCTGGAGACCCTGCCGACGCCGCATTGGGATGCCGCCTATGTCCAGTGGGAGATCGGGCTGCTCGGCGCGCTGGGCTTCGGCCTCGACGTCTCGCGCTGCGCCGTGACCGGCGACAACGACCATCTCGCCTTCATCAGCCCGCGGACGGGCAGGGCGGTCTCGCTCTCCGCCGCCGCGCCCTACCGCGACCGCCTGCTGCCGCTGCCCGGATTCCTGACCGGGCGCGAGCCGGCGACGCCGAAATCCGTGGTCGAGGGGCTGGCCCTGGCCGGGCATTTCGTCGAGCGCCACCTGTTCGCCCAGGCCGGCAAGCCCCAGCCCGAGGCGCGGACGCGATTTGTCGAGGCGTACCGCCGAACTGCGCTTCGATCGGCCGCTGCGATCGGCTAGACTGACGGGGTCATGACCAGCACGCCCTCCAAAGACCCTTCGGCCGAAACCATCCAGCCGGTGCCGCTGCACGAAGCGCTCGGCACCCGCTATCTCAACTACGCGCTGTCGACGATCACGTCGCGGTCGCTGCCGGACCTGCGCGACGGGCTGAAGCCGGTACATCGCCGGCTGCTCTACGCCATGCGCCAGCTGCGCCTGGCCTCGACCACGCCGCCGAAGAAATCGGCCCGCGTGGTCGGCGACGTCATCGGCCAATACCACCCGCATGGCGACAGTTCGATCTACGACGCGCTGGTGCGCATGGCGCAGGATTTCGCCCAGCGCTATCCGCTGGTCGACGGCCAGGGCAATTTCGGCAATATCGACGGCGATAACGCCGCGGCGATGCGGTACACCGAGGCTAGGCTGACCGCCGTGGCCGAGGCGCTGCTGGAGGGCATCGACGAGGACGCGGTCGATTTCCGCGAGACCTATGACGGCGAGGGGCGGGAGCCGGTGGTGCTGCCCGCCGCCTTCCCCAACCTGCTGGCCAATGGCAGCCAGGGCATCGCGGTCGGCATGGCGACCTCGATCCCACCGCACAATGTCGGCGAGATCTGCGACGCACTGCAGCTGCTGATCAAGCGCCCCGCTGCCACGGTCGACGACCTGCTGACCGTGGTGGCCGGGCCGGACTTCCCGACGGGCGGCGAGCTGGTCGAATCCGCCGCCGCGATCCGCGAGGCCTACGCCACCGGCCGCGGCGCCTTCCGCGTCCGGGCGCGCTGGGAGATCGAGAAGCTGCCGCTCGGCCTGTTCCAGATCGTGGTCACCGAGATCCCGTACCAGGTGCAGAAGTCGCGGCTGATCGAGAAGCTGGCCGACATCGTCACCGCGAAGAAGCTGTCGACGCTGGAGGATGTGCGCGACGAATCGGCCGAGGATGTCCGCATCATCCTGGTGCCGAAGAGCCGCAACGTCGAAGCTGACATGCTGATGGAGCAGCTGTTCCGGCTGACCGAGCTGGAAACCCGCTTCAGCCTGAACATGAACGTGCTGGACGCCACCAACGTCCCGCGGGTGATGGGGCTGAAGGATGTCTGCCAGGGCTTCCTCGACCACCGCTACGAGGTGCTGGAGCGGCGGACCCGCTACCGCCTCGGCAAGATCGAGCGGCGGCTGGAGATCCTCGGCGGCTACCTGATCGTCTTCCTCGATCTCGACGAGGTGATCCGCATCATCCGCGAGGAGGATGAGCCGCGATCGGCGCTGATGGCGCATTTCAAGCTGACCGAGGTCCAGGCCGATGCCATCCTCGACATGCGGCTGCGGTCCCTGCGCAAGCTCGAGGAGATGGAGATCCGGCGCGAGTTCGACGGGCTGTCGGCCGAGCGCGACGCCGCCGAGGCGCTGCTGGCGGACGAGGGCAAGCGCTGGAAGGCGATCGGCGCCGAGATCGCGCTGATCAAGAAGCGCTTCGGCCCGGACACCGAGCTCGGCCGCCGCCGCACCAGGATCGGCGACCCGCCCTCGGCCGTGGTGGTCTCGCTGGAGCCGCAGATCGAGCGCGAGCCGCTGACCGTGTTCCTGTCGGACAAGGGCTGGATCCGGGCGCTGCGCGGCCACGGCCTGGAACTGGCCGAGATCAAGTACAAGGACGGCGACGGCGAAGGCTTCGTGCTGCAGGCCGAGACCACCGACAAGATCCTGCTGTTCGGCAGCGACGGCCGCTTCCACACCCTGGCGGCCGACAAGCTGCCGCGCGGCCGCGGCTTCGGCGAGCCGGTGCGCATGATGGTCGATCTCGGCAACGACACCGACATCATCGCGCTGCTGGCCCATGTGCCGGGCCGCAAGCTGGTGGTGGCGTCGACCGACGGCCGCGGCTTCGTGGTGCCGGAAAGCGACGTGATCGCCCAGACCCGGGCCGGCAAGCAGGTGCTGAACCTGAACGACGGCGCCAAGGCCGCGGTCTGCCGGCCGGTCACCGGCGACACCGTCGCGGTGGTCGGCACCAACCGGCGCCTGCTGTGCTTCCCGCTGTCCGAGCTGCCGGAGATGGGGCGCGGCAAGGGCGTGACGCTGCAGAAGTACCATGGCGCCGCGCTGTCGGACCTGACCCTGTTCAAGCGCGAGGATGGGCTGAGCTGGCAGATGGGCGGCGGCCGCACCCGGACCGAGCCGGAGATCCCGATCACCGCCCGCGGCCGCAGCGGCAACCTGCCGCCGCGCGGCTTCCCGCAGACCAACAAGTTTTCGTGACCACTGACCGACCCCTCCCGCCTGTCATTGCCCGGCTTGACCGGGCAATCCAGGGGCCGTCGAGAGCCGCTCTGGCCGCCCCTGGATGCCACGGTCGAGCCGTGGCATGACAATCGTTGGAGCGAGGATGCGTAGAATTCAGACAGACAAGACAGCCGGAGCCCCGACATGACCACCCGCACCCTTCCCCTGATGCTGTCCGTCTGGCGCGCCGAGAGCAGTGATGCCGGCCGGGTCCGCGCCGTCGTGCTGGTGCTGCTGGGGTCGGCCCTGATGGCGCTGTCGGCCAAGATCCAGGTGCCGTTCGTGCCGGTGCCGATGACCATGCAGACCGGCGTCGTGCTGCTGCTCGGCGGCGCCTATGGCTGGCGCCTCGGCGGGCTCACCATGCTGGCCTATCTGGCCGAAGGCCTGGCTGGGCTGCCGGTCTTCGCCGGCGTCCTCGCCGGCCCGGCCTATGTGGCGGGGCCGACCGGCGGCTATCTCGTCGGCTTCGTGCTCTCGGCCGCCCTGATGGGCTTGGCGGTGGAGCGCGGCTGGACCCGCGGGCTGCTCGGCATGGCCGCGGCGCTGACCCTGGCCACGCTGGTGCCCTTCGTCACCGGCGTGGCCTGGCTGGCGATGCTGATCGGCCCGGCGGCGGCGATCGCCAACGGCTTCATGCCCTTCATCCCTGCGGCGATCCTGAAGGGCGCGCTGGCCGGGATGCTCCTGGCAACCCTGGGCGGGATCGCCCGCCGGCGCGGGGCCTGAGCGCAAAAGGCGCGGCGGCGCAGAAGCGCCGTTGCGTCACGCGCCTGAGTTTCATTAGATGAGATCGACGCCGCGGCGCGAACCAAACGTCGCGGCGAATCACCGATCCACGGTCAATCGTTGCGAAACAGGGGGAGAATCCGAGACATGAAGCGGCGGAATTTCATCGCGACCGCGGGCGTCGGCCTGGCGGCCGTGCCGTTGGCAGCGCCGGCGATCGCGCAGGAGCGGCCCGAGATCAAGTGGCGCCTGGCCTCCAGCTTCCCCAAATCGCTCGACACCATCTATGGCGGCGCCGAAGTCATGTCGAAGACGCTGTCGGACCTGACCGACGGCAAGTTCCAGATCCAGGTGTTCCCGTCGGGTGAGCTGGTGCCGGGCCTGCAGGCCCTGGACGCGGCGCAGAACGGCACGGTCGAGGCGGCCCACACCGTCGCCTACTACTATGTCGGCAAGGACCCGACCTTCGCCATCGGCTCGTCGATCCCGTTCGGCCTGAACGCCCGCCAGCAGAACGCCTGGCTGTACCATGGCGGCGGCAACGACCTGCTGAACACCTTCTTCGCCAATTACGGCGTGGTCGGCTTCCCCGGCGGCAACACCGGCACCCAGATGGGCGGCTGGTTCCGCAACGAGGTCAAGTCGCTGGCCGACCTCAAGGGCCTGAAGATGCGCATCGCCGGCCTGGCCGGCAAGGTGGTCGAGCGCATCGGCGTGGTGCCGCAGCAGATCGCCGGCGGCGACATCTACCCGGCGCTGGAGCGGGGCACGATCGACGCGACCGAATGGGTCGGGCCCTATGACGACGAGAAGCTGGGCTTCTACCAGGTCGCCAAGTTCTACTACTACCCCGCCTTCTGGGAAGGCGGCCCGACCGTGCATTTCCTGTTCAACAAGGAGAAGCACGAGGCGTTGCCCGACGCCTACAAGAAGGCGCTGGCCGTGGCCACCGAGATCGCCAACTTCAACATGCTGGCGCTGTACGACGTGAAGAACATCACGGCGATCCGCAGCCTGGTCGGCAAGGGCGTGCAGTTGAAGCCGCTGCCCCGCGACGTGCTCGACGCCGCCTATGTCGAATCGTTCAAGCTCTACGACGAGCTTTCGGCCTCGAACGCCAACTGGAAGGCGATCTACGAGCCGTGGAAGCAGTTCCGCACCGAGGCCTATCAGTGGTTCCGGGTCGCGGAATACACCTATGACAGCTACGTCTACGCCCAGCAGGCCGCCGGCAAGTAGCGGGCTGCCCTGAACCGACCGGGCCGGTCCTCTTTCGGGGGCCGGCCCTTTTCTTTGCTCACTTGAAGCTGGGCGCGGGCAGGGGATCGCCGGGCTGCGCCGCCGGGGCGGGCGGTTGGCTGCCAGGGGCGGGGGCGCCGAAATCCGGGGGCGGCGGCGTGCCGAAATCGGGCGTCGCCGGGGCGCCGAACGGGTTGCTGTCGCCGGCCCCGGGCATCGGCACGTTGATGTTGATGCTGTTCGGATCGACATCGATCCGGCCCGATTTGTAGTGGGTCACCAACCCGGGGAAGCCGATCACGATCGCGACCATCACGATCTGGATCAGGACGAAGGGGATCGCGCCGAGATAGATCTGCCCGGTGGTCACCGGCGCGATCGTCCTTCCGGTGATCTTGTCCCGGTAAGCCCGGGTCGGTGCCACCGAGCGCAGGTAGAACAGCGAGAAGCCGAAGGGCGGGTGCATGAAGGACGTCTGCATGTTGACCGCCAGCAGCACGCCGAACCAGACCAGGTCGATTCCAAGGCTGCTCGCCACCGGCGCCAGCAGCGGCACGATGATGAAGGCCAGCTCGAAATAGTCGAGGAAGAAGGCCAGCACGAAGACGATGATGTTGGCGATGACCAGGAAGCCGATGACGCCGCCTGGCACCGAGGTCAGCAGGTGCTCGACCCAGACATGGCCGTTGACGCCGTAGAAGGTCAGCGAGAAGACGCGGGCGCCGAGCAGGATGAAGATGACGAAGGCGGTGAGCTTGGTGGTAGTGTCCAGCGCCTGCTTGACCATGGTCAGGTTGAGCCGCCGGTTGATCGCGGCCAGGATCAGCGATCCGGCCGCACCCATGGCGCCGCCCTCGGTCGGCGTGGCGATGCCGAGGAAGATGGTGCCGAGCACCAGGAAAATCAGCACCAGCGGCGGCACCAGGGAGGTCACCACCTTGGCCGCAAGGGCCAAGCCCCGCAGCGATCGCGCCTCCAGCGGCAGGGCGGGGGCGGTCTTCGGCCGGATGAACGTCATCAGCAGGACATACAGGGTGTAGAGACCGGTCAGGATCAGCCCGGGCAGCACCGCACCTTCGTACATGTCGCCGACCGAGCGGCCGAGCTGGTCGGCCATGATGATCAGGACCAGGCTGGGCGGGATGATCTGCGCCAGCGTGCCGGAGGCGGCGATGACGCCGGCGGCCAGCGACCGGTCGTAGCCGTAGCGCATCATGATCGGCAGCGAGATCAGCCCCATCGAGATCACCGAGGCGGCGACCACGCCGGTGGTGGCGGCCAGCAGGGCGCCGACGAAGATCACGGCATAGGCCAGGCCGCCGCGCACCGGACCGAACAGCTGGCCGATGGTGTCGAGCAGGTCCTCCGCCATGCCGCTGCGTTCGAGGATCAGTCCCATGAAGGTGAAGAAGGGGACGGCCAGCAGCGTCTCGTTCGACATCTGGCCGAAGAACCGGTCCGGGATCGCCCCGAACAGGCTGACCGGCAGCAGGCCCAGTTCGATGCCGAGCAGGCCGTAGCCGAAGCCGACCGCGGCGAGGGAGAAGGCCACGGGGTAACCGAGCAGCAGCACGATCACCAGCGAGGCGAACATGATCGGCGCCATGTTCTCGATCAGGAACTGCGTCATGCGGACGGACCTTCAGATTCGGGTGGCCGGCTCAAAGGGGGTCGGCTTCGTGGCCGTGCGCTTCGACGATGTCGGGGATCCGGCCCGACAGGATGGCGATCCGCTTGACGAGTTCCGATAGGCCCTGCAGCCCCAGCAGCAGGAAGCCGGCCGGGATCAGGGCCCAGACCGGCCAGAGAATCAGGCCGTTGGCGTTGCCGGAGATTTCGCCGCTGACGTATTTGTCGACCATCACCGGCCAGGACAGCAGGATGGTGATGATGCAGAAGGGCAGCAGGAAGACGACGGTGCCGAACACCTCGATCCAGAGCTGGGCGCGACGCGGCCAGCGGGCGTAGAGGATGTCGACCTTGACGTGCTCGCCCTTCAGCAGCGTGTAGCCGGCGGCCAGCAGGAACACGGCGGAGAAGAGGTACCATTGCAGCTCCAGCCAGGCGTTGGAGCTGATCGAGAAGGATTTGCGCAGGATGGCGTTGCCGGTGCTCACCAGCACGGCGACGAGGACGAGCCAGGACACCGATCGTCCGATCCAGCCGTTGACAGCGTCGATGACGCGGCTGGCACCCAGCAAAGCCCCCATGGTTCCCCCTGTTTCCTTGTTCTGCTTCGGCACTGCAGATTGGATCGGTTCAATCGTCTCCGAATTCGCTATCGCGAAATATCAGCTTTCGGGGACGAGACCAACCTTCGATCGACCGCAAAGCGCGGCCGCGCCCGGGAAAGGGGGGCTTCGCCGGGGGAGGCGGATATCGGTGAACGGCTCAGCCTTCGATCTCGAGCGGCATCCAGCCGTTGTCGGTCAGGGATTCCAGCGGCTGGAAGCGGGCCTTGTAGGCCATCTTCTGGCTCTGCTCGATCCAGTAGCCGAGATAGACATGGTCGAGGCCGCGCAGCCGGGCCTCCTCCACCAGCGCCAGGATGACGTAGGTGCCCAGGCTGCGCTGCGGCACGTCGGGGTCGTAGAAGCTGTAGACCGCCGACAGCCCGTCCTCCAGCACGTCGACCAGCGCCGCGGCCCGCAGCTCGCCCTTGGCGTCGCGGAACTCGATCAGGGCGGCGCTGCCGCTGCCCTCCTCGATCATGCTGCCGTAATCGGCCCGCGACATCCGCGCCATGTCGCTGTCGCCGTGGCGGTGCCGCTGGTAGCGCAGGAACAGCGCGAACTGCTCGTCGGTGCCGACCGGCAGGGCCGAGCGGCGGCCGAGGTCGAGATTGGCGGCCCAGGCCCGGCGCATGCTGCGGCCGGGCACGAAGCGCGCCACCGGGATGCGCACCGGGACGCAGGCGCGGCAGCCGGGACAGACCGGCCGGTAGACGATGTCGTGGCTGCGCCGGAACCCGGCCTGGGACAGGGTGGTGTTGAGCGCACGCGCGTCGCCGCCGTTGAGACGGGTGAACAGCTTGCGTTCGACACGGCCGGCGATATAGGGGCAGGGCAGCGGGCCTGACCGGTAGAAATGCTGCAGACGACCGAGCGTGCCGTCGATGACGGACATCAAAGGCTCCTGGGTCGAGGCACCAACCTCATAGACCCATACTGGATCACAGTGCGGGACCGGCAGCAAGCGACTCGGAGCCGCGCGATGAATCCGGCCGGCGCTAGCCGCGGCCGATGACAAATGCGGGCTAGGCCCCGACGTCGCCCAGCAGCTTGGCCGGATAGCCCTCCGCCGTCAGCTTGGCGATGATGACCTCGACATGGGCGCGGTCGCGGGTCTCGACCACCACGTCGATGTCGGCCCGCTTCACCGGGATCTGGAAGAACAGGCGCTGGTGGTAGGTCTCGATGATGTTGCCGCCGATCGCGCCGATGATGCCGGCGATGCGGCTGAGCACGCCGGGGGAATCCTCGATCTCGATGCGCAGCCGCGCGATCTGGCCGTTGCGCACCAGGCCGCGCATCAGGATCGAGGCCAGGATGCGCGGATCGATGTTGCCGCCGCAGACCACCACGCCGACCCGCCGCCCGGCAAAGCGCTCTGGGTTGGCCAGGATGCCGGCGATGCCGGCCGCCCCGGCGCCCTCGGCCACCAGCTTCTGCTGGGTCAGCAGCATGTGCACGCCGTGCTCCAGCACCGTCTCCTCGACCGTGACGATGTCGTCGACCAGCTCGGCGATGATCTGGCGGGTCAGCACGCCCGGGCTCTTGACCGCGATGCCCTCGGCGATGGTGGCGCCGCCGTAGATGCCGGTGCGGCCGGCGACGGCGTCGCTCATCGAGGCGTAGAGCGCGGCCTCGACCCCGGTGATGCGCACCGACGGCCGGATCGACCGGGCGGCGATGGCGATGCCGGAGATCAGCCCGCCGCCGCCGATCGGCACCACGATGTCGTCGAGATCGGGCACGTCGGCCAGCATCTCCAGCCCGGCGGTGCCCTGGCCGGCGACGATGTGGGGGTCGTCATAGGGGTGGATCAGGGTCAGCCCCTCCTCGTCCACCAGCTTGCGGGCATGCCCCATGCTGTCGTCCAGGGTCTGGCCGACCAGCACCACGCGCGCGCCATAGCCCTCGGTCTTCGCCACCTTGGTGAAGGGGGTGAAGGTCGGCATGACGATGGTGGAGGGGATGCCCAGGCGGGTGGCGTGGTAGGCCACGCCCTGGGCATGGTTGCCGGCCGACATGGCGACGACGCCGCGCTTGCGCTCCGCCTTGCCGAGCGACCGCAGCTTGTTGTAGGCGCCGCGGTCCTTGAACGACCCGGTGCGCTG
The DNA here is from genome assembly GCF_031453975.1 of Inquilinus ginsengisoli. NCBI lineage: Bacteria > Pseudomonadati > Pseudomonadota > Alphaproteobacteria > Rhodospirillales > Rhodospirillaceae > Inquilinus > Inquilinus ginsengisoli. The sequence goes on from NZ_JAVDPW010000006.1 coordinate 337,262, forward strand.
CAGCGTCTCCAGCTTCAGGAAGATCTCGCAGCCCAGGATGCCGGACAGCTGCGGCGCCGCGATGGTCGGGGTGCGCGCGACCTGGCCCTCGAGCGCGGCGGCGGCGGCGTGGATGTCGTCGATGGTGACCGGCAGCATGGCGGACTCCGATGGTCCTGGTCTGAAGCCTCAGGGGGGCGGCTGCAGGGTGGTGAGTGATTCCCCCGCGGCAGCGAGATCAGCCTCGTTACCGGACAACGTCAAGCTGCGTCCGTCTCGCCAATCCGCGACCAGGTCCCCCCAATGTGGCGACAGCGGGTTGCCGGACTGGCCGGTGGCGATCATGAAACGCGACCGCGCGCGGTCGGCGAGGTCGTAGACGGCGCGGTAGCCGGCGCCGTGGGTGTGGGCGTAGGGGGTGACGGGATCGTCGATGGTGGTGGCGCCGCGGTTGAGGGTATAGGGGCCGCCATCCGTCGGCGTTGCCAGCGAGATCAGGCCGCCGACCACCGGCACGCGCGACAGCACCTGGTCGGCCAGGGGCGCGACATGCTCGTCACCCCAACGCCAGGCGGCGATGTCGGCGCCGTGGCGCTTGGTCAGGGCGTCCAGCGCCTCGCCCAGGGTGCGCTGCAGCAGCGCCTGGCAATCCGCCGGGGGAGGGGACGCCGCGGCGTCGCCGCACCAGGACGGGTCGCGGGTCAGGATGGTCTTCAGCACCGTCGGGTGCAGCCCGAAATAGTCCTGGGCGAGCGGGCCGAGCGGCAGGTCGAACACGGCGTGGGCGAAGCGGCGCAGCCATTCCATGTACAAGAGCGGCTCCGGCTTGCTCCGGTCCATGTGCATGTCCCAGCCGCGCAGCCGGGCCAGCGCCGCCGCCATGCGGCCGTTCACCGGCTCGATCCCGGTCATCAGCGGCAGCAGGTCCTGGGCCTCCAGGGTCAGCGTGTCGGCCTGCATCGCCCGGGAGCGGTCGACCGTGACCGGCCCGTCCGCGCCCAGCATCTCGACGATGCGGCGGGCGCGGTAGGGTTCGTCGTAGCCCGAGCCGATGTAGTGGGGGTAGTCCGGCCCGACCACGGTGTTGTTGGCGTTGGCGACGAAGCCGGCCGGCGGGTTCAGCGCCTGGGGCAGGTCTTCGAACGGGATGGTGCCGGTCCAGTCCTGGGCGCCGGAGGCGCCGTCGCCGGGCAACTCGCCCTTGCCGGAGCGGCGGACCGGGATCGCGCCGGGGGTCAGGAAGCCGATGTTGCCGCCGTCATCGGCATAGACCACATTCTGGATCGGGGCACGCCAGAACCGCATCGTGGCCAGGAAGTCCTGCCAGTTGCCGGCCCGGTTCAGGCCGTACAGCGCCTGCGCCGAGGTGTCGCCGGGCGCCAGCGCGGTGAAGGCCAGGGCGGCGACCTTGCCGCTGCCGGCCAGCTTGTCCATGTCGGGGTCGAGGTCCGACAGCACCGGCCCGTGCCGGGTGCTGCGGATGGTCATCGTCACCGGATCGCCGCCGGAGACGGCGATGGTCTCGGTCCGGATGTCGAAGGCGGCGCTGCCGTTGGGGGTGAGGTAGCGGGCCGGGTCCTTGGGATCGACGGTCTCGAGGAACAGGTCCTGGACGTCGGCGCCGGTGGTGGTGAAGCCCCAGGCGATGTGGCGGTTCTGGCCGAGGATGGTCAGCGGCACCCCGGCGACGGTGGCGCCGGCCACCGACAGGGTCGGGGTCTCGATCCGGGCGAGGTACCACAGGATCGGGGCGCTCAGCCCCAGATGGGGGTCGTTGGCCAGGATCGGGGCGCCGGTGCCGGTGCGGCCGGGGCCGACCACCCATTCGTTGGAGGCGGTGCGGGGGCCCAGCGGCGGCGGCAGCGCCGCGGCCAGCCCGGCCAGCATCGGCACGGCCTGGTCGAGGGCGGCGAGGGTGGTGGGCGTCAGGGCGCCGAGGTCGGGGAACAGGGTGGCGGTGCGCTCCGGCCCCAGCCGCTCGATCATGCGGGTGCGCTGGATCTCGTCGACATAGTTGCCGGAGAGCTGCAGCGCCATCAGCTTGCTCCAGACCAGCGTGTCGGCCGGGCGCCAGGGCGCGGGCCGGGTGCGCAGCAGGTAGAATTGCGGCGGCAGGGCGCCGTCATGGCCGTCGATCCAGGCGTTGACCCCGGCGGCGTAGCGGCCGAAGGCGGCCTGGGTCTCGGGCGACAGGCTGGCGACATCGGCCTCGGCGAGGCGGTAGAGGCCGAGGGTGCGCATCAGCCGGTCGAGCTTCAGCGTCGCCGGGCCGACCACCTCGGATAGGCGCCCGGCGCCGATCCGGCGCTGCAGTTCCATCTGCCACAGCCGGTCCTGGGCGTGCAGGTAGCCGAGGGCGAAATAGGCGTCGCCGTCGGTCTGGGCGAAGATGGTCGGGATGCCGTGGGCATCGCGGTAGACCCGGACCGGGGCGGACAGGCCGTCGAGCGCGATGGTGCCCGATTCGGCCGGCACCCCGGTGCGCAGCCACCAGAACCCGCCGCCGACGAGCCCCGCGAGCAACAGAAGAAGACAGGCCAGCGCCACCGCGCCGCGACGGACCCATTTCATCGACAGCCTCTCCACGCAGCGCGGTATCGGCTGCGCCCAGGGCCGTTATAGGGGGCTTTCCGGCGCCGGGCGAGGCAGGCGGTGTCGCATCGGCCGGACTTAATTTTGATGAAATTCTGGGCGAAGCTCCGTCCGGGCTGGGCAATCCGCCGGGGCTGCCTAGATCATGAGTCCGATGCGGTGCTCGGCCGTCGCCCGGTGGAAAGAGGTCCATGGAAGTCTTCGCCGACGCCCTCGCGATGGTCACCGCGCTTCGCCCCGAGGAGCCGGTCTACTGCCTGCGCCCCAAGGTCCTGAAGGACGCTGCGGCGCAGTTCGTGCAGGCCTTCCCGGGCACGGTGATGTACGCGGTCAAATGCAACGACCACCCCGAGGTCCTGGCCGGGCTGCAGGCCGGCGGCCTGACCGATTTCGACGTGGCATCACTGAGCGAGATCGAGGCCGCGGCTGCGCTGCCGGGCGCGCGGTCGCACTACATGCATCCGGTCAAGAACCGGCAGGCGGTGACCCTGGCCTATCACCGCTTCGGCATCCGCACCTTCGCCCTCGACCATGAGGAGGAGCTGGCCAAGATCCTGGCCGTGACCGGGGAGGCCCGCGACCTGACCCTGGTGCTGCGGGTGGACATGCCGCGCTTCGATTCGGTCTGCGACCTCACCGGCAAGTTCGGGGCGGAGGCGGCGGCCGCGCCGGGGCTGCTGCGCCGCATCGCCGCCAGCGGCAACCGGGCCGGCCTGACCTTCCATGTCGGCTCGCAATGCCTGGATCCGGGCGCCTATGAGAGCGCGCTGGCGATCTGCGGCGGCATCCTGGCCGAGGCCGCGGTGCCGGTCCCGGTGATCGATGTCGGCGGCGGCTTTCCCACCGCCTATGTCGGCACCGAGCCGCCGCCGCTGGCCGCCTATGTCGCCGCGATCCAGGCCGGGGCCGCCCGGCTGCCGGCTGACCCCGGGCGCGCGCTGTTCTGCGAGCCCGGCCGGGCGCTGGTGGCCGAAGCCTGCTCGCTGGTGGTGAAGGTCGAGTTCCGCCGCGGCCATCGCCTCTATCTCAACGACGGCGCCTATGGCAGCTTGGCCGACATGAAGCTGTTCGGCACGGTCTACCCCGTCCGCCTGCTGCGTCCCGGCGGAGCCGGACGCAGGATGGCGACCTTTTCCCTGTTCGGTCCCACCTGCGACAGCTACGACAGCCTGCCCGGCGGGTCGTCGCTGCCGGAGGATGTGCGCGAGGGCGACTGGATCGAGTTCGGCCAGATCGGCGCCTATTCCAACGTGCTGCAGACCCGCTTCAACGGCTTCGAGGCGCGCCGCTTCGTCGCCGTGGCCGACGACGCCCTGCGCCCCGTCAGCGCCCGGGCCGCCTGATGGAGTCTCCTGAGATGAACCCGGTCGAGCAGCGTTACCTCGGGCTCGGCATCGGCGGCTTCCATCGCCTGGCCTATGTCGAATGGGGCACGGACCGGACGCGGCCGCCGGTGCTGTGCGTCCATGGCCTGACCCGCAACGGCCGGGACTTCGACGCGCTCGCCGCCGAACTGGCGGGGGTTGGGCGGCGGGTGGTGTGCCCCGACGTCGCCGGCCGCGGCCGCAGCGACCGGCTGGCCAACCCGGCGCTCTACGGCTACCCGCAATATCTCGGCGACGCCGCGGCGCTGATCGCCCGGCTCGACGCGCCCGTGGTCGACTGGGTCGGCACCTCGATGGGCGGGCTGATCGGCATGATGCTGGCGGCCCAGCCCAACACGCCGATCCGGCGGCTGGTGCTGAACGATGTCGGGCCCTTCATTCCCAAGGCGGCGCTGGAGCGGATCGGCAGCTATGTCGGGCTCGACCCGGTGTTCGCCGACCTGGCGGCGCTGGAGGCGCATCTGCGCCGGGTCCACGCCCCCTTCGGCCCGCTGAGCGACGGCCAATGGGCCCATCTGGCGCGGCACAGCGCCTGGCCCCGGCCGGATGGGACGCTGGGCCTGGCCTATGATCCCGGCATCGCCGCGGCCTTCACCGGCGCGCTGTCGGATGTCGATCTCTGGGCGCTGTGGGGCCAGATCCGCTGTCCCATCCTGGTGGTCCGCGGCGCCGAGTCCGACCTGCTAACGGCGGAGACCGCCGCGCGCATGGCGGCGCGGCCGGACACCACGCTGCTGACCGTCGAAGGCTGCGGCCACGCCCCGGCGCTGATGGCGCCGGAGCAGATCGCGCCGATCCGGGACTGGCTGGCCGCCTAGCGGCTCAGCCGATCAGCTGGGCGGCGTCGACCGCGCCATAGGTCAAGACGCCGGCGGCGCCGGCGCGCTTGAAGGCGGTCAGCACCTCGAGCAGCGCCTTGGGATAGTCCAGCCAGCCGTTCTGCGCCGCGGCCCGCAGCATCGCGTATTCGCCGCTGACCTGGTAGGCGAAGGTCGGCACGCCGAAGCCGTCGCGCACCCGGCGGATGATGTCGAGATAGGGCAGCCCCGGCTTGACCATCACCATGTCGGCGCCCTCGCGCAGGTCGAGCTCGACCTCGCGCAGCGCCTCGTCGCTGTTGGCCGAATCCATCTGGTAGGTCTTCTTGTCGCCGACCAGAACGCCGGTGGACCCGACCGCGTCGCGGAACGGGCCGTAGAAGGCCGAGGCGTACTTCGCCGAATAGGCCATGATCTTGACGTCCTGGCGCCCGGTGCCGTCCAGCGCCGCGCGGACGGCGCCGATGCGGCCGTCCATCATGTCCGACGGCGCGACGATGTCGGCCCCGGCCGCGGCCTGGACCAGCGCCTGGCGGACCAGGATCTCGACGGTCTCGTCGTTCAGCACGCGGCCGTCGCGCAGCACGCCGTCATGGCCGTGGCTGGTGAAAGGATCGAGTGCGACGTCGACCATGATGCCGAGATCCGGCACCGCGGCCTTGATCGCGGCGGTGGCGCGGCAGACCAGGTTGCCCTCGCGGCAGGCCTCGGCCCCGTCCTCGCTGCGCAGGGCGCGGTCGATCATCGGGAAGATCGCCACGGCGGGGATGCCCAGGTCGCGGGCGCGGCGGCAGGCCTCGACGGCGCTGGCGAGATCCAGGCGGTCGACCCCCGGCAGCGATTCGACCGGCTGCCGCTGGTCGCCTTCGACCACGAAGATCGGCCAGATCAGGTCGCCGGGCCCCAGCCGGGTCTCCGCCACCAGTTCGCGGATCCAGCCGTCGCTGCGCAGGCGGCGGGGCCGCGTCGTCGGGAAGGCACCGGGGAAGGGCAGGCGGGACATCGCGGCACTCAAAGGCTACCATGCAGTGGCGCGCACTCTAGGCCGAGGCCCCGGCCGGAAACAACCTGGTGCGACGGCTTGGCGTGCGCGATCGTTCCGGCACAGGAAACGATCCTTGCAAGGGAAGGGTTGATAACTTGATCTCGGCGGGTCAAAAATGTTCTTTGACACAACCGGATGCACCGATCTGCCGCGAATTCGGCCCGAATGCGTTGCAAATTGCAGTGAAACAGGGTCGAACTCTCTAGGCTTTCGTTCTGGATGATTTTGTCTAAAGTGGCTTTAAGAGTGGTGGAACGGCGATCTAGATAGTACAAGACGCCAGTAGGTCGGAGGTCTGAATGCATCATCCCTATTACCGCATGACTGCGCTGATAGAGCGGCTCCATCGCTGCTTTCTGGATGTGGTAAAGGTGGAGCTGGACCGCTTTGGCGTCCAAGACATCAACAACGTCCAAAGTCTGATTCTGTATAATATCGGCATGGATGAGCTGACCATCGGCGAACTGACGGCCCGCGGCTACTATCTCGGGTCGAATGTCTCGTACAACGTCAAGAAGATGGTCGAGAACGGTTATTTGGCGCAGGAGCGGTCGCAACACGACCGGCGCTCCACCCGGGTGCGGCTGACCAGCAAGGGCCAGGCGCTGCGGACCAAGCTGGAGGCCATGTTCGGCCGCCAGGCGGATGCGCTTGATAATACGGGGCTGCGCGGCGGCGACGTCGAGACTCTGAACGCCACGCTGCGGCGGCTCGAAGGCTTCTGGTCGGGCAACCTCGCCTATGCCTCGGACCAGCCGGTCACCAGCGCCGCCTGAACCACATCCGTCAAGACAAGAAAAAGGCGCGCCGGTCAGGCGCGCCTTTTTCGTTTCCAGCGGGTCTCAAGCCTCAGAAGGCCGCGATTCCGGTCTGGGCCCGGCCCAGGATCAGGGCGTGCACGTCATGCGTGCCCTCATAGGTGTTGACCGCCTCCAGGTTCATCACATGGCGGATGACGTTGAACTCATCGGCGATGCCGTTGCCGCCGAGCATGTCGCGCGCCGTCCGGGCGATGTCGAGCGACTTGCCGCAGTTGTTGCGCTTCATCAGGCTGATCGCCTCCGGCGCCGCCTTGCCCTGGTCCTTCAGCTCGCCCAGCCGGTGCACCGCGATCAGGCCGAGGGTGATCTCGGTCTGCATGTCGGCGAGCTTCTTCTGGATCAGCTGGGTGCCGGCCAGCGGCTTGCCGAACATCTTGCGGTCCAGCGTGTACTGCCGGGCGGTGTGCCAGCAGAACTCGGCCGCGCCGATGGCGCCCCAGGCGATGCCGTAGCGGGCGTTGTTGAGGCAGCCGAACGGGCCCTTCAGCCCCTTGACGTTGGGCAGCAGGTTCTCGGTCGGGACGAAGACCTCGTCCATCACGATCTCGCCGGTGGTCGAGGCGCGCAGCGAGAACTTGCCCTCGATCTTGGGCGAGGACAGGCCCTTCATGCCGCGCTCGAGCACGAAGCCACGGATCTCGCCCGAATCATCCTTGGCCCAGACCACGAAGACGTCGGCGATCGGCGAATTGGTGATCCACATCTTGGCGCCGGACAGGCTGTAGCCGCCGGCCACGGTGCGCGCCCGGGTCTTCATCGACCCCGGATCGGACCCGGCGTCGGGCTCGGTCAGCCCGAAGCAGCCGACGATCTCGCCGGTGGCCAGGCGCGGCAGGTACTTCTGGCGCTGCTCCTCGGTGCCGTAGGCCCAGATCGGGTGCATCACCAGGCTGGACTGCACCGACATGGCCGACCGGTAGCCGCTGTCGACGCGCTCGACCTCGCGCGCGATCAGTCCGTAGCAGATCGAGTTCACGCCGGCGCAGCCATAGCCGTCGATGGTCGAGCCGAGGAAGCCGAGCTCGCCCATCTCGGTCATGATCTCGCGGTGGAAGATCTCGTGCCGGTTGGCCTCGAGCACGCGCGGCTGCAGCTTGTCCTGGCAATAGGCGCGCGCCGCGTCGCGCACCATGCGCTCCTCTTCGGTCAGAAGCTCTTCGAGAAGGAGCGGATCCTCCCATTGGAAGGCGGCGCGGCCGGCGCCATACGCCGGCTTTTCGGGCGCGGCCGCAGCGGAGGAGGCAGTCATGACGTACTCCGAACTATCAGAAAATCGGAGCCGCATATGAGCACAGGGGCCGGGGGGCCGCCAGCTTTGTGCCGCTTCCCCCCGGATCCCGGCCGGAGTCGATCAGCCGCGCTTGGTCTTGGCCGACCCGGTGCGCGCCCGCCCCAGGCCGATCTTCTTGGCGAAGGCGGAGCGCTGTTCCGCATAGTTCGGCGCCACCATCGGGTAGTCCGGCGGCAGGCCCCATTTGGTGCGGTAATCCTCGGGCGACAGGCCGTAAGTCGTCCGCAGGTGCCGCTTCAGCATCTTCAGTTTCTTGCCGTCCTCCAGGCAGACGATGTAGTCCGGCTGGATCGACCGCTTCACCGGCACCGCCGGCTTCGCCAGGGCCGGCACCGCCGCCGCCATCGGCGCAGTGCCCACGCTCCGCAGCGCATCGTGGATCGCATGGATCACGGCGCCGAGCTGGTCGCTGGGAACCGCGTTGCGCGAAATATAGGACGTCACGATTTGGGCAGTCATCTGCACCAGTTCGTGGTTGTTGTGCCCGTCCGTGTTTGCCGCGTCCTCCATTGTTCAATTCCTTTTCTTTGTGTCGTCAACAGCGACAACGAGGTCGCATCTGATATCGCGTATGTCAACGTGAATGCGAAAATAAGATCTATTCTACAACCCTAGGCTGCAATGCGAATTTGCCGGGGGTTGCAAGGTCTAAGATTGAGCCATGTTCCGGCTCACCCTCCAACGCAAAATATGCGAAGGTCGCCTGCATCCCGATCCGACCAGAAAATCCAATGACCGACGCCACGAACACTGTCGCCATCGCCGCCGATCACGCCGGCTATACCCTCAAGGACCAGCTCAAGCCGGTGATCGAGGCCCACGGCCTGACCGTGCTGGACCTCGGCACCAACGGGCCCGATCGGGTCGACTATCCCGATTTCGGCCATGCCGTCGCCGTGGCCATCCGCACCGGCCGGGCCACGCGGGGCCTGGTGGTCTGCGGCACCGGCATCGGCATTTCGATCGCGACCAACCGCCATCGCGGCGTTCGCGCGGCGCTTTGCCACGACGTCACCACCGCCCGGCTGTCCCGCCAGCACAACGATGCGAACGTGCTGGCCCTCGGCGCCCGAATCATCGGCTTCGAGACCGCCCAGGACTGCCTTGCCGTGTTCCTGTCCACCGCTTACGACGGCGGACGGCACGGTGACCGCATCGCCAAGATCGACGTGCCCACAGCCTGACCAGGATGATCCGCCCATGAGCTCCCTCGACACCGCCGCCAAGTCGTCCACGGGCGACTCCCTGTTCACTGCCCGCCTGGCGGACACCGACCCGGCGGTGATGCAGAGCATCCGCGACGAGCTGAAGCGCCAGCAGTCGCAGATCGAGCTGATCGCCAGCGAGAACATCGTGTCCCGCGCGGTGCTCGACGCCCAGGGCTCGGTCCTGACCAACAAGTATGCCGAGGGCTATCCCAACCGCCGCTACTACGGCGGCTGCGAGTTCGTCGACGTCGCCGAGACGCTGGCGATCGAGCGCGCCTGCAAGCTGTTCGACTGCGCCTTCGCCAACGTCCAGCCGCATTCCGGCGCCCAGGCCAACCAGGCGGTGTTCTTCGCCCTGCTGCAGCCGGGCGACACCATCCTGGGCATGTCGCTGGCCGCCGGCGGCCACCTGACCCATGGCGCCGCCCCGAACCAGTCGGGCAAGTGGTTCAACGCGGTGCAGTACGGCGTCCGGCGCGAGGACGCCCGGATCGACTATGACGAGCTGCAGCGCCTGGCCACCGAGCACAAGCCGAAGCTGATCGTCGCCGGCGGCTCGGCCTATCCGCGGGTGCTCGACTTCCCGCGCTTCCGCCAGATCGCGGATTCGGTCGGCGCCTACCTCATGGTCGACATGGCGCATTTCGCCGGCCTGGTCGCCGGCGGCGTGCATCCCAGCCCGCTGCCGCACGCCCACATCGTCACCACCACCACCCACAAGACCCTGCGCGGGCCGCGCGGCGGCATGGTGCTGACCAACGACCTCGACATCGGCAAGAAGATCAACTCGGCCGTGTTCCCCGGCCTGCAGGGCGGCCCGCTGATGCATGTCATCGCCGCCAAGGCGGTGGCCTTCGGCGAGGCGCTGCGGCCGGAGTTCAAGCTCTACGCCAAGGCGGTGGTCGAGAACGCCAAGCTGCTGGCCGAGACCGTGCGCGCCGGCGGCCTCGACATCGTCTCGGGCGGCACCGACACGCATCTGATGCTGGTCGACCTGCGGCCGAAGAAGCTGACCGGCAAGGCCGCCGAGGCCAGCCTCGAGCATGCCGGCATGACCTGCAACAAGAACGGCGTGCCGTTCGACCCGGAGAAGCCGACCATCACCTCCGGCGTGCGCCTGGGCAGCCCGGCGGCGACCTCGCGCGGCTTCGGCCTGGCCGAGTTCCGCCAGATCGGCGAGATGGCGGTCGAGGTGCTGGACGGGCTGGCGGCGAACCCGGACGACAATTCGAAGGTCGAAAAGGCGGTCCGCGCCCGGGTCGAGGCGCTGTGCGCCCGGTTCCCGATCTACCAGGGTCTCTGAGGCCCCGCACTCTTACTGTCATCCCGAGGATCCAGGGGCACCAAGAGCCGCTCTGGCCGCCCCTGGATGCCACGGTCGAGCCGTGGCATGACGAATGAAGGAGGAGCGGGGCGATCTTGCCCGCCTTCCTCAACCGATAGATTGTGGTTCGCCCACAACGGATGGTATCCATTCGCTGTGGGCGAAACCATTTCCGGGGGGAGCGATGCGCTGTCCATTCTGTGGCCACGACGACACCCAGGTGAAGGATTCGCGCCCCACCGAGGACAATTCCGCGATCCGCCGCCGCCGCTTCTGCCCGGCCTGCGGCGCCCGCTTCACCACCTTCGAACGGATCCAGCTGCGCGAGCTGACGGTGATCAAGTCGGGCGGCCAGCGCGAGCCCTTCGACCGCGAGAAGCTGCTGCGCTCGATGCGCATCGCCCTGCGCAAGCGCGACATCGACATCGAGCGGCTGGAGCGCATCGTCAACTCCCTGGTCCGCCAGCTCGAAAGCTCGGGCGAGAGCGAGATTCCGTCCAAGTCGATCGGCGAGATGGTGATGAAGGCGCTCAGCGGCGTCGATAAGGTCGCCTATATCCGCTACGCCTCGGTCTACCGCGACTTCCAGGAACCTGGCGCCTTCAGCGATTTTGTCGATCAACTGCGCGGCGAGCGACCCTGACCGGCGCCGGACTTGGTGTGGTTTCGCTGGAAACCACAGCGTTGTCGTCATAGGGTGCCGGCCATGTTCAGCGGCATCATCACCGATGTGGGGCGCGTCGCGGCGATCGAGCGGCGAGGCGACACCCGCTACATCATCGAAACCGGCTTCGACACCGCCACGATCGAGATCGGCGCGTCGGTCGCGCACAACGGCGTCTGCCTGACCGTGATCGAGACCGGGCCTGGCCGCTTCGCGGTCGAGGCTTCGGGCGAGACCCTGTCGCGCACCACCCTGGGCGACTGGTCGGTCGGCACCGAGATCAACCTCGAACGCTCGCTCAAGCTCGGCGACGAGATCGGCGGCCATCTGGTGTACGGTCATGTCGACGGCGTCGGCACCATCGTCGACCGCCGGCCGGAGGGCGACAGCGTGCGCTTCACCATCGAGGCCCCGGCCGCGCTGGCGGACTACATCGCCTCGAAGGGCTCGGTCGCGATCGAAGGCGTCTCGCTGACGGTCAACGAGGTCGAGGACACGCCTTCGGGCACCTGCCGTTTCGGCGTCAACATCATACCTCACACGCAGTCATGCACGACATTTCGAAGCTTAAGCACGGCTCACCGCGTGAACTTGGAGATCGACATGCTGGCGCGGTACACGGCGCGCCTGCTGCGCGGTCGCAAGACAGCCGGCTGACCACAGAGGACCAGGCGCTTCTCTCGCCGATCGACGAGATCATCGAGGAGGCGCGCCAGGGCCGCATGTTCATCCTCGTCGACGACGAGGACCGCGAGAACGAGGGCGACCTCGTGATCCCGGCGCAGATGGCGGATGCCGAGGCGGTCAACTTCATGGCGCGCTACGGCCGCGGCCTGATCTGCCTGGCCATGGAGCACCAGCGCATCGCCGAGCTCGGCCTGCCGCTGATGACCCGCAGCAACGCCTCGCGGCACCAGACCGCCTTCACCGTCTCGATCGAGGCGCGCGAGGGCGTGACCACCGGCATCTCGGCCGCCGACCGGGCCCGCACCATCGCGGTCGCGATCGACCCCGCCTGCGGCCCGGCCGACGTCGCCACGCCGGGCCACGTCTTCCCGCTGGTGGCGCGCGACGGCGGCGTGCTGGAGCGCACCGGCCACACCGAGGCGGCGGTCGACATCTCGCGCCTGGCCGGGCTGTATCCGGCCGGGGTGATCTGCGAGATCATGAACGACGACGGCAGCATGGCCCGGCTGCCGGACCTGGTGAAGTTCGCCCAGTTCCACAACCTCAAGATCGGGACCATCGCCGACCTGATCGCCTATCGCCGCTGCCAGGAATCGCTGGTCCAGCGCAAGCTGGAGACCACGATCCAGAGCCGCTTCGGCGGCGACTGGAAGATGCTGGTCTACGTCAACACCGCGCGCTACGCCGAGCATGTCGCGCTGGTGAAGGGCGATGTCGCCGGCGACGACCCGGTGCTGGTCCGCATGCATGCGCTGAACGTGCTGGACGATGTGCTCGGCGACGTCCATGGCGACAGCGCCGGCATGCTGCACGGCGCGATGGAGGCGATCGGCCAGGCAGGCAGGGGCATCGTGGTGCTGATCCGCGAGCCGCAGCCCGACAGCCTGAGCGAGCGCCTCAAGCGCCGGCTCGAAGGCACGCCGTCGAAGGAGAGCGGGCACGAGCTGCGCGACTACGGCGTCGGCGCCCAGATCCTGATCGACCTCGGTGTCAGCAACCTGATCCTGCTGTCCAACCACCCGCGCACCATCATCGGCATCGACGGCTATGGCCTGACTGTGGTTGAACAGCGCGCTATTGCCGGCACCGCGGGGGCCGGCCCCCAGGAGAACTGACATGGTCGCCAAGACCGAGACGCGACCGGTGTCCTTCAGCGGCCCGGCGCCGCATATCATGATCGTCGAGGCCCGCTTCTACGAGGACATCACCGACGAGCTGGCGCGCGGCGTCGTCGCGGTGCTGGAGCAGGTCGGCGCGACCTGGGAGCGCGTCGCCGTGCCCGGCGCGCTGGAGATCCCGGCCGCGGTGCAGATCGCCGCGGCCTCGGGCCACCGCTTCGACGGCTATGTCGCGCTCGGCTGCGTCATCCGTGGCGAGACCTCGCATTACGACACGGTGTGCAACGAGAGCGCCCGCGGCCTGCAGGATCTGGCGCTGCGCCACGGCCTGGCCATCGGCAACGGCATCCTGACCGTGGAGACCGAGGCCCAGGCCTGGGCCCGCGCCAAGGTCGACGAGATGGACAAGGGCGGCGGGGCCGCCCGGGCCGCCCTGGCGATGATCGAGCTCAAGCGCCGCTTCCAGCAGGGACAGCGCTGACGCCATGTCCACGCAGAAACCTTCCGCCAAGGCCCGCCGCAGCGCCGCCCGCCTGGCCGCCGTCCAGGCCCTCTACCAGATCGAGCAGTCCGGCACGCCGCTGGACAAGGTGATCACCGAGTTCGCCCGCCACCGCTTCGGCGAGCCGATCGAGGGCGAGGCGATGGTCGAGCCCGATGCGCCTCTGTTCGGCGAGATCGTGCGCGGCACGCGCATCCGCAGCGCGGAGGTCGACGCCCTGGTCTCCGGCGCCCTCGACGCCCAGTTCTCGCTGGCCCGGCTCGACGTGCTGCTGCGCTGCGTGATGCAGGCCGGGGCGTGGGAGCTGCTGGCCAGCGTGCACGTTCCGGCGCCGATCGTGATCTCGGAATACGTCAACGTCACCCGGGCCTTCTTCGGCGGCAAGGAACCGGCGATGGTGAATGCGGTGCTCGACCGCATCGCCCGCGAGCGCCGTCCGGGCGAAACCAGCGCCGGCTGAGGCCGCGGCCATGGGCCTCGGCGAATTCGACCGCATCGCCCGCTTCTTCAGACCGCTGGCCCAGGGCCTGGCCGGGGCGCTCGATCTTGCCGACGACGCCGCGCTGCTCGATCCCGGGCCCGGCCGTGACCTGGTCGTCACCACCGACGCGATGGTCGAATCGGTCCATTACCTCCCAGGCGAGGACCCGGCCCGGCTGGCGCGCAAGCTGCTGCGGGTCAACCTGTCCGATCTGGCCGCCAAGGGCGCCACGCCCCTGGCCTACACCCTGACCACGGCGCTGCCGTCGCAGCCGGACGACAGCTGGATCGCGCGTTTCGTCGAAGGCCTGGCCGCGGACCAGGCGGAATACGGCATCGGCCTGCTCGGCGGCGATTCGGTGAAGACGCCGGGGCCGGCGATGCTGTCGGTCACCGCCTTCGGCACGGTGCCGAAGGGGGCGATGTTGCGCCGCGCCGCAGCCAAGGCCGGCGACGACCTCTATGCCAGCGGCACGCTCGGCGACGGCGCCCTCGGCCTGCGCGCCGCCCGGGGCGACCTCCAGGCGCTGGCCGCCGACGCGGTCGAGGCGCTGGCGCTGCGCTATCACCTGCCGCAGCCGCGGCTGGCCCTGGGCGCGGCCCTGGTCGGCATCGCCCATGCCGCGATGGACCTGTCGGACGGGCTGCCGGGCGACCTGCCGCACATCTGCGCCGCCTCCGGGGTCGCCGCCGAGGTCGAACTGGCGCGGCTGCCGTTGTCCGACGCCGCCCGCGCGGCGGTGGCCGCCGATCCCGCGCTGCAGGCGGTGGCTTGGGCCGGTGGCGACGACTACGAGTTGCTGTTCACCGCCCCGGTTGAAGCCCGTTCGGCGGTCGAAGCGGCGGCTTCGGCCACGGGCACGCCGGTCGGGCGGATCGGCCGGATCGCGGCGGGGCAGGGGGTCCGCCTGCTGGATCCCCAGGGCCGGCCGGTCGAGTCGCTTGCGGGCTGGCAACACTTCTGATCGGTGCCCCGCTGACGACCGGAATCGGCCTGATTCCTGCCACAAAGCAAAAAAATTTCGCGCTCATTGCCCTGCTCTTCCTGCTCTGGCATCGTTTGCGCGCAAAAGAAGCGGAGCCGGCCTGAACCGGGCTGGCGCGTCATCAACAGGGGCGAGGGACTCAGGAATGGTGTCAGCGGTCCTTGTCTTCGTGCTGCTCTGCGGCCTAGGCGCATTGGCCTATGGTGTGTGGGCGGCCCGAAGCGTGTTGTCGGCCAGCCCGGGCGATGCCCGGATGCAGGCCATTGCCGCCGCGATTCAGGAAGGCGCCGGCGCCTATCTGAACCGGCAGTATCTCACCATCGGTGTGGTCGGCGTGGTGATCGCCGTCATCGTTTCGCTTCTCCTCTCCGTTTCGGTCGGCATCGGCTTCGTCATCGGCGCGGTTCTGTCGGGCGCGGCCGGCTATGTCGGCATGAACATCTCCGTCCGGGCCAATGTCCGGACCGCCGAGGCCTCCCGTCAGGGCCTGGCTGCCGGCCTCGCCATCGCCTTCCGCTCCGGCGCCGTCACCGGCATGCTGGTGGCCGGCCTGGCGCTGATCGCGGTCGCCGGCTACTACAGCATCCTGCTGCTCTCCGGCGCCACCGGCCGCGGCCTGATCGATCCGCTGGTCGCGCTCGGCTTCGGCGCGTCGCTGATCTCGATCTTCGCCCGTCTCGGCGGCGGTATCTTCACCAAGGGCGCCGATGTCGGCGCCGACCTGGTCGGCAAGGTCGAAGCCGGCATTCCCGAGGATGACCCGCGCAACCCGGCCGTCATCGCCGACAATGTCGGCGACAATGTCGGCGACTGCGCCGGCATGGCCGCGGACCTGTTCGAGACCTATGCCGTCACCACCGTCGCCACCATGGTGCTGGCCTCGATCTTCTTCGCGGGCTCCGCGGCGATGTCGTGGATGATGCTGTATCCGCTGGCGATCGGCGGCATCTGCATCCCGGCCTCGATCGCCGGCACCTTCTTCGTCAAGCTCGGCGCCTCGAACAACATCATGAGCGCGCTGTACCGCGGCTTCGTGGTCTCGGCCGGGCTGTCGCTGGTCGGCATCCTGCTGGTGACCTGGATCGTGATCGGGCTTGGCACCCAGTACACCGTCAGCATCGGTGGCGTCAGCACCACCTTCAGCGGGCTGTCGCTGTTCCTGTGCGGCGTCAGCGGCCTGGTCGTCACCGGCCTACTGATCTGGACCACGGAATACTACACCGGCACCAACTTCCGTCCGGTCCAGTCGGTGGCCCAGGCCTCGACCACCGGCCACGGCACCAACGTGATCCAGGGTCTGGCGATCTCGATGGAATCGACGGCGATCCCGGCGCTGATCATCTGCGCCGCCATCATCGTCACCTATCTGCTCGCCGGGCTGTTCGGCATCGCCATCGCCGTCACCAGCATGCTGGCCCTGGCCGGCATGGTCGTGGCGCTCGACGCCTACGGCCCGGTCACCGACAACGCCGGCGGCATCGCCGAGATGGCGGATTTGCCGGCCGATGTCCGGGTCACCACCGACGCGCTGGACGCGGTCGGCAACACCACCAAGGCGGTGACCAAGGGCTACGCCATCGGCTCGGCCGGCCTCGGTGCCCTGGTGCTGTTCTCGGCCTACACCTCGGACCTCAACTTCTTCATCTCCAGCCCGGCCGAGCATCCCTATTTCAAGGGGCTGGTGCTCGACTTCTCCCTGGCCAACCCCTACGTGGTCGTCGGCCTGCTGATCGGCGGCCTGCTGCCCTACCTGTTCGGGGCGATGGGCATGACCGCGGTCGGCCGCGCCGCCGGATCGGTGGTGGAGGAGGTCCGCCGCCAGTTCCGCGAGAATCCGGGGATCATGGAAGGCACCAGCCGGCCGGACTACAAACGCGCGGTCGACATGCTGACCAAGGCTGCGATTCGCGAGATGATCGTGCCATCGCTGCTGCCGGTGCTGGCGCCGATCGTGCTGTACTTCGTGATCGAGGCGATCGCCGGCCGCTCGGCCGCCTTCTCCGCGCTCGGCGCGATGCTGCTCGGCGTCATCGTCACCGGCCTGTTCGTCGCCATCTCGATGACCTCGGGCGGCGGCGCCTGGGACAACGCCAAGAAGTACATCGAGGAGGGCAACCACGGCGGCAAGGGGTCGGACGCGCACAAGGCGGCCGTCACCGGCGACACCGTCGGCGATCCCTACAAGGACACCGCCGGGCCGGCGGTGAACCCGATGATCAAGATCACCAACATCGTCGCCCTGCTGCTGCTGGCGATCCTCGCCCACGGCTGATCATACCGACGACGAAAGCCCCGGCACCGCGAGGTGCCGGGGCTTTTTCGTTGGCGACAGGCCCGATGGAGCCTAGTAGCCGCCGCCGGCGCCCGGGCCGGCGACCCCGCCGGTGCCCGCGCGACGGTTCGGGGCGGTGCTGCCGGCAGCGTCGTTGAAGCGCCCGATATTGCCCAGGAACTGCTCCAGGATGCCGATGCGGCGGCCCAGCGTCGGCGTCTCGCGCGACACCATCGCCACCTGCTGGGCATCGGCCAGGTTCACTTCCTTGACATCGGTCAGCGTGCTGCTGGTCGGGTCGAACTGCATGCGCAGCACCCGCCGCTGCGTCACCTCCGGGGCGAAGAAGGCGACCGTCTCGACACGCTGGCCGATGTAATACCAGATGTTGTCGTCGAAGGTCGAAACCGTCGTGGGGGTTCCCAGAATCGTCGACACATCGGCCTTCGTGCTGGTGCCGGTGTGGACCTGCTCGAGCCGGTAGTCCTCGACGAGGTTGCCGCGCGTGGCCACCCGTGGCGTGCAGGCTGACACCGCAGCCGCCACGAGCAGGCCGGCCGCCATGGTCCGGACGACCCTTGCTCTTTCCGTCATCGCCTCATATCTCCGCGATTGAAGGCTTCCCTCTAGCACACCACTTCAAGCTCGACCAATATCGCCGCGTCCTTTCCGCAAAACCGATCGGTCTTCGTGCTGTCCAAGCTGTTCCCCCGCCGCCGCCAGGAGCGGATCGCCGCCGAACTCTACGTCAAGCTGGTCGAGCAGGCGCGGAGCCCCGCCTTCTTCAGCGCCTGCGGCGTGCCCGACACGCTGGACGGGCGGTTCGAGGCGCTGGCGCTGCATGCCTTCCTGGTCTTCCACCGGCTGAAGCGCGAGGCGCCGCCGGCTCCGGACTTCGCCCAGGTGCTGTTCGACCACATGTTCGCCGACATGGATCTCAGCCTGCGCGAGATCGGCGTCACCGATTTCAGCATCGCCAAGAAGGTGAAGGCGATGGGGCGCGGCTTCTACGGCCGCATCGTCGCCTATGATCGCGGCCTCGGCGCCGAGGATCCCGAGGCGCTGGAATCGGCCCTGCGCCGCAACCTCTACGGCACGGCGGAGCCCGCGGCGGGGCAGGTGAGGGCGGTGGCGGCCTATCTCCGCCGCGAGGTGGCGGGGCTGGCCGAGCAGCCGGCGGCAGGTTTCCTGGCGGGCGATGTCCGGTTCGGCCCGGCGCCGGAGATGGTGGAGGCGGCGTGATGGCGGAGATCCCTGAATTCAGCCGGATCGTCGGCGTCGGCAGCCTGCCGCGCGGCGGCCGGACGATTGCGATCGAGGCCGATGCCGCCGAGCGCGAGGCCCTGGCCAAACGCTTCGACCTGGTCGCGATCGACGCGCTCCAGGCGCGATTCGCGCTGCGGGCCGGTCGCGGCGACACCGTCCTGGTCGACGGCACGTTGAGCGCCGCGGTGGTGCAGCGCTGCGTCGTCACCCTCGACCCGCTGCCGGCGACGATCGACGAGGAGATCGAGGCCGTCTTCGCCGATGCGGCCGCCGATCACGACTCCGTCGAGATCGAGGTCGATCCGCTGGCGGCGGAGGTCGAGCCGCTGGTCGACGGCCGCATCGATCTCGGTGAGCTGGCGGCGCAGCACCTGCTGCTCGCCCTCGATCCCTATCCGCGCTCGCCCGACGCACCGTCGCCGGTCGTGGAGGCGCCGCCGGTCGAGATCGAGACGCGCCAGCCCTTCGCCGGGCTCAAGCGGGGCGGGGACGGCGACGCCGAGGGCTGATCGCTTTTCCTTGCTCCGCTGGGCCTTTTCGATTAAGTAACGCCGGTCTGAGGCGGCCCCCCTGGTGCCGCCTTTTCGTATCGAGAGTTCAAGCAAATGGCTGTTCCGAAGAAGAAGACGTCGAAGTCGCGTCGTGACATGCGTCGTTCGCACCACGCCCTGGCCGGTTCGACCTATGTCGAATGCGCCAATTGCGGCGAGCTGGCCCGTCCGCACCATGTCTGCGATTCCTGCGGTCACTATCACGGCCGTGAGATCGTCAGCGAGACGACGGCGACCGCCTGATCGATCTGCACCTGCGTAGGGAATGACCGACCCGGCGGCCTCTGGCCCAGTGACGATCGCGCTCGACGCCATGGGTGGCGACCGGGCGCCCGAGATGGTGCTCGACGGGGCCGAGATTGCCCGCACGCACCATCCTGACGTGCATTTTCTGATCGTCGGCGACGAGGCGGTGATCGCACCGCTTCTGAAGAAGCGGCCCGCCCTCGCGGCGGTGTCGTCGATTCGGCATGCCGCCGACCGCATCACCAATGAGGACAAGCCGTCCACCGCGATCCGCGGCGGACGCAACTCAAGCATGCGGATCGCGATCGACGCGGTCGCGGCCGGTGAAGCGCAGTGCATCGTCTCCGCCGGCAACACCGGCGCGCTGATGGCGATGGCCAAGATCGTGTTCAAGACGCTGCCGGGCATCGACCGGCCGGCGATCGCGTCGTTCTTTCCGACGCTGCGCGGCGAGAGCGTCATGCTCGATCTCGGCGCCAACATCGAATGCGACGCCGAGAACCTGGTCCAGTTCGCCATCATGGGCGCCGTCTTCGCCAAGGCGGTGCTGGGCCTGGTCGACCCGACCGTCGGGCTGCTCAATGTCGGCTCCGAGGCGCTGAAGGGCCCCGATGCGGTCCGCGACGCCGCGGCCCGGCTGCGCGAGCTCGAATTCCCTGGCCGGTTCGAAGGCTTCGTCGAAGGCGACGACATCCCGGCCGGCAAGGTCGATGTCGTGGTGACCGACGGCTTCTCCGGCAATGTCGCGCTCAAGACCGCCGAAGGCACCGCCAAGCTGTACGCCACCTGGCTGCGCCACAGCTTCCAGTCCTCCTGGCTGGCCTCGCTCGGCTACCTCCTGGCGCGCGGCGCCTTCCGCCGGCTGCGGCACCGGACCGACCCGCGCCAGTACAACGGCGCCCTGTTCCTCGGCCTGAACGGCATCTGCGTCAAAAGCCATGGCGGCACCGATGGCGAGGGCTTCGCCCATGCCATCGATGTCGGCGTCGATCTGGTCATCCATGGCTTCAATGATAAGGTGAAGCAGGAGTTCAGCCGTTTCGAAGGCAGTCGGAATGGCGGCGACTCCGCTGCGGCCCTGCCACCGACTGCCCCGATCGGGATCGAACAACCCCAATGACCGGCACCCTATGACCGTCCGTCGCGCGCGCATCATCGGATGCGGTTCCGCCCTGCCTGTGCGTGAAGTCACCAATGCCGAGCTCGCCCGCACGGTCGACACCTCGGATGAGTGGATCGTCCAGCGCACCGGCATCAGCGTCCGCCACATCGCCGCGCCGGACGAGAAGACCTCGGACCTCGCGCTGGCCGCCGCCCGCAAGGCCCTGGCCATGGCCAAGGTCGAGGGCAGCGATCTCGACCTGATCGTGCTGGCGACGACGACTCCGGACCAGACCTTCCCGGCGACCGCGGTGCGGGTGCAGGCTGCGCTCGGCATGACCCGCGGCGCCGCTTTCGACGTCCAGGCGGTCTGCTCGGGCTTCGTCTACGCCCTGGCGATGGCCGACAACATGATCCGGCTGGGCCAGGCGCGGACCGCGCTGGTGATCGGTGCCGAGACCTTCTCCCGCCTGCTCGACTGGACCGACCGCGGCACCTGCGTGCTGTTCGGCGACGGCGCCGGGGCGGTGGTGCTGCGCGCGGTCGAAGGCGGCGGGACCACCGACGACCCGGGCATCCTGTCGACCCATCTGCATTCCGACGGCCGCCACGAGGACAAGCTCTATGTCGATGGCGGGCCGTCCTCGACCGGCACTGTCGGCCATGTCCGCATGGAAGGGCGTGAGGTGTTCAAGCACGCCGTCACCAACCTGGCCGAAGTGGTCGAGGAAGCCCTGTCGGCCAACGGCCTGACGCCCGAGGACATCGACTGGCTGGTGCCGCACCAGGCCAACAAGCGCATCATCGACGCCACCGCCCGCAAGCTCGACCTGCCGATGGAGAAGGTGGTGCTGACCGTGCACAAGCACGCCAACACCTCCGCCGCCTCGATCCCGCTGGCCCTGGCCGAGGCCGTGTCCGACGGCCGCATCAAGCCGGGTGATCTGGTGCTGCTCGAAGCCATGGGCGGCGGGCTGACCTGGGGCGCCGCGCTGGTGCGCTGGTAGGCGCCAACAGCCGCAGTTAGCCGCTCTGCCTCCGACGGGCGTTAGGAAATTCTCCCAACGCTTTGGAATTGACGGATTATTTCGAGGAGGCTACCGTGACAAACGGACTTCTTCGCAATTGCCCGTCAGGGGGAGGCGGCATGGCGGAAACAGTAACACGAGCCCAGCTCAGCGAATCCATCTACCAGGAAATTGGCTTGTCTCGTAATGAGTCAGCCGATCTTGTTGAGACGGTGCTTGAGGAAATCTCGGACGCGCTGGAGCGCGGCGAGACGGTGAAGATCTCATCTTTCGGCACCTTCGGCGTGCGCCAGAAGGGCCAGCGAGTCGGGCGCAACCCGAAGACCGGCCAGGAAGTGCCGATCCTGCCGCGCCGGGTGCTGGTGTTCCGGGCGTCCCATGTGCTCAAGGGGCGTATCAACGGGACCGACATCACCTCGGAAGACGACGAGTAAGTCATGGCGGGAATGGGTGGATCGGAAGCGAAGGCGGCGCCGGTGCGCAAATCGGCGACGGCCTATCGCACGATCAGCGAGGTCTCCGACGACCTCGCCGTGCCGCAGCATGTGCTGCGCTTCTGGGAGACGAAATTCTCCCAGGTCCGGCCGCTGAAGCGAGGTGGCGGGCGCCGCTACTATCGTCCTGAGGACGTCCAGCTGCTGCGGCGGATCCAGCGCCTCCTCTATGAGGAGGGCTACACCATCAAGGGCGTGCAGCGCCTGCTGAAGGAAGGCAAGTCGGCCGATACGGACGACGCCTCCGCCGCGGAGGCAGCGCCGTCGGGCCCGCCGCGTCCTGTCGCGGTGTCGAAGGGCAAGGCGGCGGCCAAGCCGTCGGCGGCGGCGCGCGACGCGCTGCAGCTGTCGCTGCTGGCCGGCGACGGCCGCGCCGCCGGTCTGACGACCGAACTGCGCGACGAGCTCACGGTGCTTCTGGCCGAACTCAAGCGCCTGCAATCGGCGTTGCGCGGGGCCGGCGAGGGCTGAAAGGCTGACCGGTCGTTCGGACAATCCTGAAAGCGCCCCGGACCGGCCGTCGACCGGGCCTCAGTAGTCGGTGATGCCGCTGCGCGGAATGCGCACCTCGCGGTGGATCCAGACGCTCAGCAGCAGGCCGCAGCCCATCAGCAGCGTCAGCATGGCGGTGCCGCCGTAGGACACGAGCGGCAGCGGGATGCCCACCACCGGGATCAGCCCGGTCACCATCGCGACATTGACGAAGACGTAGAGGAAAAAGGTCGTGGTCAGGCCGATGCCGACCAGCCGGCCGAAATGGCTGCGGGCGCTGAGCGCGATCATCAGCCCGTACACGAACAGCATGGTGTAGAGGAACAGCAGGATCAGCGCGCCGACCATGCCGAACTCCTCGGCCAGCACCACGAAGATGAAGTCGGTGTGCTTCTCCGGCAGGAACATCAGCTGGCTCTGGGTGCCGGCGGTGAAGCCCTTGCCGAACAGGGCGCCGGAGCCGAGCGCGATCTTCGACTGCATGATGTTGTAGCCGGCGCCCAGCGGGTCGCGCTCCGGCTGCAGGAAGGTGTAGACGCGGTTCTTCTGGTAGTCGTGCAGGAACTCCCAGCCGATCGGGATCGCCGACAGGCCGAGCGTGATCGCCACCGCGAATTTCCACAGCCGTACGCCGGTCGCGAACAGCACCGCGCCGCCGGTGAAGATCAGCAGCATGGCGGTGCCGAGATTGGGCTGCATCAGCACCATCCCGACCGGCGCCAGGATCAGCAGCAGCGGCACGATCAGCACCAGCGGGCTGCGCACCTCGATCAGCGAGAAGCCGTGGAAGTAGCGGGCGAGGGCCAGGACCAGGGCGATCTTCATCAGCTCGGACGGCTGGATCACCAGGGGCCCGAGGTTGATCCAGCGTTCGGCGCCCATGCCGACATGGCCCATCATCTGGACCACGATCAGCAGGGCGAAGACGATGGCGTAGACCGGGTAGGCGATCTTCATCCAGATCCGGATGTCGATCATCGCGAAGATCAGCATGACGACGAAGCCGCTGCCGAAGCGGCTCAGCTGCCGGCTGGCCCAGGGCTCCCAGGACCCGCCGCCCGCCGAATACAGCAGCATGACGCCGACCGCGGCGATGGCGCAGACCAGGATCACCAGCCCCCAGCTCATCAGCTGGAGCTTGGTCAGGATGGTGTAGCTCGGGGCGTCGTCGCGTATCCGGAAGCTGCTCATGAACCAGGCAAATCCATCGCCGAAAAGGCGGCCGGACTATGCCCCCGTCAGCGTGGCCGGGCAAGGCCGGGGGATGCGGCGGTGTGACCGGATGGGAGGTCGCGGGAGATCCCGCGACGCCCGGCCGACCTGGCCATGGGTCTTTGTCCGTGAGGCCTAGCTCGCGGGACCGGCGCCGTTGAGGTGCAGCGCAAAGCCGGCCGCATCCGGATCGCCCAGCCCAGGGCGGAGCTGCATGCTCGGGATCCGATAGTCCCCGCCATTCTGCTGCCGGTAGGGGATGGGCGGAGTGGTCGCGAGCGTCCGCATCCGCTCGCGCAGGCGTTCGGCCATGGCCTCGAAACCGGCCTCGTCGAGACGGTCGACGCTGTAGGCCACGAAGGGCGGCAGCACGTCGTAGCCGGGGTAGTAGAGGATCCCGTGATTGATCGGGAACAGCAGGTCGTCGATCGGCCCGTTGACCCCGCGAGGACTGTAATGCTCCTCCCAGCCGCCGGCGGTGACGATCAGCATGGCGCGCTTCCCCGCGAGGGTCCCTTCGCCGTAGCGGTCGCCCCATCGCCGATCGCTGTGCTCGCCGACGCCATAGGCGAAGCCGTAGGCGAACACCCGGTCGACCCAGCCCTTGAGGATCGCCGGCATGGCGAACCACCAGAGGGGGAACTGGAGGATCAGGGCGTCGGCCCACAGCAGCTTCTCGATCTCGGCTTTGACGTCGTCGGTCAGCGTGTCGGTGTCGAAGGCCGTCTTGGAGGCTGCGACCGGCAGGAGCCGAGCATCCGGCGTCAGCGTCGGGAAGTCGGCGCGGTCGACCTCGGACTTCCAGCGGTCAGCGTAGAGATCCGAAACCCGCACCGTGTGGCCCTGGGCCTCGAGCTCCCGCACGGCGACGTCGCGCAGCGCGCCGTTGAGCGAGCGCGGTTCGGGATGGGCGTAGACGAGCAGGATGTTCATGGCGTCAGCACTCCGTGAGGGGGAACCGACCCTTCAGGTGGGCGACGCCGGCGCAATCCGGTATATATGGCCAATGCATAAGATTGTGCCGTTCCATGGATAGATCGGACGTCACGCTGGAGCGCATGCGCAGCTTCATCCGTGTGGCCGAGCGCGGCAGCCTGTCGGCGGTGGCACGCGAATTCGGAGTCGGCCAGTCCACGGTCACGCGGCATCTTCGGGAGCTGGAGGAGGCTGTCGGCGTGCCCCTGCTCAGCCGGACCACCCGGCGGGTGACGCTGACCGATGAGGGCAGCCGCTACTATGCCGACTGCGTCCAGATCCTGCGCCTGGTCGACCAGGCCGGCGACGAGGCGCGGGCGACGCGCGGTGCTGCGGCCGGCACGATCCGGATCTCGTGCACCTCGGCGTTCGGGGTGCTGCATGTCGGCCGGCTGATCTTCGCCTTCCAGGACCGGTATCCCGAGATCGGGATCGATCTCAGCCTGACCGACGAGTATGTCGACCTGGTGCGGGAGGGCGTCGACATCGCGCTGCGCCTGGGCCCGTTGACCGACAGCTCGATGAAGCTGCGGGCGCTGGGCCGGTCCCGGCGGCTGATGGTGGCGGCGCCGGCCTATCTGGCGGTGCGGGGCCGCCCGGCCGTGCCGCAGGACCTGGCCGGCCATGAGGGCATCCGGATGACCAACATCGCCGGCAGCGACACGCTGGCCCTCGAGGGGGCCGATGGCGAGCGCCACGCGGTGCCCTTTGGCGGTCGGTTCCGGGTCGACCACGGCCTCGCCGCGCGCGAGGCGCTGGTCGCCGGCCGCGGCATCGGCCCGGCCCATCGCTGGCTGGTCGACGACCTGCTGGCGGATGGGCGGCTGGAGGCGATCCTGCCCGGCTATGAGCCGCCGCCCGTCCCCTTGAGCATGCTGATCGTCCCGGAGCGCGCGGGCATCGCCCGCGTCCGCCTGCTTGTCGATTTTCTCATCGACCGGATCGGCGGCATTCCGGGAATCGAGAAGCCTTAATACGGGCTGTCGACGTCCCCGGTCTCGACATAGACGCTCTTCAGCTGGGTGTAGTGCTCCAGAGCGGCCAGGCCGTTCTCGCGGCCGAGGCCGGATTGCTTGGTGCCGCCGAACGGGATCTCGACGGGGGTGATGTTGTAGTTGTTGATCCAGCAGGTGCCGGCCTGCAGCTTGGCCACGACGCGGTGGCCGCGGGCGAGGTCGCGGGTGAACACCCCGGCGGCGAGGCCGAATTCGGTGGCGTTGGCGCGGCGGATGACCTCGTCCTCATCGGTGAAGGTCAGGACGGTCATGACCGGGCCGAAGATCTCCTCGCGCACGATCGACATCTCGTCGTGGCAGGCGTCGAAGATCGCGGGCTCGACGAAATAGCCGTCGGCCAGGGCCGGGTCGGCCGGGACACGGCCGCCGCACACCAGGCGGGCGCCGGCTTGCAGCCCGGCCTCGACATAGCCCAGCACCTTGGCGCGGTGGTCGGCCGAGATCAGGGCGCCAACCTGGGTCTCGGGGTCCATCGGGTCGCCGATCCGCATCCGCTCGGTGCGGGCCAGCAGCAGGTCCATGAAGCGGTTGTGCAGCGGCGCCTCGATGAACACCCGGGTGCCGTTCGAGCAGATTTCGCCCTGGGTGTAGAAGTTGGCCATCATCGCCGCCTTCACCGCGTTCTCGACATCGGCGTCGGCGAAGACGATCAGCGGCGACTTGCCGCCCAGCTCCATGGTCACATGCTTCATCGCCCCGGCGGCCGCGGCCGCGACCTTGCGGCCGGTCGGCACCGACCCGGTCAGCGACACCTTGGCGACGTCGGGGTGGGTGACCAGGGCGTGGCCGACCTCGCCCTTGCCCTGGACCACGTTGAACACGCCCAGCGGCAGGCCGGCCTCGATGAAGATTTCGGCCAGCGCCACCGCCGTCATCGGCGTCAGCTCGGACGGCTTGAACACCATAGTGTTGCCGCAGGCCAGCGTCGGGCCGGACTTCCAGCAGGCGATCTGCAGCGGATAGTTCCAGGCGCCGATGCCGGCGACCACGCCCAGCGGCTCGCGGCGGGTGTAGGCGAAGGCGCCGCCGAAATCATGGTGGGTGCCGTGCAGCGACGGGGCCAGGCCGGCGAAGTACTCGATCGCGTCGGCCCCGGAATCGATGTCGACCGCCAGCGCCTCGGCGATCGGCTTGCCGGTGTCCATCACCTCCATCCGCGCCAGCCGGTCGCGGTTGGCGCGCAGCAGGCGCACCGCCTCGCGCAGGATCCGGCCGCGCCGGGTGCCGGTCATCCCGGCCCAGCCGTCGAAGGCGGCCTTGGCGGCGTCGACCGCGCGGCCGACATCGGCCGGGGAGGCGGCCAGCACCCGGCCGACCGGCTTGCCGGTGGCGGGGTTGATGGTGTCGAACGGCGTGCCGCTGCCGTCGACCGCCTGGCCGCCGATGTGCAGCCGGATGGTTTCGACCATGGGGTTCTCCTGAATCAGCGCTGGGCCGTCTGCCAGTCCGGCGCCTGGTAGACCGGGGCGCTCGAGGGCGGCAGGGGCGTGCGGCCGAGGATGATGTCCGCCGCCTTCTCGCCGATCATGATGGTCGGCGCGTTGAGGTTGCCGCTGACGATCGACGGCATGATCGAGGCGTCGACCACGCGCAGCGACTCCAGCCCGCGCACCCGCGTCTCCGGGTCGACCACCGCCATCTCGTCCGTGCCCATCTTGCAGGTGCAGGACGGGTGGTAGGCGCTGTCGGCCTTGGCCCGGATGAAGGCGTCGATCTCGTCGTCGCTGCGCACCGACGCGCCGGGCGCCATCTCGCTGCCGCGATAGGGGTCGAAGCCGCTCTGGGCGAAGATCTCGCGGGTCAGCCGGACGCAGGCGCGCATGTCGGCGCGGTCATCCTCGGTGGTCAGGTAGTTCGGCTGCAGGATCGGCTTGGCCCGCGGGTCGGACGAGCGCAGCTCGACCCAGCCGCGCGAGGTGGCGCGCATGGTGCCGGCATGGGCCTGGAAGGCGTGGCGGTCGCCCGGCTTGCGGCCGTGGTCGTTCACCACCGACGGCAGGAAATGATACTGGATGTCCGGGTGGCGGATGCCGGGGCGGGACCGGATGAAGCCGCCGGCCTCGAGATGGGCCGAGGTGGTCAGGCCGCGGCGGAACAGGAACCATTCGAGCCCGACCTTCGCCTTGTAGAGCGGGTTCTCGACGCTGTAGAGGGTGATCGGCTTGGTGCATTCGTACTGGACGTACAGCTCCAGATGGTCCTGCAGGTTGCGGCCGACGCCGGGCAGGTCGTGGGTCACGGCGATGCCGTGCCGGCGCAGCTGGTCGGCCGGGCCGACGCCCGACAGCATTAAGAGCTGCGGCGAGTTGATGGCGCCGCCGGCCAGGATCACCTCGCGCCCGGCGCGGGCGGTGCGGATCTGGCCGCCCTGGGCGTATTCGACCCCGACGGCGCGGGTGCCCTCGAACAGGATGCGGGTGGTCAGCGCGCCGGTCTCGATCGTCAGGTTCGGCCGCGACTGCGCCGGCCGCAGATAGGCCTTGGCGGCCGACCAGCGCTCGCCCTTATGGATCGTCATGTCCATCTTGCCGAAGCCTTCCTGCTGGTAGCCGTTCATGTCGTCGGTGAACGGGTACCCGGCCTGCTGCCCGGCCTGGATGAAGGCGTCGAACAGCGGATTCGGCTGGCTGCCGGTGGAGACGTTCAGCGGGCCGTCCGAGCCGCGATAGTCGTCGCCGCCCTT
Organism: Inquilinus ginsengisoli; assembly: GCF_031453975.1. Classification (NCBI taxonomy): domain Bacteria; kingdom Pseudomonadati; phylum Pseudomonadota; class Alphaproteobacteria; order Rhodospirillales; family Rhodospirillaceae; genus Inquilinus; species Inquilinus ginsengisoli. Next base: position 365,498 of record NZ_JAVDPW010000006.1, read on the forward strand.
GGCCCGGGTCTCGGCCCGGCGGAAATAGGGCAGCACCTCGGCATAGGACCAGCCGGCGGCGCCCTCATCGGCCCAGCGGTCGTAGTCATAGGCATGGCCGCGGACATAGACCATGGCGTTGAGCGAAGACGAGCCGCCCAGCACGCGGCCGCGTGGCCAGTACATGCGGCGGTTGTCCATCGCCGCCTGCGGCTCGGTCTCGTAGTACCAGTTGTACTTGTCGTCGCCGAGATTGTAGGTCAGCGCCGCCGGCATGTGGATCTTCCAGGTCCGGTCCTCGGGGCCGGCCTCCAGCACCAGCACGCGGTTGCCCGGCTCGGCCGACAGCCGGTTGGCGAGGACGCAGCCGGCCGAGCCGGCGCCGACGATCACATAGTCGAATTCTGTCGTCATGCCTTCCGCTCCTTCGCCTGCGGCCGCATGCTAACGGCGCTGGGCGAGGCGGTGCGTCCGGTTTGCGTCATGCGATGCCGGAAATCGGCCAGCGGTCGCGGGCCGTGCACCGTTAGACTCACCATGAGGCGCCCCGCCGTATGCTTCGATGCCGGACGGGGCGTTCAACGAATGAAAATGTCGAACAGGCGGGCAACAGGAGAGTCGCATGATGTCGGGACGTATGATCGGTCTGGCGCTGGGCATGTCCCTGGCCCTGGCTGCCGGGGCGGCGCAGGCCGCGGATCCGGCGAGCTGCCAGAAGGTGCGGTTTTCCGATGTCGGCTGGACCGACATCACCTCGACCACGGCGCTGACCTCGGCGGTGCTCAAGGGGCTGGGCTATGAGCCCTCGGCCGACCTGCTGTCGATCCCGGTCACCTACATCTCGATGAAGAACAAGAACATCGACGTCTTCCTCGGCAACTGGATGCCGTCGATGACCGCCGATGCGAAGCCGTATTTCGACGACAAGTCGGTGGAGAGCATCAAGGCCAATCTCGACGGCGCCAAATACACCCTCGCCGTGCCGGACTATGTGTACCAGGCCGGGGTCAAGGACTTCGCCGACCTGACCAAGAACGCCGACAAGTTTGCCGACAAGATCTACGGCATCGAGCCGGGCAACGACGGCAACCGGCTGGTCCAGAGCATGATCGACAAGGATGCCTTCGGCCTGAAGGGCTGGCAGCTGGTCGAATCGAGCGAGCAGGGCATGCTGTCCCAGGTCGACCGCGCCATCCGGCGCAAGGAATGGATCGTGTTCCTGGGCTGGGCGCCGCATCCGATGAACAAGAACTTCGCCCTGCAGTACCTGACCGGCGGCGACGACTATTTCGGCCCGAACTTCGGCGGCGCCACCGTCTACACCAACGTCCGCGCCGGCTATCGCACCGAGTGTCCGAATGTCGGCAAGCTGCTCGACAACCTGGCCTTCACCCTCGACATGGAAGCCACGGTGATGGAGGCGATCACCGGCGGCGGCGAGGAAGGCGGCAAGGCGGCCACCGAATACCTCAAGGCCAACCCGGATGTACTGAAGACCTGGCTGGCCGGCGTGACCACCTTCGACGGCAAGGACGGCCTCGCTGCCGTGCAGGCGTCGCTCGGCATCAAGTGACCCGCCCCGGCAGGGCGCCTCGCCGGGCTGAACCGGTGGGCACCCTGCCGAGGGCCACAAAAAGGGACGCCGCATGGACGATCTGAGCGCGCTCTTGTCCCAGAAGATCCCGCTGGGGCTGTGGATCAAGCACCTCACGGATTTTCTGACCAACAATTTCGCCAGCGTCTTCGATGCCATCTCGATCGGCCTCGCCACCGCCATCCAATGGCTGATCGACATCCTGCTGTGGCCGCCGCCGCTGGTGTTCATCGCGATCGTCGCCGTCCTGGCCTATCTCCTGCACCGCCGCTGGCAGTTGGTCGTCCTGGTCGTGATCGGCTTCCTGCTGATCCTCAATCTCGGCTACTGGACCGAGACGATGCAGACCCTGGCGCTGGTGGTTAGCGCCACCTTCCTGTCGCTGGTGATCGGCATCCCGATCGGCATCCTGTCGGCGCACCGGCCGATGGTCTACGCCGTGATCCGGCCGATCCTCGACCTGATGCAGACGCTGCCGACCTTCGTCTACCTGATCCCGACCCTGATCCTGTTCGGGCTGGGCGTGGCGCCGGGCCTCATTTCGACCATCGTCTTCGCCGTGGCCGCGCCGATCCGTCTGACCTATCTCGGCATCCACGGCGTGCCGTCGCCCCTGCTCGAAGCGGGGGAGGCGTTCGGCGCCACCAGGCGGCAGCTGCTGTTCAAGGTCGAGCTGCCGCACGCCCTGCCCACCATCATGGCCGGCCTGACCCAGTGCATCATGCTGTCGCTGTCGATGGTCGTCATCGCCGCGCTGGTGGGGGCCGACGGCCTCGGCAAGCCGGTCGTCCGCGCCCTCAACTCGGTGAATGTCCCCATGGGCTTCGAAGCCGGCCTCTGCATCGTCATCCTCGCCGTCATCCTCGACCGTATGGTGAAAACCGAACGCTCGGCCGGGGGGCCGCACTGATGGCCGACATCCTTCCCGCCGTCCATTTCAACGCCGTCGACGTCATCTTCGGGCCGACGCCGAAGCGGGCGATCAGCCTGCTCGACCAGGGCCGCACCCGGGCCGAGATCCAGGCCGAGACCGGCGACACCCTGGCGGTGGCGGGTGCCGAGCTGTCGATCCCGCCGGGCGAGCTGTGCGTGCTGATGGGGCTGTCGGGGTCCGGCAAATCCTCGCTGCTGCGCTGCGTCAACGGCCTGAACAAGGTGACGCGGGGGCGCATGATCGTGCGCTGCGACGGCGAGGAGGTCGATGTCGCGACCTGCGACGAGCAGACCCTGCGCAAGCTGCGGGCCGACTGGGTGTCGATGGTGTTCCAGCAATTCGCGCTGATGCCCTGGCGCACCATCCGCGAGAATGTCGGGCTCGGGCTCGAGCTCCGCGGCATGCCGAAGGGCGAGCGCGACCGCATCGTCGACGAGAAGCTGGCGATGGTGCATCTCGACAAATGGGCGGGAAAGTATCCGCGCGAGCTGTCGGGCGGCATGCAGCAGCGCGTCGGACTGGCCCGTGCTTTTGCCACCGACGCCGACATCCTGCTGATGGACGAGCCGTTCTCGGCCCTCGACCCGCTGATCCGCACCCATCTGCAGGACGAGCTGCTCGAGCTGCAGCGCCGGCTGAAGAAGACCATCGTCTTCGTCAGCCATGATCTCGACGAGGCGCTGAAGATCGGCAACCGCATCGTCATCATGGAATCCGGCCGCATCGTCCAGATCGGCACGCCGGAGGAGATCGTCACCAAGCCGGCCGACGATTACGTCGCGAATTTCGTCGCCCATGTGAACCCGCTCAACGTGCTGCGGGCCGAAGCCCTGATGACCCCGCTCGACCTGCTGCCGCGGGAAGGGGATTCGATCCTGGTCGACAAGGCCAAGACCTGCCGCTGCCGGATCGACGATTTCGGCCGGCCGATCGCGGTGACCCAGGCCGACCGGCCGCTCGAGATCGCCGACGGCATCATCAACGGCGTGGTGCCGGGGCAGATCGCGACCATGCCGATCCATGCCTCGATGCGTCGCTTCATCGCCGCCCATGAGGCGACGCGCCAGCCCATTCTGGTCCTTGACGATGATGGCCGGCTGGTGGGTAAAGTGGGGGAGAGCGAGCTCGTGGCCCGCCTGCTTCGCGGCAAAGACCTTTAACGAGAAGGCACTATCTCCGTCTATTGACATATCATTGTAACTTATTCTGCTCTGTCCTTGATCTGGCCGGTATCGCGGATGCGATAAATGGATTGTTTCCTTGTCCGGGTTTCGATATACATAGAAGGCGCATTCATTGATCCCGAGATCAGGCCTAAGATGCCGGTGTCGGACAATAGCGATGTGCCAATACCCTAATCATTAGGGGCGGGGAGTCAGGCAAAACTCGAATAAGAGGGCATTCTGCTGTTTGCGGCGGCGGAAAGGTCTTGCTCCTTTGTCATCGGATTCTGGGGGTATCAATTATGCAGTCCGACACTCTCGTCGATACTGCCGCTGTCGAATTGTCCGCGCAGACTCCAGTCCGGACGGCTCGGCTAGGGCTGGCGGCGAAGCGTTTGATGGATCTGGTTTTATCGATTGTTTTTCTAATCCTGTTTTCGCCGCTTTTCGTGGTGTGCGCCGTCATGATCCGGCGGTCCGGCCGGGGCGTCTTCTACAGTGACCGGCGCGTCGGGCGGGACGGAAAGATTTTCTACTGCCACAAGTTTCGAACGATGGTTCCCAATGCGAACAAGCTGTTGGCGGACCTTCTTCAGAAAGACCCTGAGCTGCGGCGCGAGTGGGAGATCGGCTTCAAGCTGAAGAAGGACCCGCGCGTCACCGCCATCGGCCGCTTCCTGCGCAAGACCAGCCTCGACGAGCTGCCGCAGCTGTTCAACGTGCTGAAGGGCGAGATGAGCCTGGTCGGCCCGCGCCCGATGTTCGAGGAAGAGCAGGAACGCTGGGGCGCCGCGATCCACTACTACTACAGCACCCGGCCCGGCATGACCGGCGTCTGGCAGATCTACGGCCGCAGCGACACCAGCTACGAGACGCGGATCCGGCTGAACGTCGAGTATGTCCGGAACTGGAGCTTCGGGCGCGATGTCGTGATCCTGTTCATGACGCCCCGGGTGTTCTTCCCCGGCTCCGGCGCCTACTGACAGAGCCCGGCGACAGCCGCATCCCCGACATGACCAAGACGGCCCCCGCCCGGCGGGGGCCGTCTTCGTTTCGGCGCACCTTCCGCCCCGTCCCGGCCGGGGCTATAGGAAGGCGCGACCCGATGCGGAGGATATTCGGCCCGTGACCATGACCAGACGACCCTTCCTGTTCCTGCTGCCGGTGCTCGCCGCCGGCCTGTGGGGGCATGCCGCCCTGGCCGATGCCACTGCCGTGGCCGCCCATTATGACCTGCCGGTCAACGATGTCGCCTACATCCTGTTCGACGCCCAGAGCGGCCAGCTGATCGACACGGCGCAGGCGACACGGCCGATGATCCCGGCCTCGACGATGAAGGTCGCGTCGATGTCGGCGGCGATCGAGATCCTCGGCGCCGACCACCGATTCTCGACCGTCGTCACCGCCAGCGGGACGATCGACGGCGGGGTGCTGCATGGCGATCTCATGCTGATCGGCGGCGGCGACCCGTCGCTCGACATCAACGACCTCGCCGATCTCGCCGCCCAGATCCGCAAGGCCGGGATCACCAAGGTGGACGGCCGCTTCATCGTCGACGACACGGCGTTGCAGACCCTGCCGTTCCTCGACCCGCTGCAGCCCTACGCCGCCTCCTACAATCCCGGCCTGTCGGGGCTGGCGGTGAACTTCAACGCGGTGCGGGTGAGCTGGCAGAAGAAGCAGGGCCGCTTCGACGCGCGGACCGAGGCGGTCGCCGACGGCCGCAACATGGTGCTGCCCTGGGTCGGCGTCAGCCAGGGGCCGGCGACGCCCTACCGGCCGGTCGACGGGCGCGAGGGCTGGGTGCTCTCCGCGGCGCTGCCCGACAAGGGCTCCGACATGCTGCCGGTCCGCCACCCCACGGCGACGGCGGCGGAGATCTTTCGCACAGTGGCCCGTGAGGCGGGCGTGGCGCTGCCGGCCGCGGTGATCGGCCAGCGCCCGTCGGAAGGCACGATCGTGGCGCGGCACGACAGCGAGCCGCTGGCCACGATCGTCACCCGGGTCCTGAAGTACAGCAACAACCTGTCGGCCGAGATGATCGGCATGATGGCGGCGCGCCAGCTGCTGGGCCGCACCAGCGTGACCCAGGTTGAGGCGGGGAAGGCCATTGCCGCCTGGTGGGCGCAGAAGGTGCCGAAGCTGGACTGGAGCGGCCTGTCCATTCCGGGCGCCTCGGGGCTCAGCACCCGGGCCCGGATCTCGCCGATCCAGATGGCGGCGGTGCTGATCGAGGGCAACCAGATCGGCATGGCCGCGCTGATGCCGGAGCGGGGGGATGGCGGCGCCGAGGCCGAGGCCGGCGAGCCGGCGCCGCTGGCGGCGGGGCGGCTGCGGGCCAAGACCGGCACCATGGGCTATGTCCGCGGCCTGGCCGGCTATCTCTCGGCCGACAGCGGCCGCCAGCTCGGCTTCGTCATCTATGTGGTCGACGAGAACCAGCGCGCCGCCGCCGATGCGGCGACCGACCCGAACGTGCTGGCGGTGTCGCAGCCGGCGCGGCGCTGGCTCGGCCGGGCGCGGGCGGTCGAGCGGGAACTGCTGCGGCAATGGGCTGCGGCTTACTGAGACCGTCCGGAAAGGCATCGGCCCTTCCGTCCCGGCGTCACATCAGGTCGCGCAGGCGGTACCAGGTCATGGCCATCACCAGGGCCGGCATGCGCAGCAGCCGGCCGCCGGGGAAGGGCTGGTGCGGGATCCGGGCGAAGACGTCGAATCGGTCCGCCTGGCCGCGAATGGCCTCGGCGATCACCCGCCCGGCCATGCCGGTCAGCAGCACGCCATGGCCGGAGAAGCCCTGGGCGAAGTAGACGTTCGGGGCCAACCGGCCGAAATGCGGCGTGCGGTTGATGGTGATGCCGACATAGCCGCCCCAGCAGTACTCGACCTTGGCGTCGGCCAGGCGGGGCAGGGCGCGGACCATGGTGCGGCGCATCTGGTCGGCCAGCCGCCGCGGCTCGTAGCCGGAATAGCTGACCCCGCCGCCGAACAGCATCCGGGTGTCGTGGCCGAGCCGGTAGTAGTTCAGCACGAAGTTGATGTCGGCCACGGCGAAGCCGGAGGGGATGGTCTGCTGTGCCAGTTCTTCGCCCAGCGGCTCGGTGGCGATGATGTAGGTGCCGACCGGCATGACCCGTGAGCGGATGGTGCGGTCGACCTCGGCCGACAGCGACGGCAGGTAGGCGTTGCCGCACAGCGCCACGAAGCCGGCGGTGATCCGGCCCTTCGGCGTCGTCGCCACCGCCGGGTCGCCCTGGTCCAGCCGGGTGACCGGCGTGTCCTCGAAGATGCGCACGCCCAGCGCCCGGGCCGCATCGGCCAGGCCCAGCGCATAGTTCAGCGGATGCAGCTGGCCGCTGCCGCTGTCGAGCAGCCCGCCGACATAGTCCGGGGCGTCGACCAGCGCCCGGATCTCGGCCCGCGACAGCATCCGGCCCTGGTGGTAGCCGAGGCCCTCCCATTCCGCGGCATGATCCTGCAGCTCGGCCATGTGGCGGCGCTTGAGCGCCCCCAGCACATAGCCCCAGCGCAGGTCGCAGTCGATGCCGTGGCGCTCGACCCGGTCGCGCAGGATGGTCTTCGCCTCCTCCGACATGTCCCACAGCTTGCGGGCGTCGTCGCGGCCGACCCAGGCGGCGATGGTGCTGATGTCCTTGTTGAAGCCGGTCACTGCCTGGCCGCCATTGCGGCCCGAGGCGCCCCAGCCCACCCGCTTGGCCTCGACCAGCACGACGTCGAGGCCGCGTTCCCTCAACTCGATCGCGGCGCTGAGCCCGGTGTAGCCGCCGCCGACCACGAGCACGTCGCAGCGCAAATCCTCGTCCAGGGACGGGAAGCGCAGGGTGCGGTTGGCGGTGGCGGCGTACCAGGAGCGCACGTGCTCGGCAGCTTGCATGACACGACGATCGTGGCCTCGGATGCCGCCTTCAATAGCTTGGGCCGGGGAGGGGCGGCCAGCACGGCGAACGCCCGGTCCGCCATGCCGGTGCCGCATGGCGGACCGGGCGCCTCCGCTCAGGCGTCGCGGCCCCAGGCAGGGAAGGGATCGGGCAGGTCGGCCCAGGCGTCCGGGTCGAAGGTCTCGGCGTCGACCAGGCAGGCATCGAGGCTCTGCCGGATCGCCGCCTGGTCCATGTCGATGCCGATGAACACCAGCTCCTGCCGGCGGTCGCCGAAGACCGGGTCCCAGCGGCTGTCGATCAGCTGGCGCATTTCCGGATGGTCGGGCCAGCGGTCGCGCGGGATCGCCGCCCACCAGAAGCCGATCGCCTCATGGCGCAGGAAGGCGCCGGCCTGGCTCATCTCCCCGACCCAGCGCGGGCGGGTGGCCAGCCAGAAATGGCCCTTGGAGCGGATCACGCCCGGCCAGGTCCGGTTGAAGACGGCGTTCAGGCGGGCGGGGTGGAAGGGGCGGCGGGCGCGGTAGACGAAGCTCTCGACGCCGTATTCCAGCGTCTCCGGCTTGTGGTCGGCGAAGTGGTACAGTTCCTTGTACCAGAGCGGGTGTTCGCGGGCCCGGTCGAAGTCGAAGCGCCCGGTGTCGAGGATGGCGTCCAGCGCGACGGCGCCGAAATTCGCCTCGACGATGGCGGCCTCCGGGTTCAGCCCGGCGACGATGCGGCGGACAATCTGGCGCTGCTCCGGCGTGGCGGCGTCGATCTTGTTGATCACCACGACATCGGCGAATTCGATCTGGTCGACCAGCAGGTCGACCAGGGTGCGGCCGTCCTCGTCGCCGGCGGTCTCGCCGCGGTCGCGCAGGAAGTCGGTCGAGCTGAAGTCGCGCAGCAGGTTGGCGGCATCGACCACCGTGACCATGGTGTCGATCCGCGCCACGTCGCCCAGCGACATCTCGGCCTCGTCACGGAAGTCGAAGGTCGCGGCCACCGGCAGCGGCTCCGAGATTCCGGTCGATTCGATCACCAGGTGGTCGAAGCGGCCCTGCTCGGCCAGGCGGCGGACCTCGTGCAGCAGGTCGTCGCGCAGGGTGCAGCAGATGCAGCCATTGGTCATCTCGACCAGAGTCTCGTCGGTGCGGCTGAGGTTGCCACCGCCGTCGCGGACCAAATCCGCGTCGATGTTCACCTCGCTCATGTCGTTGACGATGACCGCGATCCGGCGGCCTTCGCGGTTGTTCAGGATGTGGTTCAGCAGCGTGGTCTTGCCGGCGCCGAGGAAGCCGGACAGCACGGTGACGGGTAGGCGGGTGTCGGGCTGCGGCATGGTCATGACACCAGCTGCGGGCGGGCGGGTTCGGCCGCCGCGGTGTCGAGGCGCAGCTCGATCGACAGCGAGCCCAGCAGGTCGGCGCAGCGGTCCATGCCATGGACGGCGACCAGCCGCGGCATGGCTTCGGTCAGCAGCGCTGTTGCAAGGGCCGCAGGGGACAGACCGATGGCCTCCAGGCCGGTGAGGAGCGTCCGGATCTCTCCGGTGGCGCGGGTGAAGCCGGCCGGCGTCCGGATCCCGGGCGCGATCTGTTCGGTGGTGGTGCTGTGGTCTGGCATCCTGGCTCGTCCTTTGATCTTAATGTTATATCATAACAATAAAGATCAAAGCGCAACCCCCGATGCGCCGGGCGGTCGGATCGCGAGTCGATCACGATGGATTCGGAGGAAGGACCGGGAGCCGAATCTCCGGGTCTCAGCCGGTCGCCTGGCCCCGGCACGGCCCCGGTTTGAACACCCGCACTGTCGCGGCAGGGTGTCGCAGCAGCGCCGCCGGCGGCCGGATCGGCCGGGGCATGAAGCCGCCGCCGCAGTTCGGGCACCGGCCGCCCAGCACCGTCTCGGCACAGGTCGAACAGAAGGTGCATTCGAAGCTGCAGATCATCGCCTCCGGTGACTCCGGCGGCAGGTCGCGATCGCAGCATTCGCAGCCAGGGCGCAGTTCCAGCATGGAGGCCTCCTCGACACCGACCGCTTCAGGATGGCGACGGCCGGCCGCGGCGGCGAGGCCATTCTGCCGTCGCTTTCGGCCATTTCCAGCGCGCCGGATCGCCCATTTCACCCGGGCCCGTCGCCGGAAACCTGATTTCTCGTTTTTGGATTCATACAGTTCAGTAAGTTGCAGACTATTCCGACAAAAAGGGTACGCTTGGGAGTCAGTATCCGTTGCTGATCAACCCGGAGATATCGATGCGCGTCGGCCGAATTGACGATCCCGCCAAACGGATGCTCGGGTGGCTCGTGCGATATTCGGTGGCCGGTCGACATACCCGGAAATTCTTCTCCGACCTGGTGTTCGGGACGTCGGCCGAGGCCAAGGCGGCAGCCGTGGCGTTCGCCCTGGCACATCTCGGGGAGCACACCGAGATCCGCTCGCTGCGCACCCGGCTGATGCCGCGCAAGAACACGCCGCACGGCGTGCCCGGGGTGGCGCGCTATATCCGCCCCGGCGGGACCTCGGCGTTCTGGACCGCCTATTGGACGCGGGACGGGGTGCGGCAGCAGAAGAAATTCTCGGTGGCGCTGCATGGCGAGCACGATGCCCGGGAGCTGGCCTTCTCGATGCGCGCCGAGATGACGGCCGACAGTGCTGAGCGGCTGGCGGAACTGCTGGAGATCTACGCGCCCGATCGCGCTGGCCCCGCCAAGAAGGCCGCGCACCGGCCGAAGCAGAAGGTGGCCGAACCGGCGCGTGCCGCAGCCCCCAGCCGGCGACCCAAGCCGTCGGTCGGCTCGGATCGCCGGGAGAACCGGCGGCAGGCCTGATCCTCAGACTTTATTCAGATACCAGTCGTATTCCAGCTGGGTGATCTGGGAGAAGAACTTGTCGCGCTCGGCCCATTTCAGGGCGAGGTAGACGTCCAGGAAGCGGCGGCCGAAGACCTCGTTGTAGAAGGCCGAACTGTCGAGCTGCTCCAGCGCGACGATCCAGGACGAGGTCAGCGTCGGCTCGATCTTGTCATAGGCATTGCCCTGGATCGGCGGGCCCGGATCGATCTGCCGCTGGATGCCGTGATGCGCCCCGGCCAGCACCGCCGCGACCACCAGATAGGGGTTGCAGTCGGCCCCGGCCACCCGATGCTCGACGCGGCGGTCCTTCGGCTTGCCCGGCGGGATGCGCAGCGAGACGCTGCGGTTGTTCGCCGCCCAGGTCGGGGCGTGCGGCACGTAGGAATTCGGCTGGAACCGGCGGAAGGAATTCTGGTTCTGGGCGAACACCGCCATGCCGTCGGCCATGGTGGCGCCCAGGCCGCCGATCGCATGGCGCAGCATCGGGGTGCCGTGCGGGTCGTCGGCCGCGAACAGGCTGACGCCATTGTCGTCCAGCATGCTCATATGGATGTGGAAGCCGCTGCCCGCCTGGTCGGGGTAGGGTTTGGCCATGAAGGTGGCCTCGACCCCGTGCTTGGCCGCCACCGACCGGACCACGCGCTTGAACAGCACCGCGTCGTCGCAGGCCTCGAGCGGGTCGCTGACATGGCGCAGGTTGATCTCGTACTGGCCCGGGGCGTATTCCGAGACGAGGCTGTCGACCGGGATGCCCTGGGCCACGCAGGTGTCGTAGATCTCGTGCAGCAGCTCGTTGAAATCGTGCAGCTCGTCGATGCCATAGACCTGGGTGGTGTCCTGCCGCTTGCCGCTGACCGGTGAGACCGGCGGGCGGGGCCGGCCGTCCTCGCCGCGCTTGCGGTCGACCAGGTAGAATTCCAGCTCGACCGCCACCACCGGGTTCAGGCCGTCGGCCTTCAGCCGGTTGACGATGTTGGCCAGCACGGTGCGCGGATCGGCGAAGAAGGGGGACCCGTCGAGATCCTGCATCGCCAGCAGCACCTGGCCGGTCGGTCGCGACAGCCAGGGCACCGGGTCGAGCGTGTGGGGGACGGGGAAGCAGTCGCGATCCGCATCGCCGTCGGCGAAGCCGAGGCCGGTTTCCTCGACGGTCTCGCCGGTGATGTCGGTGGCGAACAGCGAGCCGGGGAAGGTCAGTCCATCGCGGAAGATCTTGTCGAGCGCGGTGACCGGGACCTTCTTGCCGCGCAACACGCCGCACATGTCGCAAACCAGGGCGTCGATGTGGGTAATGTCAGGATATTGCGCGCGGAAATTGTTTACGATGTCGTTCGATGTATTGCCATGCATTTGGTCACGCATTTGTTGCCGAGAGGTCGCCATCCTCGCAGGCGGCACGAAACTGTCAAGCCGGGCCGGATTTCTTGCGGTTTTCACATCAGCCCCCTTCCCACCCCCCGGGGGGGCTCAGCTATGGTGGTCGCTCTCCGAAACGAGAAGCGGGGTCCGCCTAAAGGGGCGGCACCATGATTTTATGCAGAAGCTGGAAGACTTCATTCACGAACACGGCGTGACCGAAGTCGAGTGCCTGGTGCCCGATATGAACGGGATTGCCCGGGGTAAGATTCTTCCCGACGAGAAATTCATCAAGGGCCTGAAGACCCGCGGGATGCGCATCCCGGAATCGATCTTCATGCAGACGGTGACGGGCGACTATCCCGACGACGACGTCACCAGCCCCGCCGACATCGACATCTACATGGTGCCGGACCCGGAGACGGCCCGCATCGTGCCCTGGTACCAGGAGCCGACGGCGCAGGTGATCTGCGACGCCGAATATGTCGACGGCAGCCCGTGCGAGATCTCCTGCCGCCACGTGCTGCGCCGGGTGCTGAAGCTGTACGAGGCCAAGGGCTGGAAGCCGCTGGTGGCGCCCGAGCTTGAATTCTACCTGGTGAAGAAGAACATCGACCCGGACTATCCGTTGGAGCCGCCGATCGGCCGGTCCGGCCGGCCGGAGACCGGGCGCCAGTCCTACGGCATCGATGCGGTCAACGAATTCGACCCGATCTTCGAAGAGATCTACGACCATTGCGAGGCGATGGGCCTCGATGTCGACACCCTGGCGCATGAGGCCGGGGCGGCGCAGATCGAGATCAACTTCAACCATGGCGACGCGCTCGACCTCGCCGACCAGGTGCTGATCTTCAAGCGCACGGTGCGCGAGACGGCGATGCGCCACGACGTCTACGCCACCTTCATGGCCAAGCCGCTGCAGAACGAGCCGGGCAGCGCCATGCATCTGCACCAGAGCGTGAACGACGCCAAGACCGGGCGGAACCTGTTCGCCACCGACACCGGCGGCAACAGCGAGCTGTTCCTGTCCTACATCGCCGGCCTGCAGAAGTTCGTGCCGGCGGCGATGCCGCTGTTCGCCCCGAACGTGAACTCGTACCGCCGCCTCGATCCCGAGAGCGACGCACCGATCAACGTGCATTGGGGCATGGACAACCGCACCGTCGGTTTCCGGGTGCCGATCGACGAACCCCAGGCCAAGCGGGTCGAGAACCGCGTCGCCGGCGCCGACTGCAACCCGTATCTGATGTTCGCGGCGTCGCTGGCCTGCGGCTATCTCGGCATCGTCAACGAGATGACGCCGTCGAACCCGGTCGAGGGTTCGGCCAAGCGGCTGGCCTTCACCCTGCCGCGCCACCTCTATGACAGCCTGAACAAGTTCTCGGCCTCGCGCCCGCTGCGCGAGGTGCTGGGCGACAAGCTGGTCGATGCGGTGTGGTGGGTGAAGAACAAGGAGTACGACGCCTACCACCGCGTCATCAGCTCGTGGGAACGCGAGAACCTGCTGCTGAACGTCTGACCCTGGCGCCGGGCCGGTTTCGGCCGGCCCGGCGCCCGGCCGCGCCCCGGGCTTCGGTGCGAGTCCCGCGCCTGTCCACTGGTGGAATCCGCCGGCCGCGGATGACGGCCATGCCCTGCGCGGGCATGTCGGGTGGCACGGCGCCCTTGAACCGGCGCCGCGGCTGCCAAAGTTCAAGCCATGACATTGCCCCTCTCGGTCCTCGACCTCGCGCCGATCGCCTCCGGCTCCCCGCCCGGCCAGGCCGTCCGCAATTCGCTCGACCTCGCCCGGCTGACCGATCGCCTCGGCTACGTCCGATACTGGGTGGCCGAGCATCACTCGATCCCCGGCGTGGCCTCGACCGCGCCGGAGATCCTGATCGGCCACGTGGCCCAGGTGACCGAGCGCATCCGCGTCGGCTCCGGCGGCGTGATGCTGCCGAACCACGCGCCGCTGCGGGTGGTCGAGGCCTTCAAGATGCTGGAATCCCTGCATCCCGGCCGGATCGACCTCGGCCTCGGCCGCGCCCCGGGCTCGGACGGGCTGACCGCGCTGGCGCTGCGCCGGTCGCGCGACGCGGTCCATGCCGACGATTTTCCCGAGCAGTATGCCGAGCTGCGGGCCTTCGCCGACGGCACCTTCCCGGCTGACCACGGCTTCCGGTCGGTCCGTGCCGTGCCTGAGGACGTGCCGCTGCCGCCGGTGTGGATGCTGGGCTCCAGCGATTTCGGCGCCCGCTTCGCCGCCCATATCGGCGTCGGCTTCGCCTTCGCCCATCATTTCAGCCCGCAATACACGATGCCGGCGATGCATCTGTACCGCACCAATTTCCAGCCCTCGGCGACGATGCAGGCGGCGCATTCGATCCTGACCGTCTCGGTCTACTGCGCCGAGGATGCGGAGGAGGCCGAGCGGCTGGCGCTGCCGCACCAGATGTCGATGGCGCGGCTGCGCACCAACCGCCCGATCCAGCTGCCGAGCCCGGAGGAGGTGCTGGCCTATCGGTATTCGCCGGAGGAGCAGCGCCTGGCCGAAAGCTCGCGCCGCAACCAGATCGTCGGCACGCCCGAGACGGTGAAGGCCGAGATCGAACGCCTGGCCGGCGAGACCGCGGCCAGCGAGGTGATGATCACCAGCATGATCCACGACCACGCCGCCCGCCTGCGGTCCTACGAGTTGGTGGCGCAGGTGTTCGGGATGACGCCCGTGGCTTGAAGACAAGGCCGCGCCGCCTCGGCTTCAGCCGGGGCGGGCGCTCTTTCCCATGGGCCAGCTGGCCATGACTGCCTTTGCGCTTCTGTTGCATTCATAGCGCTAATCCGCTTGTCCTGTAACACCTGCCAAACACAACAAGAGGATCTTTCGGGCAGCTGAGCTCGAAAGAGGATCCTGAGATGTCTGGCGATCAGGCCAAATCGGACGCGCATGAAATATTCTCGCCGCAGCAGAATGCGCGGCCGGGAAACCGCTACCTGACCGAGCTGACCGACGGCGATGGGGATTACTGCGTGATGCAGTGCACGTTGCCGCCTGGCGTGATCGTGCCGCTGCACAGCCATGCCGATCGCGAGACCTTCTATGTCATCGACGGACATCCGGATGCCTTCCTGGGTGATCGCTGGCAGACGCTCGGCCCGGGGGATGTGTTCGACGCCCAGGACGGCATCCGGCACGCCTGGAGAAATTCGTCCGGGGCCACCGTCTCCATGCTGTGCGTGACCACCATGCGGATGGGCCGGTTCCTGCGCGATGCCGCGGTCGGCCGGGCCTCGGCTGATCCGGCGAAGGACGCCCAGCGCTTCCTGAAGCTGGTCCAGGAGTACGGATACTGGCTCGCCAGCCCGGAAGAGAATGCCGCCATCGGGCTCACCATCCATTGGGATGGCGATGGCAGGCGTAAGCAGGGCCTCGATCCGGCCTGATCTCTGAGACTGTGGAAGGGCCAGGCGGCGGCGCCCGCACGCCTCCGCCCCTCGGACGATGATCGGCCTGCCTCATCGCCGCACCCGGCGGGAGACCCCTTGCGCCCCTTGGCGGGCCGCGCTAAATCCCCCGCCCTTTCCCAACAGCCCCGTCCGATCGGACCTGGGGCTTTTCTGCTTTGCGGAGCGGAGGCGGACATGACGGTCTGCGGCCTGGATTTCGGCACCTCGAACTCGACCCTCGGCATCGTCGACGGGCAGGGCGCGCGGCTGCTGCCCCTGGAAGGCGCGGCGACGACGCTGCCCAGCGCGATCTGGTTCGACCTGGTCGGCGGCGCGCCGCAGTTCGGCCGCTCGGCCATCGACTCCTATGTCGAAAGCCTGGAAGGCCGGCTGATGCGGTCGATCAAATCCGTGCTCGGCACGCCGCTGATCGAGGAAGACACCTGGGTCGGGCGTGAGCGGATCGGCTTCAAGCGGGTGATCTCCCTGTTCCTGGCCGAGATGAAGGCGCGGGCGGAAGCGGCCTGCGGCCACGCGCTGGAGCGGGTGGTGCATGGCCGGCCGGTGCATTTCGTCGACGACGACCCGGCCGGCGACAGCAAAGCCCAGGACGCGCTGGAGGCCATCGCCCGCGAGGCCGGCTTCACCGAAGTGTCGTTCGAATACGAGCCGATCGCCGCGGCCCGGACCTACGAGGCCGGGCTGTCGCGGGAGGAGGTGGCGCTGATCGTCGACATCGGTGGCGGCACCTCCGACATCTCGATCGTGCGGCTGGGCCCGCAGCGCCGGGCGCTGCCGGACCGGGCGGGCGACATCCTGGCCAATGACGGCATCCGGCTGGGCGGTACCGACGTCGACCGGCTGTTCAGCCTGGCCACGGTGATGCCGGCGCTCGGTCTCGGCACCAAGATGAAGCGCCCCGGCGCGGTGGCGCCCAGCCGCTACTTCCACATGCTGGCGACCTGGAGCCGGATCAACGCCCTCTACGCGCCCAAGGTGGTGGCGGAGATCCAGGACGTGCAGCGGGAATCGCGCGATCCGAAGAAGTTCGACCGGTTGCTGCGGGTGCTGGAGAACAATCTCGGCCACAGCTTGGCGCTGCGGGTCGAGGCCGCGAAGATCGCGCTGGGCGACCGCGACCCGACCGTGATCGACCTTCGCCTGGTCGAGCCCAAGCTGGGGCTGCGCGCCGGCCGGGCGGCATTGGACATGGCGATCCATGACGCGGTCGGCCGGCTGTCCGCCCTGATCCGCCGCTGCATCCAGACGGCGGGCCTCGCGCCGCACCAGCTCGACGCCGTGTTCCTCACCGGCGGCTCGGCCCTGTTGCCGGCCTTCCGCGCGGCGTCGCTGGCCGAGGCGCCGGGCGCCCGGGTGGTCGAGGGCGACAGCTTCGGCGCGGTCGGCGTCGGCCTGGCCATCGAGGCGCAGCGCCGGTATGGGCCGTAAGGTCCGGATTTAAGTCCCGGTTTGCTCCGGCAGCATCCGGTCCAAGGTGCCGTCCCGCCGGATGGCGACATGCCAGACCGCCGCCGCGATGTGCAGCGCGACCAAGCCATAGACCGCCCATTGCCCGATCGCATGGGCGGTGCTGCCGATCTGCCAGACCGCTTCGGTCGCCGGGGTCAGCAGCGGCACCTCGAACAGGCCGAAATACGGGATGGCGCGGCCATGGCCGGCGGACATCAGATAGCCGCTGAGCGGCATTGCCAGCAGCGCGAGGTAGAGCAGCCAGTGACTTGCCATGGCCGTGGCGGATTCCCAGGCCGCCCACCGCGTCGCGGGCGGCGGCGGATGGTTCGCCCGCCACATCAGCCGCGCGGCGGTCAGGGCCAGGATCGTCAGCCCGACCGATTTGTGCAGCATGACGGCGGTGGCGCGCGAGGCGTCGGCGTTCGGCAGGCTCTCCATCACCCAGGCCAGGACCAGGACGGCGGCCATCAGCGCCGCCGAGATCCAGTGCAGCCATTGGGCAGCGGCGGTGTAGCGGCCGGTGGTCCCGGGCGCGGCGGTCTTCACATCCGTGCTCATTCGTGGCCCTCCTGCAATGACGGGGATGGCGCGGCGGTGCTGATGGAAAGCCGTCGGGCGGCCTGCTCCATCCCGCGGCAGGCGACGTAGAAGGCGGGGGTGAAGATCAGGCCGAAGACGGTGACGCCGGCCATGCCGAAGAACACCACCACGCCCAGCGACTGGCGCATCTCTGCCCCGGCGCCGGTGGCCAGCACCAGCGGCAGCACGCCGAGGATGAAGGCCAGCGAGGTCATCACGATCGGTCGCAGCCGCACCCGCGCCGCCTCGATCGCGGCGGCGAAGCGGTAGGCGCCGGCGGCCTCGGCCTGGCGCGCGAACTCGACGATCAGGATCGCGTTCTTGGCGGCCAGCCCGATCAGCACCACGAAGCCGATCTGCGCCAGGATGTTGACGTCCATGGCGGCGGCCAGGAGGCCGGTCAGCGCCGCCAGCAGGCACATCGGCACGATCAGGATCACCGACAGCGGCAAAGTCCAGCTCTCGTACAGCGCGGCCAGCAACAGGAAGACGAACACCGCCGAGGCCGCAAAGACCAGGAGGGCGCTGGTGCCGGCCAGCCGCTCCTGCAGCGCCACCTCGGTCCATTCGAAGCCATAGCCGTCGGGCAGGGTCTCGGCGGCGATCTGCTCCATCCGGTCCAACGCGGTGCCGGTCGACACGCCGGCCGCCGCCGCGCCCTGCACCTCGGCCGCTGGGTACAGGTTGTAGCGCGGGATGCGGTACGGGCCGGCCCGCTCCTCGAAGGTCGCGACCGAGCCCAGCGGCACCATGGCGCCGGAGTCGCTGCGGGTCTTCAGCCCTTCCAGCGCCGCCGGGTCCTGGCGGAACCGGGCATCGGCCTGGGCCCGGACCTGGAAGGTGCGGCCCAGCAGGTTGAAGTCGTTGACATAGGCCGAGCCGAGATAGATCTCGAGCGTCTCGAACACGCGGGATGCCGGCACCCCCAGCATCTCCGCCTTCACCCGGTCGATATCGGCGTACAGCTTCGGCGTCGCCGTGTTGAACGGGCTGAAGACATTGGTGAATTCGGGCGACTGGCCGGCCGCGGCGACGACCTGGCGCACCGCCGCCTCCAGCTCCTCCGGCGTGCCGCCGGCGAGGTCCTCGACCATCAGCTTGAAGCCGCCGGTGTTGCCCATGCCGCGGACCGAGGGCGGCTTGATCGGGATCACCCGCGCCTCCGGCACATCGGCCAGGCGGGCGGTCAGGTCGGCGATGATCCGGTCGACGGTCTGGCCGCGCGCCGCCCGTGCCGCATAGGGATCCAGGATGGCGAAGACGACGCCGCTGTTCGAGGCGTTGGTGAAGGTGGCGCCGTCGAGGCCGGCGATGGCGACCGTGTGGGCCACGCCCGGGGTCGCGTCCAGCCGGTCGGAGACCGCCTTCATCGCCGCGTCGGTGCGGGCCAGGGCGGCGCCGGGCGGCAGCTGCACCGCGGTCAGGAAATAGCCCTGGTCCATCACCGGGATGAAGCCGGTCGGCGCCCGGCTGAACTGCCAGCCGGTCAGCCCCAGCAGCCCGGCATAGGCGACCAGCATCAGCAGCCCGACGCGCAGCAGCCGGCGGGTCAGCCCGCCATAGCCGAGCGACATCAGGTCGAAGCCGGCGTTGAAGCCGCGGGCGCCAGCGGCCAGGCCACGCAGCAGCGGGTTGCGGGGCCTGGCGGCATGATCGCTGTGTGGTCGCAGCAGCAGGGCGCACAGCGCCGGGCTCAGCGTCAGCGACACGAAGGCGGAGATCGCGGTCGCCGCGGCGATGGTGACCGCGAACTGGCGGAAGAACCGGCCGGAGATGCCGGACATCATCGCCGCCGGGACAAACACCGCGCACAGCACCAGGGCGATGGCAATCAGCGCGCCGCCGATCTCCTCCATCGACTTGTGGGCGGCTTCCTTCGGCGACAGGCCGGCGCGCAGATGGCGTTCGGCATTCTCGACCACCACGATGGCGTCGTCGACCACGATGCCGATGGCCAGCACCAGGCCGAGCAGCGACAGGTTGTTCAGCGAATAGCCCAGCCCGGCCATCACGGCGAAGGTGCCGATCAGCGAGATCGGGATCGCCAGGATCGGGATGATCGCCGCCCGCCAGCTGTGCAGGAACAGGATCACCACCAGCACCACCAGGGCGATCGCCTCGAGGATCGCCTTGTAGACCTCGCCGACGGATTCAGCGATGAACCGGGTCGGGTTGAAGGGGATGGCGTAGTCGACGCCGGCCGGCAGGCTGCGGCCCAGCTGCGCCATGGCCGCCACCACGCGGTCGGCGGTCTCCAGCGCGTTGGAACCGGGCTGCTGGAACACCTGGATCGGCTGCGAGGTCCGCCCGTCGAACAGGGCGCCGCCGCGGAAGCTCTGCGCCGTCAGCTCGACCCGGGCGACGTCGCGGATCCGGGTGACGCGGCCGTCGGCGTCGGTCTTGACGATGATGCCCTCGAACTCGGCGGGGTCGGACAGGCGTCCCAGCGTCTCGACATTCAGCTCGAAGGCGCCGTCGGACGACGCCGAGGGCTCGTTCACCACGCCGGCCGCCACCTGCACGTTCTGGGCCCGCAGCGCCGCCAGCACCTCGCCGGCGGTCAGGTTGCGGGCCGCGACCGCGTCCGGGTCCAGCCAGACCTGCATGGCGTAGTCGCGGGCCGTGGGCATGCGGACATCGCCGACGCCGTCGACCCGCAGCAGCGCGTCGCGGATTCGCAGCGTGGCGTAGTTGGAGAGGTAGAGCGGCGTGCGCGAGCCGTCCGGCGAGAACAGCTGCACCACCAGCAGGATGTCCGGCGACGATTTCCGCACCGTCACCCCGAGGCGGCGGACCTCCTCCGGCAGCCGCGGCTCGGCCACCGCCACCCGGTTCTGCACCAGCACCTGTGCTTCGTCGAGGTCGGTGCCCAGCGCGAAAGTGACGGTGATCGCCAGCTGGCCGTCGCCGGTGGCCTGCGAGGACATGTAGAGCATGTTCTCGACGCCGTTGATCTCCTGCTCGATCGGCACCGCCACGGTGCTGCTCATCACCTCCGCCGAGGCGCCGGGATACTGGGCGCGGACGACGACGGTGGGGGGCGTGATCTCGGGATACTGCGCCAGCGGCAGCGTGAGATAGCCGGCGATGCCGACCAGGACGATCAGGACCGAAAGCACCGTCGCGAGGATCGGCCGTTCGATGCAGAGATGAGGCAGGCGCATGATCCCGACCTCAGTTGACCAGCGCGGTGGCCGCCGGCGCGATCTCGCCGGGCTGCGCCACCACCTTCTGGCCGGCGCGGGCGCGCAGCAGGCCGTTGATCACCACCCGGTCCTGCGGCCGCAGCCCGCTCTCGACCACGCGCAGGCCCCCCGGCTGGCGGGCGCCGAGCCGGACCGGCGTGGCGCGCAGCGTGTCGTCATCGGCCACGGTCAGGACGATGCGGCTGGCCTGGTCGGTCAGCAGCGCCGTCTCCGGCACCAGCAGGGCGTCGCGCTCGCCGGAGGAGGCAAGGCGCAGCCGGCCGAACTGGCCGGGGGTGATGAACAGGTCGGCATTGGCCAGCACGGCCCGGGCGCGGATGGTGCCGGCGCCGCTCTCCAGCCGGTTGTCGACGAAGCTCATCGTGCCCCGGTAGGGCCAGCCGTCATCATCCTCCAGCCGCGCCGCGATCGGCACGCCCTGGTCCCGGATCGGCCGCAGATCGCCCGACTTCACCGCCCGCTCATAGGCGACGAAGTCGCGCTCGCTCATGTCGAAGACGAAGTAGATCGGGTCGAGCGCGACAATGGTGGTCAGCAGGGTGCTGGCGTCCGACACCAGGCTGCCGGCATCGACCCGCCGGTTCGACACGCGGCCGCTGATCGGCGCCTTGATCTCGGTGAAGTCGAGGTCCAGCTGCGCCCGCATCAACCCGGCCTGGGCCAGTTCGGAGGCGGCGTCGGCCGCCTGCTTCTGCTGCCGGCGCTGGTCCAGCGTGGCGCGCGAGACGGCGGAGGTGCCGGCCAGCTGCTCCGCCCGGCGCAGTTCCAGATCGGCGAGGTCGCGCTGTGCCCGGGCGCTGGACAGCTGGGCCTGCGCCTCGGCGACCGCCGCCTGGTAGGGGCGGGGGTCGATGGTGAACAGGGTCTGGCCGGCCTGGACGATCTGGCCGTCCTCGAAGCCGATCGACTGCAGGTGGCCCGAGACGCGGGCCCGGATCTCCACGCTCGCAGTCGGCTCGAAGCGGCCGGCATATTCCTGCTGGTCGACCACCCGCCGCACCAGCGGTGGCGAGACGATCACGCTCGGGGCCGGCCGCACGGCCGCCTGGGCCGTGGTCGCCGCGGTGCTCCGCGACGCCTGCCATCCCAACCCTGCCAGCCCACCGACCAGGGCCAGCGCCACAACTCCCGCCAACGTCCGAATGACCGGGCGTCCCATGCCTGCGCTCCCTATGGCGTCGAGTCTTGAGCGGAGGGGACTCCGCTCCTCGACACCGGCGTAGCCTGCAGGCCGGCTGTCTCAGAACTGTGTCGGGGAGGGGCGGGAATTGTCGCGAATTGTGTTGGCGTTACCGCATTGCACAATTCGATACGAAACGGGCTGGATGACGCGTCATCCAGCCCGCACCGTCCATCAGGAGCCGGTCAATTGCAGAAGTTCGGCTGGTACTGGTAGACCCACTGGGTCTTGGTGGTCGAGCTGGCGGAGACCCACGAGGTCATGCCGCGGATGGTGTCGAACATCAGCTTCGAGCGCTGGTCGACCTTGTCCGTGAAGTCGCCGTCCTTGTCCTCGACCTTGAACGACACTTCGGCGTTGGCGACGGTCGCGGACGAGCCGGCGTACCACAGCGTCAGGGTGAACTCCGCATCCTGCTGGCCCAGGTCGCTGTCCGGGCCGTCATAGGTGCGCTCGGTGATCGACAGGTTGCCGACGATGGCGAGCGCCTCCTGCTTTGGCAGGTTCAGCGACTTGGTCGGCGGGAACAGGTCGACCACATCGTCCAGAATGTTCAGGTTCTTGGTGGCCGACAGCGGCTCGGTGGTCGAATGGGAATAGACCCATTCGAACGGCGGGGTGATGTCCGCCTCGAGCTTGGTCTCGGCATCCGACGAGCTGCCGCCGACATTGGTGTTCGCCGCGGTCGACTGGCTGTCGGACCGGAACTTCAGGTTGATCTCGCGCCTGGTGCCCTCGACCCGCTCGCGGAAATTGTAGCCCAGCGTGTTCAGCCGGCAGGTGCCCGGCGAATCGTAGTAGCGGACGGTCCGGACCTTGTCGACGGCGAAGCTGCCGTCGACCGTGCGGTCGAAGCCGGCGGTGGTCAGCTTGGTCCGCAGCTCGCCGAGGAAGGTGTTGGCGGTGGCGACCGGTTGCGCCTGGAACTTGGTGGGGTCGAGCAGGACCTTGTATTCCTTGCCGGTCAGCGTGTCGGCCGCCTGCGCGCTGCCGGCGGCCAGGACCAGGCCGACGAGTCCGAAACGAAGCCATGTCATCATTTGGTGCGAATCCCCCTTCATGAATGGTGCGATCGAATGACAGGCTAGGCGGACTGCATGAAACTGATGTGTCACCCGCCCAAGGATCGGAAGCACCGGCCGATGCGCCTTGCCAGACAGCTGCTGTCGTTGCTCGCCGTGTCGGCGCTGCTCCTCACCGCCGCCTGCGGGACGGGCGTGGAGAAGCCGCGGGCCGACTCCGCCGCCGAACCGCTCCTGGTCGACCCTGCGTCGCCCTCGTTCCAGGCAACCCCGGCGCCGATCACCGAGCGGCGGGAGATCGCGCCCCAATCGGCCGAAACGCTGTGCCGGCCGCTGACCTTCGAAGCGGTCGATTACACGGTCTGCGAGATCGATCTGCGGCGCTACCGGCTGGGCCTGTTCTGGCAGGGGCGGGACGGAACCCCCTACGGCTCGCTCGGCGCCTTCAAGCGGGCCATGGATGCCGCCCATGATCCCGCTTTGGTGGCGATGAACGCCGGCATGTACCAGCCGGACCTGTCGCCGGTCGGCCTGTTCGTCACGGGCGGGCGGGAACTGCACCCCGCGAACTTCGCCGATGGCGACGGCAACTTCTTCATGAAGCCGAACGGCGTGTTCTACGCCGATGGCGAGAGTGCCGGCATCCTGGAGACCGAGGCCTATGAACGGCAGGCCCCGCCGACGCAGATCGCCACCCAGTCCGGCCCGATGCTGGTGATCGACGGCGCCCTGCACCCGCTGTTCAGCGACGACGGCCCGTCGCGCAAGACCCGCAACGGCATCGGCATCCGCGACGGCCACACCGTGGTGTTCGCCATCTCGCGCGACGGCGTCAGCTTCGGCAGCTTCGCCCGGATGTTCCGCGACGGGCTGGGCTGCCGCAACGCGCTCTATCTCGACGGCTCGGTGTCGGCCCTGTCGGCGCCGGGCGGGCTGTCGGTCGGCTGGGGCATCCGCGTCGGCCCGATCCTCGCCGTGTTCGACACCGCCGCGCCAGAGGGTTAGTGACGCCGCGCGCCGGGGACGGTATGCTGCGCGGCATCATGACACGGCCACGGCACCAGCGCAGTTGTCGATCGCGGAAACAGGAGCTGATGCTCCTGTGCGCCCGCATCGGCTACACCCCGCCGCGCGCCTGACCGCTTTGCGGGGCGCCGCGCCGGCGACCCGTCTCCGCCCTTTTTCGATCGGAATTACGCGAGGGTCGCGTCATGAACAGTTTTGCCGCCAGCCGTTCCACCGCCGAGTGGAAGGCGATCGACACCGCCCATCACCTCCACCCCTTCACCGACCACAAGTCGCTGGCCGCCGAGGGCGGCAGCCGGATCATCACCCGCGCCGAGGGCGTCTGGCTGTGGGATTCGGAAGGCCGCCAACTGATCGACGGCATGGCCGGGCTGTGGTGCGTCAATGTCGGCTACGGCCGCAAGGAGCTGGCCGACGTCGCCCATGAGCAGATGCTGGAGCTGCCCTTCTACAACAACTTCTTCAAGACCACGACGCCGGCCGCGGTGGAGCTGTCGAAGAAGCTGGCCGAGATCACGCCGGAAGGGCTGAACCACGTCTTCTACGCCAACAGCGGGTCGGAGGCGAACGACACCATCGTCCGCATGGTCCGCCACTACTGGGACCTGAAGGGCCAGCACCGCAAGAAGGCGATCATCGGCCGCAACTACGGCTATCACGGCTCGACCATGGTGGCGGTGTCGCTGTGCGGCATGGGCGCGATGCACCGCCAGGCCGACCTGCCGTTCCCGGGCTTCCACCACGTCATGGCGCCGTACTGGTACGACTATGGCGGCGACCTCGAGCCCGAGGCCTTCGGCAAGCTGGCCGCCAAGGCGATCGAGGACCGGATCAAGGAGCTGGGGGCCGACAGCGTCGCCGCGGTCATCGCCGAGCCGATCCAGGGCGCCGGCGGCGTCATCATCCCGCCCGCCAGCTACTTCCCCGAGCTGCAGCGCATTTGCAAGCAATACGACGTGCTGCTGATCGCCGACGAGGTGATCTGCGGTTTCGGCCGCACCGGCGAATGGTTCGGCTCCGACCTGTTCGGCATCAAGCCGGACCTGATGACCCTGGCCAAGGGCATCACCTCGGGCTACCTGCCGCTGTCCGCCGTCATGGTCGGCGACAAGGTGGCCGAGACCCTGATCGAGCAGGGCGGCGAGTTCTACCACGGCTTCACCTATTCCGGTCACCCGGTGGCCTGTGCCGTGGCGCTGGCCAACATCCGGATCATGGAGCGGGAAGGGCTGGTCGACCGCACCCGCACCGACATCGGCCCGTATTTCCAGGACCGGTTGCGCGAGGCCTTCGCCGACCATCCGATCGTCGGTGAGGTCCGCGGCGTCGGCCTGATCGCGGCGATCGAGCTGGTCGACGACAAGAAGACCCGCCGTCGCTTCCCGAACTACGGCGAAGTCGGCGCGCTGTGCCGCAACCACAGCTTCGCCAACGACCTGGTGATGCGGGCCACGCGCGACGCCATGGTGCTGTCGCCGCCGTTGGTGATCTCGCGCGACGAGGTCGACGAGCTGGTGCGCCGGGCCAAGGTCGCGATCGATGCCACGGCCCGGGACCTGGGCCGGATGTGACGGGCAGGGCGGTCGCGGATGCGGTCGCCCTTCTTCGTTGGGAATGAAAGGGTTGAGAATGTCATGAACGCAGGGCACAGGAAGGTCGGGTTCGAGCTCCGTCTTGTGCGCTGCGCCATCGGCGCGATTGACAGGTTTCGCGGCGCTGGGGTGCAATGAAATAGGAATGGGGCCGGCTCGACGGGTCTCGAACGATCACAGACAGGGAATGGTTACATGAAGCGTCTCGTGCAAAGCCTCCTTGCGACCGCCGCGCTGTGCGCCGTGGCGGCGCCGGCCCTGGCCGAGGACAAGGTCGTCAACATCTACAACTGGTCCGATTATATCGGCGAGACGACCCTGGCCGATTTCACCAAGGCCACCGGCATCAAGACCATCTACGACACCTATGACGGCAACGAGGCGCTGGAAGCCAAGCTGCTGACCGGCAATTCCGGCTATGACATCGTCGTGCCGACGGCACAGCCTTTCCTGGCCCGGCAGATCAAAGCGAAAGTCTATCTCGAGCTCGACAAATCCAAGATCCCGAACTGGAAGAACCTCGATCCGTCGCTGATGAAGCTGGTCGAGACCGCGGATCCCGGCAACAAGCACGCGATCATCTACCAGTGGGGAACGGTTGGCGTCGGCTACAATGTCGATCAGGTGAAGAAGCGGCTGGGCGACACGCCGCCGGACAGCATCGCCATGGTGCTGGACCCGGAGAACGCCAAGAAGCTGGCCGATTGCGGCATCACCATGCTGGACAGCCCGACCGACGTGCTGCCCTCGGTTCTGAACTATCTCGGTCTCGACCCCAACAGCCAGAAGCCGGAGGATCTGAAGAAGGCGGAAGACGCCCTGATGAAGATCCGCCCCTATCTGAAGTACCTGCATTCGTCGCAGTACATCAACGACTTGGCGGGCGGCAATGTCTGCGTCTCCCTGGGCTGGTCTGGCGATGTCAACATCGCCAAGACCCGGGCCGACGAGGCGAAGAACGGCGTCACCATCGACTACTTCATTCCGAAGGAGGGAGCGCAGATCTGGTTCGACATGGCGGCGATTCCGAAGGATGCGCCGCACCCGGACGAGGCCTACGCGTATATCAACTTCCTGCTCGAGCCGAAGGTCATGGCCGGGATCGACGACTTCGTCGGCTACGGCAATGCGGTGCTCGGTGCGAAGGAGCTGATGAATCCTGACGTCGCCAACGATCCGCGCATCTTCCCGCCCCAGGATGTGATGAAGCGGCTGTTCGCGATCACCGAGGCGTCGTCCAGTTACGAGCGTCTGCGGACGCGGACCTGGACGCGGTTCCGCACCGGCCAGTAAATCGCACGGCCGCCGCATCCCAACAGGGGGCGGCGGCCGTTCCGCATGACGACAGGGGGCCGGAGGCGGAAATGGGTCAGGTAAAGCCGAAACAGCAGGCCGCGCCGCAGCTATGGCGCGATCCGGACGCGAAGCCATATGTCCGGATCGAGAAGGTGACCAAGAAGTTCGGCGACTTCACCGCCGTCGACGATGTCAGCCTGTCGATCTACCGCGGCGAGTTCTTCGCCCTGCTGGGCGGGTCGGGCTGCGGCAAGACCACGCTGCTGCGGATGATGGCCGGGTTCGAGCGGCCGACCGAGGGCAAGATCTTCATCGACGGCGTCGACATGACCGCGGTGCCGCCCTACGACCGGCCGGTCAACATGATGTTCCAGTCCTATGCGCTGTTCCCGCATATGACGGTGGAGCAGAACGTCGCT
The DNA here is from genome assembly GCF_031453975.1 of Inquilinus ginsengisoli. Taxonomy (NCBI): domain Bacteria; kingdom Pseudomonadati; phylum Pseudomonadota; class Alphaproteobacteria; order Rhodospirillales; family Rhodospirillaceae; genus Inquilinus; species Inquilinus ginsengisoli. The sequence continues at coordinate 392,480 of NZ_JAVDPW010000006.1, forward strand.
TTCGGCCTGCGCCAGGACCGGGTGCCGGCGGCCGAGATCAAGAACCGCGTCGCCGAGGTGCTGGACCTGGTCCAGCTCGGCCGCTTCTCCAAGCGCAAGCCGCACCAGCTGTCGGGCGGCCAGCGCCAGCGCGTCGCCCTGGCGCGCAGCCTGGTCAAGAAGCCCAAGATCCTGCTGCTGGACGAGCCGCTCGGCGCGCTGGACAAGAAGCTGCGCGAGCAGACCCAGTTCGAGTTGGTCAACATCCAGGAAAAGGTCGGCATCACCTTCGTGGTCGTCACCCACGACCAGGAGGAGGCGATGACCATGTCCTCCCGCATCGCGGTGATGAATTCCGGCTACATCTCGCAGCTGGGCACCCCGGCGGAGATCTACGAATACCCACAATCGAAGTTCGTCGCCGACTTCATCGGCTCGGTGAACCTGTTCGAGGGGCGGATCGCCGAGGACCACCCCGAGCATGTCATCATCGACAGCCCGGAGGCCGGCTGCCGGCTCTACATCAGCCACGGCCTGCCGGTGCCGGTCGGCACCCAGGTCTGGGTCGCGGTGCGGCCCGAGAAGATCGCCATCTCCAAGGAGCGGGGCGAGGAGGGGACCAACAGCACCAAGGGCGTGGTCAAGGAGATCGCCTATCTCGGCAATCTCTCGATCTATCTGATCGCGCTGCCGAACGGGAAGACGGTGCGGGTCACGGCGCCAAACGTGTCGCGCCTGACCGAGATGCCGATCACCTGGGAGGACGAGGTCTGGCTGTCGTGGCAGCCCTTCGCCGGCGTGGTGCTGACGCAATGACCGCCATGACCGCGAGCGACGCGGCCGACGCCGCCACACCGAAGGCCGCGGCCGGGCCGTCGCTGCTGCGGCGGCTGAGCAGCCGGCTCGGCCGCAATGTCGTGATCGCCATCCCCTATGTCTGGCTGTTCCTGTTCTTCCTCGTCCCCTTCATCATCGTCCTGAAGATCGCCTTCGCCGACAAGGTCATCGGCCAGCCGCCCTACACGCCGCTGTTCGACTGGATCGACGACGTCCATCTCGGCATCTCGCTCAACCTCGGCAACCTGCAGTACCTGCTTGACGACCCGCTTTACGTCAGCGCGTATTTCAGCTCGATCAAGATCGCGGCGATCTCGACGGCGCTCAGCCTGCTGATCGGCTATCCCATGGCCTATGCCATCGCCCGGTCGAGCCAGCAGTGGCGGGTGCCGCTGCTGATGCTGGTGATCCTGCCGTTCTGGACCTCGTTCCTGATCCGGGTCTATGCCTGGATCGGCATCCTCCAGCAGCAGGGGCTGCTCAACAATCTGCTGATCTGGCTCGGCATCATCGACCAGCCGCTGGAGATCCTGCACACCGACACCGCGGTCTATATCGGCATCGTCTATTCCTACCTGCCCTTCATGATCCTGCCGCTCTACGCGACGCTGGAGAAGCTCGACGGGTCGCTGCTGGAGGCGGCGGAGGATCTGGGCTGCCGGCCGTGGAAGGCCTTCCTGCTGATCACTTTGCCGCTGTCGCTGCCCGGCATCATCGCCGGATCGTTGCTGGTCTTCATCCCGGCGGTCGGCGAATACGTCATCCCCGAACTGCTCGGCGGCATCGACACGCTGATGATCGGCAAGGTGCTGTCGAACGAGTTCTTCCAGAACACCGACTGGCCGGTCGCCTCGGCCGTGGCGATCGTGCTGCTGCTGGTCCTGGTCATTCCGATCACGGTCTTCCAATACGTCCAGGCGAAGCAGCAGGAGGCGGAGCAATGAGAAGGCCCTGGTTCCTCTTCACCTGCCTGGTGTTCGGCTACGCCTTCCTCTACGTGCCGATCATCCTGCTGATGATCTACTCGTTCAACGAGAGCCGGCTGGTCACGATCTGGGGCGGCTTCTCGACCAAGTGGTACGGCACGTTGCTTGACAATGCGCAGATGATGGACGCGGCGCGGCGGTCGCTCGAGATCGCGGCGATCTCCGCCACCGTTGCCTGCGTGCTCGGCACCATAGCCGGGCTGGTGCTGGCCCGGTTCGGCCGGTTCCGCGGCCGCACCTTGTTCTCCGGCCTGGTGACGGCGCCGCTGGTGATGCCCGAGGTGATCACCGGCCTGTCGATGCTGCTGCTGTTCGTGGCGATGGAAGGGCTGTTCGGCTTCCCGCAGGGCCGCGGCATGCTGACCATCACCATCGCCCACATCACCTTCTGCCTGGCCTATGTCGCGGTGATCGTACAGTCGCGGCTGGTCAGCCTCGACGAATCGATCGAGGAGGCGGCGATGGACCTGGGGGCCCGGCCGCTGACCGTGTTCTTCTGGATCACCCTGCCGATCATCTCGCCGGCGGTGATCGCCGGCTGGCTGCTGGCCTTCACCCTGTCGCTCGACACGCTGGTCATCACCAGCTTCGTCTCCGGCCCGGGATCGACCACCCTGCCGGTCTACATCTTCTCCAAAGTGAAGCTCGGGGTGACGCCGGAGATCAACGCGCTGGCCACCATCATCGTCGTCATCGTTACCATCGGCGTTCTCATCGCCGGCGGGCTGCTGGTGCGGCATGAACGGATCCGGCAGCGCGACGAGAGATTGGCCTTCGCCGCAGGAAACTGAGGCGGAAGTCCGCTGGATCGGTGTTTTCTTGCTGTTTGCCGGCGATACCGCGCATGACTCTTAGTCATGCGCGGCACGCAGGTGACCCTCGGCGCCGCCCCCTGAGCAAAAATCGGGGCCGATCGACTATATCTACGGCGTTCGAGAGCACCTGAAGAGTTTATCATGTCGTTTCTATCGATCTTTGGAACCATTCGTCTGGCGCCGTTCGGGCGCGGTTTGGCGAAGCGGGAAAAGTCGATCTCTCAGCGCCGCATTTGATTGTTCGCGCTGCAAAACTAGTCCTTCGGACGATCGGTTTCTCGGGCTCGGCCATCTGGCCGGGCCCGTTCCATTTCTGGCCCTGCAAACGGGCTCTTTCATCTCGGCGCGCCGGACGCTAGCCTCTGCCCCTTGAGCGAGACCACAGCGGAAGACCATCGTGCCGGTTCCTGCCTCCCTCGGTTACGTGATGCCTGCGGAATGGGAGCCCCATAGCCGTTGCTGGATGGCGTGGCCCTGCCGCGAGGAAGTGTGGGGCGAGCACCTGGACGCCGCCAGCAAGGCCTATGCCGACGTGGCACTGGCGATCGCCGAGTTCGAGCCGGTGACCATGGTCTGCAACCCCTCCGACGTGGCCGAGGCGTCGCTGACGCTGGGCAACGGCACGGCGATCGACGTGCTGTCGATGGAGATCGACGACAGCTGGATGCGCGATTCGGGGCCGACCTTCCTGCTCGACCGCAACGGCCACCTTGCCGGGGCCCATTGGCGCTTCAACGCCTGGGGTGAGAAGTTCAAGCCCTACAGCCGCGACGCGGTGATCGCCAAGCGGGTGCTGAAACATGTCGGCGCCCAGCGCTTCCGGGCGCCCTTCGTGCTCGAGGGCGGCGCGGTGCATGTCGACGGCGAGGGCACGGTGCTGACCACCGAGCAGTGCCTGCTGAACCCCAACCGCAACCCGGGGCTGACCAAGGCCCAGGTCGAACAGAACCTGCGCGACTGGCTCGGCGTCTCCACGGTGATCTGGCTGCCGGAGGGGATCGAGGACGACGAGACCGACGGCCATGTCGACGAGATCGCCTGCTTCGTCCGGCCGGGCGTAGTGCTGGCGCTGTCGACCGACGACAAGAGCGACGGCAATTTCGACGTGCTGCAGACCAACCTGGACATCCTGCGCTCGTCCAAGGACGCCAAGGGCAGACCGCTCCAGGTGATCGAGGTGCCGCAGCCGGCGCGGCAGGAGCATCGCGGCAAGCGGCTCAGCCTGTCCTACGTCAATTTCTACATCGCCAATGGCGGCATCGTGATGCCGGCCTTCGACGTGGCCGAGGATGAGCGGGCGTTCCGCATCATCCGCGACGCCTTCCCGAACCGCCGCGTGGTCCAGGTCCACGCCCGCGACATCTTCCTCGGCGGCGGCGGCATCCACTGCATCACCCAGCAGCAGCCGGCACCGTAGGGCACCGGCCGCCGTTGGGGATGGGTCAGGCCAGGGCTGGGCGTGAGCTGCCGCCGCGGGCCGCGTCCAGGCTCCACACCCCGCCGCCGGCGGCGGCGAGGTAGAGGAAGATGAAGCTGTACAGCGCCGCCAGCTCACCCTGGTTCAGCAGGGGGAAGAAGCTCGCCGGCGCATGGGCGCTGAAATAGGCCACCGCCATCTCGCCGGACAGGATGAAGGCGACCGGGCGGGTGAACAGGCCGACCAGCAGCAGCAGGCCACCGACGATCTCCAGCACGCCGGCCAGGCCGATCAGCGAGAACAGCTGCAGGCCGTCGAAATACGCCACATGGGGGAAGCCGAGCAGCTTGGCGAAGCCGTGCTGCAGGAAGAACAGCGCGGTGGCGATGCGCAGGATGCTGAGCACGCGCGGCGCCCAATTCCGGTCGAGGGTGTCCGTCAGGCTGGCCACAAATCGTCTCCTGGGGGTTGGGGGTCAGTAGCCGACGGTGAAGCGCTGCTGGCGGTGGGCTGGCTTCTCCAACTCGTCGATCATGGCGACCGCATAGTCCTCCTGGCTGATCCTGCTCTGCCCGTCCGCCCCGATCAGGAGCTGGTCGCGGCCGAGCCGGAACGTGCCAGTGCGCTCGCCCGGCGCGATGATCGCCGAGGGCGACAGGAAGGTCCAGTCGAGATCGGTGGTATCACGCAAAATATTAAGGAAATCCCGGCCCTTCGACGCCTCTTCCTTGTAGATTTCCGGGAACTCCGGCGTGTCGACCAGCGCCTTGCCGGGCGCGACCTCCAGGCTGCCGGCGCCGCCGACCACGAGGTAGCGCTTCGCGCCCGAGGCCTTGACCGCCTGCAGCAGCAAGGCGGGGTCGGAGGCGGTGTAGTGCACGGCGCTGATCACCGCGTCGTGGCCGGCCAGCAGCTTCGCCAGGCCCGTCGCATCGAACACGTCGCCGCGCACCGCCGTCAGCTTCGGATGCCCGGGCAGCTTCTCGGGATTGCGGACGATGCCCGTGACTTCGTGGCCGCGGTTCAGGGCCTCGGCCAGGATCTTGCTGCCGACATTGCCGCTGGCCCCGATCAGCGCGATCTTCGCCATGTGATTCTCCGTTACTCGGTTACGAACAGGTACCGACGGCAAGGTCGGGGCTCCCGCGGAATCGCGCAAGAAGGGAGCTGAAAGTAACCGAGGGACCGCCGGATGCCCGGCCTCGGACGGGGTTCGCGGCGAGCGCGTCAGAAGCGTTTGTACCAAAGCCGCTTCGGCCCGGTGTCGAGATGCACGAAGTCGGAGCGCCAGTAGAGCCCGAGGCCGCCGCTGGCGACGGCGCGGGCGTGGTTGGCCAGGAACACCATGCCGAAGCCCTGGACCGAGAGGTCCACGGCTTTGCCCTGAAGGTGGAGGCTGTTCCGCGCCGCGCCTTCGGGGCGCAGCTTCTCGTTGGTCTCGGGCGTGCGGAAGCCGGAATGGAGGTTGATCGTCACCCGCCGCGCGGTCGCGACCTGGTAGCGCTGGGCCATCAGCCACAGCAGGTCGAAGACGCCCGGGTCCATGTCGGTCGCCTTGTCGACATGATGGTCGCGCAGCAGCCAGTTCAGCCGCTGCCAGGCCGCGGGCTGAATGGTGGCATCGACGGCGTAGACGTCGTCGAAACGCTCATCGGTGTGGGGGTTGTAGAGCCTGAGGCGCCGTTCGCCGGGGCGATCGATGGCCGGGGCGGCCGCGGCGCAGAAGGGAAGGGCGGCGAGCCCGGTCAGGACCCGCCGCCGCGTCGGCCAATCAGGCTTAGCCGGCATCCTTGATCGTGTTGATGATCTTGCCGACGACGCCATAGGTCTTGGCCTCTTCGGCAGACATCCAGTAGTTGCGGTCGGTGTCGCGTTCGACCTTCTCGATCGGCTGCCCGGTCTCCTTGGCGATGATCTCGTTGAGGCGGCGACGCATCTTGATGATCTCGCGCGCCTCGATGTCGATATCGACCGCCCGGCCGCCGGCGCCACCGGACGGCTGGTGCAGCAGGAAGCGGGTGTTCGGCAGGGACAGCCGGTTCTCCTTCGCCGCGGCAAGGTAGATGTGGGCGCCGGCGCTGGCCACCCAGCCGGTGCCGATCACCTGCACCGGTGCCTCGACGAAGCGGATCATGTCGTGGATGGTGTCGCCGGCCTCGACATGGCCGCCAGGCGAATTGATCACCAGCCGGATCGGCTTCTTGTCGTCATCGGCAGCCAACGCCAGCAGCTGGGCGGTGATGGCGTGCGCCAGCTTCATCGAGATTTCGCCGAACAGCAGCACCGTCCGGTTCTTGAAGAGGATGTTGCCGATCTGCGGGCCGAGCTCCTCCTTCTTCTCCTTCTCGGGGCGCTCTTCCTCTTCCTCTTCCTCCTCGTCGTCGAGACGCGGCGGGAACGGGCGGTCGACCATCTGGGGGATCCTGTCACTCAAGGGAATAGATCAGATCCCAAGAGTTAGCGTGCCGGCCCCCGCTGTGCAACCAGCGCAGCGGATTTCTGGCCCAGGCCGGCGGCGATGTCTCCTCGGGATCCGGTGCGGCGTCGAAGGGCGACGCCGGTCAGTGGAACAGCTGGGCAGCGTTGGTGAGGGTCATCGACACGCCGTAGAGCAGCGGAATGCCGACGATCAGCCAATAGACGAGAACGCGCGACATCATCGATCCTCCCTCATTCCGCCGGCGCGGCGCTGAGCTCCGCGCGATAGTGGTGGCGGCTGTCGACCGCGGTCACCAGCGCATTGCAGATGAAGCCGATCACCAGCAGCCCGGCCATGATGTACATCGTCTCGGAATAGGCGGCCGAGGCGGGCACGCCGCGGTCGACCTGGTACTGCCTGATGTAGTTCACCAGCACCGGGCCGAGGATGCCGGCGGCCGACCAGGCGGTCAGCAGCCGGCCATGGATGGCGCCGACATGCATGGTGCCGAACATGTCTCGAAGATAGGCCGGGACGGTGGCGAAGCCGCCGCCATACATGCTGAGGATCACGGCGTAGCAGGCGACGAACAGCGCGATGCTGCCGATCTGCCCGGCCCACGGCACGATGGCGTAGAGCACCACGCCGAGCGCGAAGTAGATGGCATAGGTGGTCTTGCGGCCGATGAAGTCCGAGGTCGAGGACCACAGGAAGCGGCCGGCCATGTTGAACAGGCTGAGCAGCCCGACGAAGCCGGCGGCCGCGGTCGGCGTGATCACGCCCGGGAACATCTCCTGGCTCATCACCGAAGCCTGGCCGAGCACGCCGATGCCGGCGGTGACGTTGAGGCACAGCACGGCCCAGAGCAGCCAGAATTGCGGGGTCCTGATCGCCGTGTCGACATGGACGTTGGCGTTGGTGATCAGTTTCTGCGGCACGGTCGACGGCACGTAGCCGGCCGGCTTCCAGTCGGCGGCCGGCACCCGCACGGTGAGGACGCCGAACATCATCATGGCGAAGTAGACGATGCCCATGACGATGAAGGCCTCGCCGACGCCGACCGAGCTGGGCGAGGCGAAGTGCTTCATCAGCTCGACCGCCAGGGGCGAGCCGATCATGGCGCCGCCGCCGAATCCCATGATCGCCAGGCCGGTGGCCATGCCCGGCCGGTCCGGGAACCATTTGATCAGGGTCGAGACCGGGGAGATGTAGCCGATGCCCAGGCCGATGCCGCCGATCACGCCATAGCCGAGATAGACCAGCCACAGCATGTGGGTGTGGATGCCGAGCGAGGCGACCAGGAAGCCGCCGCCGAAGCAGCAGGCGGACAGGAACATCGCCCGCCGCGGGCCGCCGCTCTCGACCCAGCGCCCGCCGAAGGCGGCGGACAGGCCGAGGAAGACGATGGCGAGCGAGAAGATCCAGCCCAGCTCCGGCAGGGTCCAGTCGTCAGGCGCGGGCGCGGTGACGCCGATCAGCTTGGTCAGCGGCCCGTTGAACACGCTGAAGGCGTAGGCTTGGCCGATGCAGAGATGGATCGAGAGGGCCGCGGGCGGCACCAGCCAGCGATTATAGCCGGCCGGGGCGACCGTTCGCTCCCGGGCAAAGAATCCCATGGGTCCGTTTCCTGACAACCGTTTCGCGCCCTTCGGGGACCGATTCCCGACGGCGATAGGCCGTTCCGGTCCGCCCCGAATCACAGCATTGAAAAATGACGATAAGATTTTATGAGAAAAGCGTCATCCGGAACGGCGTTACAACCGGAATGCCCAATGTAACGATTGGACATCTGGCAAAGGCCATTGCGATCCATCTAAACAAAACCGCCCTGCACAGGGCAGGGCGGTCATGGTGCGGCAGAGTGCCTGAGGCGGAATCAGGACTTCAGTCTGGTCCAGACCCGGTCGCGCAGGTCGACCGCAGCCGGCGAGCAGTTGCGGTTCGGGTTCAGCCGGCTCAGCAGGTCCGCCGGCGTGTTGACCGCGGGGTCGTCGCGCAGCTTCGCATCCATCAGCTCCGCCGCGCCCTTGATGGCGTTGTTGTAGCCGGTGAAGTTGCTGGCGGCGGCGATGTTCTCGGGCTTCATCATCCAGTCGATGAAGATCTTGGCGTTCTCGACGTTCTTGGCCCCGACCGGCACGGCGAAGTTGTCGTTCCAGAAGTTGATGCCTTCCTTGGGATAGACATAGGTGACGGTCGGCCGGCCCTCCTTGGTGCGGTGCGCGGCGCCGTTCCACTGCATGTGCGCGATCACCTCGCCGGCGACCATGCGCTCGATCGTGCCGTCGGAATTGTAGAGGGCGACGGACGGCTTCTGCGCCTCCAGCACCTTGAAGATCTTGCCGGCGTCCTCGCTGCTCTCGGTGCAGAAGTCGATGCCGAGATACATCGCCGCCAGTTTATAGATCTCGACCGGGTCGTTCATCATGCCGAGCTTGCCCTTGAACGGGCCGTCGGGATTGAGGACCGACCACCAGCTGTCGTCGACCTTGCCGCCCTCGACCTTGGCGGTGTCGTAGCTGAAGCCGGTGGTTCCCCACATGTAAGGTGCGGAGTATTTCCGCTCCGGGTCGTACCAGGGCTTGTCGTGCGGGGCGCCGACATTCTTGAAGTCGGCCATCTGGCCGGCGTCGATCTCCTGCAGCAGGTTCCCCTTGATCAGGATCTGGACCATGTAGTCGGACGGCACCACCACGTCGTAGCCGGCGGCGCCGGCCTGCAGCTTGGCCAGCAGCGTCTCGTTCGAATCATAGACGTCGAGGGTGACCTTGATCCCGGTCTCCTTCTCGAACTTGGCCAGCAGCTCGGGCGGGTAGTAGTTCGACCAGTTGTAGAAGTAGAGTTCGCCGGCGGCCTGGGCGGCCGAGGCCGTGGCGAGCAGCCCGGCCGCGGCGACGGCGGCGAGAAGAAGCTGTCTTGTCGATCCCATCGTGATCCTCCTGTTTGACGTCGGATTATGACGTACCCCTGGCCAACGGCCGGGTTTGGCGTCCGGCCCCGCTCAGGATTTGAGGCGGGTCCAGACGCGGTCGCGCAATTCGACCGCGGCCGGCGAGCAGTTCTTCGCCGGGCGCAGCCGCTCGAGATATTCGGGCGGCATGTTGATCGCGGGATCGGCGCTCAGCGCCTTGTCCATGAAGGCTTCCGAACCCTTGATCGCGTTCATGTAGGTGGTGAAGTTCGAGGCCGCGCCGGCGTTCTCGGGCTTCAGCATCCAGGCGATGAAGATCTTGGCGTTGTCGGGGTTCTTCGCATCCTTGGGCACCACCAGGTTGTCGGCCCACAGGCTCATGCCTTCCTTGGGGTAGACGAAGACCGCGCTGGGGCGCTTCACCTTGGTGCGGTGGGCGGCGCCGTTCCACTGCATGTGGGCCACCACCTCGCCCGCGGCCATGCGCTCGACCGAGCCGTCGGAGTTGTACAGGGCGACCGCCGGCTTCTGCGCCGCCAGCAGCTTGAAGATCTTGCCGGCGTCCTCATTGCTCTCGGTGCAGCGGTCGATGCCGAGATAATAGGCGGCGGCGTTGAAGACCTCGACCGAGTCGTTCATCATCGCCAGATGCCCCTTGAACGGGCCGTCCGGGTTGAAGATCGACCACCAGCTGTCGTCGACCGGGCCCTGGACCTTGGCGCTGTCATAGGTGAAGCCGGTGGTGCCCCACATGTAGGGCGCGGAGTATTTCCGCTCCGGGTCGTACCAGGGCTTGTCGTGCGGCGGCATGACGGCGGCGAAGCCCGGCATCTGGGCCGCGTCGATCTCCTGCAGCAAGCCCGCCTTGACCATGATGTCGACCATGTAGTCGGACGGCACCACCACGTCGTAGCCACCGCCGCCGGCTTGCAGCTTGGCCAGCATGGTCTCGTTCGAATCATAGACGTCGAGGGTGACCTTGATGCCGGTCTCGGCCTCGAACTTCTTGAGCAGGGCCGGGTCGGTGTAGTTGGTCCAGTTGAACAGGAACAGGTCGCCCGCCGCCCGGGCGGCGGGGCCGGTGAACAGGACCGCCGCCGACAGGGCGGCGGCCAGAAGGTCGCGTCGGATCCACATCATGGCCTCCCTGGCCAGTTCAGTGCCGCGTCCGTCCCACGAACCAGGACAGGGCGACGAAGACGATCGAAATCAGCAGCATCAGCGCCGAGATGGCATTGACCTCCGGCGTCACGCCGATCCGGATCATGCCGTAGATGTAGACGGGCAGGGTGGTGGCCCCGGCGCCGGAGACGAAGAAGGTGATGACGAAGTCGTCGAGCGAGATGATGAAGGCCAGCATCAGCCCGGACAGGATGCCGGGCCACAGCAGCGGCAGCGTCACCCGGCGGAAGGCCCGCCAGGGCGTGGCGTAGAGGTCGGACGCGGCCTCGGCCAGGCTGGCGTCCATCCCCTCCAGCCGAGCCCGGATCGGCAGGTAGGCGAAGGGGATGCAGAACACGACATGGGCCAGGATGATGGTGCTGAGGCCGAGCGGCAGGGTGATGGCGGTGAAGAACAGCAGCGTCGCCACCGCCGTGACCACCTCGGGCACCACCAGGGGCAGGGCGATCAGGGCGCTGACCGCGTTCTGGCCACGGAAGCGCCGGCGCGCCATGCCGATCGCCGCCGGGATCGCCATCAGCGTGGCGGCGAGGGACGCGACCACCGCGATGACCAGCGAATTCTGCGCCGCCCGGATGATGTTCGGGTTGCCCAGCACGATGCCGAACCAGCGGGTGCTGAAGCCCTCCCAGATCGTCGCCGAACTGCCGGCGTTGAATGCCAGCACCAGCAGCACCGCGATCGGGATGTAGAGATAGGCGAAGAACACCCAGGCGGCGGCGCGGACGCCCGGGAAGCGGCGAAGGCTGGACGACGCGCTCATTTCGCCACCTGCGGCGCGCCGCGGAAGCGGATCAGGTAAAGCATCATCGCCAGCAGCACGATCGCCAGCAGCGCGAAGGACAAAGCGGCGCCGAACGGCCAGTTGCGGGACGACCCGAACTGGTTCTGGATCAGGTTGCCGATCATCATCGACTTCGACCCGCCCAGCAGGTCCGGCGTGACATAGGCGCCGAGGCAGGGGATGAAGACCAGGATGGCGCCGGCGGCGACGCCGGGCATCGCCAGCGGGATCACGATCCGGCGCAGCGCCCGCCATTTGTCGGCGCCCAGGTCGTAGGCGGCCTCGACCAGCCGGAAATCCAGCTTCTCCAGGCTGGAATAGATCGGCAGCACCATGAAGGGCAGGAACGAGTAGGTCAGGCCGATGGCGATCGCGGTTTCGGTGTACATCAGGTTCAGCGACCCGGTGGTGAGGCCTAAGCCCTGCAGCGCCGAATCGATCAGTCCGCCGGAGCGCAGCATCAGGATCCAGGCGTAGTTGCGGACCAGCAGGTTGGTCCAGAACGGGATGGTCACCAGGAAGATCAGCAGGCTGCGCCGCGGCGGCGGCTGCATCGCCATGTACAGCGCGGTGGGGAAGCCGATCACCACGCACAGCACGGTGGTGAACAGCGACAGCCAGACCGAGCGCAGCAGGATCTGCGCATAGGCCGGATTCCAGATCAGGCTGTCGTCGAAGTCGCGCTCGTAGAAGAACCTGACATAGGCGTCGGTGGTGAAGCTGTTCCACTGCACGCCGCCGAACTCGCCGCGCTGGGCCACCGACACCACGGCCATGATCGCCAGCGGGATGATGAAGAAGATCAGGATGAAGGCGACCGGAACGCCGATCAGCCCGGCGGTCTTGAGCCGGCTTGCCCGTGCCATGCCGCGCCCCCTCAATCGGCCAGGGTGTGGCCGGCGCCGGCCGGGATCGACACCACCACCCCGTCGCCGGGCTGGAAGCTCTGCTGCGCCCCCGGCCGGTTCTGCAGCCGGGCGGTGATCAGCGCGCCGCCCTCGGCCAGCCGGACATGGTAGGTGGTGTCGGTGCCGACATAGACCACCGTCTCCACGGTTCCGGCCAGCCCGCCCGGTCCGGGCGGGGCCGACAGCTGGATCCGCTCCGGCCGCACCGCCAGGGTGGCCCCGTCGGCGCAGCCCAGCCCGGTGGCCAGGGCGCCGTCGAAGAAGTTGGTCTCGCCGATGAAATGGGCGACGAAGCGACGGGTCGGCTGCTCGTAGATCTCGCGGGGGCCGCCGATCTGCAGGATCTCGCCCTGGCTCATCACCGCGATGCGGTCCGACATCGTCAGCGCCTCCTCCTGGTCATGGGTGACGAAGATGAAGGTGATGCCGGTCTCGGTCTGCAGCCGCTTCAGCTCGATCTGCATCTCCTTGCGCAGCTTGAGGTCCAGCGCCGACAGCGGCTCGTCCAGCAGCAGCACCTGGGGCTCGCTGGCCAGGGCGCGGGCCAGGGCGACGCGCTGCTGCTGGCCGCCGGACAGCTGCGACGGCTTGCGGTTCTCCATCCCGCCCAGCTTGACCAGGGCGATCATCTCGGCGACCCGGGCGTCGGCGCGGGCGCGCTCCACGCCCTTCATCTCCAGCCCGAAGCGGATGTTCTCGCGCACGCTCATATGCGGGAACAGGGCGTAGCTCTGGAACACCGTGTTCACCGGCCGCTTGTGCGGCGGCAGCCCGTCGATCGGCCGGCCGTGCAGCAGGATGTGGCCGGATGTCGGCTCCTCGAAGCCGGCGATCATGCGCAGCAGCGTGGTCTTGCCGCAGCCGGAGGGGCCGAGGAGGGTGAAGAACTCATTGTCCCGGATTTCGACCGAGACCCCGTCCAGGGCTTTGACCGCCCCGTCCTGGCCGCCGTCGAACACTTTGGTGACGTCGACAACGTCGATTGCCGTCCCTGTCAAGATGGCCTCGTTTCTTGTTGGGCAGGGCGCGGCACCAGGGTGGGCCGTCGGCCCCCTGGCGGATCGCACTCCGATGATCGGATTTCTGAATGATCCGATTCCGGTCGCTGCGCTGCTGGCAACGATATCAGCAGGAGCCGGCGGCGACCGCAAGCCCGCCTCGCCTGATATCGTCGGACATTCGGGGGGTCGTCGTCGCGGCCATGAAAAAACCCCGCCGTCGCCGGCGGGGTTTCGTCGTTACGGTCGAGGCGGGCCTCAGACCGAGTAGTACATCTGGAACTCGATCGGGTGCGGGGTGTGCTCGAAGGCGTAGACCTCTTCCCACTTCAGCTCGATGTAGGCCTCGATCATGTCCTTGCTGAACACGTCGCCCTTCAGCAGGAAGGCGTGGTCGGCCTCGAGCGCCAGCAGCGCCTCGCGCAGCGAACCGCAGACCGTCGGAACGTTCTTCAGCTCCTCCGGCGGCAGGTCGTACAGGTTCTTGTCCATCGCCTCGCCCGGATGGATCTTGTTCTGGATGCCGTCCAGGCCGGCCATCAGCATGGCCGAGAAGGCGAGATAGGGGTTGGCGGTCGGGTCCGGGAACCGCACCTCGACGCGCTTGCCCTTCGGCGACGAGACGTAGGGGATGCGGCAGGAAGCCGAACGGTTGCGAGCCGAATAGGCCAGCAGCACCGGCGCCTCGAAGCCCGGGATCAGCCGCTTGTAGCTGTTGGTCGACGGGTTGGTCAGGGCGTTCAGCGCCTTGGCGTGCTTGATGATGCCGCCGATGTAGTACAGGGCGGTGTCCGACAGGTCGGCATAGCCCGAACCGGCGAAGGTCGGCTTGCCTTCCTTCCAGATCGACTGGTGGACATGCATGCCCGAGCCATTGTCGCCCTTGACCGGCTTCGGCATGAAGGTCGCGCTCTTGCCGTAGGCGTCGGCGACGTTGTGCACGACGTACTTGAACGCCTGCAGCGCGTCGGCGCTCTTGATCAGGGTCTCGAACTTGATGCCCAGCTCATGCTGCGAGGCGGCCACTTCGTGGTGGTGCTTCTCGACGTTGACGCCCATCTCGGCCAGGGTCGACAGCATCTCGGCGCGCAGGTCGTGCGCGGCGTCCAACGGCGGCACCGGGAAGTAGCCGCCCTTCGGCTGCACGCGGTGGCCGCGGTTGCCGTCCGGGTAGGTCTTGCCGGTGTTCTCCGACGCGTCCTCGCTGTCGAGGTAGTAGAACGCCGAGGTGGTGTTCTGCTGATAGCGCACGTCGTCGAAGATGAAGAATTCGGCTTCCGGGCCGAAATAGGCGGTGTCGCCGATGCCGAGCGACGTCATGTAGCGCTCCGCCGACTTGGCGATCGAGCGCGGGTCGCGGCTGTAGGGCTGGCCGGTCGCCGGCTCCAGGATGTCGCAGGTGATGTTCAACTGCGCCTGGGCGGCGAACGGGTCCATCACCGCCGTGTCCGTGTCCGGCATCAGGATCATGTCGGATTCATTGATCGCCTTCCAGCCGGCGATCGACGAGCCGTCGAACATGACGCCATCGGTCAGCATATCCTCGTCCACCGTCGAGACGTGCTGGCTGACGTGGTGCACCTTCCCGCGGAAATCGGTGAAGCGGAAATCAACGTATTTGACGTCGTTCTCTTTGATCAGATCGAGAACTTTGGTGACGCCGTCGGCCATGATGTTTTCTTCCTGTGTTTGGACTGTGCGCAAGTGTTCTTGACGAGAGACGTTCTTGGGCGGCTCGCGTTCAGGGATCCGGGGCCGACGCTCAGACGGCGTCGGCGCCCTTCTCTCCGGTGCGGATGCGGATCACTTCCTCGACGGGGGTGACGAAGATCTTGCCGTCGCCGATGCGGCCGGTCTGGGCAGCCTGCTGGATGGCCTCGATCGCACGTTCGACCAGGCTGTCCTCCATGACCACTTCGACCTTCACCTTGGGCAGGAAGTCGACCACGTACTCCGCACCGCGATACAGTTCGGTGTGGCCCTTCTGGCGGCCGAAGCCCTTCGCCTCGGTGACCGTGATGCCCTTGATCCCGACCTCGTGAAGGGCCTCCTTCACCTCGTCGAGCTTGAACGGCTTGATGATGGCTTCGACTTTCTTCATGGGTTCGGAACCGTTCCCTGGATCGTTTGCGCGCCACCGCCGGGTGCGGAACGCTCTCGCAGACAGTGTAAGCAAGCCGCGTGCCAGTCGTCGACTCCGCAGCGTCGACCCCGGATCCCGGAATCGCAGCTTATAATTTAGGCTTCGTGATTAATTTTTAGGCTTTGACCAGTTCGGGCAGGGCTTCGGCCATCCGCGCCACGGCCCGCTCGATGTTCTCGACGCTGTTGGCATAGGACAGGCGCAGGAAGCCCTCGCCCATGGCGCCGAAGCTGGTGCCGGCGATGGTGGCGACGCCGCAATCGTCCAGCAGCCGGGTCTGCAGTTCCTTGGACGACAGGCCGGTGCCGGAGATGTTGGGGAAGGCATAGAAGGCGCCGCCCGGCTCGACGCAGCGGACGCCCGGCAGCCGGTTCAGGGAATCGACCACGACGCGGCGGCGCTCGGCGAAGGCGGCGCACATGCTGGCGACGGCGTCCTGTGGCCCCTGCAGCGCGGCGATGCCGGCATATTGGGCGGAGGCGTTGACGCAGGAGTGGGAATTGACCGCCAGCCGGGTCGCCGCCTCTCGCAGGGCCTTGGGCCAGACGCTCCAGCCCAGCCGCCAGCCGGTCATGGCGTAGGTCTTCGACCAGCCGTCGAGCAGGATCACCCGGTCGCGCAGGGCAGGGTAGGACAGAAAGCAGCTGTGCTCCTGCCCGTCATAGAGGATGCGGCTGTAGATCTCGTCGCTCAGCACCGCGACATGGGGGAACCGCTCCAGCCCGGCGGCGAGGCGGTCCAGCTCCGCCTTCGGCACCACGCCGCCGGTGGGGTTGGCCGGGCTGTTGATGATCAGCAGGCGGGTGCGCGGTGTGATCTGGGCCAGCACCTCGTCGGCCGAGAAGGCGAAGCCGTTCTCCTCGGTCAGCCGCACCGGCACCGGAGTCGCGCCGGTGAAGCGGATGGCGGATTCGTAGATCGGGAATCCGGGGTTGGGGTACAGGATCTCGGCCCCGGGCTGGCCGAACATCAGGATGGCGAACCACATCGTCACCTTGCCGCCCGGCATGATCACCACGTCGTCCGGATCGACCGTGACGCCCTGACGGTCGGCCAGGTCCGCCGCCACCGCCTGGCGCAGGGCGGGGATGCCGCCGGCCGGGGTGTAGCCGTGATGGCCGTCGCGCAGCGCCTTCACCCCCGCCTCGACGATGTGGTCTGGGGTGCGGAAATCCGGCTGGCCGATGCCGAGATTGATGATGTCGCGGCCCTGCGCCGCCAGCGCCTGGGCCCGCGCCAGAACGTCGAACGCCGTTTCGGTGCCGAGATTGGCCATGGCGGCCGCCTGGATCAGCATCGTGCCTTACCCCTGTGTGGATGTGTCGGGGCGGACTATGCCGGCCCGCAGGCCCGCGGTCATTCCCGGAAGCGCCCTCGACGGGCGGGAATGCGTCCAGCCCGCATTTCCCACCCTCGTTGCGTCCTGCGCCATCGCCACAGGCCGGCAGGGCAGGAGAGCGGCGCAGCGCGATGCGGTGGCATCGGGCAAGCCGTTCGACGCACCCTGCCGGCCTGTGGCGATGGCCCGAAGGGTCGCCTTGCGCCGGCCGCCTGCAGGGGCGGGCCGCTCAACCGTATGGCCTGATACGCTTTTCGCGTCCCGCCCCCGCATCCGACTCGCCGCAAGGCGACGCAGAACGCAAGGAGGGTGGGAAATGCGGGCTAATGCTTGACGCCGGGGCGGCGATGGCTCATATGAGCCGCCGCTAAGCGCTGTGGCGGCCATAGCTCAGCTGGTAGAGCACTCGGTTGTGGTCCGAGATGTCACGGGTTCGAGCCCCGTTGGTCGCCCCATTCCCCTTCCTGTCATGGTCTGATACCCCTGCTCCGACCGGTTCGGAGGAGGATGAGTTGTATCGACCCAATGCCGCGAAGCAGAAGCTGCGCGCAGGCGCCCCCGTCTATGGCTGCTGGCAGGCGATCGGGCATTCGCTGATCACCGAGGTGCTCGCCCTCACTGGCTACGACATCGTGCTGCTGGACCACGAGCACGGCCCGGCCTCGATCGCCGATGCGGTGCCCAGCCTGCAGGTGCTGGCCGGCTCCCCGGCGAGCAGCATGGTGCGGATGCCCTGGAACGACCCGGTCTACGCCAAGCGCATCCTCGACATCGGCGCCGAGGGCGTGATGGTACCGCAGGTCAATTCGGCGGCGGAGGCCGCGGCCGCGGTGGCCGCCTGCCGCTATCCCCCGGCCGGGATCCGCGGCGTCGCCTACGGCATCGCCCGCGGCGCCGATTTCGGCCTGGCGCCGGACTATCTCGAGACCGTCGCCGACAATTTGCTGATCCTGTGCCAGATCGAGACCCGCCAGGCGGTCGAGGCGATTTCCGAGATCGCGGCGGTCGACGGCGTCGACGGGCTGTTCATCGGCCCGTGGGACCTGTCCGGCAGCCTCGGCAAGCTCGGCCGATTCGACGACCCGGAGGTGCGCGACACGATTCTGCGGGCCGAACGCGCCATCCTCGACAGCGGCAAATGGCTGGGGTCGCTGCCCTCGCTCGGCCGCTCGCCCGCCGAGATGGTCCGGGACGGCTGCAAGATCGTGATCTCCCCGGCCGACATCACCCTGCTGCGCGATGCGGCCCGCGCCGACATCGCCGCCTTCCGCGCCGGGACGGCCGCGCGGTGACCACCGCACCCGGCCTGGCGCTGCTGACCGCGGCGGAGATGGCGGAGGCGGATCGCCGCACCATCGCCGCCGGCACCCCCGGCATCGTGCTGATGGAGCGGGCAGGGGCGGCGGTGGCGCGGGCGATCACGGCCCGCTGGTCGCCGCGCCCGGTCGCCGTGCTGTGCGGCCCCGGCAACAACGGCGGTGACGGTTACGTCATCGCCCGGCTGCTGGCGGGGCAGGGGTGGCCGGTGCGGCTCGCCTCCCTGGTCGCGGCCAAGGCGCTGCGTGGCGACGCGGCGGAGGCGGCGGCGCAATGGCAGGGCAAGGTCCTGGCGCCGACGCCGGCGGTGCTGGACGGCGTCGGGCTGGTCGTCGACGCGCTGTTTGGCGCCGGGCTGAACCGGGCGCCGGAAGGCAAAGCCGCGGCGCTGATCGAGGCGATGGCGGGCTCCGGCCTGCCGGTGGTGGCGGTGGACGTCCCCAGCGGCCTGTTCGGCGACGACGGCAGCGCCCCGGGCCCGGTGGCGACGGCCGCCCTGACCGTCACTTTCTTCCGGCGCAAGCCCGGCCACCTGCTGCTGCCCGGCCGCTCGCTGTGCGGCGAGACCCGCGTCGCCGACATCGGCATCGGCGCCTCGGTCCTCGACGCCTTCGGCCCGTGCCTGCACGAGAACGGGCCGGCGTTGTGGCGGGCGGCGCTGCCGCAGTCAGCGGCCACCCAGCACAAATACGATCGCGGCCATCCCCTGATCCGCGGCGGCGGCAGCCTGACCGGTGCGGCCCGGCTGGCGGCGCGCGCGGCCCGTCGGATCGGGGCCGGGTTGCTGACCGTGATCGCGCCCGAGGCGGCGCTATCGGCCTACCGCGCCGACTGGCCGGGGGCGATGGCGCTGCCGGACGACCGCTGGGGCGGGCTGCTGGCCGACCGCCGCATCGGGCCGGTGCTGATCGGGCCGGGCGGCGGCGTCGGGGCGCCGCTGCGCGATGCCGTCGCGGCGGTGCGCGCCGCCGGCAAGTCGCTGGTGCTCGATGCCGACGGCCTGGCCAGCTATGCCGGGCAGCCTGGGGACCTGGCCGGCCTGCTTGACGCCGACTGCGTGCTGACCCCGCACCAGGGCGAGTTCGACAAGCTGTTCGGCAAGGGCGAGGGGGCGCGGCTGGCCAGAGCCCGGCAGGCCGCGGCCCTGGTCGGGGCTGTCGTGGTGCTGAAGGGGCCGGACACCATCATCGCCGCGCCGGACGGCCGGGCCGCGATCAATGCCAACGCGCCGCCGACCCTGGCCACCGGCGGCACCGGCGACGTCCTGGCCGGCATGGTGCTGGGGCTGAAGGCGCAGGGCATGCCGGGCTTCGCCGCCGCCTGCGCCGCGGTCTGGCTGCACGGCGCCGCGGCGGAGCGGGTCGGCGCCGGGCTGATCGCCGAGGATGTGATCGACGCCCTGCTGGGCGTGCTCGACCGCCTCTAGGCTGTCCAATCGGCCGCGTTTTGCCTGTCGCGTGCGAAAACCCTGTGCTATGACCGCCCCTTCGCAGGGCCGACTCCCTTCGCTGCGCGCCGCTTTGTGCGTGTTTTCGGGGGCGGGCAGGGGTGGGGGTCTTCGCGGGCGTGGCGGAATTGGTAGACGCACTGGATTTAGGTTCCAGCGGCGAAAGCCGTGGGGGTTCAAATCCCTCCGCCCGCACCATCACACATCAGACAGGGCACAGCTCGACCGACCTGTCATATCGACGGATTCGTGAAGACCAATGGAAGTGATCGAAACCAGCGCCGAGGGTCTGCGGCACGAGTTCAAGATTGTCGTGCCGGCGGCCGACATCGAAAAGCGCGTCCAGACGGAACTCGTCAAGCTCGCGGGCCAGGTGAAGCTCCCGGGCTTCCGCCCCGGCAAGGTGCCGGTGGCGCTGATGAAGCAGCGTTACGGCAAGTCGGTCATGGGCGAGGTCCTGGAAGGGGCCGTCGACGAGGGCACCCGCAAGGCGCTGGACGAGCGCAACCTGCGCCCGGCGCTGCGCCCGAAGGTCGAGGTCACCAGCTTCGACGAAGGCAAGGACCTCGAATACAAGGTCGATGTCGAGGTGCTGCCGGAGATCACCGCGCCGGCCTTCGACACGGTCGAGATCGACCGTCCGGTCGCCGCCGTGACCGATGAGCAGGTCGCGACCGGCCTGCAGCGCATCGCCGAGAGCCGCCGCAAGTTCGAGCCGATCACCGAAGAGCGTGGGGTCGAGACCGGCGACGTCGCCGTGATCGACTTCAAGGGCAGCCTCGACGGCGCCGCGCCGAGCGACGACATGTCCGGCGAGGACCATCGCCTGGAGATCGGCTCCGGCCGTTTCATCCCGGGCTTCGAGGAGCAGCTGATCGGCAAGAAGGCCGGTGAGCACCTGACCGTCTCGCTGAACTTCCCCGAGGAATATCCGAGCCCCGAGCACGCCGGCAAGCCGGCCGCCTTCGAGGTCGACGTCAAGTCGATCGAAAAGGGCGTGGTGCCCGAGGTCAACGAGGAGTTCGCCAAGGAGCTGGGCTTCGAGGATCTCGAAGGCCTCCGCGGCGCGGTCAAGGGCCAGACCGAGCAGGAGTTCGGTCGGATGTCGCGCCTGCGCGCCAAGCGCAAGCTGCTCGACAAGCTGGCCGAGCTGGTCGATT
The DNA here is from genome assembly GCF_031453975.1 of Inquilinus ginsengisoli. Lineage (NCBI taxonomy): Bacteria > Pseudomonadati > Pseudomonadota > Alphaproteobacteria > Rhodospirillales > Rhodospirillaceae > Inquilinus > Inquilinus ginsengisoli. The sequence continues at coordinate 413,122 of NZ_JAVDPW010000006.1, forward strand.
TCGCCGTGCCGCAGGGCATGGTCGATCTCGAATTCGACCAGATCTGGAAGCAGGTGCAGCAGTCGATCGAGACCGGCGGCGAGGACAATCCGGACAAGAACAAGCCGGAGGACGAGCTCAAGGCCGAGTACCGCGGCATCGCCGAGCGCCGCGTGCGCCTGGGCCTGCTGTTCGCCGAGATCGGCCGCGCCGAGAACGTCGAAGTGACGCAGGAGGAGCTGAACCGCGCCCTGATCGCCGAGGCCCGCCGCTATCCGGGCCAGGAGCAGCAGGTCGTCGACTTCTTCCGCAAGAACCCGCAGGCGATTGAGAACCTCCGCGCGCCGCTGTTCGAGGAGAAGGTCGTCGACGTGATCCTCGACAAGATCAAGGTCAACGACACCCCGGTGACGCCGGAGGAGCTGGCGCGCGATCCGGACGAGGACGAGGCCGGCGAGACCAAGTCCGCCGACACCAAGGCCGCCGCCGAAACCGAAACCGGCGCTTGATTGGTTGCCGGGCGCCGCGGCACTCCCCTAATGTAGGGGTGAGCCGCGGCGCCCTGCTGGCCCGCGCGAGCCTTCGAGGAACGGAATGCCTCCGTATGAGCCGAGCATGAACGCCCTGGTCCCGATGGTCGTGGAACAGACCAATCGCGGCGAGCGCGCCTATGACATCTATTCCCGCCTCCTGAAGGAGCGGATCATCTTCCTGACCGGGCCGATCTATGACGAGCTCGCAAGCCTCGTCTGCGCCCAGCTGCTGTTTCTCGAATCCGAGAACCCGAAGAAGGACATCGCCTTCTACATCAACTCGCCGGGCGGGGTGATCACGGCGGGCATGGCGATCTACGACACCATGCAGTACATCCAGCCGCAGATCGTCACGGTCTGCGTCGGCCAGGCCGCGTCGATGGGGTCGCTGCTGCTGGCGGCCGGCGCGCCGGGCAAGCGCTTTGCCCTGCCGAACAGCCGGATCATGGTGCATCAGCCCTCGGGCGGCGCCCGTGGCCAGGCCTCGGACATCGAGATCCAGGCCCGCGAGATCCTCAAGCTCCGGGCGCGCCTGAACGATGTCTACGTCAAGCACACCGGCCAGTCGCTCGAGGACATCGAGGCGTCGATGGACCGCGACAAGTTCATGTCCGCCGAGGAGGCCAAAGGCTTTGGCATCGTCGATCAGGTCGTGGAACGGCGCCCGACCGTTGCCGAATAATCGATCTCTTTGCCCGCAGCCCTACCGATCCGGGGCGAAGGGCGCTATCTTGATTCGAGGTGATGCGGATCGGCCTTGCGTCAGGATGACCTTGTCGCGGGGTGGAACCGCCGCCATCTGGAGGCAACCGCATCCCGGCCCGTGCGCCTGGGGCACGCGGCTCGGAATCGCGGATGCGGAAGTGAGGCAGTGATGGGTAAGACCGCAGGCGGTGACTCGAAGAACACGCTCTACTGCTCGTTCTGCGGCAAGAGCCAGCACGAGGTTCGCAAGCTGATTGCGGGCCCGACTGTGTTCATCTGCGACGAGTGCGTCGAGCTGTGCACCGACATCATTCGCGAGGAAAACAAGACGACGCTGGTCAAGAACCGCGACGGGGTCCCGACACCGAAGGACATCCGCAAGGTTCTCGACGACTACGTCATCGGCCAGGAGCATGCGAAGAAGGTGCTCTCGGTCGCCGTGCACAACCACTACAAGCGGTTGGCGCACGGGCAGAAGACCGGTGAGGTCGAGCTCGCGAAGTCCAACATTCTGCTGATCGGTCCGACCGGCTGCGGCAAAACGCTGCTGGCCCAGACCCTGGCGCGGATCCTCGACGTTCCCTTCACCATGGCCGACGCCACGACTCTGACCGAGGCGGGCTATGTCGGCGAGGATGTCGAGAACATCATCCTCAAGCTGCTGCAGGCCGCCGACTACAATGTCGAGCGGGCGCAGCGCGGCATCGTCTACATTGACGAGGTCGACAAGATCAGCCGCAAGTCGGACAACCCCTCGATCACCCGCGACGTCTCGGGCGAGGGCGTGCAGCAGGCCCTGCTGAAGATCATGGAAGGCACCGTCGCCTCCGTGCCGCCGCAGGGCGGGCGCAAGCACCCGCAGCAGGAGTTCCTGCAGGTCGACACCACCAACATCCTGTTCATCTGCGGCGGCGCCTTCTCCGGGCTGGAGAAGATCATCTCGCAGCGCGGCCGCGGCAGCTCGCTCGGCTTCGGCGCCGACGTGCGCGGACCGGATGAGCGGACGACCGGCGAGATCTTCAGCGAGGTCGAGCCCGAGGATCTGCTGAAGTTCGGCCTGATCCCGGAGTTCGTCGGACGCCTGCCCGTCGTGGCGACGCTCGACGACCTCGACTCCGAGGCGCTGATCGAGATCCTGTCCCGCCCGAAGAACGCGCTGGTCAAGCAGTACCAGCGCCTGTTCGAGATGGAGGATGTCCATCTGTCGCTGACCGAGGACGCGCTCAAGGGCATCGCCGCCCGTGCCATCCTGCGCAAGACCGGCGCGCGCGGCCTGCGCTCGATCATGGAAAGCATCCTGCTCGAGCCGATGTACGACCTGCCGAGCATGAACGGGGTGGTCGAGATCGTGGTCAACCGCGAGGTGGTCGACGGTCGCGCCAAGCCGCTCCTGATCTATGCCGAGAAGCAGCAGGATCGGGCGCCCGGCGCCTGATCCGAACGGCGGCCGGATCAAAACAACCCGTACCCGGACAGCCGATGTTTCACGACATCGGCTGTTTCGTTTCGAACTGGGCCGTTCCCGACCCCGGCATGCCGCCCGGGCTTGTCAGGACGTTCCGATTGGGCTCATGTGCCCGTATGAGGGCTGCAGCGCATCCGTCCCTTGAACGGCCTCCGGTCATCGCCACGTTTACTAGGCGTGCCGGGTCTCTACCGTCCGGCGCCCGCGCGGCGCCGCTCCTCGGGCCGCTGCCCACCCCACTAAGGCAGAACGCATGCTGAACCTGAACAAAGACACGCTATACCCGGTGTTGCCGCTGAGGGACATCGTGGTGTTCCCGCACATGATCGTGCCGTTGTTCGTCGGCCGCGAGAAATCCGTCCGTGCGCTCGAGGACGTGATGAAGGAGGATAAGCAGATCCTCCTGGTCACCCAGCGCAACGCCTCGCAGGACGATCCGAACCCGGAAGAGATCTTCGACGTCGGCACGATCGGGACGGTGCTGCAGCTGCTGAAGCTGCCGGACGGCACGGTTAAGGTGCTGGTCGAGGGCGTGCGGCGCGCGCGCATCCTGCGCTACGCCGACAATGCCGAGTTCTTCCAGGCCCAGGTCGAGCCGCTGGACGACGTCGTCAGCGACGCGCAGGAGATCGAAGCCCTCGGTCGCGCCGCGGTCACCCAGTTCGAGCAGTACATCAAGCTCAACAAGAAGATCCCGCCGGAGGTGCTGGTCTCGGTCAACCAGATCGAGGACGGCTCGAAGCTGGCCGACACCATCGCCGCCCACCTGTCGCTCAAAATCCCCGAGAAGCAGCAGATCCTCGAGATCGCCTCGATCACCGAGCGGCTGGAGAAGGTCTACGGCTTCATGGAGGGCGAGATCGGCGTCCTCCAGGTCGAGAAGCGCATCCGCAGCCGCGTCAAGCGGCAGATGGAGAAGACCCAGCGCGAGTACTACCTGAACGAGCAGCTGAAGGCGATCCAGAAGGAGCTTGGCGAGGGTGAGGACGGCCGCGACGAGGCCGCCGAGCTGGAAGAGCGGATCAACAAGGTCAAGCTGAGCAAGGAAGCCCGCGACAAGGCCATGGCCGAGCTGAAGAAGCTCCGCTCCATGAGCCCGATGTCGGCGGAGTCGACGGTGGTGCGCAACTACCTCGACTGGATGCTGTCGATTCCGTGGAAGCAGCGCACCAAGATCAAGAAGGACCTGATCCATGCGGAGCAGGTGCTGAACGACGACCATTTCGGTCTGGAGAAGGTCAAGGAGCGCGTCCTCGAGTATCTCGCCGTGCAGCAGCGGACCAACAAGATCCGCGGCTCGATCATGTGCCTGGTCGGCCCGCCCGGCGTCGGCAAGACCTCGCTCGGCAAGTCGATCGCCAAGGCCACCGGCCGCAACTTCGTCCGCATGTCGCTGGGCGGCGTGCGTGACGAGGCCGAGATCCGAGGCCATCGGCGGACCTATATCGGCTCGATGCCCGGCAAGATCCTGCAGGGCATGAAGAAGGCGAAGTCTTCGAACCCGCTGTTCCTGCTCGACGAGATCGACAAGCTCGGCGCCGATTACCGCGGCGACCCGTCATCGGCCCTGCTGGAGGTGCTGGACCCGGAGCAGAACGCGACCTTCGCCGACCACTATCTCGAGGTCGACTACGACCTGTCGGACGTGATGTTCATCTGCACCGCCAACAGCCTGCGCATGCCGCAGCCGCTGATGGACCGCATGGAGATCATCCGCATCCCCGGCTACACCGAGGAAGAGAAGGTCGAAATCGCTAAGCGCCACCTGATCCAGAAGCAGGCCGAAGCCAATGGCCTGAAGAAGGGTGAGTGGACGCTGACCGACGAGGCGCTGCTGGACCTGGTTCGCTACTACACCCGTGAGGCCGGCGTCCGCAGCCTGGAGCGGGAGATCGCGAGCCTGGCCCGCAAGGCGGTGCGCGAGATCCTGTCGAGCGACACCAAGAAGATCGTGGTCGGTCCGGAGGATCTCGAGAAGTACGCCGGCGTCCGGAAGTTCCACCACGGTGAGACGGAGCTCGAGGACATGGTCGGTGTCGTCACCGGCCTGGCCTGGACCGAGGTCGGCGGCGAGATCCTGACGATCGAGGCGGTGCCCGTTCCCGGCCGTGGCCGGGTGGTGGCGACCGGCAAGCTCGGCGACGTGATGAAGGAGTCGGTGCAGGCGGCGGAGAGCTTCGCCAAGGCCCGCGCCGTGTCCTTCGGCATCAAGCCGACGATCTTCGCCAAGCGGGACATCCACGTCCACGTGCCGGAAGGGGCGACCCCGAAGGACGGGCCGTCGGCCGGTGTCGCCATGGTGACGGCGATCGTGTCGGCGCTGACCGGCAATCCGGTCCGCCACGACGTGGCGATGACCGGCGAGGTCACGCTGCGTGGGCGGGTGCTGCCGATCGGCGGCTTGAAGGAGAAGCTGTTGGCGGCTGTCCGGGCCGGAATCAAGACGGTCGTCATCCCCAAGGACAATGAAAAAGACCTTGCGGACGTGCCTGATTCGGTGAAGAAGGCCCTGACAATCCTGCCGACCGCCGATGTCGAGGAGGTTCTCAAGATCGCCTTGGCGCGGCCTCTGGAACCGATCGAATGGAAGGAAAGTGATGTGGACGACATCGCCCGCGTGCCCGGCGACGGGGACGACGAAGCGGTGATCCGCCACTGAACATCGTGCGGCCCTGGAACTTGGCTGATTTCCATGTGTTTCAGGGCCGCCAACGATTGACCGTGTTTCCCCGATACGCTTAGATTTCGTGACGTTTCGGTGTTGGAGAGGCGCATCGAACGGTTGTCGGTATGGAGCGTAACCTAGCCTGTATCCGGCAAACCCGCCGGAACGACCTAACACAGAGCCTGAAGGAGGCCGACACGTGAACAAGAACGATCTCGTCGCACACGTCGCGGAAAGCACCGGTCTGTCGCGTGCCGATGCCGGCAATGCCATCGACAGCTTGATCGACGGCGTTACCAAGACGTTGACGAAGGGGGGGGAAGTCCGCCTCGTTGGGTTCGGCACGTTCGCGGTCGCGGCGCGTGCCGCTTCCGAGGGCCGCAACCCGCGGACTGGCGAGACCATCAAGATCGCCGCCTCCAAGCAGGTCAAGTTCAAGGCTGGCAAGGGCCTGAAGGACTCCGTCAACCACGCCAGCGCCAAGAAGAAGTAAGCCCTCGCGGGCGTTTGCTTTGAACAGGCCGGTCGGGCATCCTTGCCCGACCGGCCGTTTCATGTCCGGCCTCCGCCGGTTCGGACGGGCGATTAGCTCAGCTGGTAGAGCATCGGTTTTACACACCGACTGTCGGCGGTTCGAACCCGTCATCGCCCACCACTTCCCGGCCGTTCCGCGGCCGTTCCGGCCTTCGCGGCGCTGGCTTCGGACGCCGGTGAAAATCCCCCTCCCGCCGCGGGCAATTGTGTTGACAGCCCCCGGTGGAGTGGGTATCTCAAGCGCCTCGCCGCGATGAGCGGCCAGATGCGGGTGTAGCTCAGTTGGTTAGAGCGCCGGCCTGTCACGCCGGAGGCCGCGGGTTCAAGTCCCGTCACTCGCGCCACTCTACGATGTCTCCGGTCTGATCCCGGGCTCTGGCACGCTTTGCCAGCCTTGCCCAAGGGGATCTCGACCGCACCCTGCGCGGGTGTAGCTCAGTTGGTTAGAGCGCCGGCCTGTCACGCCGGAGGCCGCGGGTTCAAGTCCCGTCACTCGCGCCACTTCCCCTCAGACCTTGCTGGTTATTTGCCGTTCGCGCGCTTCGTCTTCGAGCGGGCCGGAATGGCCTTTGCCATGTCTGGACTTCGGCGGCCGAAGAGCCGGTTCCGCTGCTGGCGGAGAAGCCAAAAGATCTCAGCAAAATCATGTGGTTGAGAAGCATTCGCAATTGGAAATTGCGGCGGAAATTCGCTTCTCTCGTCCGACATGCCGGCCTATAAAGGCCGCGCCGAGAGGGGCGCCGAACGCGACGGCCTTCCCGACGAAAAAAAGCTGTGGGGTGGAGCGCCTGCCGATCGAGATCGTGCAGGCTCCACGTGTGACGGGTAGAACGATGACGACCTCCCTCGTTTCGGAATATTTTCCGATCCTCGTCTTCCTCGCGATCGCCATCGCGATCTCCGGGCTGATGGTCGGCATGTCCCTGGTGGTCGGGAAGCAGAATCCCGACAGCGAGAAGCTCTCGGCCTATGAGTGCGGCTTCGACGCCTTCGCGGACGCCCGGTCGAAGTTCGACGTCCGGTTCTATCTGGTCTCGATCCTGTTCATCATCTTCGACCTGGAAGTGGCCTTCCTGTTCCCCTGGGCGATCTCGCTCGGGGACATCGGCCTGTTCGGCTTCTGGTCGATGGTGCTGTTCCTCGGGGTCCTGACGGTCGGCTTCATCTACGAGTGGAAGAAGGGAGCGCTGGAATGGGAGTGAGCGTCACGCAGCCGGGCGCCCCCGTCGGCGTCGGCATGCCCATCCCGCCGGGCGAAGGCCAGGACGCGGTGATCCGCGCCGCCAACGCCGAGGTCCAGGACAAGGGCTTCCTCCTCACCCATTACGACGCGCTGATCGACTGGGCCCGCACCGGGTCGCTGTGGCCGATGACCTTCGGCCTGGCCTGCTGCGCGGTGGAGATGATCCACGCCTACATGCCGCGCTACGACCTCGACCGACTCGGGGTGATCCCGCGGCCCAGCCCGCGCCAGTCCGACGTGATGATCGTCGCCGGCACCCTGACCAACAAGATGGCGCCGGCCCTCCGCAAGGTCTACGACCAGATGCCCGAGCCGCGCTGGGTCATCTCGATGGGCTCCTGCGCCAATGGCGGCGGCTACTACCACTATTCCTACTCGGTGGTGCGCGGCTGCGACCGCATCGTCCCGGTCGACATCTATGTCCCGGGCTGCCCGCCCACCGCCGAGGCCCTGGTCTACGGCATCATGCAGCTCCAGAAGAAGATCCGGCGCGGCAACCGGATCGTTCGCTGAAGGGCCGGACCACACGATGGCATCGATCCAGGAACTGACCGACCTCGGCACGGCCCTCGCGGCGGCGCTGGGCGAAGACGTGCTCGGCCACGAGGTCTCGCCGACCGTCGAGCTGACGCTGACCGTGAAGCGCGAGTCGATCCTCCGGGTGCTGACGCATCTGCGCGACGCGCCCGAGACCCGCTTCGAGCAGCTGATCGACCTCTGCGGCGCGGATTTCCCCAGCCGGCCGGAGCGCTTCGACGTCGTCTACCACCTGCTCAGCCTCAGCCATAACCGGCGGATCCGGCTGAAGGTCGCGACAGACGAGGACACGCCGGTCGACTCGGCCGCCCAGATCTACCCGGCCGCGACCTGGTTCGAGCGCGAGGCCTGGGATCTGTACGGCATCTTCTTCGCCGACAATCCGGATCTCCGCCGCATCCTGACGGACTACGGGTTCGAGGGGCATCCGCTGCGCAAGGACTTCCCGCTGACCGGCTATGTCGAGGTCCGCTACGACTCCGAGCAGAAGCGGGTGGTCTACGAGCCGGTGAAGCTGACCCAGGACTTCCGCAGCTTCGATTTCCTGAGCCCCTGGGAGGGCATGACGCGGCCAGGTCCCGCACCCGTGTTGCCGGGTGACGAGAAGGTCGCGCTCAACGAGCCCAAGGCGTAAGCACCATGGTCGAGACCCAGATCAAGCCCTACACCATGAATTTCGGGCCGCAGCACCCTGCGGCCCACGGCGTGCTGCGCCTGGTGCTGGAGCTGGACGGCGAAGTGGTCGAGCGGGCCGATCCGCATATCGGCCTGCTGCACCGCGGCACCGAAAAGCTGATCGAATACAAGACCTACATGCAGGCGACGCCGTATTTCGACCGCCTGGACTATGTCGCGCCGATGAACCAGGAGCATGCCTTCGCCCTTGCGGTGGAGCGGCTGCTCGGCATCACCGTGCCGGAGCGCGGCCAGTACATCCGGGTGCTGTTCTGCGAGATCGGCCGCATCCTCAACCATCTGCTCAACATCACCACCTACGCGCTCGATGTCGGCGCGGTGACCCCCTCGCTGTGGGGCTTCGAGGAGCGTGAGCTCCTCATGGAGTTCTACGAGCGCGCGTCGGGCGCCCGGCTGCACGCCAACTACTTCCGCCCGGGCGGCGTGGCCCAGGACCTGCCGGCCGGCCTGGCCGACGACATCTGGGCCTACAGCGAGCGCTTCCCGAAATTCGTCGACGACCTCGAGACGCTGCTGACCGAGAACCGGATCTTCAAGCAGCGCCTGGTCGACATCGGCGTGGTGTCGGCCGGCGACGCCAAGGCCTGGGGCTTCACCGGCGTCATGCTGCGCGCCTCGAACGTCTCCTGGGACCTGCGCAAATCGCAGCCCTACGACGTCTATGACCGGATGGACTTCGACGTCCCGGTCGGCCTGACCGGCGACTGCTACGCCCGCTACCTCCTGCGGATCGAGGAGATGCGCCAGTCCAACCGCATCATCCGCCAGTGCCTGGAACAGATGCCGAAGGACGGGCCGGTGAAGACCACCGACCGCAAGGTGTCGCCGCCGCCGCGGGCCGAGATGAAGCGCTCGATGGAAGCGCTGATCCATCACTTCAAGCTCTACACCGAGGGCTACCACGTCCCGGCCGGCGAGACCTACGCCGCGGTCGAGGCGCCGAAGGGCGAATTCGGCGTCTATCTGATCGCGGATGGCAGCAACCGGCCGTATCGCTGCCGCATCCGCGCACCGGGCTTCGCCCATCTGCAGGCGCTCGATTTCATGAGCCGTGGCCACATGCTGGCCGATGCGGTCGCGATCATCGGCAGCCAGGACATCGTGTTCGGGGAGATCGACCGATGAGCGGTGCGTCTATCGCACCTGAGGCTGACCAGCCGAAGGAATTCGCCTTCACGCCCGAGAATCTCGAGCGGGCGAAGAAGATCATCGCCAAGTATCCCGAGGGCAAGCAGCAGAGCGCGGTGATCCCGCTGCTCGACATCGCCCAGCGCCAGCACCACAACTGGATCCCGCGGGTGGCGATGGACCATGTCGCCGACCTGCTCGATATGCCGCGGATCCGGGTGTACGAGGTCGCCAGCTTCTACACCATGTTCAACAAGGCGCCGGTCGGCCGCCACTTCTTCCAGGTCTGCACCACCACCCCGTGCTGGCTGCGCGGCTCCGGCGACGTGATGCGGGCGCTGCAGGATCGGGCTGCTTGCGGCAACCACGAGACCAGCGAGGACGGCCTGTTCTCGGTGCTCGAGGTCGAATGCCTGGGCGCCTGCGTCAACGCCCCGATGGTCCAGATCAACGACGACTTCTACGAAGACCTCGACTACGACAAGACCGTCGCGCTGATCGACGCGCTGAAGGCCGGGCAGCAGACCACGCCGGGCCCGCAGAACGGCCGCACCAACTCCGAGGCCCTGTCCGGCGCGACCACGCTGCTGAACATGCGGCCGGGCCACCGCCCGGCAGTCCCGGCATCGGCGGCTCGTCCGGTCGCGGACGGCGCCCAGGCCGATCAGCCGGACCCGGCGCCCGGCGGCGCCCCGCCGGCGCATGAGGTCGCAGCCCAGGCCGAGGCTTCGCCGGGCGCCCATCGTGGCGACGCGGAACCCGAGAAGAAGGGCAGGCCGGTGCAGAAGGTCGAGACGAGCGGCGGCCACGCGGGCACCACGGACAAGGGAGAGAAGTGATGCTGCGCGACGAAGACCGCATCTTCACCAATCTCTACGGCTGGGACGACTGGGGCCTGGAAGGCGCCAGGCGCCGCGGCATCTGGAGCGACACCAAGGCGCTGGTCGATCTCGGCCGCGACAAGATCATCGAAGAGGTCAAGACCTCCGGCCTGCGCGGCCGCGGCGGCGCCGGCTTCCCGACCGGCATGAAGTGGTCCTTCATGCCGAAGGAGAGCAAGGACGGCCGTCCGAGCTACCTCGTCATCAACGCCGACGAATCCGAGCCGGGCACCTGCAAGGACCGCGAGATCCTGCGCTTCGACCCGCACCGGCTGATCGAGGGCGCGCTGCTGGCCTCCTTCGCCATGGGGGCGCACGCCTGCTACATCTACATCCGCGGCGAGTTCTACGGCGAAGCCTCGAACATGCAGGTCGCGATCGACCAGGCCTATGACGCCGGCCTGCTCGGCAAGAACGCGGCCGGCACCGGCTGGGACTTCGACCTGTACCTGCACCGCGGCGCCGGCGCCTATATCTGCGGCGAGGAGACCGCGCTGCTGGAGAGCCTCGAGGGTAAGAAGGGCCAGCCGCGCAACAAGCCGCCGTTCCCGGCCGGCGCCGGCCTCTATGGCTGCCCGACCACGGTCAACAACGTCGAGACCATCGCCGTCGTCGGCGAGATCCTGCGCCGGGGCGGCGCCTGGTTCGCCGGCATCGGCCGGCCCAAGAACCAGGGCACCAAGCTGTTCTGCATCTCCGGCCATGTGAACCAGCCCTGCAATGTCGAGGAAGAGCTCGGCATCCCGATGCGCGAGCTGATCGAGCGCCATGGCGGCGGCGTGCGCGGCGGCTGGGACAACCTGAAGGCGGTGATCCCCGGCGGCTCCTCGGCCCCGATCCTGCCGAAGGACGTCTGCGACACCGTCCTGATGGATTTCGACGCGCTGCGCGAGGCCAAGTCGGCGCTCGGCACCGCCGGTCTGATCGTCATGGACAAGTCGACCGACGTGATCTACGCGGTCGCCCGCCTGTCGCGCTTCTACATGCATGAGAGCTGCGGCCAGTGCACCCCGTGCCGCGAGGGCACCGGCTGGATGTATCGCGTCATGCAGCGCATGGTCACCGGCAATGCGCGGTCGGACGAGATCGACATGCTGCTCCAGGTCACCAAGCAGATCGACGGCCGCAGCATCTGCGCCCTGGGCGATGCGGCGGCCTGGCCGGTCCAGGCGCTGATCCGGCATTTCCGCGATGAGATGGAGGAGCGGATCCGCGATTACCGCGACCACGCCCATCGCCGCGAAGCCGCGGAATAGGAAGGCACCGATGCCCAAGCTGACGATTGACGGGATCGAGATTGAGGTCGAGCCGGGCACGTCGGTGCTGCAGGCCTGCGAACGCCTTGGTCTCGAGGTGCCGCGCTTCTGCTTCCACGACAAGCTGTCCGTGCCGGCCAATTGTCGCATGTGCCTGGTCGAGATGGAGAAGTCGCCGAAGCCGATCGCGTCCTGCGCGATGCCGGCCGGCGACGGCATGGTGATCAAGACCAACACCGACCTGGTGCGCGATGCCCGCCGCGGCATCATGGAATTCCTGCTGATCAACCATCCGCTCGACTGCCCGATCTGCGACCAGGGCGGCGAATGCGACCTGCAGGACCAGGCCGTGGCCTACGGCTTCGACCGCGGCCGCTACACCGAAGGCAAGCGCGCGGTCACCGACAAGTATCTCGGGCCGCTGATCGAGACCTTCATGACGCGGTGCATCCAGTGCACCCGCTGCATCCGCTTCATCGACGAGATCGCCGGCGTGCCGGTGCTCGGCGGCGTGAACCGCGGCGAGCACATGGAGATCACCACCTATGTCGAGCAGGCGATCGCGTCCGAGCTGTCGGGCAACCTGGTCGATGTCTGCCCGGTCGGGGCGCTGACCTCCAAGCCCTACGCCTTCAGCGCCCGGCCGTGGGAGCTGCGCAAGACCGAGACCGTCGACGTGCTCGACGCCATCGGCTCGAACATCCGCGTCGACGCCCGCGGCGGCGAGGTGATGCGGGTGCTGCCGCGGCTGAACGAGGACGTCAACGAAGAGTGGATCAACGACAAGACCCGCTACGCCATCGACGGGCTGAAGCGGCGCCGCCTCGACCGGCCCTATGTCCGGCGTGACGGCAAGCTGCAGCAGGCGAGCTGGGCCGAGGCCTTCCAGGCCATCGCCGACCGCGCCAAGGGCCTGGACGGCAAGCGCATGGCGGCGATTGCCGGCGACACCGTCGACGCCGAGGCGATGGTTGCGCTGAAGGACCTGATGGCCGCGTTCGGGTCGCCGAACCTGGATTGCCGCCAGGACGGGGCGAAGCTGCCGGCCGGGCCGCGTGGCGCCTACCTGTTCAACAGCGGCATCGCCGGGATCGAGCAGGCCGACGTCATCCTGCTGGTCGGCACCAATCCGCGCTCCGAGGGCGCCATCGTCAACGCCCGCATCCGCAAGCGCTGGCTGAAGAACGGCCTGACCGTCGGCGTGGTCGGCCCCGATGTCGACCTGACCTACCGCACCCGCCATCTCGGCGCCGGGCCGGACACGTTGGCGGCGATCGCCGACGGCAGCGACGGCTTCGCCGAGGTGCTGCGCAACGCCAAGGCGCCGCTGCTGATCGTGGGGCAGGGCGCCCTGACCCGCGAGGACGGCGCCCAGGTGCTGGCCGCCTGCCGCCGGATCGCCGAGACCTACGGCCTGGTGCGCGACGGCTGGAACGGCTTCAACGTGCTGCACACCGCGGCGGCGCGGGTCGGCGGCCTGGATCTCGGCTTCCTGCCGGGCCCGGGCGGCCGCGACGTCGCCGGCATCCTCGACGGTGCCCAGAAGGGCGAGATCGACTTCGTCTGGCTGCTGGCGGCCGACGAGATCGACACCGGCCGGCTGGGCAAGGCCTTCGTGGTCTACCAGGGCCACCATGGCGACCGCGGCGCCCATCGCGCCGACGTGATCCTGCCGGGCGCGGCCTACACCGAGAAGAACGCGACCTACGTCAACACCGAAGGCCGGGTGCAGCAGGCCCGCATGGCGGTGTTCCCGCCGGGCGAGGCGCGCGAGGACTGGAAGATCCTGCGCGCCGCCAGCGAGGCGTTGGGCCGCAAGCTGCCCTATGACAGCCTGCGCGAGGTGCGCCAGCGCCTGGTCGCGGTCAACCCGGTGTTCGGGGCGACCGACAGCCAGGCGGCCGGCGAGTGGGGAGCCTTCGGCGCCGAGGGCGCGATGGCATCCGCGCCCTTCGTCTCGGCGGTGCAGAACTTCTACATGACGGATCCGGTCACCCGCGCCTCGGAGACGATGGCGCAGTGCGTGGACGAGATCACGGGCGCTCACAAGGCGGCGGCGGAGTAACGGGGCGGCCATGACTTTCTGGAGCGGATACGCCTGGCCGACGATCCTCGTCGTCCTTCAGATCATCGCGATCATCCTGCCGCTGATCATCGCGGTGGCCTACCTGACCTATGCCGAGCGCAAGGTGATGGCGGCGATGCAGCTGCGCCAGGGCCCGATGGTGGTCGGTCCCTTCGGCCTGCTGCAGCCGATCGCCGACGGCGTGAAGCTGCTGAGCAAGGAGACGATCGTCCCGTCCGGCGCCAACCGGATGCTGTTCATCCTGGCGCCGATGATCACCTTCTTCCTCAGCCTGGTGGCCTGGGCGGTGATCCCGTTCGATGACGGCTGGGTGCTGGCCAACATCAATGTCGGCGTCCTCTATCTGTTCGCGATCTCCTCGCTCGGCGTCTACGGCATCATCATCGCCGGCTGGGCCTCGAACTCGAAATACGCCTTCCTCGGCGGCCTGCGGTCGGCGGCGCAGATGGTGTCCTACGAAGTCTCGATCGGCTTCGTGATGATCTCCGTCCTGCTCTGCGTCGGCTCGCTCAACCTCTCCGACATCGTCAAGGCGCAGCACACCATCTGGTTCGCCATCCCGCTGCTGCCGATGTTCGTGATCTTCTTCATCTCGGCGCTGGCCGAGACCAACCGCGCGCCGTTCGACCTGCCCGAGGGCGAGTCGGAGATCACCGGCGGCTTCATGGTCGAATACTCGTCCATGACCTACGCGCTGTTCTTCCTTGGCGAATACGCCAACATGATCCTGATGAGCGGGATGACCTCGATCCTGTTCCTCGGCGGCTGGCTGGCGCCGTTCGGCGTGGCGCCCTTCACCTGGGTGCCGGGGCCGATCTGGTTCATCCTCAAGATCTGCTTCTGCCTGTTCGTCTTCATCTGGGTCCGGGCGACGCTGCCGCGCTTCCGCTACGACCAGCTGATGCGTCTGGGCTGGAAGGTCTTTCTCCCGTTCTCGCTGGCCTGGGTGGTGATCACCGCCGGCGTCCTTACCGCCTTCGGCTGGCTGCCGAAATAGGAGGCCGAGACCATGGCGTTCATCGACCGCACCGCACGCAGCCTGCTGCTCAAGGAGATCCTGGGCGGCCTGGCCCTGACCTTCAGCTACATGTTCAAGCAGAAGGCGACGCTGAACTACCCGTTCGAGAAGGGCCCGCTGAGCCCGCGCTTCCGCGGTGAGCACGTGCTGCGCCGCTATCCCAGCGGCGAGGAGCGGTGCATCGCCTGCAAGCTGTGCGAGGCGGTGTGCCCGGCCCAGGCGATCACCATCGAGGCCGAGCCGCGCGGCGACGGCAGCCGCCGCACCACGCGCTACGACATCGACATGACCAAATGCATCTATTGCGGCCTGTGCCAGGAGGCCTGCCCGGTGGATGCGATCGTCGAAGGGCCGAACTTCGAGTTCGCCACCGAGACGCGCGAGGAGCTGTTCTACAACAAGGAAAAGCTGCTGGCGAACGGGGACCGGTGGGAAGCGCAGATCGCCGCGAACATTGCGGCCGATGCGCCTTACCGGTAAGACCCGCTTCGCCACCTCGATGTCGAATCCGGTTCCGCGTTCCCCCACAGGAGCGCGGTGCCGCATGAGGGGCAGGTACCGTGACCTAGCGCGTCCGGGAAGGACGACAGGGAGCACCGTGAGATGATCATCCAGGCCTTGGCCTTCTATCTGTTCGCCGCGATCACCGTGGCCTCCGCCGTGATGGTGATCTCGGCGCGCAACTCGGTGCATTCGGTGCTGTTCCTGATCCTCGCCTTCTTCAACGCGGCGGCGCTGTTCGTGCTGATCGGGGCGGAGTTCCTGGCGATGATCCTGGTCGTCGTCTATGTCGGCGCGGTCGCGGTGCTGTTCCTGTTCGTCGTCATGATGCTGGACGTCAACTTCGCCGAGCTGCGGGCCGGCTTCCTGCGCTACCTGCCGGTCGGCGCGCTGATCGGGCTGGTGCTGCTGGTCGAGCTGTTCCTGCTGTTCGGATCGATCCGCGGCGAAACGGTCTCGATCATGGCATCGGCCAGCGGCCACCCTGCCGGGCTGAGCAACACCGAGGCGCTGGGCCGGCTGATCTACACCCAGTACGCCTACCTGTTCCAGGCGGCGGGCCTGGTCCTCCTGGTCGCGATGATCGGGGCGATCGTGCTGACCCACCGCCAACGCGCCGGCGTCCGCCGCCAGGTGATTTCGCAGCAGCTCTCGCGCCGTCGCGAGGAGGTGATGGTGATCAAGAAGATCGGCACTGGGGAAGGGGCCTGACGTTATGACGATCGGACTCGGCCACTACCTCGTCCTCGCGGCGATCCTGTTCACGCTGGGCATCTTCGGCGTCTTCCTCAACCGGAAGAACGTGATCGTCATCTTGATGTCGATCGAGCTGATGCTGCTGGCGGTCAACATCAACCTGGTCGCCTTCTCGGTCGCGCTCGGCGACCTGGTCGGCCAGGTCTTCGCCCTGTTCGTGCTGACCGTCGCCGCCGCTGAAGCGGCGATCGGCCTCGCGATCCTCGTCGTCTACTTCCGCAACCGCGGCTCGATCGCGGTTGAGGACATCAACATGATGAAGGGCTGAGGCGCCCCCGATGGACATCGCCGCAATCTTCCTGCCGCTGGCCGGCTTCCTGATCGCAGGACTGTTCGGCCGCCTCATCGGCGACCGCGCCTCGATGGCCGTGACGACGCTCGGCGTCTGCGTCTCGGCGGTCATCTCCTGGTGGCTGTTCTTCGACGTCGCCATCGGCGGTCACGAGCGCACGCACTCGCTGCTGCTGTGGATCCACAGCGGCACCTTCGTGGCCGACTGGGCGCTGAAGTTCGACACCCTCACCGCCGTGATGCTGATCGTGGTCAACACCGTCTCCGCGATGGTGCATGTCTATTCGATCGGCTACATGTCGCACGACCACTCCAAGCCGCGCTTCTTCGCCTATCTCAGCCTGTTCACCTTCGCCATGCTGATGCTGGTGACGGCGGACAACCTGGTCCAGCTGTTCTTCGGCTGGGAGGGTGTGGGCCTGGCCTCGTACCTCCTGATCGGCTTCTGGCATGAGAAGGAGAGCGCGCGCGCCGCGGCGGTGAAGGCCTTCCTGGTCAACCGCGTCGGCGACTTCGGCTTCGCCCTCGGCATCTTCGCCGTCTACAAGATCACCGGCACCGTGCGGTACGAGGAGATCTTCGCCGCGGCGCCGCATCTGGTGGATGCGCGGATCAACTTCCTCGGCATGGACCTGCCGGCCCTGACCACCGCCAGCCTGCTGCTGTTCGTCGGCGCCATGGGCAAGTCGGCCCAGCTCGGCCTGCACACCTGGCTGCCGGACGCCATGGAGGGCCCGACCCCGGTCTCGGCCCTGATCCATGCCGCGACCATGGTCACCGCCGGCGTGTTCATGCTGGCGCGGATGTCGCCGCTGTTCGAATACGCGCCCGACGCGCTGGCCGTGGTCTGCGTCATCGGCGCGCTGACCGCCTTCGTCGCGGCGACGATCGGCCTGACCCAGTGGGACATCAAGCGGGTCATCGCCTATTCGACCATGAGCCAGCTCGGCTACATGTTCTTCGCCATCGGCGTCTCGGCCTACCAGGCGGCGATCTTCCACCTGATGACGCACGCCTTCTTCAAGGCGCTGCTGTTCCTCGGCGCCGGCTCAGTGATCCACGCCATGGGCGGCGAGCAGGACATGCGCAAGATGGGCGGCATCTGGAAGCTGATCCCGTCGACCTACGCCATGATGTGGATCGGCAGCCTGGCGCTGGCCGGTGTCGGCATCCCCGGCGTGTTCGGCTTCGCCGGCTTCTACTCCAAGGACATGATCCTGGAGGCGGCGTGGAGCGCCCACACCGGCGTCGGCGTCTTCGCCTACTGGCTCGGCGTGATCGCCGCGCTGATGACGGCCTTCTACAGCGGCCGCCTGCTGTTCCTGACCTTCCACGGCAAGCCGCGCGCCGACCATCACACGATGGAGCATGCGCATGAATCGCCGCCGGTCATGCTGATCCCGCTGATCGTGCTGTCGGTCGGCGCGGTGCTGGCCGGCATCATCGGCTACGAGGTCTTCGTCGGCGAAGGCCGTGAGGGCTTCTGGCGCGAGGCGATCCTGGTGCTGCATGGCCACGACAGCATCGAGGCCGCGCATCACAGCCCGGAATGGGTCGGCCTCCTGCCGCTGTTCGCCGGCCTGGTCGGGCTGGCCCTGTCCTGGCTGTTCTACATCAAGATGCCGTCGCTGCCGGGGGCCATCGCCGGCGCGTTCAAGCCGCTGTACCAGCTGTTCTTCCGCAAATGGTACTTCGACGAGATCTATGACGCGCTGTTCGTCAAGCCGGCCTTTGTCATCGGCCGGGCCCTGTGGAAGGGCGGCGACGGGGCGATCATCGACCGGCTCGGGCCGGACGGCATCGCCGCCACCTCGGTCGGCATCGCCCGCAAGGCCAGCCGGTTTGAAAGCGGCTACGTCTACCACTACGCCTTCGTCATGGTGATCGGCGTGGTCGCGCTGGTCTCCTGGTACGTCTTCGCCGGCCGGATGTGAGCAGCACCCATGGGTAACTGGCCGATCCTCTCGCTCGTGACCTTCCTGCCGCTGGTCGGCGCGGGTCTCATCCTCCTGCTGGCCCGCGGCAACGACGCCGCGGTGGCCGCCACCGCGCGCTGGGTCGCGCTGTGGACCACGCTGGTCACCTTCGCCCTCTCGGTCGCCGTCTGGATCGGGTTCGACCCGTCCGTGGTCGGCTTCCAGATGGAAGAGAAGCTGGCGTGGTTCCCGGACCTCAACATCTCCTACCACATGGGCGTCGACGGCATTTCGGTGCTGTTCGTGGTCCTGTCGGCCTTCCTGATGCCGATCTGCATCCTCGCCAGCTGGGAGAGCATCCACAGCCGGGTGAAGGAGTACATGGTCTCGTTCCTGATCCTCGAGACCATGATGATCGGCATGTTCAGCGCGCTCGACTACGTGCTGTTCTACGTCTTCTTCGAAGGCGTGCTGATCCCGATGTTCGTGATCATCGGCATCTGGGGCTCGGGCGAGCGCCGGATCTACGCCGCCTTCAAGCTGTTCCTGTTCACGCTGCTCGGCTCGGTCTTGATGCTGGTGGCGCTGCTGGCGATGTACGTCCAGGCCGGCACCACCGACATCCCGACGCTGCTGGCCACCGATTTCGGCTACCACATGCAGATCTGGCTGTGGCTCGCCATGTTCGCGTCCTTCGCCGTGAAGGTGCCGATGTGGCCGGTGCACACCTGGCTGCCGGACGCCCATGTCGAGGCGCCGACCGCGGGGTCGGTGATCCTGGCCGGCGTGCTGCTGAAGATGGGCGGCTACGGCTTCCTGCGCTTCTCGATCCCGATGCTGCCGGAGGCGACGGCGCTGCTGACGCCGCTGGTCTACGGCCTGTCGATCGTCGCGGTCATCTACACCTCCCTGGTCGCCCTGGCGCAGGAGGACATGAAGAAGATGATCGCCTATTCTTCGATCGCGCATATGGGCTTCGTCACCGCCGGCATGTTCTCGCTGACCCAGCAGGGCATGGAAGGCTCGATCTTCCAGATGCTCAGCCACGGCGTGGTGTCCTCGGCGCTCTTCCTCTGCGTCGGCGTGGTCTATGACCGGCTGCACACCCGCGAGATCGCGCGCTACGGCGGCCTGGCCAAGAACATGCCGAAATACGCCGTGTTCTTCATGATCATGCTGCTGGGCTCGGTCGGCCTGCCGGCCACTTCGGGCTTTGTCGGCGAGTTCCTGATCCTGACCGGCCTGTTCCAGGCCAACACCTGGGTCGGGACCCTGGTCGCCACCGGACTGGTGCTGGGCGCCACCTACATGCTGCTCCTGTACCGCAAGGTCATCTTCGGCGAGATCACGCGCGAGGATGTGCGGAAGATGAAGGACCTCAGCCCGCGCGAGATCGCGATCTTCGTGCCGCTGACCATCGTCGTCCTGTGGATGGGCATCTACCCCTCCAGCTTCCTGAACGTGATGTCGGTCTCGGTCGACCACCTGATCACCCAATACCACACCGATCTCGGCCGCGCCGCCGCGGTCGCGGTGGCCGTCCGCTGAGCCGGGGATCCGATCGCCATGGTGTCTCTTCCAGACCTGATGCCGGCCCTGCCGGAAATCTTCCTGGCCTGCGCCGGCCTGGCGCTGCTGCTGATCGGCGTGTTCCTCGGCGAGAAGTCGACCCGCATCGTCGCGGCGCTGGCGGTTATGTCTTTCATCATCACCGCCGCGCTGCTGGTGATGGGGCCGCAGGGCCGGGTGCTGACCTTCAACGGCATGTTCGTGACCGACGGCTTCGCCGTGTTCATGAAGATCCTGGTGCTGGTTGGGTCGTCGCTGGCCCTGATCCTGTCGCTCGACTATCTCGAGCACGAGAACATGTCGCGCTTCGAGTTCCCGGTGCTGTTCGTGCTGGCGACGCTCGGCATGCTGCTGATGGTCAGCGCCAACAGCCTGATCGCCCTCTATCTCGGGCTTGAGCTGCAGAGCCTCGCGCTCTACGTCGTCGCCGCCTTCAACCGGGATTCGGAGCGGTCGAGCGAGGCCGGGCTGAAGTACTTCGTCCTCGGCGCCCTGTCCTCGGGCATGCTGCTGTACGGCGCCTCGCTGGTCTACGGCTTCACCGGCACCGTCGCCTTCGACGGGCTGGCCCAGGCCCTGCCGGCCGGGCAGCTGGCGTCGATGGGCGTCATCATCGGCATCGTCTTCATCTGCGCCGGCCTGGCCTTCAAGGTCTCGGCCGTGCCGTTCCACATGTGGACGCCCGACGTCTATGAGGGGGCGCCGACCCCGGTCACCGCCTTCTTCGCGGTGGCGCCCAAGGTCGCCGCCATGGCGCTGTTCGTCCGCGTCCTGGTCGAACCCTTCGGCCACCTGACCAGCCAGTGGCAGCAGATCATCGTCGTGGCCTCGGCGCTGTCGATGATCCTCGGCGCCTTCGCCGCGATCGCGCAGACCAACGTCAAGCGGCTGATGGCCTATTCCTCGATCGGCCATGTCGGCTTCGCCCTGCTGGGCCTCGCCGCCGGCACGCCGGACGGCATCACCGCGGTCATCGTCTACCTCTCGATCTATGTCGCCATGAGCATCGGCACCTTCGCCGTGATCCTGTCGATGCGGGTGGACGGCAAGGCGGTTGAGGGCATCCAGGACCTCGCCGGCCTCGGCAAGTCCAACCCGGGCACCGCCTTCGCCCTGGTCATCATGATGTTCTCGATGGCCGGCATCCCGCCGCTGGCCGGGTTCTTTGCCAAGCTCTACGTGTTCCGCGCGGTGATCGCCCAGGGCACCACCGGCTTCATCATCCTGGCGGTGATCGGCGTGGTGTCGAGCGTGGTGTCGGCCTACTACTACCTGCGCGTCATCCGGGTGATGTACTTCGAGGACCCGAAGATCGCCTTCGACAAGCCGGCGGGTGCGGCGCTGCCGTCGATCCTGGCGGTCGCGACGCTGTTCATCGTCTTCTTCTGGATCCTGCCGGCGCCGCTGACCGGCGCGGCCCAGGCGGCTGCGGCCAGTCTGTTCGGGGGTTGATGACCGTCTCCCTGCCGCAAGGCTGGCAGCTCGACGCGCGCGACAGCGTCGGCAGCACCAATGACGAGGCGCGGGCGCTTGCCGCGGCGGGCGCCGGCCACGGCACCATCGTCTGGGCCAGGCGGCAGGAGACGGGCAGGGGCCGCCGCGGCCGCGGTTGGGCCTCGCCGGAAGGCAACCTCTACTGCTCGACCATCCTGCGGCCGGACCTGCCCTTCGCCCGGGCGGGCGAGCTGACCTTCGTGGTCGGCGTCGCCCTGGCCGATGCGGCGGCGAGCTTCGGGGTCGAGCCGAAGCTGAAATGGCCGAACGACCTGCAGATCGCCGGCGACAAGCTGGCCGGCATCCTGCTGGAGGCGGCGGTGGCGCCGGACAGGACGGTCGACTGGATCGTCGCCGGCACCGGCATGAACATCGCCCACCACCCTGAACTGGCCGACTACCACGCCACCGACCTGCACGCCGCCGGCGCGCCCGGAGCCACGGTCGAGGCGGTGCTGGCGCGCTATGCCGAGGCGCTGGAGCGGCGCCTGGCGGAGTGGCGGGACCAGGGCTTCGACGCCACCCGGGCCGCCTGGCTGGAGCGCGCCGTCGGCCTCGGCGCCCGCATCCGGGTGCGGCTGGAGCACGAGACGCTGGAGGGCGTGTTCGAGCACATCGACCCCAGCGGCGCTCTGATCTTGCGCACCGAGCGCGGGCGGCACAGCATCACCGCGGGCGACGTCTTCTTCGGGAGCGGCTGAGATGCTTCTCGCCATCGACGCGGGCAACACCAACATCGTCTTCGCCGTGTTCGACGGGGCGCAGCAGAAGGGCCAGTGGCGCATCGCCACCGACAGCCGCCGCACCTCCGACGAATACGCCGTGTGGCTGGTCTCGCTGATGGCGATGCGCGGGCTGCGGCCGATCGACGTCACCCGCTCGATCCTGTCCAGCGTGGTCCCGGCCGCGACCTTCAACCTGGCCAAGCTGTGCCGCGACCATTTCGGCACTGACCCGATGCGGGTCGGCGACCCCGACGTCGAGCTCGGCATCCGCAACCTGCTGCTGAACCCGCGCGAGGCCGGGGCCGACCGCCTGGTCAACGCCGTGTCGGCCGGCGCCGCCTACAAGCCGCCGCTGATCGTGGTCGACATCGGCACCGGCACCACCTTCGACGTGGTCAACGCCGATGGCGACTTCGTCGGGGGCATCATCGCCCCGGGCCCGCAGCTGGCGCTCGACGCCCTGCACAAGGTGGCGGCCCAGCTGCCCAAGGTCGAGATCGTGCGGCCGGAGCATGTCATCGGCCACGGCACCATCAGCGCCATGCAATCCGGCATGTTCTGGGGCTACCTCAGCATGATCGAAGGGCTGATCACCCGGATCAAGGCGGAGCTGTCGCCGACCGGCACGCCCCCCGTCACCGTGATCACCACCGGCGGCCTTGGTAGCGTTTTCGCTCAGGCGACCCATATGATCGACCACATCGACAGTGAACTGACCCTGCGCGGACTGCGCCTTATCTACGAGCGAAACACCACAGCATGAGCTTCTCATCCGCGACCAGCACCTCCCGGACCCCGATTTCGCGGCCCGACGACGCCCTTTACTTTCTTCCGCTCGGAGGTGCGGGCGAGATCGGGATGAACATGTACCTCTACGGCCATGACGGCCATTGGCTGATGGTCGATTGCGGGGTCACCTTCGCCGATGATTCGGTGCCGGGCGTCGACCTGATCCTGCCGGACCCGGCCTTCATCGAGCGGCGGCGCGACGACCTGGTCGGCATGGTCATCACCCATGCCCATGAGGACCATGTGGGCGCCATCACCCATCTGTGGCCCGACCTGCGCTGCCCGATCTACGCCACGCCCTTCACCGCCGCGGTGCTGCGCATCAAGCTGCGCGAGACCGACTATGCCGACCAGGTGAAGATCATCGAGGTGCCGCTGGGCGGCGACGTCCAGATCGGCCCGTTCGGCGTCGGCTTCATCACCATGACCCATTCGGTGCCGGAGCCGAGCGCGCTGGTGATCCGCACCAAGCACGGCAACATTGTCCACACCGGCGACTGGAAGCTCGACCCGGCGCCGCAGGTCGGCGCGTCCTACGACGAGGCCAAGCTGCGCCGACTGGGCGAAGAGGGCGTGGTCGCGGTGATGGGCGACAGCACCAACGCGCTGACCCCCGGCCGCTCCGCCTCCGAGGAGGAGGTGCGCGAGGGCCTTGCCGCCGTGATCGCCGCCCAGAAGAACCGCGTCGTGGTCACCTGCTTCTCGTCCAACGTCGCCCGCATCCACAGCGTGGTGCTGGCGGCGCAGAAGGCCGGTCGGCACTGCGCCCTGGTCGGCCGGTCGCTGTGGAAGATCATGGAGGCGGCGCAGAGCACCGGCTACATGACCAAGCTGCCCGAGCCGTTCATCCGCGAGGACCAGTTCGGCTACATCCCGCGCGACAAGATCGTGCTGATCTGCACCGGCAGCCAGGGCGAGCCGCGCTCGGCCCTGTCGCGCATCGCCAGCGACAGCCACCCGCACATCACGCTGGAGGCCGGCGACACGGTGATCTTCTCGGCCCGCGAGATCCCGGGCAACGAGAAGGCGATCGGCCGGGTGCAGAACGCGCTGGTGGCCCAGGGCGTCACCCTGCTGACCCCGGACGATGCCATGGTGCATTGCTCCGGCCATCCGGCGCGGGACGAGCTGACCACGCTCTACCAGTGGCTGAAGCCGAAGATCGTGGTGCCGGTGCATGGTGAGGAGCGGCACATGCAGGCCCATGCGGCGCTGGCCCGCGAGGGGCAGGTGTCGGAGACGCTGGTGCCGCACAACGGCGCCCTGATCCGCCTGGCGCCCGGGCCGGCCGAGATCGTCGACAATGTCGAGCACGGCCGCCTGGCGCTGGACGGGCACCATCTGGTGCCGCTGGACGGCGAAGCGATCCGCGACCGCCAGCGCATCATCCACAATGGCGCCGCGGTCATTACCCTGGTGCTGGACCGCGACGGCCGCCTGGCCGCCGATCCCAAGGTGGCGCTGCTTGGCATCGAGGACGCCGAGGATTTGGCCGAGAGCGAGGCCGAGGTGGCGGAGGAGGTGCGCGGCGCCATCCAGAACCTGCCGCGGGCCCAGCGCAACGACGATTCGGCGATCAGCGAGACCGCCCGGGTCACGGTGCGGCGCACGATCCGCAGCTGGCACGGCAAGAAGCCGGTCACCGAGGTGCACCTGATCCGGTTGTGAGGGAAGGGGAACCTCTTCCTCGTCCTGTCATTGCCCGGCTTGACCGGGCAATCCAGGGGCCACGAAGAGCCGCTCTGGCCGCCCCTGGATGCCACGGTCAAGCCGTGGCATGACAAGGGTATAGAACCCAGGAAGCAGCCATGCGAGGGACCGCATCATGATCGGCCGGCTCAACCATGTCGCCATCGCCGTGCCCGACCTGGCGGCGGCGACGCACCTGTACGGCGAGACGCTGGGCGCCGAGGTGTCGGCGCCGACCGACCTGCCGGAGCACGGCGTGACCACGGTCTTCGTGGTGCTGCCGAACACCAAGATCGAGCTGCTGCACCCGCTGGGCGCCGACTCGCCGATCGCGAAGTTCCTGGAGCGCAACCCGAAGGGCGGCATCCACCATCTCTGCTACGAGGTCGACGACATCCTGGCGGCGCGCGACCGGCTGGTGGCGGCTGGCCTACGCGTGCTCGGCGACGGCGAACCCAGGATCGGCGCCCATGGCAAGCCGGTGCTGTTCCTGCACCCGGCCGACCTCGTCGGCACGCTGACCGAGATCGAGCAGGTCTAGGGCCGGCCAAGGTCGGGCATGACGAAAAGCCCCATGTATCCCGGCGCGCCGGACGGGTAAGCAGGGCCGGTAAGGTCCGGGAGGGTTCGGCATGGGTTTGTTCAGCGGCTTCGTCGTCTTCGTCATCATCTGGTGGACCGTGATCTTCATGGTCCTGCCTTTCGGCGTGCGGCCCGAGGTCGACAATGTGCAGCCGGGCCACCAGGTCGGGGCGCCGAGCAATCCCCGGCTGCTGCGCAAGGTGCTGATCACCACCGCGATCAGCATCGTGCTATGGGTGATCATCAACAT
The DNA here is from genome assembly GCF_031453975.1 of Inquilinus ginsengisoli. Taxonomy (NCBI): domain Bacteria; kingdom Pseudomonadati; phylum Pseudomonadota; class Alphaproteobacteria; order Rhodospirillales; family Rhodospirillaceae; genus Inquilinus; species Inquilinus ginsengisoli. The sequence goes on from NZ_JAVDPW010000006.1 coordinate 438,410, forward strand.
TCTGATCACCGAGAACGTGTTCTCCTTCCGGGATTGGGCCGCAACATGGACGTCGTCGCAGCAGTGAAGGACCCGGCGCCGGAGAAGAGCTACTGCGCCTTCGCCGGCACCGACCCGCTCCACAAGGCCTATCACGACACCGAATACGGCTTCCCCGCCCGCGACGACGCGGTGCTGTTCGAGCGGCTGATCCTGGAGATCAACCAGGCCGGCCTGTCCTGGGGCCTGATGCTGAAGAAGCGCGAGGGCTTCCGCCGCGCCTATGCCGGCTACGACATCGACAAGGTCGCCGCGTTCGACGACGCCGACCGTGCCCGGCTGCTGGCCGATGCCGGCATCGTCCGCAACCGGCTGAAGGTGGATGCCGCGATCGAGAACGCCAAGCGGCTGCAGGCGATCCGCGCCAGCCATGGCAGCTTCGCCGCCTGGATCGACGCGCACCACCCCCTGGCGAAGGCGGAATGGGTGAAGCTGTTCAAGCAGACCTTCCGCTTCACCGGCGGCGAGATCGTCAACGAATTCCTGATGAGCCTGGGCTATCTGCGCGGCACCCACCATGCCGGCTGCCCGGTCTACGCCGAGATCCTGAAACTCGACCCGCCCTGGCGGCGAGGGGCCTGATCCGCCGCAACGGGCGCCGTCTGCCGAATGTCGCGGCACACGTGTTCATGCATAAAAAAACGGCAGGGCCGAAGCGCCTGCCGCACGAAACCTGTCTTATTTTTTGTCACCGGGAAGCTGACGCTTCTCCGGCACTCCCGACAGTTTCCTCCCTAAACTCGGGCCTGCCCTTTTCGATTCTTTTGGTCAGGCGAGGCGGACCTTAGCGAGGAAAAATGGGGCTGTCACGCAGAATCGCATGGCGCCCATGCCCCCAGATCAGGGCGAATTCAGGTGCGGGATGAGGACGATTTGGCGGACTCGGACGGAAATCCCATCGGTGGCCGAAGAGCGGTTTTTGGTCCCGAAAGGCGGCAGGTCATTCGCTGGGCGATTGAGCAGGGATGAGGCATCGCCGCACCGCGAACCGGGAGGACCGGTGGCGGGCGATGGGGCGGGCGCCGCCGCGAAGCCCGCATGGACAGGCCGGCGGTCCTTCCCTAAAGTCGCGCGCCTGTGTTGCCACTCCCCGGTCCAGACGGAAGCCCCGCTCGATGCGCCTGTCCCAGTTCTTCCTGCCCACCCTGAAGGAGAATCCCAGCGAAGCGCAGATCGTGTCGCATCGCCTGATGCTGCGCGCTGGCATGATCCGCCAGCAGGCGGCCGGCATCTATGCGTGGCTGCCGCTGGGCTATCGGGTGCTGAAGAAGATCGAGCAGGTGGTGCGCGAGGAGCAGGACCGCTTCGGCTGCCAGGAACTGCTGATGCCGACGATCCAGCCGGCCGATCTGTGGCGCGAGAGCGGCCGCTACGACGACTACGGCAAGGAGATGCTGCGCATCCGCGACCGCAACGATCGCGACATGCTGTTCGGGCCGACCAATGAGGAGATGATCACCGACATCTTCCGGTCGTCGGTGAAGAGCTACAAGCAGCTGCCGCAGCTGCTGTACCACATCCAGTGGAAGTTCCGGGACGAGGTGCGCCCCCGCTTCGGCGTCATGCGCGGCCGCGAGTTCCTGATGAAGGACGCCTATAGCTTCGACGTCGATTACGAAGCCGCCAGAACGTCTTACAACAAGTTCTTCGTCTGCTATCTCAGCACCTTCGCCCGCCTCGGGCTGAAGGCCGTGCCGGTGAAGGCCGACACCGGGCCGATCGGCGGCGACCTCAGCCACGAGTTCCAGATCCTGGCCGAGACCGGCGAGAGCCAGGTCTATGTCGACCCGCGCCTGCTGGAGCTGGACACCGAGGCGCGGCAGCTCGGCCCCGACGACGACCTGGCGGCCTTCGTCGACCGCGTCACCGGCCTCTACGCCGCGGCCGACGAGATGCACGATCCCGCGAAGTGCCCGGTGCCGGTTGCCGAGCTGCAAACCCGGCGCGGCATCGAGGTCGGCCACATCTTCTATTTCGGCACCAAGTACTCCGCCGCGATGAACGCCCAGGTCGCCGGGCCGGACGGCGTGCAGCGCCCGGTCGAGATGGGCAGCTACGGCATCGGCGTGTCGCGCCTGGCGGGTGCGATCATCGAGGCCAGCCATGACGAAGCCGGCATCATCTGGCCGGATGCGGTGGCGCCCTTCGATGTCGGGCTGATCAACCTGAAGCCGGGTGACGCCGCCTGCGACGCCGCGGCCCAGGACCTGTACCAGCGCTTCCAGGCCGCCGGCCTCGACCCGCTCTATGACGACCGCGACGAGCGGGCAGGCGCCAAGTTCGCCCAGATGGACCTGATCGGCCTGCCCTGGCAGGTGGTGATCGGGCCGCGCGGCGCCGCCTCCGGCGTGGCCGAGATCAAGCGCCGCGCCACCGGCGAAAAGCTGGAGCTGCCGCTCGACGCGGTGGTGGCGCGGATCAAGGGCTGATCCCGCGCCGCGCCCCCGACCCGCTGGCCCCCGCATGTTCAACGCCTTCGAACGGACCGTCGCCTTCCGCTACCTTCGGGCCCGCCGGAAGGAAGGCTTCATCTCGGTCATCGCCGGCTTTTCGCTGGTCGGCATCCTGCTGGGCGTGGCGACGCTGATCATCGTCATGTCGGTGATGAACGGCTTCCGCGCCCAGCTGGTGCAGCGCGTGCTGGGCCTCGACGGCCATCTCAGCGTTACCGCCAAAGCCGGCGCCGGGCTGCCGGACTATGGCCCGCTGGCCGACAAGCTGCGGCAGGTGCCGGGCGTCCTGCGGGTGACGCCGGTGATCCAGGACCAGGCGCTGGTCAGCCGCGACTCCTCGCTGCAGGGCGCGGCCTATGCGGCGGTGCGCGGGGTGGAGCCAGCGGATTTCCTGAATCGACCCGCGATCGCCAAGTCGCTGTACATCGACAAGCCGGAGGATTTCTCGGGCACCGATGCGATCGCGATCGGCAGCGGCCTGGCCGGGCAGTTCGGCGTCCGCGTCGGCGACGAGCTGACGCTGGTGACGCCGCATTTCAACCGCACCGCCTTCGGGTCGGTGCCGCGGTCGAAGACCTATGTGATCGCCGGGATCTTCAGCACCGGCCGGCCGGAATATGATTCCGCCACGGTCTACATGCCGCTGGAGGCGGCGCAGCTGCTGTTTCAGATGAAGGGGCAGGCCGGCGGCCTCGAGCTGTTCGTCGCCGACCCGGAGCGGCTCGATGCCGTCCGCGCCGCGGTGGCCCAGGCCGCGGGGCCGGACCTCCAGGTGTCGGACTGGCGCGACGCCAACGCCACGATCTTCACGGCGCTGCAGGTCGAGCGCAACGTCATGTTCATCATCCTGACCCTGATCATCCTGGTGGCGGCGTTCAACATCGTCTCCAGCCTGGTCATGCTGGTGAAGGACAAGGGCAGCGACATCGCCATCCTGCGCACCATGGGCGCCACCCGCGGCGCCATCCTGCGCATCTTCTTCCTGACCGGGGCCACCATCGGCCTGGTCGGCACCGCCGCAGGCCTGGCCCTCGGCCTCGCCTTGGCCGCCAATGTCGACGCCATCCGTGCCTGGCTGCAGGGCGTGCTGGGCCCCGAGACCTTCGCCGCCGAATTCAGCTTCATCGCCCAGCTTCCCGCGCGGGTCGATGCCGGCCAGGTCGTCTGGGTCTGCCTGCTGGCCGTCGGCCTGACCTTCCTGGCCTCGATCTTCCCGGCCTGGCGGGCGGCCCGGCTCGATCCGGTGGAGGCCCTGCGCTATGAGTGACGCCGCCATGACCGCTGCCCCCACCGCCGACGTGCTGCGCCTCGAGGGCATCCGCCGCAGCTTCCAGCAGGGCGAGACCCGGCTCGACGTGCTGCGCGGCGCCGACCTGTCGATCGCCGCGGGCGAGATCGTGGCCCTGGTCGGCCCCAGCGGTGCCGGCAAGTCGACCCTGCTGCACATCGCCGGGCTGCTGGAGCGGCCGGACGGCGGCACCATCACCGTCGCCGGCCAGCGCTGCGACGGGCTAGGCGACGGGCCGCGCACGGCGCTGCGCCGCTCCGCCATCGGCTTCGTCTACCAGTTCCACCACCTGCTGCCCGAGTTCAGCGCGATCGAGAACGTGGTGCTGCCGCAGATGATCGCCGGCGCGGCGCGGCCGGCGGCGCGGCAGCGGGGGCGGGACCTGCTGGCCCGGGTCGGCCTGGCCGCCCGGCTCGACCATCGCCCGGCCCAGCTGTCGGGCGGCGAGCAGCAGCGCGTCGCCATCGCCCGGGCGCTGGCCAATGCGCCGAAGGTGCTGATCGCCGACGAGCCGACCGGCAACCTCGACCACAGCACCGCCGAGGCTGTGTTCGAGATGCTGGTCGAAGTGGTGCGGTCGACCCGCGTCGGCGCCCTGATCGCCACCCACAACCTCGACCTGGCGTCGCGGATGGACCGCGTGGTCGAGATGCGCGACGGCGTGCTGGTTGGGCAGTAGGGGCGCCCGCATGTTCAACGCCTTCGAACGCACCGTCGCCTTCCGCTACCTCCGGGCCCGCCGCAAGCAGGGCTTCGTCTCGGTCATCGCCGGGTTCTCGCTGCTCGGCATCGTGCTCGGCGTTGCCACGCTAATCACCGTCACCTCCGTGATGAACGGCTTCCGCACCGAGCTCCTGGCCCGCTTCCTCGGCCTCAACGCCCATGTCAGTATCTACGCCCTGGGCCAGAGCGAGATCACCGACTACGCACCGGTGGCCGGGCGGCTGCGCGGGGTCGACGGCGTCACCCAGGTGCTGCCGGTGATCCAGGGCATGGCCCTGGCCAGCGCCGGCAGCGCCTCGGCCGGCGTCCAGATCCGCGGCGAGCGGCCGGAGGACTTCCTGGCCCGGCCGCTGATCGCCCGCGACCTGCAGATCCAGTCCCCCGGCGCCTTCGCCGGCACTGAGGCGGTGGCGATCGGCAAGGCGCTGGCGGACAAGCTCGGCGTCGGCCTCGGCGGCCGCATCACCCTGCTGGCCCCGGGCGCGGGGTCGACAGGGCAGGGCGAGGCCGCCCCGGACAGCTCGCCGAAGGTCAAGGCCTTCACCGTGGTCGCGATCTTCGAGGCCGGCCTCTACGAATTCGATTCGGGTGTCGCGGTGATGCCGCTGGAAGCGGCGCAATCCCTCCTGCAGATGGGCGGCGGGGTCACCCGGCTCGACCTGTTCGTGCGCGACCCCGACCGGATCGCGGCGCTGCGCGACCCGCTGCAGCAGGCCACCGGGCCCGGCTTCCGCTTCTTCGACTGGCAGCAGGCGCTGGCCGGCTATCTCGACATCGTCGAGGGCCAGCGCAACGTCATCTTCGTCATCCTGTCGCTGATCGTGCTGGTGGCCGCGTTCAACATCATCTCCAGCCTGATCATGCTGGTGAAGGACAAGGGCGGCGACATCGCCATCCTGCGCACCATGGGCGCCACGCGCGGGGCCATCCTGCGCATCTTCTTCATGACCGGCGCCATCATCGGCGCGGTGGGCACCCTGGTCGGCCTGGGCCTCGGCGTCGCGCTGGCTGACAACCTCGAGCCGATCCGCCAGGGGCTGCAGAGCCTGACCGGCATGGTCATCTTCGATCCCAAGCAGTACTCCCTGACCCGGATCCCGACCGAGATCAACGCCGGCGAGGTGCTGCTGGTCTGCGGCATGGCGCTGGCCCTGTCCTTCCTGGCCTCGATCTACCCGGCCTGGCGGGCCGCGCGGCTCGATCCCGTGGAGGCCCTGCGGTACGAGTGATCCCGCCCCGCGAGAGCTTTTAAGACATCCCAACACCGTCATTGCGAGCGCAGCGAAGCAATCCAGGGCCACGCGCACCGGCACCATGGATTGCTTCGTCGGCTTCGCCTCCTCGCAATGACGGCGGGGGATGGGATGCGTTATGAATACCCTGTCGTCCGATTCTGCTGAATCGGGCCACCCCGGATCCCGTCGCCGCGGAGCACCGCCGCCATGCCACACGCCGATTTCATCCATCTGCGGGTGCACAGCGCCTACTCCCTGTCGGAAGGGGCGATCAAGATCAAGGAGCTGATCGGCATCTGCAAGAAGATGCAGATGCCGGCGGTGGCGGTCACCGACACCGGCAACCTGTTCGGCGCCCTGGAATTCGCCCTGGCGGCCAAGGATGCCGGCATCCAGCCGATCATCGGCACCATCCTCGCCATCGCCCGCACCGAGGTCGAGACCGGCGCCCGGGTCGGCGGGCCGGCCATCGCCGACCCCGACTGCCTGGTGCTGCTGGCCCAGGACGAGCGCGGCTACGAGAACCTGATGGCGCTGACCAGCCGCGCCTATCTCGAGACCGAGCAGGGCTTGGCGCCGCAGCTGTCGCTGGAGGCGCTGCAGGGCTACACCGACGGCCTGATCGCCCTGACCGGCGGGCCGAAGGGGCCGGTCGGGCGGTTGTTGCTGGCCGAGCATCCGGACCGGGCGCTGGCGACGCTGCGCTCGCTCAAGGCGCTGTTCCCGGACCGGCTCTATGTCGAGCTGATGCGGCACGGGCAGGAGGACGAGGACCGGATCGAGGCGGCGCTGATCGATTTCGCCTACAGCGAGAACATCCCGCTGGTCGCGACCAACGACTGCTTCTTCACCACCGAGGACATGTACGAGGCGCATGACGCGCTGCTGTGCATCGCCGAGGGCACCTATGTGGTCGAGGCCAACCGGCGGCGGGTGACCCGCGACCACCGCTTCCGCCCGGCCGAGGAGATGCGGCAGCTGTTCGCCGACCTGCCGGAGGCGGTCGACAACACGGTGGTGATCGCGAAGCGCTGCGCGGTGATGCCGAAGAAGCGGGCGCCGATCCTGCCGACCTTCCCGAGCGAGGCGGGGCGGACCGAGGCGGAGGAGCTGCGCGCCCAGGCCAAGGAGGGGCTGACGGCGCGGCTGGAGGCCCATGTCTACACGCCCGAGATGGGCGAGGCCGAGCGCGCGGCGGCGCTGGAGACCTACACCGCCCGGCTCGACTACGAGCTCGACGTCATCGAGAAGATGGGCTTCCCCGGCTACTTCCTGATCGTCTCGGACTTCATCAAATGGTCCAAGGCGAACGACATCCCGGTCGGCCCGGGCCGTGGCTCCGGCGCCGGCTCGGTCGTCGCCTGGGTGCTGACCATCACCGATCTCGACCCGCTGCGCTTCGGCCTGCTGTTCGAGCGCTTCCTCAACCCGGAACGCGTGTCGATGCCCGACTTCGACATCGACTTCTGCCAGGACCGGCGCGACGAGGTGATCACCTATGTCCGCGACAAGTACGGGCATGACCGGGTGGCGCAGATCATCACCTTCGGAAAGCTGCAGGCCCGCGCCGTGCTGCGCGACGTCGGCCGCGTGCTGCAGATGCCCTACGGCCAGGTCGACCGCATCTGCAAGCTGGTGCCGAACAACCCGGCCAACCCGGTCACCCTGTCCCAGGCGATCGACGGCGAACCGGCGCTGCAGCAGGAGCGCGACAACGACGAGCGGGTGCGCCACCTGATCGACCTGGCGATGAAGCTGGAGGGGCTGTACCGCCACGCCTCGACCCACGCCGCCGGCGTGGTCATCGGCGACCGGCCGCTGCACGAGCTGGTGGCGCTGTACCGAGACCCGCGCTCGCCGGTCCCCGCCACCCAGTTCAACATGAAGTATGTCGAGCAGGCCGGGCTGGTGAAGTTCGACTTCCTCGGCCTGAAGACGCTGACCGTGCTGCGCGTGGCCGAGAACCTGATCAAGGCCAGCGGGGTCGAGATCGACCTGGCGCACATCCCGCTCGACGACGGGCCGACCTACGCCATGCTCGGCCGGGCGGAGGCGACCGGGGTGTTCCAGCTGGAAAGTTCCGGCATGCGCGACGTGCTGCGCCGGATGAAGCCGAACCGCATCGGCGACATCATCGCGCTGGTGGCGCTGTACCGCCCCGGCCCGATGGACAACATCCCGACCTTCATCGAGGTGAAGAACGGCACCAAGGCGCCCGACTACCTGCATCCGTCGCTGCAGCCGATCCTGGAAGAGACCTACGGCATCATGGTCTACCAGGAACAGGTGATGCAGGTCGCCCAGACCCTGGCGGGCTATTCGCTCGGCGGCGCCGACCTGCTGCGCCGCGCCATGGGCAAGAAGATCAAGGCGGAGATGGATGCCCAGAAGGCCAGCTTCGTCGAGGGCGCGGTCGCCCGCGGCGTGCCGGCGGGGCAGGCGTCGAACATCTTCGACCAGGTCGAGAAGTTCGCAGGCTACGGCTTCAACAAGTCGCACGCCGCCGCCTATGCCATCGTCGCCTACCAGACCGCCTATCTGAAGGCGAACCATCCGGTCGAGTTCATGGCGGCGTCGATGACGCTCGACCTCGGCAACACCGACAAGCTGAACGTCTTCCGGCAGGAGCTGACGCGCCTGCGCATCAAGCTCCTGATCCCCGACATCAACAAGTCGGAGGCGGTGTTCGCGGTCGAGACGCTGCCCGACGGCGGCAAGGCCATCCGCTACGCCCTCGGCGCGATCAAGGGGGTGGGGCCGGAGGCGATGCGCAGCCTGGTGCTGGAGCGCGACCGCGGCGGCCCCTTCAAAGACCTGTTCGACCTGGCCCGGCGGCTCGACCTCAAGCTCTTGAACAAGCGCCAGCTGGAGAACCTGGCCCGGGCCGGGGCTTTCGATTCGATCGACAAGAACCGCGCCCGTGTCGTGGCCGCCTTCGACACGCTGCTGCGCTACGCCCACACCATGGTGGCGGAGCGCGAGAGCGGCCAGATCGGCCTGTTCGGCGGCCCGACCGGCGGCGAACTCAGCGCGCCGCCGCTGCCGACCATCCCCGACTGGGATTCGATGGAGCGGCTGCGGCAGGAGTTCGACGCGGTCGGCTTCTACCTCTCGGCCCATCCGCTCGACACCTACAACACCAAGCGCCTGGGCTCGGTGCGCTCGGCCGAGATCGGCCAGAAGATGCGGATGGGGCACACCCAGCTGCGGCTCGCCGGCATCCTGATGGCCAAGCGGGAGATGACCACCAAGACCGGTAACCGCATGTGCTTCGGCACCTTCTCCGACGCCAGCGGCGTGTTCGAGGTCACCTTCTTCGCCGAGACGCTGGCGACGGCGCGGCAGCTGCTCGAGGTCGGCGCCGCTTTGGCCATGGCGGTGGAGATCCAGAGCCGCGGCGAGGAGCTGCGGCTGACCGCGATGTCGGTCGAGCCGATCGACCAGGCCCTGGCCCGCAGCGCGGCGCGCTTCGTGATCTATGTCGACGGGGTCCATGCCATCCAGCCGCTGCACGGGCTGCTCGACCGCGAAGGGCAGGGGCGGTGCAAGGTCAACCTGCAGCTGCTGCTGGCGCCGACCGAGGAGGTCGAGATCGAGCTGCCCGGCGGCTATGCCGTGGGCGGCCGGGCCAAGGCCGCGCTGAAATCGGTGCCCGGCGTGCTCAGCGTCGAGGAGTTCTGACGGCCGGGAACGATTTCGCCCGTAGGTTGGGTTCGCCTCGGCGAACCCAACATCGCGCAGCCTGGACCGGTGTTGGGTTCGCTTATGCGAACCCAACCTACGCAACCTTAGACCAGCGCGCGCAGCTTCTTGCGCACGTCCAGCACCTCGTTCGCCGAGGCCCGGCCCTTGAACACCGCACCCCGCGCCCGCCAGTCGAGCGATTTCACCTGGTCGGCCAGCACGGCGCTGGGGACGCCGCCGGCGATCAGCACCTCGAACGGATAGCCCTTGGGCTTCGTCGTCATCGGGCAGGCGACCAGCAGGCCGACCTTGGCGTTGTAGGCCGCCGGCGAGAGGACGAGGGCAGGGCGGTGGCCGGCCTGCTCGTGCCCCGCCTGCGGATCGAAATCGACCCACACGATGTCGCCGCGATCGGGGACATAGGCCGCGGCGCCCGGCGGCTTCGCCATCTACCAGACCTCCTTGCCGACGGCCGGGCCGAAATCGACCGAATCGTGCCGGTTCTCGTCGGTGACGCCGGCCAGCAGGGTCTCGAGGTCGGTGCCGGCGATGCCGTCGTCGAGGATGGGCTCGATGATGATGCGGCCGCCCTCGAGGCGGACATCCACGGCCTGGTCGATCGAGAGGCGCGCGACATCCATGATCGCCGCGGGGATGCGCACGGCGGCGCTGTTCCCCCATTTCTTCACGGTCATTCTCATGCCGGCCTCCATGCCCCAGGCTGCTCGTCCTCAACGTCTATACATATGTAGATACGGTGCCGTTTGGGAGCAAGCCATCCGTATCGACAGTTGTCTCTACGTCGGTCGCATGCCTCCTGCTTGTCCGAAACCCGGATCTGCCGTTAAAAGGGCGATCTCCGGGGGCACCGTCCCCCCATTGCACCGGAGGGCAGGCGACCGTTCCGGCACCGTCCGGGTTGCCGCTCCTGTCTCTCCCATCGAGACTTCGCGATGACCGACACTTCCGATCACGGCATCCGCTTCGGGCGGATCGCGGCCATGCTTCCGGTCCGCGACATGGGCAAGGCGCAGGCCTTCTACACCGGGGTCCTGGGGTTCCGGAAAACCTTCGAGAACGGCGATCCCGTCGGCTTTGTGATCCTGCAGCGGGACGCCGCCGAGCTGCATCTGACGCTGCAGCCGGCCCACAAGGCGGCGCCGTTCAACGTGGCGCATCTGATGGTCGCGGATGTCGACGCGCTGCACCGGATCTGCCGGGACCACGGGCTGCGCATCGTCAAGGGCCTGCGCGACAAGGATTACGGCCTGCGCGCCTTCGTGTTCGAGGATCCGGACGGCAACCGCATCGACGTCGGCCAGCCGATCTGACCGGATGAGCCGGCCGGCCCGGCGCCCTGGTCTCGCCGGGCCGGTCCCTCGCCAGGCCTCAGTCCGCGGTCCCGTGCGGCCAGGCCCATTGCTGGATCTCCGGCATGTCCTCCCCGGTGTCGCGGATGTACGCCTTGTGCGCGATCAGCGCCTCGCGGAAGGCCTGTTTGACATGGGCGGCGGTCGCGTTCAGGCCCGGCACGCGCTCGATCGCCATCGTCGCCAGGCTGAACCGGTCCAGGCCGTTCAGCACCACCATGTCGAACGGCGTCGTGGTGGTGCCTTCCTCCCGATAGCCGCGCACATGCAGGTTGGCGTGGTTGGTCCGGCGATAGGTCAGGCGGTGAATCAGCTGGGGATAGCCGTGATAGGCGAAGATCACCGGCTTGTCGGCGGTGAACAGGCTGTCGAAATCGCGGTCCGCCAGGCCGTGGGGATGCTCCTCCCGGGTCTGCAGGGTCATGAGGTCGACGACGTTGACGACCCGGACCTTGAGCTCGGGCAGGTGCTGGCGCAGCAGGTCCACCGCCGCCAGCGTCTCCAGGGTCGGCACGTCGCCGGCGCAGGCCATCACCACGTCCGGCTCACGGCCGTCGTCGTTGCTCGCCCAGCGCCACAGGCCGATGCCGGCTTCGCAATGGGCGACCGCCGCCTCGATGCCCAGCCATTGCGGCGCGGGCTGCTTGCCGGCCACGATCACGTTGATGCGGTCATAGGTCCGCAGGCAGTGGTCGGTCACCCACAGCAGGCAGTTCGCGTCGGGCGGCAGGTAGACCCGCACGATGTCGGCCTTCTTGTTGACCACCAGGTCGACGAAGCCGGGATCCTGGTGGCTGAAGCCGTTGTGGTCCTGCCGCCAGACATGCGAGGTCAGCAGGTAGTTCAGCGATGCGATCGGCCGGCGCCAGCCCAGCCCGCGCGAGACCTTCAGCCACTTCGCGTGCTGGTTGACCATCGAATCGACGATGTGGATGAACGCCTCGTAGCAGGAGAACAGCCCGTGGCGGCCGGTCAGGAGATAGCCTTCGAGCCATCCCTGGCAGAGGTGCTCGCTCAGCACCTCCATCACCCGGCCGTCGCGGGCGAGGTGCACGTCGTAGGGCTCGATCGGCTCCATCCACACCCGGTCGGTCGCCTCGAACACGGCGTCGAGGCGGTTCGAGGCGGTCTCGTCCGGGCCCACGATGCGGAAGTTGCGGGCCTCGGCGTTGAGGGTCATCACGTCGCGCAGGTAGGTGCCCATGGCGCGGGTCGCCTCGCCTTGGGTGGCGCCCGGCTTCGGCACGGCAAGGGCATGGTCGCGGAAATCGGGCAGGCGGAGCTCCCGGCGCAGCAGCCCGCCATTGGCGTTCGGGTTGGCCCCCATGCGCCGAGCCCCCGACGGCGCCAGCTCCGCCAGGTCCGGCCGCAGCCGCCCCGACTCGTCGAACAGGGTCTCCGGCCTGTAGCTGCGCATCCAGGCTTCGAGCAGGCGCAGGTGCTCCGGGTTCTCGCGGACCTTCGACAGCGGCACCTGATGGGCCCGCCAGAAGCCCTCGACCTTCTGGCCGTCGACCTCCTTCGGCCCGGTCCAGCCCTTGGGGCTGCGCAGCACGATCATCGGCCAGCGCGGCAGGTCGGTCGCACCTTGCGCTTGCCGCGCGGCCGCCTGGATCGCCCGGATCCGGTTGGCCGCGACGTCGAGCGTGTCGGCCATCAGCCGGTGCATCGCTTCAGGATCGCTGCCCTCGACGAACAGCGGCTCGTAGCCGTAGCCGACGAACAGGCTGCGCAGGTCGCTTTCCGCCATGCGGCCGAGCAGCGTGGGGTTGGCGATCTTGTAGCCGTTCAGATGCAGGATCGGCAGCACGGCGCCGTCGCGGGCCGGGTTCAGGAACTTGTTCGAATGCCAGGAGGCGGCCAGGGCGCCGGTTTCGGCCTCGCCGTCGCCCACCACGCAGGCCACGATCAGGTCCGGATTGTCGAACGCCGCGCCGAAGGCGTGGGCCAGGGCATAGCCCAGCTCGCCGCCCTCATGGATCGAGCCCGGGGTCTCGGGCGCCGCATGGCTCGGGATGCCGCCGGGGAAGGAAAACTGGCGAAACAGCTTCCGCATCCCCTCCGCGTCGGGCGAGATGTCGGGATAGATCTCGCTGTAGCTGCCTTCGAGATAGGTGTTGGCGACCATGCCGGGGCCGCCATGGCCGGGCCCGCAGATGTAGATCATGTCGAGGTCGCGCGCCCGGATCAGCCGGTTGAGATGCGCGTAGACGAAGTTCAGCCCCGGGGTGGTGCCCCAATGGCCGAGCAGGCGCGGCTTGACCTGCTCCACGGTCAGCGGCTGGCGCAGCAGCGGGTTGTCGAGCAGGTAGATCTGGCCGACCGACAGATAGTTGGCCGCGCGCCAGTACTGGTCGATCCGGCCCAGCTCCTCGTCCGAGGCCCTGACATCGACGCCCGCAGCGGAACCCGATGGCGTGTTCATCCCGTATCCCCTTGTTGGCTGGCGTCGCCGCCGATCAATCTCTCGAGGCTCCTGGCGATCGGGAGCTCCTCGTCGGTGGGCACCACCAGGATGTCCACCGGTGAACCGTCGCGGCTGATGCGGCCCTCGGCGCGGTCGTTCCGACCGGCGTCGAGCTGCAGCCCCGCCCATGCCATGCCCTGGCAGATCATCCGGCGCAGGCGGGCCGAATGCTCGCCGATGCCTGCCGTGAAGACGAAGGCATCGAGCCCGCCGAGTGCTGCGACGAGCGACCCTGCCTCGCGCACCACGCGATAGGCGAAGAGCTCGAGCGCCTCGGCGGCGTGCGGGTCGGTGCTCTCTTCGAGCACATGGACGTCGCTGCTGGACCCGGAAACGCCGAGCAGGCCGGACCGGGTGTTCAGCAGGTCGTCGACCGCGGCCGGGGACATCGTCCGCTGGTTCAGCAGGTAGAGCACGATGCCCGGGTCGATCGCACCGCAGCGCGTGCCCATCATCAGGCCGTCGAGCGCCGTGAACCCCATGGTGGTGGCGATGCTGGCGCGGTTGGCCATGGCGCACAGGCTGGCGCCGCTGCCGAGATGCGCGACGATGACCCGGCCAGAGGCGCGCGTACCGAGCAGGTCGGGCAGGAGTCCGGCGATGTATTCGTAGGACAGGCCGTGGAAGCCGTAGCGGATGATCCCTTGCTCCGTGAGCTCGCGCGGCAGGGGGAACAGCTGCGCCAGGCGGGGCAGGGTGCGGTGGAACGCGGTGTCGAAGCAGGCCACCTGCGGCAGGCCCGGCCAGGCCGCCTCCACGGCCGCGATCGCGGCGAGGTTGTGCTGCTGGTGGTTCGGCGCCAGGGGGATCAGCGTCTCGAGCTCCGCCATCACCGCGGGATCGATGCGCACGGGCGCGCTGAACCTGGCGCCGCCATGGACGACCCGGTGCCCGGCCGCGGCCAGGGTGACGCCGTCGAGGCGCCGGATCGCGGACACCAGCCATCGCGTCACCGCATCCCGGTCCGCGCCGGTTGGGGGCGCCCCGCCGGCGGTCAGCCCGGCGGCCCGCGGCCCGCTGGTCTTGACCTTGCCGGCCCGGCCGATCTCGCTGATCCCGCCGCGGCACAGCAGGGCCAGCCCATCGCGCTCGTAGAGTGCGAATTTGAGGCTCGACGAGCCGGCATTGAGGACCAGGACAGCGTCGATCATGGACACGGAGACCTTCCCGGCGCGCGGTGGACAGGCACCATGGAGCACAAGCCTTGACCCATGTGAACAGTTCCCTCCATCGGACCGGTTGTCGCGCCGGCAGTGAATCCGGCAACCGCGCTTGTTGCCGCGCCGCCGCGAGAGTCTGGCCAAAGCTGCGATCCCGCGCTAGAACCCCCACCGGACCCGGGCGCGGATGGCTGCGCCGCGGGCGATGTCTGTTGGAAGAATTTGCCTTGCGCACCGAAACCCGCGGCATGGCCCTGGCGCTGATCTGCATGATCGGCGCGGTGGTGGCCTCGAACTACCTAGTCCAGTTCCCGATCAACGACTGGCTGACCTGGGGTGCCTTCACCTATCCCCTGACCTTCCTGGTCACCGACCTGACCAACCGCTTCTTCGGCCCGCACCGTGCCCGCCAGGTCGCCTATGCCGGCTTCGCCATCGCCGTGGTGCTGTCGCTGTGGCTGGCCGATTGGCGCATCGCCGTGGCCTCCGGCACCGCCTTCCTGGTCGGGCAGCTGCTCGACATCCACATCTTCAACCGGCTGCGCCGCGCCGCCTGGTGGCAGGCGCCCTTCGTCGGCTCGGTCCTGGGCTCGGTGGTCGACACCGGCATCTTCTTCACCATTGCCTTCGCCGGCACCGGCCTGCCGATCCTGAGCCTGATGGCCGGCGACCTCTCGGTGAAGCTGGCCTGCGCGCTGCTGTTCCTGGCGCCGTTCCGCGCGCTGATGAACGTTGTGATGCCGATGCCGACGCTGCAGAACGGCTGACCCAGAGCCCCATGCGAGTCGACGATTTCGATTTCGATCTGCCGCGGCAGCTGATCGCCGACCGGCCCGCCGAGCCGCGCGACGCCGCGCGGCTGCTGGAGGTCGAGGCGGGCGGGCTGATGACCGGCCCCGAGCTGACGGATTGGCATGTGCGCGACCTGCCGGGCCTGCTGAAGGCCGGCGACGTGCTGGTGGTCAACGACACCCGGGTGATTCCGGCGCGGCTGCGCGGCAAGCGCGGCCTGGCCGGGGTCGAGATCATGCTGCACCAGCCGGTCGACGCCGGGCGCTGGCGCGCCTTCGCCCGCCCGGCCAAGAAGCTGAGCCCGGGGGACACAATCGTTTTCGCCGAGGATTTCACCGCCACGGTGATTGCCAAGGGCGAGGGCGGCGACGTCGAGATCGCCTTTAACGACCCGGCCGCGCTGGCCGACCAGCTGCAGCGCCATGGCGAGATCCCGCTGCCGCCCTATATCGACCGGCCGGACGGGCCGGATGCGCGCGACCTCGACGACTACCAGACCATGTTCGCCGCCCATGACGGGGCCGTCGCCGCGCCGACCGCGGGGCTGCACTTCACCCCGGCGCTGCTCGACGCCCTGACGGCGCGCGGCGTCGAGACGGTGCGGCTGACGCTGCATGTCGGCGCCGGCACCTTCCTGCCGGTCAAAAGCGAGACCGTCGAAGAGCATGTGATGCATGCCGAGCGCGGCGTGCTGACCGCCGAGGCCGCCGCCCGGATCAACGCCGCCCGCGCCGCCGGCGGCCGGGTCGTCGCGGTCGGCACCACCAGCCTGCGCCTGCTGGAGAGCGCGGCGGGGGAGGACGGCGCGGTCCACCCCTTCACCGGCAGCACCGCGATCTTCATCACGCCCGGCCACCGCTTCCGCGTCGTCGACCTGCTGGTGACCAATTTCCACCTGCCGCGGTCGACCCTGTTCATGCTGGTATGCGCCTTCGCCGGGACTGAGTGGATGAAGCAGGCCTATGCCCATGCCATCGCGACCGGCTATCGCTTCTATTCCTATGGCGACACCAGCCTGCTGCACCGTCAGACCGCCCCATGACCGATCCCGCCTTCCGCTTCGAACTCCTGGGCCATGACGGCGCCGCCCGCCTCGGGCGCGTGCACACCGCCCATGGCGTGGTCGACACCCCGACCTTCATGCCGGTCGGCACCGCCGCCACGGTGAAGGCGATGAAGCCGGAGGACGTGGCCGCGACCGGCGCCCAGATCGTGCTGGGCAACACTTACCACCTGATGCTGCGGCCGGGGGCGGAGCGGGTGGGCCGGCTGGGCGGGCTGCACCGCTTCATGAACTGGCCCGGCCCGATCCTGACCGATTCCGGCGGCTTCCAGGTGATGTCCTTGTCCAAGCTGCGGCGCATGGACAAGGACGGGGTGACCTTCCGCTCGCATCTCGACGGCAGCGAGCACCGGCTGACGCCGGAGCGGTCGACCGAGATCCAGCACCTGCTCGACGCCACCATCACCATGGCCTTCGACGAGTGCACGCCGTTCCCGTCGGAGCCGGAGGTGGCGGCCAGCTCGATGCGGCTGTCGATGGCGTGGGCGAAGCGGTCGCGCGACGCCTTCGTCGCCCGGCAGGGCTATGGCCAGTTCGGCATCGTCCAGGGCAGCGTCTACCCCGACCTCCGCGCCGAATCCGCCGCCGCGCTGGCCGCCATCGGCTTCGAGGGCTACGCCATCGGTGGGCTGGCGGTGGGCGAGGGGCAGGAGCGGATGTTCGCCGCCCTCGACGTCACCACCCAGGTGCTGCCCGAGGACCGGCCGCGCTATCTCATGGGCGTGGGCAAGCCGTCCGACCTGGTCGGGTCGGTGCGCCGCGGCGTCGACATGTTCGACTGCGTGCTGCCGACCCGGTCCGGCCGCACCGGCCAGGCCTTCACCCGCCGCGGCACGGTCAACATGCGCAACGCCCGGCACCAGGATGACGGGCGGCCGCTCGACGAGGCCTGCCGCTGCCCGGCCTGCCGCCAGTACAGCCGCGCCTACCTGCACCACCTGATGCGCAGCGAGGAGGTGCTGGGTCTGATGCTGCTGACCACGCACAACCTGACCTATTATCAGGACCTGATGGCCGGGCTGCGCGGCGCCATCGCCGCCGGCACGCTCGACGCCTTCACCGCCGCCTTCGAGGCGGAACAGGCGCAGGGCGACATCCCGGCGCTGTAGGAGACGAGGACCATGGCCCGCAAGGCGCCCACGGCAGGCAAGGCAAAGGGCGTCGAGGCGCTCACCCAGCTCGGCCAGGCCACCACCCTGCCGGCATCGCCGGAGGCGGCGGTGCTGGAGACGGTGGCGAATCCGCGGCCGAAGCAGCTGTACCTCGTGCGCTTCACCGCGCCGGAATTCACCTCGCTGTGCCCGATGACCGGGCAGCCGGACTTTGCCCATCTGGTGATCGACTACGCCCCGGCGGCGAAGATCGTCGAGAGCAAGTCGCTGAAGCTGTTCCTGGGGTCGTTCCGCAACCACGGCGCCTTCCACGAGGACTGCACCGTCAATGTCGCCGAGCGGCTGATCAAGGCGATGAAGCCGCGCTGGCTGCGCATCGGCGGCTACTGGTACCCGCGCGGCGGCATCCCGATCGACGTGTTCTACCAGAGCGGCCCGGCGCCGGACGGGCTGTGGCTGCCCGACCAGGGCGTGCCGCCCTACCGCGGACGGGGATGACCGGCGCAGCCGACATCAAGGACCGGATCAGGGCCGAGGCGAAAGCGCTCGGCTTCGATAGCGTCGGCTTCGCCGCAGCGGTGCCGGACCCGAAGCTGAGGGAGCGGCTGGCGCTGTTCCTGGCCGAAGGGCAGCACGGCGAGATGGGCTGGATGGAGGCGAATGCCGACCGCCGGGCCGATCCCCTGACCCTGTGGCCGGAGGCGCGCACCGTGCTGTCGCTCGGCCTCAACTACGGCCCGGCGGAGGATCCGCTGCCGCTGCTGCAGCAGCGGGGGCGGGGCGCGATCTCGGTCTACGCCCAGGGCCGCGACTACCACGACGTGGTCAAGAAGAAGCTGAAGGCACTGGGTGGCTGGATCCACCGCAGCTTCAACACCGAACTGAAGGTCTTCGTCGACACCGCCCCGGTGATGGAGAAGCCGCTGGCGATGCAGGCCGGGATCGGCTGGCAGGGCAAGCACACCAACCTGGTGTCGCGCGACTACGGCTCCTGGCTGTTCCTCGGCGAGATCTACCTGGCGATCGAGCTGCCGCCCGACGCGCCCGAGCGGGACCATTGCGGATCCTGCCGCGCCTGCCTCGATTCCTGCCCGACCGCGGCGTTCCCCACGCCCTACCGGCTGGATGCAAGGCGCTGCATCTCCTACCTCACCATCGAGCACAAGGGCCCGATCCCGCACGAGCTGCGGCCGCTGATCGGCAACCGCATCTATGGCTGCGACGACTGCCTGGCGGTGTGCCCCTGGAACAAGTTCGCCGAGATGGGGCGCGAGGCGGCGCTGGCGCCGCGACCGGAGCTGAACGGCCCGGCCCTGGCCTCGCTGCTGGGATTCGACGATGCCGGCTTCCGCGCGGCCTTCGCCGGGTCGCCGATCAAGCGCATCGGCCGCGACCGCTTCCTGCGCAACGTGCTGGTCGCCGTCGGCAACAGCGGCGACGCGGCGCTGGCGCCGCTGGTCGAGCCGCTGCTCGACGATGCCGCGGCCACGGTGCGCGGCGCCGCCGTCTGGGCGCTCTCCCGGCTGCTCGGCCCGGCCGGGCTGCGCCGCCTCGCTTCGGCCCGGTCGGCGGATCCGGAGGCGGAGGTCCGCGAGGAATGGCGGGTCGGGATCGCCGCCGCCAACTGATCGCCCGGCTTGCATTTCCGGGGCGCAGGGCGTATCAACCGCGCCGTCGTCAATCCCACACGCGGGCATCGCGGCCTGACCACAGCAGTGGCTCGGTCGCTCCGGTGCTTTTCGCCATATCCGCAATCCCGCGGTCAGGCGAGGGGCAAGGCCCGCGGCGGAACAACCGGAAAAGGACATTCCGACCATGGCTACGCCGACCTTCACCATGCGCCAGCTCCTCGAAGCCGGGGCGCATTTCGGCCACCACACCCGTCGCTGGAACCCGAAGATGGGCCCGTTCATCTTCGGCGTGCGCAACGGCGTGCACATCATCGATCTCGAGCAGACCGTGCCCCTGCTGCACCGCGCGCTCGACGCGGTCCGTGACGTCGTCGCCAATGGCGGCCGCGTCCTGTTCGTCGGCACCAAGCGCCAGGCGCAGGACCAGATCGCCGAGGCGGCCAAGCGTTGCGGCCAGTACTTCGTCAACCATCGCTGGCTCGGCGGCATGCTGACCAACTGGAAGACGGTGTCGCAGTCGATCAAGCGCCTCAAGGAGATGGACGAGCAGCTGTCCCAGGGCGCGCTCGGCCTGACCAAGAAGGAGCAGCTGACCCTGACCCGCGAGCGCGACAAGCTCGAGAAGGCGCTGGGCGGCATCCGCGACATGGGCGGCCTGCCCGACATCCTCGTCATCATCGACACCAACAAGGAGTCGATCGCGGTGCTCGAGGCCACCAAGCTCGGCATCCCGGTCGTCGCCGTGCTCGACAGCAACTCCAGCCCGGACCACATCACCTTCCCGGTGCCGGGCAATGACGACGCGCTGCGTGCGATCGAGCTGTACTGCGAGCTGTTCTCCGGCGCCGTCATCGCCGGCATCCAGGCCGAGATGAGCGCCAGCGGCGCCGATGTCGGCGCCCTCGAGGAGGCGCCGGTCGAAGAGGCCCTGCCGGAGGCCGAAGAGGTGCCGGTCGTCGAGGCCGGCGAGCCGGAACAGCCGGCCGCCTGAGGCGACAACGATACCGGGGCGGCCCAGACAGCCGCCCCTTTCTTTCGATGAGGGCGCTTGCGACCGCAGACTGGGCGCAGCGCCGAACGAACCGAATACGAGGACGATATGGCAGAGATCACCGCAGCGCTCGTGAAGGAGCTTCGTGAGAAGACCGGCGCCGGCATGATGGACTGCAAGAAGGCGCTCGGCGAAGCCGGCGGCGATCTCGAGGCCGCGGTCGACTGGCTGCGCAAGAAGGGCCTCGCCGCCGCCGCCAAGAAGGCCGGCCGCGTCGCCGCGGAAGGCCTGGTCGGCGTCGCCGTCGAAGGCAACCGGGGCGCGCTGGTCGAGGTCAATTCCGAGACCGACTTCGTGTCGCGCAACGACAAGTTCCAGGGTCTCGTCTCGACCCTCGCCGGCCTCGCCCTCAAGGCCGACGGCAAGGTCGAGGCGCTGGCCGCCAGCGCCTATCCCGGCACCGGCCGCACCGCCGCCGAGGAGGTGACGCACCTGGTCGCCACCATCGGCGAGAACATCAGCCTGCGCCGCAGCACTGCCCTGTCGGTGTCGAACGGCGTCGTCGCCGCCTATGTCCACAGCCCGGTCGCCCCGGGCCTCGGCAAGATCGGCGTGCTGGTGGCGCTGGAATCGACCGGCGACAAGGCCAAGCTCGAGGCCTTCGGCAAGCAGGTCGCGATGCATGTCGCGGCGGCCCGGCCGGATGCGCTGCACGTCGCTGACGTCGATGTCACCGCCCTGGACCGCGAGCGCAGCGTGCTGGCCGATCAGGCGCGGGCCAGCGGCAAGCCCGAGGCGATCATCGAGAAGATGGTCGAGGGCCGGCTGCGCAAGTACTACGAGGAAGTGGTGCTGCACGAGCAGGTCTGGGTGCTCGACGGCGAGAGCAAGGTCCGGCAGGCGATCGAGGACGCGGCCAAGTCGGTCGGCGCCCCGGTCACCGTCACCGGTTTCGTCCGCTTCGTGCTCGGTGAGGGCATCGAGAAGGAGCAGGGCGATTTCGCGGCCGAAGTGGCGGCCACGCTCGGCCGCTGACGTCGGAAAGAACGCGGATCCGCGACGCTGAGGGAGTGGGACGACATGGCGAAGGCCGCCCAGTATCGACGGGTGCTGTTGAAGATTTCCGGGGAAGCCCTGATGGGCGACCAGGAGTACGGCATCGACCCGAAGATGGTGGAGCGCATCGCCGATGATGTCGCCCAGGTCCACGCCCTCGGCGTCGAGATCTGCATGGTGGTCGGCGGCGGCAACATCTTCCGCGGCATGAGCGGCGCCGCCTCCGGCATCGAGCGGGCGACCGCCGACTACATGGGCATGCTGGCCACCGTGATGAACGGGCTGGCGCTGCAGAGCGCCTGCGAGCACAAGGGCCTGCACACCCGCGTGGTCTCGGCCATCCCGATGCAGACGGTGTGCGAGCCCTATATCCGGCGCCGGGCGATCCGGCACATGGAGAAGGGCCGCGTCGTCATCTTCGTCGGCGGCACCGGCAACCCGTTCTTCACCACCGACACCGGCGCCGCGCTCCGTGCCTCCGAAATGGGGTGCGACGCGCTGCTGATGGGCAAGCAGGTCGACGGCGTCTACGACGCCGATCCGCTCAAGGTTGCAGACGCCAAGCGCTTCGACCGCTTGACCTACATGGATGTGCTGGCAAAAGATCTCCGCGTCATGGACCATGCGGCGATCTCGCTGGCGCGTGAGAACAAGATCCCGATCCTCGTCTTCTCCATCAACGAGCATGGCGCGTTTGCGGAGGTGGTCGCGGGGCAGGGGCGCTACACAATCGTTACCGAGGAGGGCTGAGCGTGGCCAAAGCCGATCTCGAAGACATCGACCGCCGGATGACCGGCGCCATCGAGTCTCTGCGCAAGGATCTCGGCGGTCTCCGCACCGGCCGTGCCAGCGCCAGCCTGCTCGAGCCGATCACGGTCGATGCCTATGGCGCCCAGATGCCGCTCAACCAGGTCGGCACCATCGGCGTGCCGGAGCCGCGGCTGCTGACCGTCTCGGTCTGGGACCGCAGCATGGTCAAGGCGGTGGAGAAGGCGATCCGCGACTCCGGGCTCGGGCTCAACCCGCAGACCGAAGGCCAGACCGTGCGCGTGCCGCTGCCGGATCTGAGCGAGGAGCGCCGCCGCGAGCTGACCAAGGTCGCCGGCAAATACGCCGAGGCCGCCCGCGTCGCGGTGCGCAATGTCCGCCGCGACGGCATGGATATGCTGAAGCGGCTGGAAAAGGACCACGAGATCTCCGAGGATGAGCACAAGCGCCTGGCCGACGAGATCCAGTCCCTGACCGACCGCCACATCCGCAAGGTCGACGAGGTCGCGGCGCAAAAGGAAAAAGAAATCCTTCACGTCTGAGCAGCGGGATGCACCGTTTCGCCCCCAAGGCCGAAGACCACCCCGCGCTCCACGTCGCCATCGTCATGGATGGCAACGGTCGCTGGGCGACTGGCCGCGGCCTGCCGCGCACCCTGGGCCACCGCAAGGGCATCGACGCCGTGCAGCGGACGATCGATGCCGCGATCGCGCTCGATGTCGGCTACCTCACGCTGTTCGGATTCTCGACCGAGAACTGGCGCCGTCCGATCCTCGAGGTCGGCGAGCTGATGAAGCTGCTGCGCTTCTTCCTGCGTGGCGAGCTCAAGGCGCTGCACCGCAAGGGCGTCCGGCTGCGCTTCATCGGCGACCGTGCCCGGCTGGCGCCCGACATCGTCGACCTGCTGGTCGAGAGCGAGACGCTGACCGAGGGCAACACTCAGCTCAACCTGACCGTGGCGCTGAGCTACGGTGGGCGGCAGGAGATCACCGAGGCGGCGCGCCGGGTGGCGCGGGACGTCGCCGCCGGCACCCTGGCGCCGGAGGCGATCGACGAGGCGCTGTTCGCTGGGCGCCTGTTCACCGCCGACTTGCCGGACCCCGACCTCCTGATCCGAACCAGTGGCGAGCAGCGGATCAGCAATTTCCTACTGTGGCAGGCGGCCTATGCCGAGCTGGTCTTCGTCGACACGCTGTGGCCGGATTTCGGGCATGCCGAGCTCGAGGCGGCCCTGACCGAATTCCGCAGCCGCGAACGTCGGTATGGCGCCGTCGGTGGCCAGTAAGCCCAGCAATCTCTCGCTGCGGATCCTTTCCAGCCTCGTTCTCGGACCGCTGATCCTCGCCACCGTCTACATCGGCAGCTGGGAGTTCGCCGTCATCGTGGCGCTGCTGGCGCTGCTCGGCGTCGACGAATGGCTGCGCCTGGTGCTGCCGCGGCCGCCCGCCGGCTGGCTGCGCGGCCTCGCCGGGGCCGGCATCGTCGCGGTGGCCGTTGCATCGCTCTGGGGCGGTGCGGTGGCCGGGCTGGTGGTTCTGGCGGCCGCGACCGTGCTGCTCGACATCCTGCTCAACCTGCGCCTCGGCGCCCCGGGGCGGATGCCGGCAATGGGGCTGCCCTATCTCGGCCTGACCGTGGTCGCGCTGCTGCACCTGCGCCTTCATGGCTGGCAGGCGGTGGCCTGGCTGCTGCTGGTGGTCTGGGCCACCGATATCGGCGGCTACATCTTCGGCCGCTGGATCGGCGGGCCGAAACTGGCGCCGCGCCTCAGCCCGAAGAAGACCTGGGCCGGGCTGATCGGTGGCGCCGTGCTGGCGGCCCTGGTTGGGGCGGTCGCGGCCGCGCTGTTCGGCCGCGGCGCATCGCCGGTCCTGGCCGGTGTCCTGGCTGTGCCCCTCGCGCTGATCTCCCAGGCCGGGGATCTCGCCGAATCCGCGGTCAAGCGGCGCTACGGCGTCAAGGACAGCGGCCAGCTGATTCCCGGCCACGGCGGCGTGCTCGACCGCATCGACGGGCTGCTCGCCGCCGCCCCGGTCTTTGCCTTGTTCATCGCTTTCCTGGATGTACCATTCCCATGATCTCCACCCCGTCGTCAGACCATCCGCGCTCGGTCACCATCCTCGGCGCCACCGGCTCGGTCGGCGCCAGCACCGTCGACCTGCTGAGCCGGACGCCGGAGCGGTTCCAGGTCGAGGCGGTCACGGCCAACCAGGATGCGGAAGGGCTGGCCAAGATCGCCCGCCAGCTCGGGGCGCGCTATGCCGCGATGGCGGATGAGGCGGCCTATCCGGCGTTGAAGGCGGCCCTGTCCGGCAGCGGCATCGAGGTCGCCGGCGGCGCCGAGGCGGTGGTGGCCGCCGCGGCCCGCCCCGCCGACTGGGTCATGGGTGCGATCGTCGGCGCCGCCGGGCTGCTGCCGATCCTGACCGCGATCCGGCGCGGCGCCATGGTCGCCTTCGCCAACAAGGAGTGCCTGGTCTGCGCCGGCGCCCTGATGATGGACGAGGTCCGGCGGCACGGCGCCACGCTGCTGCCGGTCGACAGCGAGCACAACGCCATCTTCCAGGTGTTCCAGCCCGGCGCCGCGGTGCGCCGCCTGATCCTGACCGCCTCGGGCGGCCCGTTCCGGGAATGGAGCCGCGAGCAGATGGCGACGGCGACGCCGGCCCAGGCCGTGGCGCACCCGAACTGGAGCATGGGCGCCAAGATCTCGGTCGACAGCGCCACCCTGATGAACAAGGGGCTGGAGCTGATCGAGGCCTCGCATCTCTTCGCCATCCCCGAGGACAAGATCGAGATCGTGGTCCACCCGCAATCGGTGATCCACAGCCTGGTCGACTATGCCGACGGCTCGGTCCTGGCCCAGCTCGGGGTGCCCGACATGCGGGTGCCGATCGCCTACACCCTGGCCTGGCCGGAGCGGATGGAGACGCCCTGCGCGGCGCTGGACCTGGCCAAGATCGCCCGGCTCGATTTCCAGCCGCCGGATCCGGAGCGATTCCCGGCGCTGCGCCTGACCCGCGAATGCCTGCGGCAAGGTGGCTCAGCCGCCACCGTGCTGAACGCCGCAAACGAGGTCGCCGTGGCGGCTTTCCTGGCCGGCAAGATCGGCTTCCTCGACATCGAACGGATCGTCGAGCACACCCTTGCCATGATTCCGGCACAAGCTGTCGCGACTCTGGCCGAGGTCTTCGCCATCGACGCCGAGGCCCGGCGCTACGCCGCCGCACTTTGATTTCGGGATCGAGGCGCCTACATAGCCCCTCGGCAAGAGGTTCGCGCGGATGACGTTGTTCACCTATCTGATCCCGTTCCTGGTGGTTCTGACCGTGCTCGTGTTCGTGCACGAGTTCGGGCACTACTGGGTCGCCCGCCGCAACGGCGTGCGGGTGGAGACCTTCTCGATCGGCTTCGGGCCCGAGATCTTCGGCCGGACCGACCGCCACGGCACCCGCTGGAAGTTCAGCCTGGTGCCGCTCGGCGGCTACGTGAAGATGTTCGGCGACGCCGATGCCGCCTCCAGCCCGGCCACGGGCACCCTGGACGGCATGACCGAGGACCAGCGCGCGGTCTCCTTCCACCACAAGCGGGTGGGGCAGCGCGCGGCGATCGCCGCGGCCGGGCCGGTCGCCAATTTCCTGTTCTCGATCGTCGCCCTGTTCTTCCTGTTCATGATCGGCGGCCATCCCTTCCCGCCGGCCGTGGTCGGCGACGTGTCGGCGAACGGTGCCGCGGCCCAGGCCGGGATCGCGGCCGGCGACCGCATCACCAGCGTCGACGGCAAGGCGGTCGACCGCTTTGCCGAGCTCGGCGCCGCTATCCGCGGCGGCAATGGCAAGCCGGTCACGCTCGGCGTCGACCGGGACGGCAAGCCGCTGAGCTTCGAGCTGACGCCGCGCCAGGAGAGCGTGCCGACCACCGATGGCGGCACCGCCACCATCTGGCGGCTCGGCATCGCCGCCGACACCGGCCCCTACGGCGTCGTCGCCGCGGCGAAGATGTCGGTCAGCGAGAGCTGGGCGATCGTGTCGATGACCGCCTCCGCCCTGGGGCAGATCGCGACCGGGCAGCGCGGCACAGAAGACCTCGGCGGCCCGATCCGGATCGCCCAGATGTCCGGCGAGGTCTACCAGGTCGGCATCGTCGCCCTGCTGTGGTTCATGGCGATCCTGTCGATCAATCTGGGGCTGATCAACCTGGTGCCGATCCCGATGCTGGACGGCGGCCATCTGCTGTTCTGCGCGATCGAGGCGATCCGCGGGCGCCCGCTGGGCGCGCGCGCCCAAGAATACGGTTTCCGCCTGGGGCTCGCTTTGGTATTAACCCTGATGCTCTTCGCGACCTGGAACGATCTGGTCCAGCTCAGGGTCGTGGCCTTTTTCAAAGGCTTGGTCTCCTGACCGGGGGTGTAGTACCAAACCGCGGTGAGACCGACTCATCGAGGTTTGCAGTCCGCCGTCGCGGGCCGGCGGGCGTCCGCCGAGCCTTGCCGGTCCCAGCCCATCGGGATCGGAAGGTCTGAGTATGAGTTTGAGGGGAAAGCAGAAACCGATGTCGACCGTGACCTCCCGACTCTGGCTCGCGGCCGTGGCGGCTGTTGCCCTTGGTACCGCGCCGATGGCCGCGCCGGCCCAGACCCGCGGCGGCGGCGGCACCATCGCCGACGTCAAGGTCGAGGGCTCCGAGCGCATCGAAGCCGCGACCGTGATCTCCTACATGTCGATCAAGCCGGGCGACGACTACAGCGACCGCGGCGTCGACGAATCCGTCAAGAGCCTGTTCGCCACCGGCCTGTTCTCCAACGTCACGATCCATCGCCAGGGTTCGACGCTGGTGGTGGTGGTCGAAGAGAACCCGATCATCAACCAGATCGCGTTCGAGGGTAACAAGCGCTTCGACGACACCAAGCTGACGGCCGAGATCGAGGAGCGCCCCCGGCAGGTCTACA
This sequence comes from Inquilinus ginsengisoli, assembly GCF_031453975.1. NCBI lineage: Bacteria > Pseudomonadati > Pseudomonadota > Alphaproteobacteria > Rhodospirillales > Rhodospirillaceae > Inquilinus > Inquilinus ginsengisoli. The sequence continues at coordinate 465,190 of NZ_JAVDPW010000006.1, forward strand.
CCCGGACCAAGGCCCAGAGCGACGCCGACCGCATCCAGCAGCTGTACCGCCGCGGCGGCCGCTTCGCGGCTGCGGTGGAGCCGAAGATCATCAAGCTCGACCAGAACCGCGTGAACCTCGTCTTCGAGGTCAAGGAAGGCGACCTCGCCAAGATCGAGGCCGTCAATTTCGTCGGCAACCGGGCGTTCAGCAACAGCGCCCTGACGGACGAGATCCTGACCAAGGAGAGTCAGTGGTGGAACATCCTCGCCTCCAACGACACCTATGACCCCGATCGCCTGGCGGTCGACCAGGAGATGCTGCGCCGCTTCTACCTGAATCGCGGCTACGCCGATTTCCGGGTGGTCTCGGCCGTGTCGGAACTGGCGCCGGATGGCGAAGGCTTCTTCATCACCTTCACGGTGGACGAGGGCGAGCGCTACAAATTCGGCAAGATCGACGTGAACAGCGCCCTTCCCGGTGTGAATGTCGACGAGCTCAAGACCGTCCTCGTCACCGATGAGGGCGACTGGTACTCCAGCAAGGCCGTCGAGGATTCGATCACGGCGCTGACGCAGTATCTCGGCGACAAGCAATACGCCTTCGTCGACATCCAGCCGACGGTGCAGCGCAACCGCGACGACAAGCTGATCGCGATCACCTACGAGATCGCCGAAGGGCCGCGGGTCTTCGTCGAACGCATCGACATCAGCGGCAACGTCCGCACCGCCGACGAGGTTATCCGCCGCGAATTCGAGCTGGCCGAAGGCGACCCGTTCAACTCGTCGCGGCTGAAGCAGTCCGAGACCAACATCCGCAACCTCGGCTTCTTCAGCAAGATCGACATCAAGCCGAATCCGGGTTCGGCGCCGGACCAGACGGTGATCGCGGCCGCGGTGACCGAGCAGTCGACCGGCGAAGTGCAGCTCGGCATCGGCTATTCCACCAGCGACGGTCCGCTCGGCGACGTCACGGTGCGCGAACGCAACCTGCTCGGACGCGGCCAGGACCTGCGGCTGTCGACCTCGCTCAGCGGCGTATCCTCGCAGATCGACCTGAGCTTCACCGAGCCCTACTTCCTGGACCGCAACCTCGCGGCTGGCTTCGATCTGTTCCGCACCACCCGCAACAACCAGAGCTTCAGCAACTACGACGAGAGCACCACCGGCTTCGCGCTGCGCATGGGCTATCCGTTGAGCGAGAACCTGCGGCAGACGCTGCGCTACCGCCTGGCCTATCGCGATGTGTCGAACGTCGATGACGAGGCCTCGCGCTTCATCAAGGACCAGGAAGGCGCGACGCTGAGCTCCTCGGTGCAGCAGACCTTGACCTATGACCGGCTGGACAGCCGCATCAACCCGACCGACGGCTACACGCTCAGCCTGACGAACGAGGTCGCGGGCCTCGGCGGCGACGTGGCCTACTTCAAGACCGCGGTCAACGCCGACTGGTACTACCCGGTCACCGACACGATGGTCCTGAACATCGGGGGGCAGGCCGGCAACATCATCGGCCTCGGCCAGGATGTCCGGATCAACGACCGAACCTTCCTCGGCGGCAACTCCTTCCGCGGCTTCGAGACCGCCGGCCTCGGGCCGCGCGACCTGAGTTCGAAGGACAAGGATTCGCTGGGCGGCAAGAACTTCGCCGTCGGCACGGTCGAGCTCAGCTTCCCGCTTGGCCTGCCCAGCGAATTCGCGCTCCAGGGGCACACCTTCACCGATTTCGGCACGGTGTTCGGATTGGACAAGGGCGACACCGGCGACGGTGTCGTCGACGAGGCCGCCCTGCGCGCCTCGGCCGGCGTGGGCGTGTCCTGGGGATCGCCGTTCGGGCCGATCCGGCTCGACTATGCCTACCCCATCCTAAAGCGCGACTACGACAAGCAGGAGCAGATCCACATCAGCTTCGGCTCGAGATTCTGATTGATGCGGCGTCGGCTCGCCTCCGGGCTCGCACGGCTCCCGATGGCGGCTCCGGGCGCTGCCTGGGAGCCGCAGGGCGCTGCCAAGGTCGCCGTCGTCACCACCGAGCCGTGAGCAGAGAGAGCGCCCATGCCCGATCCGCGATTCTTTCGCAGCGCCGGTCCGTTCCCGCTCGGCCGCCTGGCCGAGATCGCCGGGGCGAGCCTTGCGCCCGGGGTTGACCCGGCGCGGATGATCGTCAGCGTCGCGCCGCTCGACGCGGCCGGGCCGGACGACATCAGCTTCCTCGACAACCGCAAATACGTCGACGCCTTTGCCGCCAGCACGGCCGGCGCCTGCGTCGTCGCGCCGGCCCTGGCCGACCGGGCGCCGGCCGGCATGGCGCTGCTGCTGACGCCCAAGCCCTACAAGGGCTACGCGCTGGTCGCCCAGGCCTTCTTCCCGGTGTCGGCGCCGCGGCCGGGCATCGCGCCGTCCGCCAGCGTCGACCCCTCGGCCACGATCGGGGCGGGATCGGAGATCGGGCCGGGGGCTGCGATCGGGGCGGGGGCGGAGATCGGCGCGGGATGCCGGATCGGCCCCAACGCGGTGATCGGCGCCGGCGTCGTGCTGGGGGACCGCTGCATCATCGGGGCGGGCGCTTCGCTGAGCCATTGCCTGGTCGGGGCGCGGGTGACGATCTATCCCGGCGCGCGCATCGGCGAGGACGGCTTCGGCTTCGCCATGGACGCCGAGGGCCATGTCCGCCTGCCGCAGCTCGGCCGCGTCATCATCGAGGACGATGTCGAGGTCGGGGCCAACTCCACCATCGACCGCGGGGCCGGCCCGGACACGGTGATCGGGCGGGGGGCGATGATTGATAATCTGGTGCAGATCGGGCACAACGTGCAGGTCGGACGGGGCGCCGTCATCGTCGCGCAGGCAGGCGTGGCGGGGAGCACCAAGTTGGGCGATTTCGCCGTTCTTGCCGCCAAGGCCGGTGTCGCGGGCCATCTCACCATCGGTGCGGGGGCGAGGATCGCCGCGAATGCGGGGGTGATGCGCGATGTCGACCCCGGCGCGGAGGTCGTGGGTGCGCCGGCGATACCGAAGCGGCAGTTTTTTCGGCAGCAGGTCATGCTAGCGCGTCTAGCCGAAGGGAAGGGCGACTGAGATGGGTGGAGCCGCCGGCGACGAGAAGGATCTGTCGCAGCTGGACATCGTCGGGATCATGGAGCTGATCCCGCATCGCTATCCGATGATCCTGGTGGATCGCGTGGTCGACATCATCCCGGGCGACAGCTGCACCGGCATCAAGAACGTCACCATCAACGAGGGCTTCTTCCAGGGCCATTTCCCGCGCCGGCCGGTGATGCCGGGGGTGATGATCGTCGAATCGATGGCGCAGACCGCCGCCATCCTGGTGGTCAAGACGCTGGGCGAGGACGCCAAGGGCAAGCTGGTCTACTTCATGACCGTCGACAACGCCCGGTTCCGCCGTCCGGTCACCCCGGGCGACAGCATGCGTGTCCACGTCAAGCGGCTGCAGCAGCGCCGCAACGTCTGGAAGTTCTCGGGCCAGGTGAAGGTCGACGACGTGCTGGTGGCCGAGGCCGAGTTCGCCGCCATGATCATGGACGATCTATGACATCCGAGATCCACCCGTTATCGCTGGTCGACCCGGCCGCCAAGCTGGGCGCCGGCGTCAAGATCGGCCCGTTCTGCACCGTCGGCCCCCATGTCGCGCTGGGCGACGGGGTCGAGCTGATCTCGCACGTCGTGATCGCCGGCCACACCAGCATCGGGCCGAACACCAAGGTGTTCCCCTTCGTCTCGCTCGGCCTGCCGCCCCAGGACCTGAAGTTCTCCGGCGAGAAGTCGCAGCTGATCATCGGCGCGAACAACGTCATTCGCGAGCACGTGACCATGAATCCGGGCACGCGCGGCGACAAGATGAAGACCGTGGTCGGCGACAACTGCATGTTCATGGTGAACACGCATGTCGCCCATGACTGCATCCTCGGCAGCCACATCATCATGGCGAACAACGCCGTACTGGCCGGCCATGTCACGATCGAGGACCACGTCATCATCGGCGGCAACAGCGCCATCCACCAGCACATCCGCCTCGGCGCCCATTGCTTCATCGGCGGCATGACCCCGGTGCGCAACGACATCATCCCCTTCGGCCTGGCCATCGGCGAGACCGCGACGCTGAACGGGCTGAACCTGGTCGGCCTGAAGCGCCGCGGCTTCACCAAGCCGCAGATCCAGTCGCTGCTGGCGGCCTATCGCACCCTGTTCGACGAGGACACGGTGTTCGCCGAGCGCCTGGAAACCACGCGCGAGAAGTTCGGCGACAACGAGATCGTGCAGCGCATCCTGGCCTTCATCGACGCCGATGCCGGCCGCAACGTGATGCAGCCCGCCCGCCGACGGCATGCCGGATAAGCTTGGCATTCTGGCCGCTGCCGGCCCGCTGCCGGGGCGGCTGGTCGAGGCCTGCCGCCATGCCGGGCGCGACTTCGTCGTGGTCGCCTTCCGCGGCATGACCGATCCGGCGCTGGTCACCGACGACCTGCCGCATTTCTGGACCCGCCTGGGGGCCGCCGGCCGCTGGATCGGCGAACTGAAGCGCCTGGGCGTCGGCACGCTGTGCCCGGTCGGCAACATCCGCCGGCCGAGCCTGTTCGAGCTGATGCCCGACTTCAAGGCGGTGCGCATCCTCACCCGCATCGGCTTCTCCTCGCTCGGCGACGACGCGCTGCTGACCTCGCTGCGCCGCATCCTCGAGGAGGAGGGCTTCCATCTCGTGGCGCTGCACGAAGTGATCGACGACTTCCTGGCCAAGCCCGGCCTGCTGACCCGGCTGGGGCCGGACGAGATGGCCCAGGGCGACATCGACAAGGCCCGCGAGATCGCCCGTGAGATCGGCCGGCTCGACATCGGCCAGGGCGCGGTGGTGCAGCACGGCTACGTCCTGGCGGTCGAGGCGGCGGAGGGCACCGATGCGATGCTCCGCCGCTGCGGCCCGCTGGCCCGGCCCGGCCCGGGCGGCGTCCTGGTCAAGGCGAAGAAACCGCAGCAGGACATCCGGCTGGACCCGCCGACCATCGGGGTCACCACGGTCGAGCTTGCCGCCGCCAACGGGCTGCGCGGCATCGTGGTCGAGGCCGGCGGCGCCATGATCATCGACGCCGAGGCGGTGCGGCAGGCGGCCGACCGGCTCGGCCTGTTCGTGCTGTGCCTGGCGGAGGGCGAGTGATGGCGTCATCGGCGGCGCCGCACATCTTCCTGGTCGCGACCGAGCCCTCGGGCGACCTGATGGGCGCCAGCCTGATGGCGGCGCTGCGCCGGCGCTGCGGCGACGGGGTGCGCTTCAGCGGCGTCGGCGGCGCCCGCATGGCGGCGGAGGGGCTGGACAGCCTGTTCCCGCTGGCCGACATCGCGGTGATGGGCGCGGTCGAGCTGGTGCCGCAGCTGCCGCGGCTGTTCAACCGCATCCGCCGCACCGCCGAGGCGGCGCTGGCGGCCAAGCCGGACGCGCTGGTGTCGATCGACGGCCTGGCCTTCAACGCCCGGGTGGCGGCCCGACTGGCCGGCCGGGCCTTCCCGATCGTGCATTTCGTCGCCCCCAAGGTCTGGGCCTGGCGGCCGGGCCGGGCGCGCAAGCTGGCCGGGCTGGTCGACCACCTGATGGTGCAGCTGCCCTTCGAGCCGCCCTGGTTCGAGCGCTACGGCCTGCCCACCACCTATGTCGGCCACCCGATCATCGAGACCGCGGCCGGGCAGGGCGACGGCGCCCGGTTCCGGCAGGCGCATGACATCGCCCCGGACGCTCGTCTGCTCACCGTGCTGCCCGGCAGTCGGCGCGGCGAGGTCCAGAAGCTGCTGCCGGTGTTCGGTGAGGCCCTGCAGCAGCTGGCGGCCCGCCATCCCGGCCTGCGGGTGGCGGTGCCGACGGTCGAAACGGTGGCGCATCTGGTGCGCGCGGCGGCGCAGTCCTGGCCCGGCGAACCGATCCTGATCGAGGGCGACGGCGAGAAGTACGACGCCTTCGCTGGCAGCGACGCGGCGCTCGCCGCCTCCGGCACCGTGGCGCTGGAGCTGGGCATGGCGCGGGTGCCGAGCGTGATCGCCTACCTGATCAACCCGCTGACGGCCTTCGTCGTCCGCCGCCTGCTGACCACCAAATACGCCAATCTGGTCAACATCATGCTGGACCGCCCGGCGGTGCCGGAGCTGCTGCAGGAGAACTGCACGCCGGATAAGCTGGCCGCGGCGATCGACCGGCTGCTGACCGACCCGGCGGCGGTGGCGGCGCAGCGCGAGGCCTATGCCGAGGTGGCGCGGATGATGCTGCTGCCGGACGGCGCCGTGCCCGGCGACCGGGCGGCCGATGTGGTGCTGGATGTGATTCGCCAGGGCCGGCGGCCGGCCTGACCCCGCCCTAGGCGTAGGTTGGGCTCGCCGGAGGCGAACCCAACATGGTTCCGCCAAGCCGGCATGAACGTTGGGTTCGCGAGACGCGAACCCAACCTACGCCTGACGTCGTTCTGAAGTTTTTTCTCTTCACTGTCATTCCCGCGGAAGCGGGAATCTCGCGCCGTTCAGGGCGTCATGAGATCCCCGCTTCCGCGGGGATGACGAAAAAGGGGAGCGCGACGACGGCGGTTCGGAAAATCAGGAAAATAGATAGGTCAGCAGCGCAGCGCCGGCGAGGACGGCCAGCAGGGCAGCGCCGAAGCGGAGCCGGGCGCGCCAGGGCGCCCGGTTCGCGTTCGCGGCCTTCGGCACCGGCCGCGGGGTGGTGGCAATGCCGATCGGCCGGTCCGTGCGCCCACCAGGGGCGCGCGGACCGGTCCGATTGATCTGGGTGACCCGCCTAGCCACGCTCGTTCAGCGGGACGAATTCACGCGACGTGTGGCCGGTGAACAGCTGGCGCGGCCGCCCGATCTTCTGGTGCGGGTCGCCGATCATCTCAGTCCACTGGGCGATCCAGCCGACGGTGCGCGCCACCGCGAACAGCACGGTGAACATGCTGGTCGGGAAGCCCATCGCCTTCAGGATGATGCCCGAGTAGAAGTCGACATTCGGGTACAGCTTGCGCTCGACGAAGTACTCGTCCTCGAGCGCGATCTTCTCCAGCGCCATGGCGAGGTCGAGCAGCGGGTCCTTGACTCCGAGCTCCTCCAGCACCTCGTAGCAGGTGGCGCGCATCACCTTGGCGCGCGGGTCGTAGTTCTTGTAGACCCGGTGGCCGAAGCCCATCAGCCGGAACGGGTCGTCCTTGTCCTTGGCCTTCTTGACGAATTCGCCGACGCGATCCTTGCTGCCGATCTCGCCCAGCATCTTCAGCACCGCCTCGTTGGCGCCGCCATGGGCGGGGCCCCACAGCGAGGCGATGCCGGCGGCGATACAGGCGAAGGGGTTGGCGCCGCTGGACCCGGCCAGGCGGACCGTCGAAGTCGACGCGTTCTGCTCATGGTCGGCGTGCAGGATCAGGATGCGGTCCATGGCGCGGGCCATGACCGGGTTGATCTTGTACTCCTCCGCCGGCACGGCGAAGGTCATGTGCAGGAAGTTCTCGGCGAAGCTGAGGTCGTTCCGCGGATAGATGAAGGGCTGGCCGATCGAATACTTGTAGGCCATGGCCGCCAGCGTCGGCAGCTTGGCGATCAGCCGGTGTGAGGCGACCTCGCGCTGGCGCGGGTCATGCACGTCGGTCGAGTCGTGGTAGAAGGCCGACAGGGCGCCGGTCACGCCGCACAGCACCGCCATCGGGTGCGCGTCGCGGCGGAAGCCGCGATAGAAGTGGTGGATCTGCTCATGCACCATGGTGTGGCGCGTGATGGTGTGCTCGAACTCCGCCTCCTGGGCCGCATTCGGCAGCTCGCCATGGAGCAGGAGGTAGCAGACCTCGAGGAAATTGCTCTTCTCCGCCAGCTCGTCGATGGCGTAGCCGCGGTGCAGCAGGATGCCCTCATCGCCGTCGATGTAGGTGATCTCGCTGTCGCAGGAGCCGGTCGAGGTGAAGCCGGGGTCGTAGGTGAACATCCCGGTTTCGGCGTAGAGCTTGCGGATGTCGATGACACTCGGGCCGATGGTCCCGTCGATCACCGGCAACACCACCGACTTTCCGGTCGAGTTGTCGGTCAGCGTGACGGTCTTCTGCGCCACGGGAATCTTCGTATCGGGCATGACGATGTCCTTGAGCGGGGGCTTCGTACTGGAAACGCAGGTCGTCCGCTCCGTCGGCCGGGAGGATAGTCGGCCGGCGGCGCAAGATCAACGCGAGTTGGGTCCTCCCATCGCAACAAATCGATCGCCTAATTTTTAGGCTTTCCGATAATTCTCTCTCAAAAACAGAGAGTTACGGATTCTTCCTAAGGGGCTTCGACAGCATCGCGGATCCGCCGGAGCGTCTCGTCGCGGCCCAGGATGGCCGCGACCTCGAAGATACCTGGGGAGACGTTCGATCCAGTCAATGCCGCGCGCAGCGGTTGCGCCACCTTGCCCAGCTTCAGCCCCTCGGCCTCGGCGAGCCGGCCGACCTCGGCCTCCAGCGCCGCCTCGGTCCAGTCGTTCAGGCCGGACAGCGCCGCCAGCATCCGGCCGAGCAGCGCCTTGGCGTCGGCGGACAGGATCTTCAGGGCGCCGTCGTTCATCGGCAGCGGGCCGGAGCGGAGATAGAACAGGGCGCTGTCGGCCAGCTCGACCAGGGTTTTGGCGCGCTGCTTCAGCCCGTTCAGCCCGAGCAGCAGGATGGCGCGGTCGGCATCGTCGAGCGACCGGCCGAGGGCGGTCTCCAGGTTCGGCGTGACCCGCTCCAGCAGCTCGCTGTCCGGCGTCTCGCGCATGTAGATGCCGTTCAGGTTCTCCAGCTTGGCGAAGTCGAGCCGCGAGGGCGACCGGCCGACGCCGTCGAGGTCGAACCACTCGATCGCCTTGTCGGTCGGGATGATCTCCTCGTCGCCCTTGCCCCAGCCCAGGCGCAGCAGGTAGTTGCGCAGCGCCGCCGGCAGGTAGCCGAGATCGCGATAGGCCTCGATGCCGAGCGCGCCGTGGCGCTTCGACAGCTTGGCCCCGTCCGGCCCATGGATCAGCGGGATATGGGCGAAGCCGGGCGGCACCGCGCCGATGGCGTTGTACAGCTGGACCTGGCGGAAGGTGTTGGTCAGGTGGTCGTCGCCGCGGATGACCTGGGTGATGCCCATGTCGATGTCGTCGACCACCACCGACAGCATGTAGACCGGCGTGCCGTCGGCGCGCAGCAGCACCATGTCGTCCAGCTGGTCGTTCTGCACCGTGACCTGGCCCTGGACCTTGTCCTCGACCACGGTCTCGCCGGTGCGCGGCGCGCGCAGCCGGATCACCGGGTCGACGCCCTTCGGCGCCTCGGCCGGGTCGCGGTCGCGCCAGTGGCTGTTGTAGAAATTCCAGGGCTTGCCTTCGGCCTTGGCCCGCTCGCGCCCTGCTTCCAGCTCGGCCGGCGACAGCCAGCAGTGATAGGCCTTGCCCTCGGCCAGCAGCTGCCGGGCAACGGCGGCGTGGCGCTCGCGCCGCTCGAACTGGGACACGATCTCGCCGTCCCACTCCAAGCCGAACCAGGTCAGCCCCTCGATGATCGCGCGCACGGCGTCGTCGTTGGAGCGGGCGCGGTCGGTGTCTTCGATGCGCAGGCGGAAGACGCCGCCGTGGTGGCGGGCATAGAGCCAGTTGTACAGGGCCGTCCGGGCCCCGCCGATATGCAGGTATCCGGTCGGGGAGGGGGCGAAACGGGTCACGACCGTCATGGGTCAGATTCCAGAAGAGCTGCTAGGATCAGTGCGAGAGGTCCATAGCATAGGCCTTCGGGCAATGGCTAATGCGGGGGCGTCGGCCGGGATTCCGCTGGCGGTGCGGGCGTCGTTGCGCCGCCTCGGCGCCGGTCGCTGGGCGATGGACGGGCTGGATTGGGCGGAGGCCGCCGATGCCCTGGCCGGGGGCGTCCGGCGCCGGCTGGTTCTGCTGATGCCATGCTGCCTCGGCGCCGGGATCGGCGTCTATTTCGCCCTGCCGATCGAGCCTTCACTGGCGGTGGGTGCGGGCGCCCTGATGCTGTCGGCACTCCTGGTGTTCCTGCTGCGCCGCAGGGAGCGGGCGGTGTCCTTCGCCGTGCTGCTGCTGGGCATCGCGCTCGGCTTCCTGGCGGCGGAGCTGCGCACCCGGATGGTGGCGACGCCGCTCTTGGACCGCGAACGGCGCGGCACCGTGACCGGCACGGTCGAGACCGTCGACCTGCTGCCGCATGGCGTCCGCGTGGTGCTGGGCGGCCTGACCATGGAAGGACTGGCGCTGGAGGCGACGCCCGACGCCGTGCGGCTGCGCCTGATCGGGTCGGACGCCGTCCCTGCCGCCGGAGACCGCATCCGGGTGCGGGCGACGCTGGCACCGGTGGCCGGCCCGGCCTATCCCGGCGGCTTCGACTTCCGCCGCCAGCTGTTCTTCCAGGGCATCGGCGGCACCGGCTTCGCCATGGGCAAGGTCGAGCGACTGGATGCGACCGCGGACGCGGCGCCGTCCAGCCTGGCGCGCCTGCAGGACCGGATCGCGGCGCGGGTGCGGGCGCAGGTCTCCGGCGACGCCGGGGCCATCGCCGTCGCCTTCCTGACCGGCGAGCGCGCCGGGATCAGCGACGACGCCAACCAGGCGATGCGCGATTCCGGCCTGTCGCATCTGCTGTCGATCTCCGGCATCCACATCAGCCTGGTGGCGATCCTGCTGCTCGGCGGCTTCCGGCTGGGCTTAGCCTTGATCGAGCCGGTGGCGCTGCGCTGGCCGATCAAGAAATGGGCCGCCGGCTTCGCCCTGCTCGGCATCGTCGCCTACACCATCCTGGTCGGCGCCTCGGTGCCGACGGTGCGGTCCAGCGTCATGACCGGCGTGGTGCTGCTGGCGGTGGTGGCCGACCGGGTGGCGATCTCGATGCGCCTGGTCGCCCTGGCGGCCACCGCGATTCTGCTGGCGGCACCGGAGGCGCTGCCGGGGCCGAGCTTCCAGATGTCCTTCGGCGCGGTGATCGCCCTGATCGCCGCCTATGAGGCGCTGCGGCCGCATCTCGCCCGCTGGCATGCCGGGGCCGGGCCGGTGCGCCGCGCGTGCATGTATCTCGGCGGCATCGTGCTGACCACGCTGGTGGCCACGGTCGCGACCACGCCCTTCGCCATCTACCACTTCCAGCGCTTCGCGCCGCTGGCGGTGGCCGCCAACCTGATGGCGATCCCGCTGACCTCGCTGCTGATCATGCCGGCGGTGCTGGTGGCCTATCCCGCCATGCTGCTGGGCCTCGACGGCTGGGTGCTGCCGCTGCTGGGCTGGGGCAACCAGGCGATGCTGTGGGTGGCCTACACCGTCTCGTCCTGGCCGCTGGCTGCCTTCACCGTGCCGGCGATGCCGGCCTGGGGGCTGTTGGCCGGCGCCATCGGCGGGCTGTGGCTCTGCCTCGCCGCGGGCCGCATGCGCCTGCTCGGGCTGCTGGCCATTCCCATCGTGCTCGCTGCCTCGCTGTTCGCGCCGGCGCCGCAGATCCTGGTCGACACCACCGGCCGGCTGGCGGCGGTGCAGGGCACCGACGGGACCCTGACCTTCTCCACCCGTCGCAGCGAGCGCTTCATCCGCGAGATCTGGCTGCGGGCCCAGGCCGTCACCGAGGATGCCACGGCGTGGCCGCAGCAGGGGGAAGGGGCGGGCGGGCGCCTGGCCTGCGATCCGCGCGGTTGCCTGTATCGCCTCGGCGCCGTCACGGTCGCCTTCACCCGCAGCGGCGAGGCCTTCGACGACGACTGCTCGGGCGCCGACCTGGTGATCACGCCCCTGGTCGCGCCGCGCTGGTGCCGGCCGCGCTTCGGCGTCTGGGACCGCTTCGACCTGCGCCGCAGCGGCAGCATCGCGGTCGACCTGTCGGGGCCGGAACCGATTGTGGCCACGGTGGCCGAGGCGGTGGGCGACCGGCCCTGGGCCCCGGCCGCGTTCCGGCCGGCGCCGCCGCCGAATTGACCGAACGATCGGTCAGCGAATCACGCCCGCCCCTCGGCGTTCCCGGCCTTTGCGGCGTCCAGCACCTCGGGATAGGGGTAGTTCAGCCCCAGCAGCTGGCGCAGGTCCGGGCTGGCCTGTTCGACGAAGGCGCGGGGCAGGGCTGCCGGCATGTCCTCCATCGGCTTCACGAATTTCGGCAGATACTGGATCAGGATCGCCGAGCGGTCCTGCTGCGACCGGTTCGGCATGGCGCAGTGCCAGACCGCGCCGAAGAACACCACGGTGTCGCCCGGCTCGCCCAGCATGCGGGCGCAGCGGTCGTAGAACCGGTCGCTCTCGGTGGGATAGCGCAGCTCCGCCTGCGTCCCCGGCACATAGGCGGTGGCCCCGGTCTCCTCGGTGAACGGGTCCAGCATGATCGTGGCCTGGGCGTTCAGCGGGAAGCTGGCGTTGATCCGCACCGGATGCGACTCCGGCTTGTGCAGGTCCCAGTAGGGATAGTCGATATGCGGCTCCTGGCCCGGCCCGCCGGGCAGGATGCGGTTGGCGGCGATCGAGCCCATGATGAACTCGCTGCCCAGGAAGGCCCGCATCACCGTCATCAGCGCCGGATGCGCCGCCATGCGCGAGAACACTTCGCCCTTGGCCAGCAGGTTCCACACCCGGCGCTGCAGGGCGATCTTGCCCTCCTGCTCCGCGGCGCCCTGGAAATGGGTGACCTTGGCGGCGGCCGTCCCCTCGGATTCGCGCATCACCACCGCCCGGGCCGCCGCGACCTCCTCGGCCGTGAACAGTCCGCGCAGCACCACGGCGCCGGGGCCGTTGATCAGTTCCGCCACGATCGCCGCCGGGTCCAGCGTGTCCGGAGTGTAGATTTTCATGCCATCCTCCCTATCCTGGCCGCCAGGGTAAGCTGGTTTGCAAGCGCTTGCAAATCGAGTCGGCATGGCTAGGATTCGATAGGGGCGGCGGCAATCCGCCCGGCATGGGGAGGCCCGCATGGGGAGGATGCAATGACCGGGATGCTGCGCATCGGCCTGATCGGCGCCGGCTACATGGGCAAGGCGCACAGCATCGGCTTCCAGATGGTGCGGACCGCCTTCGCGCCGCCGCTGATCCCGGTCTGCGAGATGATCAGCAGCACCACGGCCGAGGGCGCGGCCGGCCATGCCGCGGCCTGGGGCTGGAACCGGTCGACCGCGGATTGGCGGGCGCTGGTCGCCGACCCCGCGGTCGACGCCGTGATCATCGCCACGCCGCCGCGCACCCATCTGGCGATGGCGACCGCGGCGCTGCGGCTGGGCAAACCGGTGTTCTGCGAGAAGCCGCTGGGCTGCGACCCGGCCGAATCGCGGGCGCTGGTCGAGGCGGCGGAGGCGGCCGGCGTCGCCACCATGGTCGGCTTCAACTACATCCGCACCCCGGCCAGCCAGCTGGCCAAGCAGATCATCGAGGCCGGTGAGATCGGCGACGTCATCCAGGTCACCGCCGAGCATGTCGAGGACTACCTGCACGACCCGAAGGCGCCGGCGTCCTGGCGCACCCGGATCGCCACGGGGACCGAGGCCGGGGCGCTGGGCGACGTCGCGCCGCACATCGTCAACGCCTGCCTGCGCCTGGTCGGGCCGATCGAGTCGCTGGTCGCCGACCTCAACACGGTGCGGGCGACGCGGCCCGGCCCGCAAAGCGAGGAGCGAGTGGAGAATGACGACCAGGGCCAGATGCTGCTGCGCTTCGCCAATGGTGCCACCGGGTCGCTCAGCTTCAGCCGCGTCGCCGCCGGGCGGAAGATGGGCTACACCTACCGCATCACCGGCACCCGCGGCGCCCTGGCCTTCGACCAGGAGAACCAGAACGAGCTGTGGCTGTACGATTCGGCGCGGCCGGCTTCGCGCCAGGGCTTCCAGCGGCTGCTGACCGGGCCGGCGCACCCGGACTACCTCGCCTTCAACCAGGGCGTCGGCCACGGCACCGGCTACAACGAGCAGATCGCGATCGAGGCGCGCGACTTCCTGCAGGCGGTGGCGACCGGCCAGCCGGTGTGGCCGACTTTCCGCGACGGCTGGGAGGTCGACCGCGTCACCGCCGCGGCCCTGCGCTCCGCCCGTGACCGCGCCTGGGTGCGGATCGCCGACGTCTGAGGCATCAGACGCGCAGCCGCGACCGTGCGGTCGGCGACAGCAGCGCGACCTCGGGCGCCCGGACCAGATGTGGCAGCAGCGCCGCGGCGAAGCCGGGCATGCGGGCGAGGACGGCAGCGTGGCGTTCATAGGCCGCCCGGTCGGGGAAGCGCGAGAACCAGACGAAGACCCGGGTGTCCTCGCGCACCGGCAGGGCCGGGAAGGTGTTCTCGCTGTGCTCGCTGACGAAGATCGCCAGGATCGGCACGCCGGCCTCGTGCAGCATAGCGACCAGATCGGTGTCGAACACCGTCATGAATCCGGCCTCGGCTGCCGGGTGAAGATGCCAGGTGGTGGCGACCACGATGCCGCCCGGGGCTGCGGTGCTGCCCTGGGGCGGGCGGCCGGGCCCGAGCGGGAAGCCCGATTCCGGATGGGCCGGGCGCAGCAGCAGGACATCGTCCGAATCGATCATGGTGGCGTTGGCGGCCGCGCGGTTCGCCTGCCACACCGGCCCGCCATAGAAGGCCTGCAGCGCCGCCGCCCGTGACGGCATGTCGGCGAAGCCGCGCAGCCAGACGAACTGGTCGGGCGCGTCGAGGTCGCGGAACTGGCCGATGAGGGTCATCCCGGTGGCCTCCTGGCTTTCCAGGAACTCCCGTTCGAACAGGTCGATCAGCACGTCGCGCCGGCCGGGATGCAGCGTGTAGCGCCGCAACTCGACGATCGGGCTGAGGGTCCGAACCATCACCTGCTGCCCGTTGTCCTGCATGATCGCCTCCCAGTTCATTTAAAACAGACCGGTTGTCCGGTTCTAAAACAGACTGATTGTCCGGTTGAGTCAATATGCTACCCTCCGGCCATGGCAAAGACATCGGCAGAGCCCAAGCGCAGCTACGATCCCGAGGGCATGCGGCGACGGCTGTTGGACGTGGCGGCGGAGGCGTTCCAGTCGCGCGGCTACCAGGGCACCGGCATGCACGAGATCATGCGCATCGCCGGGACCACGGGCGGGGCGCTGTACCATCATTTCCCGACCAAGAAGGCGCTGGGGCTGGCGGTGATCCGGGACCGGGTGGCGCAGGAGGTCGAGGAGACCTGGTGTGCCCCGGTCCGGTCGGCGCCGGATGCGCTGGAGGGCATTGCCGCGGTCTTCGCCGGGATCGCCGAGGGGCTGGAGCGGCGCGGCGCGGTCTCCGGCTGCCCGCTCAACAACCTGGTGCTGGAGCTGTCGCTGGCGGATCCGGAGTTCCGGCTGGCGATGCAGGCGCTGTTCGAGGCCTGGCGGGCCGCGATCGCCGAGCGGCTGCGCGCCGACCAGCACTCGGGCCGGCTGGCGGCGGCGGATCCGGACGATCTCGCCACCTTCGTCGTCGCCGCCTATTCCGGGGCGATGGCGCTGGCCAAGGCAGAGCAGAGCGCGGCGCCGCTCAGGGTCTGTGCCCGGCAGCTGATGCAGGTTCTGGAAGGGCTGCGGGTGGCCTGACCTACAGGCTGCCGCGCTCCACCAGGGCGATCTCGAACAGCCGGCTCCGCAACTCGTGGGCGGGATCGGCGAGGCGGGCGGCGATCTCGCCGATGGCGTGGCGCACCATCTCGGCCATCGGCTGGCGGATCGTGGTCAGGCTGTAGCCGGGCCAGGCGGCCAGCTTCATGTCGTCGAAGCCGACCACGCCGATCTCCTCCGGCACCCGCACACTCCGCTCGCGGCAGGCGTCGAGCGCGCCGAGGGCGAGGATGTCGTCGCCGCAGAACACCGCATCGGGCCGATGGGCGTCGAGCAGCGCGTGCATCGCCCGCCGGCCGTGCTCATGCGAATAGTCGCCGGCGTAGTCCACGGCCACAGGCTGCAGGCCGGCCCCGGCCAGTTCCTGGGCGAAGCCGGCGGCGCGGTCGATCGACGACGCATCCGACGGCGCGCCGCCGAGGAAGGCCAGGCGCCGCAGCCCGCGCGCCAGCATCGCCTGCGCCGCCAGGCGGCCGCCGGCGACATTGTCGACCGTCACCACCGGCACCGGCGCATCGGTCCCGGCCCGGCCGAACACATGCACCACCGGCAGCCCGGCCCGGGCGCAGGAGGCGGCGAAGCCCTCCGGCGGCGCCGAGGTGGCGATCAGCACGGCGTCGACATTGTATTGCAGCATCATGTCGAGCGCGGCCGCGGCGTGGCCATCCTCCGACAGGTTGGCGATCAGCGGCCGCAGCCCGCGACGCTGCAGCTCCCGCGTGAACAGGTCGAACACGTCCATGAAGGCGGGGTTGGCGAAATGGGTCGAGACCAGCCCGACCAGCTCGGTCCGGCCGGTCATCAGGCTGCGCGCCAGCTGGTTGGGGCGGTAGCCCAGCGCCTCGGCCGCCGCCAGCACCCGGGCCCGCATCCGGGGCGAAACGCTGGCGTGTTTGGTGAAGGTGCGCGAGACGGCGGAGATCGACACGCCGGCCGCATCCGCGACCTGCTGCGCCGTCGCCCGTTCGACGCCGCCAAACGGGCGCGGCCCGGCACGGCCAGTCATGGCGTGCCGGGCCGCGTGATGGCGAGCCCTGGCTGGTGAGGCCGCAGGTTACGAATAGGTCCGCAGCAGCCCGACCAGGCGGCCCTGGATGCGGACCCGGTCCGACGGCAGGAAGCGGGTCTCGTAGGCCGGGTTGGCGGCTTCCAGCCCGACCGATGCGCCCTTGCGCCGCAGCCGCTTCAGCGTGACCTCGTTGTCGTCGACCAGGGCGACGATGATCACGCCGGCGTCGGCGGTGTCGCAGCGGCGGATGATGACGGTGTCGCCGTCCAGGATGCCGGCCTCGACCATGCTGTCGCCGGCGACTTCGAGCGCGTAGTGCTCACCCGGGCCGAGCAGCGAGGCCGGCACCTGGGCGAAGTTGTGCTCCTGCAGCGCCTCGATCGGCATGCCGGCGGCGATCCGGCCGTAGAGCGGCAGGCGGACGCCGTGCTCGGCATTGACCAGATCGGCGCGCTCCAGCTTGCGGCCGGGCAGGGGCGTGTCGCTGCGCAGCGGCCGGAAGGGGACGACATTGTCGTCGTCGGTCGCCGCCGGGGCGTCGGTCTTGAGGCAGTCGGGAAGGCGAAGCACCTCGAGCGCCCGGGCCCGATGCGGCAGGCGGCGAATAAAGCCGCGCTCTTCGAGGCCGGTGATCAGTCGATGGATGCCCGACTTCGACTTGAGACTGAGGGCGTCCTTCATCTCGTCGAAGGAAGGACTGACGCCGTCCGCCTCCAGGCGGCGATGAACGAACAACAGCAGCTCCTGTTGCTTACGCGTCAGCAAGGCATCCTCCGTTTTCAGGGCCGCGGTGCGGCCGAATCCCTGGAAACACGATAGGAGGAACAAAACAAAAACACAAGGCGCTAACTTTGTCGCACCCGACTCTTTACTTCCTCGCAACAATCGCCGGGTCAGATCCCGTCCGTGAACAGCACCGCCTCGACCGCATCGCCGCGCGCCGCCGCCGGCGCCAGCGGCGGCCGGATCACCAGCCCGTCGGCGGCCGCCAGCAGCGACAGCATCGAGCTGTCCTGGGCCGGGAACGGGGTGGCGACCAGGCCGTTTTCGGTGCGCTCGATCCGCGCCCGCAAGTAATCCTCGCGCCGATCATTGGCCGGCAGGTCGCGGCCCAAAGTCGCCGCGATCCGGTCGTCCGGGAGCGCCGCGCCCTGCAGCGCCAG
The DNA here is from genome assembly GCF_031453975.1 of Inquilinus ginsengisoli. Lineage (NCBI taxonomy): Bacteria > Pseudomonadati > Pseudomonadota > Alphaproteobacteria > Rhodospirillales > Rhodospirillaceae > Inquilinus > Inquilinus ginsengisoli. Next base: position 482,893 of record NZ_JAVDPW010000006.1, read on the forward strand.
GATCGCCGGGCGCAGGAACAGCCAGCCGCAGACCATGGTCGAAACCGGGTTGCCGGGCAGGCCCAGCATCGGGGTGTCGTCGAGCCGGCCGAACATCAGCGGCTTGCCCGGCCGCATCGCGATCGTCCAGAAGTCGAGCGCCAGGCCGCGCCCGCCCAGCACCGAACGGATCAGGTCGTGGTCGCCGACCGAGGCGCCGCCGGTGGTGACGACCAGGTCGGCGCCGCGCGCCCCGGCCGCCAGCGCGGTCAGCGACTCGGCATCGTCGCGGGCGATGCCGAGATCGATCGGCTGGCCGCCGCAGCTGCGGACCAGGGCGGCGAGGGCGTGGCTGTTGGAGCTGACGATCTGGCTCGGCCCCAGCGCCTCGCCCGGCATCACGATCTCGTCGCCGGTCGCCAGGATCGCCACCCGCGGCCGGCGGCGGACGCGCAGCCAGGGATGGTTGGTCGAGGCGGCGATGCCGATGTCGCGCGCGGTCAGGCGCCGGCCGGGCTGCAGCAGGGTGTCGCCGGCGCGGAAGTCCAGCCCGGCCTTGCGGACATAGCGGCCGGCACCGGCGCCCTCGCGGATGGTGACCGAATCGCCTGATGCGTCGGCATCCTCCTGGATCACCACCGCGTCGGCGCCCGCGGGCAGCGGCGCGCCGGTGAAGATGCGGACGCATTGGCCCGGCCCGACCGTGCCCTCGAAGCGGCCGCCGGCCGGCACCCGGCCGATCTCGCGCAGCGTCGCCGGCACCGTGGCGACGTCGGTGGCGCGCACCGCCCAGCCATCCATGGCGGAGACGTCGAGCGGCGGCTGGGTCAGCCGCGCCACGACCGGCTCGGCCAGGATCCGGCCCAGGCCCTCGGGCAACGGCACGGTCTCGGCCGGCAGGGCCTGGAAGGCGGAGAGGATGCGGGCGCGGGCCTCGGCGACCGGGATCATGGCGCGGCCTCATAGATGCCCGACCGCCCGCCGGATTTGTGCAGCAGGCGCAGGTCGGTGACCACCATGCCACGGTCGACCGCCTTGCACATGTCGTAGACGGTCAGGGCGGCGACTGAGGCGGCGGTCAGCGCCTCCATCTCGACTCCGGTGCGGTGGGTGACCTTGACCGTGGCCTCGATCTCGACCCGGCTGTGCTCCGCATCGCAGCGCAGCGCCAGCTCGACGCTGGACAGCGGCAGCGGGTGGCACAGCGGGATCAGGTCGGCGGTGCGCTTGGCGGCCATGATGCCGGCGATGCGGGCGATGCCCAGCACGTCGCCCTTGGCGTGGCCGCCGGCGGCGATCAGCGCCAGCGTCTCCGGTTTCATCTCGACCCGGCAGCCGGCACGCGCCACCCGGACCGTCGCCTCCTTGTCCGAGACATCGACCATGCGCGCCTGCCCGGCGGCGTCGAAATGGGTGAGGTCGCTCATGCGGCGGAGGATCTCGCCTCCGGCGTCAGCAGCGCGCGGGTGGCGGCGGCGACGTCGTCGTGGCGCATCAGGCTTTCGCCGATCAGGAAGGTGGTGGCGCCCACCCGGGCCATGCGGGCCAGGTCGGCCGGGGTGAACAGCCCGCTCTCGGACACCATCAGCCGGTCCCGCGGCACCTGGGCCGCCAGCGCCTCGGTGGTGGCGAGGTCGACCTGCAGGGTCTTGAGGTTCCGGTTGTTGATGCCGAGCAGCGGCGACCGCAGCTTCAGCGCCCGCTCCAGCTCCGCCGCATCATGCACCTCGACCAGCACGTCCATGCCGTTGTCGATCGCGGCCTGCTCCAGCTCCTGCGCGGTGGCGTCGTCCAGCGCCGCCATGATCAGCAGGATGCAGTCGGCGCCCAGCGCCCGGGCCTCGTCGATCTGGTAGCGATCGACCATGAAGTCCTTGCGCAGCACCGGCAGCTCGACCGCATTGCGCGCGGCGGTCAGATACTCGTCGGCGCCCTGGAAATAGGGCACGTCGGTCAGCACCGACAGGCAGGTGGCGCCGCCGTCGCGATAGGCGCGGGCGAGGGCGGGCGGGTCGAAATCCGGGCGGATCAGCCCCTTGGACGGCGAGGCCTTCTTGATCTCGGCGATCAGGCCGGTGCGGCCTTCGGACTGTGCCCGGCGCAGCGCCGCCAGGAAACCGCGCGGCGGGGCGGCGCGGTCGGCGAGATCCGCCAGCCGGCGAATCTCGGCCGGCGGCACCGCCGCCTTGCGCTGTTCGATGTGCCGACGCTTGTCGGCGACGATGCGTGTCAGCGTGTCACTCATGATTCCTAACCCTTGGCCGGGCCCTGGGTTGTGATCCGGGCCAGCCGTTCGAGCACATGGGCGGCCGTCCCATCGTCGATGATGCGCGCCGCGAGGTCGGCACCATCGGCCAGAGTGGTGACCTTGTCGGCAACGATGAAGGCCGCAGCGGCGTTCAGCCGCACGATGTCGCGATAGGCCCCGTGGGCGCCGCCCAGAACCGCGCGCAGCGCCGCGGCGTTGGTCTCGGGGTCGCCGCCCTTGAGGTCCTCGGGTTTGGATCGGGGCAGCCCGGCATCCTCCGGCGTCACCGTCAGGCGCCGGACCTGGCCGCCGCGCAGCTCGGCGACCGAGGTCGGGCCGGTGGTGGTCAGCTCATCCAGCCCGTCGCTGCCATGCACCACCCAGGCGACGTCGCTGCCGAGCTGGAGCAGGGCCTCGGCCACCGGGGCGACCCAGGCCTCGGCGAAGACGCCGAGCAGCTGGCGCTTCACCCCGGCCGGGTTGGCCAGCGGACCGAGCAGGTTGAAGATGGTGCGGGTGCCGAGCTCCTGCCGCGCCGGGCCGACATGGCGCATGGCGCTGTGGTACAGCGGCGCGAACAGGAAGCCGATATTGGCGTCCCACAATGCCTCGCGCATCACCTCCGGCGTCGCCTCGACATTGACGCCCAGTTCCGCCAGCACGTTGGCGGCGCCGGTCAGGCTCGATGCGGCGCGGTTGCCGTGCTTGGCCACCGGCACGCCGGCCCCGGCCAGGACGAAGGAGACGGCGGTCGAGACGTTGAACGACCCGGAACTGTCGCCGCCGGTGCCGCAGCAGTCGATGGCGCCCTCCGGCGCGTCGATGGTCACCGCCTTGTCGCGCATCACCCGCGCGGCGGCGGCGATCTCCTCCGGCGTCTCGCCGCGGACCCTGAGGGCCATCAGGAAGCCGCCGATCTGCGCCGGCGTGGCCTCGCCGGACATGATGATCTCGAAGGCGGCGCGGGCATCGGCCGCGTTCAGCGGCTGGCCCAGCGCGGCCTTGGCGAGGAACGGTCGCATCTCGGTCGTCATGCCGCGTTCCGCCGTTCGGCGATGGCCAGGAAGTTCTGCAGGATCTTGTGGCCGAACTGCGAGGCGATGCTCTCCGGGTGGAACTGGACGCCATGGATCGGCAGCGTCTTGTGCTGCAGCGCCATGATCACCCCGTCCGCGGTCCAGGCCGTGGCCTCCAGGCTGTCCGGCATGCTGTCGGGCGCGATGGTCAGCGAATGGTAGCGGGTGGCCTCGAAATTGTCCGGCAGCCCGGCGAGGACGCCGCCGCCATGGTGGTGCACCGGGCTGATCTTGCCGTGCATCGGCACCGGCGCCCGGACGATCCGGCCGCCGAAGACCTGGCCGATCGCCTGGTGGCCCAGGCAGACGCCGAACACCGGCACCCGGCCGGCGGCGGCGCGGATCAGGTCCATGCAGATGCCGGCCTGGTCGGGGTCGCGCGGGCCGGGCGAGATGACGATGCCGTCGGGCCGCAGCGCCAGCGCCTCGTCGACGGTCAGCGCATCGTTGCGCCGGACATCGGTGTCGGCCCCGAGTTCGCCGAGGTAATGCACCAGGTTGTAGGTGAAGCTGTCGTAGTTATCGATCAGCAGAAGCATCGATTTCGCCCTTTCGAGGCATGGGTATGGGGAGGGGGCGGCGGACGCGATCCGGCCGGCCTCACCATCGATGCGGCAGAGCATGGCGCTGGTCGCGATGCTGCTGCGAAAGGGTGCGTTCTCTAGACATGTCCCATCGGCCGATTGCCGCTGCGCGGTCGGTTGGCGAAGCGTACCGCATCTTCGGCGGCGCGCACCAGCGCCCGCGCCTTGTTGCGGGTTTCCTGGTACTCGCCCTCGGGGTCGCTGTCGGCGACGACGCCGCCGCCGGCCTGGATGTACAGGGTGTCGTCCTTCACCACCGCGGTGCGCAGGGCGATGCAGGTGTCCATGTCGCCATTGGCGCCGAAATAGCCCATCGCCCCGGCATAGACGCCGCGCCGCGCCACCTCCAGCTCGTCGATGATCTCCATCGCCCGGACCTTGGGTGCGCCGCTGGTGGTGCCGGCCGGGAAGCCGGCGGACAGGGCGGCGATGGCGTCATGCTCCGGCCCGATGCGGCCGACCACGTTGGAGACGATGTGCATGACGTGGGAGTAGCGCTCGATGATGAAGCGGTCGGTGACCTTGACCGAGCCGATCTGCGCCACGCGGCCGACATCGTTGCGGCCGAGGTCGAGCAGCATCAGGTGCTCGGCCCGCTCCTTCGGGTCGGCCAGCAAATCCTGTTCCAGCGCCACATCCTCCTCCGGCGTGGCGCCCCGGGGGCGGGTGCCGGCGATCGGCCGGATGGTGACCTCGCCGTCGCGCAGCCGCACCAGGATCTCCGGGCTCGACCCGACCACGGCGAAGTCCCGGAAGTTCTGGAACACCAGGAAGGGCGAAGGATTCAACCGACGCAGCGCCCGGTACAACGCGAAGGGGGGCAGGGTGAAGGGCAGGGCGAAGCGCTGCGACAGCACCACCTGGAAGATATCGCCGGCGCGGATGTACTCCTTCGCCCGCTCCACCACCGCGTGGTACTCCTCCCGCGTCATGTTCGAGGTCGGCTCCGGCAGGGCCGGCAGCACGCCCTCGGCCGCGGCCTCGCGGTGCGACAGGCTGGATTCGAAGCCGGCAACCACGTTGGACAACCGCTCGCACGCCGCCTCATGCGCCTTCTCCGCCGTCACCGCCGGGTCGGGGAAGACCGGGGTGACGATGGTGACGACGTCGGCGATGGTGTCGAACACGCAGACGATGGTCGGCCGGATCATGATCGAATCCGGCACGCCCAGCGTGTCCGGATTGGTGTCGGGCAGCGTTTCCATCTGCCGGACCATGTCGTAGCCGAGATAGCCGAACAGCCCGGCGGCCAGCGGCGGGAAGCCGCGCGGCAGGTCGATGCGCGATTCCGCGATCAGCGCCCGCAGGCTGTCCAGCGGCTTGGCGGCGACCGGGGTGTAGCTGTCGAGGTCGGCCAGCGCCTTGCGGTTGATCTCGACCGTGTCGCCGCGGCAGCGCCAGATTAGGTCGGGGCGCAGCCCGATGGCGCTGTAGCGGCCGCGGATGGCGCCGCCCTCGACCGATTCGAGCAGGAAGGAATAGGGCTCGTCGCCGGCCAGCTTCAGCATGGCCGAGACCGGGGTGTCGAGGTCGGACACCAGGCGGGTCCAGACCACCTGCGGCTTTCCGGAGCGATAGATGTCGGCGAAGGCTTCGAACGCCGTGGAGTCCGGCATGTCGGTTACCTCAGATGAGAGTCCATGGGATGGGGGCGGAAGGGAACGGCGCCGATGCGGCGCCATCGCTCCCCGCCCTTGTCCCGGGCCCTGATCACCGACAGGCCGACCACGCGCGTCATTCCTCGTATTTCAGCCGGGCGAGCACCGACTGGTCGATGCTGACGCCGTAGCGGTCGCGCAGCACCTGGTCGAGGCCGGCGCCGATGTCGCCGGCAAGGCTGCGCCGCAGGTCCTGGCTCACCGCCGCCTCGGCGGTGGCGTCGGGCTTGGCCGGGTCGATCCGGGTCAGCCGGGCGACGACGCGGCCGCCCGGGGTTTCCGCCGTGGCGGTGCCGCCGACCTTGGCCGTGAACAGGTCGCGCACCAGCGGGGCGGGCAGGGCGCCGGCATTGCTGGCGTCGCGCAGCAGCGGCTGGGTCTCGGCATACTGGCCGCCGACCGCCTTGGCGACGTCGACTGCGGCCTCGCCGGCTTGCAGCCGCTTCTCGATGTCGGTGGCCAGCGTCGCGGTCGCCTCGGCCTGCTTCTGCTCGGTCCAGGCGGCGGCGACCTCGTCGCGGACCTTGGCCAGCGGCTCGGTGGTCGGCGGCAGGATGCTCTCGACCCGGACGATGACGGAGATCTTGTTGTCGATCGCGGTCATCGGGCTGGCATCGCCCTGCTGCAGCCCGAAAGCGGTGGTCAGGATCTGCGCCTGGCCCGGCAGCACCGCCAGCGGCGTGCCGCTCTGGGTCGACCCGTCCTTGGCCACCGCCGGCACCGTGGTTACGGTGAAGCCGAACTCCTGCGCCGCCTTGTCGATGGCGACGCCGTCGGCCAGCGCGTCCTCGAACTTGTTCGCGGTCTCATACAGGGCGTCGGCCGCCTTGCTCTGGCGCAGCGCCGTCTCGATCTCGGGCCGTGCCTCCTCGAACGGCACGGTGCGCGCCGCCTGGGTGCCGGTCAGCACCAGCACGTGCCAGCCGAAGGGCGACTGCACCGGATCGGTGGCCTGGCCCTGCTGCAGGGCGAAGCCCGGCTCGGCCAGCGCCGCGACCGGCATGTTGGCCTTGGCGGTGAAGTCGACCGGGACCAGCGTGACCGAGGCGTTGCCCGCCTCGTCCACCGCCTGCTGCACCGGCTTGCCGCCGCGCACCGCGGCCACGATCTGGGCGGCCAGTTCCTTGGTCGGCGCGATCACCTGGTCGAACTTGCGCAGCTCCGGCTTCTCGTAGTTGGCCTGGTTCTTCTCGTAATAGGTCCGCGCCTCGTCCTCCGACACCGCCGCGCCCTTGCCGAAATCGTCGGCGTTCAGGATCACCACGCTCAGCGTGCGGTATTCCGGCGACTGGAACTTGTCGCCATGGTCCTTGTGGTAGGCTTCGAGATCGGCCGCGGTCGGCTGCGGCACGCGGGTCTGGTCGGCGTTGCGCAGCGTGATGGTCTCGGCCACCCGGGTCTCGCGGCGGTAGCGGGTGATCGGGTCGACCAGGGCCTTCGGCGGCTCGGCGCCGACGAACAGGGCCCGCAGCACCTGCTGCTGCGCCATCTGGCTGCGCTGCGAGGCGATGAAGCCGGCCTCGTTCAGGCCGCTGCCCTGCAGCGCCTGCAGGAAGATGTCGCGGCTGAACTGGTTGGTCGCCGGGTCCTTGAACCGCGGATCGACGCGCACGGCGTCGGCCACGACATCCTGCGGCACGACATAGCCGAGGTCGCGAGCGAACTGGGCGTAGAGCAGGGAGGAGATCTGCGAGTCCAGCACCTGCTGGACCAGGCCGAACTGCTGGGCCACGGCCAGCGGAATGCGCTGGGCCTGGGCCACGTTGCGGAACTGGGCGTCGACCTGCTGCAGCGGAATGGTCTGGTCGCCCACCGTGGCGACGGTGTCGGTCTGCCCCCGGTTGCGGAAAATATCCCCGACGCCCCAGATCGCGAAGCTCAGGATCAGCAGGACAAACAGCACCTTGACGACGATGGAGCCTGCCTTATGGCGAAGAATCTGGAGCATGACGACCGTTGAACGAGGGCAAGGCCGCGCCGGGGTCCCCGGGCGGTTGGGCCGCGCATCATAGGTGCGGCCTTGCCATGCAGCAACGAAGGAGTCGCTGTGGCGTCGCGGCCTGCGGATTGGTAGATGAAAGGGACCTTCAGGGACTGGGCGGAGACACGGGGATGGCGCGCAAGCTGATCGCGGGCAACTGGAAGATGAACCTGCTGCGCGACGAGGGCACGGCGCTGGCCCGCGACCTCGCCCTGCGGCTGGCGCGCACCGTCGATCCCGCCTTCGACCTGCTGATCTGCCCGCCGGCGACCATCATCGCGCCGATCGCCGCGGCGGTGGCGGGCAGCGGCCTGCTGGTCGGCGGCCAGGACTGCCATAGTGCTCCAAGCGGCGCCCACACCGGCGATATCGCGGCGCGGATGCTGGCCGATCTCGGCTGCAGCCACGTCATCGTCGGCCATTCCGAGCGCCGCCAGGATCATGGCGAGATCGACCTCATGGTCGCCGAGAAGGCCCGCGCGGCGCAGGCCGAGGGCATGGTCGCGATCATCTGCATCGGCGAGACCGAGGCAGAGCGCAACGCGGGCCGGGCGCCGCAGATCTGCAGCCGCCAGATCGCGGGGTCGCTGCCGCGCGGCGCCACCGCCGAGAACACGGTGATCGCCTATGAGCCGATCTGGGCGATCGGCACCGGGCGGACCCCGACGGCGGCCGAGGTGGCGGACACCCATGCCCATATCCGGGCGATGCTGGCCGTCCATGTCCCGGCCGAGGCGGCGGGAATCCGCATCCTCTACGGCGGCTCGGTCAAGCCGTCCAACGCGGCCGAGCTGCTGAGCCTGGCCAATGTCGACGGCGCCCTGGTCGGCGGCGCCAGCCTGAAGGCGGATGATTTCTGGGCCATCGCCCAGGCCATCGCAAAATAGCCCAGCATCGGCGTTGCATAGGGCGGGGGCCGTGGTTATAGTCCGGCCCGCTCGCCACCCGGCACCTGTCCGGCGGCGACCACGGTCGGAGCGTAGCGCAGCCTGGTAGCGCACTTGCATGGGGTGCAAGGGGTCGGGAGTTCGAATCTCCCCGCTCCGACCAATCTTCCCCCGGTCTGGTTTCACCAGCCGCCAAGCCCCCAAGCGAAGGGCCCGATCCGCGCCATGCTCGTCGCCTTCGATTGGGGAACCTCCTCGCTTCGCGCCTGGCTGCTCGATGCCACTGGCGCCATCCGGGACGAGGCCTCGGCGCCGCTCGGCATCCTCAAGGTCCCCGGCGGCGATTTCGACGCGGTGTTCCGGCAGGTCGCCGGCGCCTGGATCGAATCCGGCGCCACCGCCGCCATCGCCTCCGGCATGATCGGCAGCCGCCAGGGCTGGGCCGAGGCGCCCTATGCCGGCTGCCCGGCCGACGAGGCCGCGCTGGTCGCCGGGCTGATCACGGTTCCGACCTCGCTGCCGGTGCCGCTGCGAATCGTCCCCGGCGTCAGCCGCATCGATGCCGACGGCATCCCCGACGTGATGCGCGGCGAGGAAACCCAGATCATCGGCGACGCGCCGTCGACCGGCCGCCGCCTCTACGTCCTGCCCGGCACCCACAGCAAATGGGCGCTGGCGGAGGATGGCCGCATCACCTGGTTCGCCAGCTCGATGACCGGCGAGACCTTCGCCGTGCTGGCCGAACACAGCATCCTCGGCCGGCTGATGGATGGCCGCGCCCACGACCCGGCCGCCTTCCGCCGCGGCCTGGGCGTCGGCGCCACATCAGGTGGAGGCCTGCTGCGCCGGCTGTTCAGCGCCCGCACCCTCGGCCTGTTCGGCGAGCTCGACTCCAAGGCGATCGGCGCCTACCTCTCCGGCCTGCTGATCGGGGCCGAGGTGGCGGATGCCCGGGCGACCGTGGCCGCCGCCACCGGCGCCGCACCTGATTCGGTGACCATCGTCGGCGGCGCCGAGCTGTCGGCACGCTATGCCGAGGCGATCGACGCGGCCGGCCTGTCCAGCCGCATCGCCCCGGCCGACACCACGGTCAAGGGGCTGTGGCGCATCGCCAAGCAAGCGGAGCTGGTGTGACATGAGCGTTTCCCTGCACGACGCCCTCGCGGGCCTGCCGCTGGTCGCCATCCTCCGCGGGGTGAAGCCGGACGAGGTCGCGGGCATCGGCGCCGCCCTGGTCGAGGCCGGGTTCCGCTGCATCGAGGTGCCGCTGAACTCGCCGCAGCCCTTCGACAGCATCCGCATCCTGGCCGACCGGTTCGGACAGCAGGCGCTGATCGGCGCCGGCACGGTGCTGCAGCGCGAGGACGTCGCCCGGGTCAAGGCGGCGGGCGGGCGGCTGATCGTGATGCCGCATGCCGATGTCGACATCATCGCCGAGGCCAAGCGGCAGGATCTGGTCTGTGCCCCCGGCGCCGCGACCCCGACCGAGGCCTTCGCCGCCCTGAAGGCCGGGGCCGACGCGGTCAAGCTGTTCCCGGCCGAGGCGATCCCGCCCGGCGTGGTCAAGGCCTGGCGCGCGGTGGTTCCCGCCGCAGTGCCGCTGATCGCGGTCGGCGGCATCACCCCGGACCGGATGGCGGCCTATCGCGACGCCGGCACCACCGGCTTCGGCCTGGGCTCGGCGCTGTACAAGCCGGGCATGACCGCCGCCGATGTCGCCGCCACCGCTGCCGCCTTCGCCAGCGCCTGGCGGGCGCTCAAGGGCTGACCGGCCCATCCCTTACCCCCAATTGCCGACCGTGACACGGGACCGGCCGCCGTCTATGACCGTGGCACGAGCGACGGGTGAGGGAATCAGCGCGTGGTGCAGGACGGGGGCGTTCAGGCCGGGGCCGAGCGGCCGGGCTTCATCCGCCGGCAGTACGACCGGCTGATCCGGGCGGCGCACGGGCCGCGGGCGCAGTGGACGCTGTTCGGCGTGTCCTTCGCGGAAAGCTCGTTCTTCCCGATCCCGCCCGACGTGGTGCTGATCCCGATGATGCTCGCCAATCCGCGGCGGGCATGGTGGCTGGCGGGGCTGTGCACCGTGGCCTCGGTGCTGGGCGGCCTGGTCGGCTACGCCATCGGCTATTTCCTGTTCGCGACGGTCGGGTCCTGGCTGATCAACCTCTACGGGCTGCAGTCCGGCTTCCACGAGTTCCAGCAGAAATACGCGGAATGGGGCAGCTGGATCATCCTGGCCAAGGGGGTGACGCCGATCCCCTACAAGCTGGTGACGATCACCAGCGGCGTGGCGCAGTTCCCGCTGGGCCTGTTCATCCTGTCCTCGATCGCCTCGCGCGGCCTGCGCTTCTTCCTGATCGCGGTGCTGATGCGGGTCTATGGCGACAAGGTCCGCTTCTATCTCGAGAAGTACCTGAACTGGGCCTTCTGGGGCTTCCTGGTCCTGGTCGCGCTCGGCTTCGCGGTGATGACGCAGATCTGACCCGCTGCGTCCTGAGCCGCGGGCAAGGGGGAGCCACCGGACATGTCCGTGCAAGCCATCCTGCTTCCGGTGTTCGTCCAGGTCCTGCTGATCTTCCTGCTGGCGCTGTGGATGCTGCAGGTGCGCGCCGCGGCGCTGCGTGGCGGCGACGTCGATCCCCGCGACATCGTCCTCGGCCGGGCGGCCTGGCCGGAGCGGGCCATCCTGGTCTCGAACAGCTTCCACAACCAGCTGCAGCTGCCGTTCCTGTTCTTCGTGCTGGTGATCCTGGCGATGATGACCCGGAAGGCGGACCTGCTGTTCGTGGTGATGTCCTGGGCGTTCGTGGCGTCGCGGATCCTGCACATCGCGGTCCACACCGGATCGACCAACCTCAGCCGCCGCTTCGGCGCCTTCGCCATCGGCTTCGTGCTGCTGCTGGCGATGTGGGTGATCTTCGCCCTGCGCATTCTGCTGGCGGGAATCGAGCCGATGTGACGGGGGCGCCGCTATTCCTGACCGATCGATCGGTCAATAGCGGCCCAGGATCCGAAACCTATCTGTATTATTGTTCGGCAAAACGCACGGGTGCTAACCTTCCCCCTTCGAACAAGCGAAGGGGGAAACGATGGCGTTTGTGTCTCGAGCCGCGATACTCGCGGCGGCGATCGGTGTCGGCTTGTCGGGACCGGCCTTGGCCCAGGACACCGCGACCCAGGCGAAGGCGGAGATCCAGCGGGTGCGGGACAGCGCCGGCTTCAAGGCCGCCGTGCAGCACATCGACCAGGGCTACGACTCCTACATCGCGGAAGGGATCAGGCTGGTCGAGATCCCGGCGCCGCCCTTCAAGGAGGGGGTGCGGGCCAAGGCCTTCGCCGAGCTGCTCCGCGGCGCCGGGCTGGCCGATGTCGAGATCGATGAGGAGGGCAATGTCCTCGGCCTGCGCAAGGGCACCGGCGGCGGCGACCGCGTCGTCGTGGTGTCGGCCCATCTCGACACCGTGTTTCCGGAAGGCACGGACGTCACCGTGCGGCGCGAGGGCACCAAACTGAGGGCCCCCGGCGTCAGCGACGACACCTTCAGCCTGGCGGCGATCCTCGCCTATATCCGCGCCATGGATTCGGCCGGGATCAGGCACAAGGCTAACATCCTGTTCGTCGGCACGGTGGGCGAGGAGGGGCTGGGCGACCTGCGCGGCGTCCGCCACCTCTTCACCAAGGGCCAGTACAAGAATCGGATCGACGCCTTCTTCTCGATCGAGGGCGGGTCGGCCGACACCTTCACCAGTTCCGGCGTCGGCTCCAAGCGCTACCGGGTCACCTACAAGGGCCCGGGCGGCCACAGCTTCGGCGCCTTCGGCCTGGTCAACCCCAGCTACGCCATGGCCGAGGCGATCACGCTGCTGGCCCGCACCCAGGTCCCGGCCGACCCGAAGGTGACCTACAATGTCGGCGTGGTGTCGGGCGGCACCTCGGTCAACTCGATCCCGGTCGAGACCTCGATGGAGGTCGACATGCGTTCCGGCGACAGCAAGGGGCTGGGCCGGGTGGAGCAGCGGCTGCTGGCCGTCATCGCACAGGCGGCGGAGACCGAGAACGCCGCCCGGTCGACCAAGGAGGGCGAGATCACGGTGGAGAAGACGGTGATCGGCGACCGTCCGGCGGGCGCCATCGCCGAGACCGAACTGCTGTTCCAGCTGGCCAAGGCCTCGATCGAGACGGCGGGCTACGAGTTCAAGGGCCCGCGCGAGGCCTCGAACGATTCGAACATCCCCTGGAGCCTCGGCATCCCGGCGGTGACCCTGGGCAAGAACGGTCCGGGCCAGAGCGGCCGGTCGCATTCGCTCGACGAATGGATGGACATCGAGCAGGCGCCGATGGTGAAGGGCATGGCCACCAGCCTGGCGACGATCCTGGCGACGGCGAAGATGGAATGATCTGCTGAGCTGCCAGCCTGGTGGGCGGCCGGCTGGGGCAGCCCCTGATCATCCCCCCATGCCCCGTAGCAGGGCATGGGGGGTGATCAGCGGTACGAGGCGTCGTCCGGGCTGATGTCCTTCGCTGCATTGTCAGGCATCAAAGGATGAAATCGCCCTCGAACAACTTGTGGTCGGAGAAGACGTGGATGGCCGAATCCGCCTGTTTGTCGCCGGTTGTATCGATCAGGACGGTTTGGCCGCCAGTGGGATTGACCACGACCCGAATCTCGCCAGCCGTTCCGGTGAAAGCGCCGGTGCCGAAGCGGAGATGGCCCAGGGACGAGAGATCGATCCAGTCGAGGATCGTGAAATCCAGGATCGTATCCTGGCCCGCCGCCGCCACAGTGCTGTCACTGATCGACAGATAGGCGAAGATGTCGGTCCCGGGTCCGCCGTTCAGCCGGTCCGCGCCGGCACCGCCAATCAGGGCATCATTGCCGCCGACTCCGTAGAGGTCGTCCGCTCCGGCTTGGCCATAGAGAACATTGGTGCCGGTATCGCCGAGGATCTGATCATTGAAATCGGATCCCACCACATTCTCGATCCAGAACAGCCGGTCGCCTGCGGCATCACCCCCTTGGCCGTCACCGCTTTGCAGATAGACGACCACTTTAGAGCTGGATCCGGCATAGCTGACGAAGTCCTCGCCGGCACCGCCGTCGAGCCTATCGGCGCCGGCGCCGCCGACCAGGGTGTCATCGCCGTCCCCTGCGTAGATCTGGTCGGAGCCTGCCCCTCCGTTCAGCCAGTTGGCCGCGCCGGTGCCCGAAATGGTGTCGTTGAAAACAGATCCTTCGACGTCCTCGATCCAATACAGCCGGTCGCCCTCGGCATCTCCGTGCAACCCGGTCCCCGCCAGCAGGTTGATCTGCACGTATGAACTGGAGTTGCGATAGCTGGCCAGATCAAAGCCGCCGCCACCATCGATCAGGTCGGCACCGGCGCCGCCGATCAGGAAATCGTCGCCGTCGCCGCCATATAGCCGGTCCGCGCCTGCCTCGGCGCTCAGCCAGTTGCCGACGCCGCTGCCGGCGATCATGTCATCGAAGGCAGTTCCCGCGACATCCTCGATGCTGATCAGGATATCGCCTTCGGCGTCGCCATGGTGGCCAATGCCATTCACGAGTGTGATCTCGACATAGCTGTCGCCCGAGCGATAGCTGGCGAAGTCCTCGCCGGCACCGCCATCGAGCCTATCGACGCCGGCACCACCGATCAAGGCATCGTCGCCGAGCAAGCCATACAGGCTGTCGGCACCGGCCTCGCCATACAGCCAATTGTCGCCATTGCTGCCGACGATGACATCGTTGAAGACGGATCCATCGACATCTTCGATCCAGCGCAGCTGGTCGCCCTCGGCGTCGCCGTGCCCGCCGATTCCATCCCGCAGACTGATCGCCACATAGGTGGAGGACGTGAAATAGCCGACGGCGTCGAGGCCGTTGCCGCCATCGAGCAGGTCGGCGCCGGTGCCCCCGATCAGGAAATCGTCGCCGTCGCCGCCGTACAACCGGTCCGCACCTGCCGCGCCGTTCAACCAATTGTCGGCGCCGCTCGCGGCAATTGTGTCGTTGAACGCCGATCCCAGGACATCCTCGATGTTGGCCAAGGTGTCGCCTTGCGCATCGCCGTGCCGGCCGAGCCCGCTCAGCAGGTCGATCTCGACAAAGCTGCCGGATGTGCGATAGCTGGCGAGATCCTCGCCGGCGCCGCCGTCGAGCGCATCGGCACCGGCACCACCCAACAGGGCGTCATCGCCGGCCATGCCAGACAGGCGATCTTCCCCGCCCCAGCCATACAGCCAGTTGTCGGTGCTGTTTCCGACGAGGACATCGTTGAAAGCGGACCCTTCGACATCCTCGATGCGATAGAGAACATCACCCTGCGCATCGCCATGCTGGCCGATCCCGGCCACATTCCGCAGGTCGACCGTCACATAGATGCTGGAGTCGGCATAGCTGGCAAGGTCGAAGCCGTCGCCGCCGTCGAGGCGGTCCGCGCCGGTCCCGCCGGTCAGGATATCATCGCCACCGTTGCCGAAGAGGCTGTCGTTGCCTCCCAGGCCCGACAGTTCGTCATCGCCATTCCCGCCTGACACCGTATCGTTGCCGTCAGTCGGCTTGGCTGCTGCGGCCGTATCGCGGTCTGCCAATCCGGAATCCGTGGATTCCGATTCCCTGAACATGATCATTGATAGAATTCCCCCTGAGCGCTCAATTTTTATTTAGTAAGGCAATTATGCCTAGAATACGGCGATCGCCAATATCGATTCTATCCCCGTTCCCGATCGCCGCTCGCGGCCAGAAATCGATCAATCCGCGTCGGCACGGGCGCCCGCCGATGCCGGCGGGCCGGCCTGAGCCGTTGCGGAAGGTCACAGCGGCTGTTGACCGTTATCGATCCGGCCGCGGTGATGGAGCACGCCGCCCGGTCCACCAAAAGGGCGAGATCACGGTGGTGAAGGGCGACGGCTTGCGGTGGCTCGACACCGGATGAAGACAATCGTCTTCTTCTCGTCCGGACCTCGCTGCGGCGGAAATGCTATCCGTCAGATAGAATCTCCAATTCCACAAAGGGGGGAGCACGCCATGACCGACGCAATCAGGTTGCCGGCAGATTCGGAGAGGCGTTCACAGCTCGGGCGGTCGCTCCATCGCGGCCTGCTGATGTCCCTCCTCGCCGCGGCATCGCTGTGGCCGGCCGGCGTCTTTGCCGCCGACCGCGACGAATTCTTCTGGCTCGGGGAAATCAACAAGGCGACCGCCGTCATCAACACCGACGAGGGCCTGCTCGACAAGCAGCTGACGCCGGGAATCGCGGCGGCCCTCGCCAAGGTCATCGCGGACGGAGACAAGAAGGGTGCCAAGCGGCCCAGCAGCGTGATCACCTTCGAGCCGCTGCTGATCGAAGCCGGCGGCATGGATGTGACGCTGCTGCACGCCGGGCGCTCCAGCCAGGACATGCACGCCACCTACCGCGCGGCGATCCTGCGCGACGATATGCTGGACCTGGCCGAGCAGCTCAACCTCACGGCCACGACGCTGGTCGACCTGGCGGCCGAGCATGCCGACACCATCGTCCCCAACTACACCAACGGCGTCGCCGCGCAGCCGAACAGCTTCGGCCACTACCTGCTCGGCCATGCCGCCGGGTTGGCGCGGGACGCCGAGCGCATCCGCCAGGCCTATGCGCGCATCGACCGGTCGGCGATGGGCACGACGGTGCTCAACGGCACCGGCTGGCCGCTGAACCGCCAGCGCATGGCCGATTATCTCGGCTTCGCGCAGCTGGTCGACAACGCCTATGACGCGTCCCAGATCTCCTCGATGGACGAACCGGTCGAGGTCGGGGCGGTGGTCACGGCGATCGCTCTGCACACCGGCAATTTCGTCGAAGACATCATGACGCAATATGCCGGGTCGCGGCCCTGGATCCTGCTGGAGGAGGGCGGCGACAACACCTATGTGTCGAGCGCGATGCCGCAGAAGCGCAACCCGGGCCTGCTCAACTCGACCCGCAGCGATGCCTCGACGGCGATCACGCTGGCGCTCGGGCCGGTGATCCAGACCCACAACATCACACCGGGCATGCCGGACCCGAAGGACGTCGACCAGAACACGGCGATGGTCGCCGCCGGCATCAAGACGCTGAAGGATCTCGACCGCGTGCTGAAGGCCCTGGTGATCAACCGCGACCGGGCGCTGGAGGAGCTGAACAGCGACTGGACGGCCTCGCAGGAGCTGGCCGACATCTTGATGCGCAAGTACAGCGTGCCGTTCCGCGAGGGCCACCATTTCGCGTCGGAGCTGGTGGATTACGCCAAGCAGAACGCCATCAAGCCGCTGGATTTCCCCTATGCCGAGGCGCAGCGCATCTATGCCGAGGCCGTGGCCGGCACGAAGTATCCGCAGGCGCTGCCGATGGCCGAGGCGGAGTTCCGCGCCGCCCTCGACCCGGTGGCGATCGTGAAGGCGCGCAGCACGAGCGGTGGGCCGCAGCCCGCGGAAATGGAGCGCATGATCGCCAAGGCCAGAGCGCAGCTCGCGGACCAGGATGCCTGGATCAAGGAGCGGCGGGGCGTCATCGACGCCGCCCTGGCCAGGCTCGACGGGGATTTCGCCAAGCTGGTGCCGTGACGGGCAGGGGGTGTAACGGGGATGGCCGCAGTCCAGGCGGTGGGCTGGGAGTTCAAGGGGCCGCGCGAGGCCTCGAACGATTCGAACATCCCGTGGAGCCTCGGCATCCCGGCTGTGACGCTGGGCAAGAACGACCGGGCCAGGACCGCCGGCCGCACTTGCTGGACGAATGGATGGACATCGAGCGGGCGCTGATGGTGAAGGGCATGGCGGCGATCCTGGCAACGGCGAAGATGGAGTGATCTGTACTTGCTGAACTGCCAGCCGTCTGCCATGCCTGCGCGGACGGCTGGCTCCAATAGCATCGATACAATCGTATGATCTCGGCATCGATGAGGTAATGCCGATTGAATTTCGTTATATTGAAAGTTAGTGTAGATTTAATAAATGAAGCAAATTTCCTATAGTATAATGAAATTAGGAGCCTTTAGATGGGTACAATCAGGATTCAGACAATTCCATTGCCAGCGATACGGAGACTAAAATTCAGGATCGCGGACGCTAAAAGATTGATCGAGATCCATGAGGAATGTACCGGAAGAGAGCCGGGGAGGCGCCATGGATACGATGCATTGAATCGAAGTACCGTAATACTTTCAGTCGCAGCTTGGGAAGGCTTCGTTGAGGAATTATTGGAGGGAGCTGTTGGGTATATGGCGCGAAATGTAAGGGGGCCATCTTCTATACCGAAAAACGTTCGAGATATGATGATTTCTTTCCTTTATGAAAGAAATGGTTGGTCAAAATTGAAAGATTCAACCAAATCCGAAATTTGGTCTTTAACCGGTAACGGATGGCGCAGTAACTACATATCCTTTGCAAAAAGTCGTATTTCTTCTTTGAATACACCAAATCATGCGAACGTAAAGAAGTTGTATTCCTCAGTGATCGGGGTTCCTAATTGTTCCGAATTTTGGAATTATGGAAGATGGTCTTCCGAAAGATATATAGAAAAACTTGAAGAACTCATGAATATGAGACATAGAATAGCGCATGGATCGATTGGCAAGGATACGGTAGGGAAAACTTTTGCTAAAAATGCAATATCGCTAATCGAATTTATTTCCGAGAAAACCGATCGATCTGTAAAAAATCACGTCAGATCAATTGTTTATCCGCCAAAGACTATTTCAAATTAGGATTGATGGAATTATAATCAGCATTTTGGGGAATGGATTTAAGGGAAATAAGCTAACCATCGTTGGCTCTTACTTCAGAAACTCATCCAGCGCGTCGTGGTCCGGGTCCGTCTTAGCCCGCTCCACGGCAGCGAAGATCACATCGACCGTATCAGCCGTGCGGTGCCTCCGCCGGGCAGCCGCCCTCAGCCAGTCATAGTGCTCGGCCGACATCAGCACGGACTCACGCCGGCCGTGGCGGGTGATCTCGACCGGCTCGCGTTGCGCCTGACGTTGGAACTCGCCGAAGCGGCGCTGGAATTCGGAGGTCTCGACGGTGGGCATGGATAGGCATCCTGCCAAGGAATGGTGTTCGACTATACCAGAGATCCAGAATATTGATCCGCCATGGCGAGGAACGCGGGGAGCCATGCGTAGCGTTATCCCCGCACCAGCAGCCGCCCCGCCCGATCCACATCGGTTTCGCCGTGGCGCCAGGACATCCGGCCGTTGACCAGCACGAAATCCAGGCCCTTCGACGGGGTCTTCGGCGCCTCGAAAGTGGCGGCGTCGGCGATGCTGTGGGCGTCGAACACCACCAGGTCGGCGGCGTGGCCCTCGCGCACCAGGCCGCGGTCGTGCAGGGCGAAGCGCATCGCCGACAGGCCGGTCATCTTGTGCACCGCCGTCTCCAGCGGGAACAGGCCGAGGTCGCGGCTGTAATGGCCCAGCACGCGCGGGAAGGTGCCCCACAGCCGGGGATGGGGGTGGCTGTCATGCGGCAGGCCGTCCGACCCGATCATGGTCAGCGGGAAGGACAGGATGCGGCGGACATCGGCCTCGTCCATCTGGAAGTAGATGGCGCCGGCCGGGTGCAGCCGCACCGCCGCCTCCTTCTCGGTGCAGCCCCATTCCCGGGCGATGTCGGCGAGGTCGCGGCCCGCCACCTCCGGCTTTGCCTTCGACCACGCCACCATGATGCGGATGTCGCCGGTGACATGGTCGGGGTCCAGCACCGTCGAGCCCGCGGTGTAGGGATAGGCGTCGAGGCCGACCGGCTGGTTTTTGCTGGCCGCCTCGATCACCGGCAGGGTCTCGCGGCTGCGGCCCCAATTGTGGGGACCGGCGCATTTGTGGTGCGAGATCACCACCGGCACCTTGGCGCGGCGGGCGGTGCTGAAGCTCTCCTCCAGCGAATCCAGCACCTTGTCGTGCTCGTTGCGCATGTGGGTGGCGTAGACGCCGCCGCGGTCGGCCAGCAGCTCGGCCAGCGCCACCACCTCGTCGGCATCGGCCGCCGCGTTGGGCTTGTAGTAGAGGCCGGTGGAGAAGCCGATCGCGCCCTGGTCCAGGCTGTCGGCCAGCAGGCGCCGCATCGCGTCGATCTCCGGCGCGCCGGCCTTGCGGTCGAGATCCGGCATGGTGCCGATGCGCAGCGAGGAATGGCCGATCAGCGCCGCGACGTTGATGCCCGGCACCACCTCGCCCAGCCGGGCGCGGTATTCGGCGAAGCTCGCGAACTCATAGGCCGACTGGTCGCCCAGCAGGTTCAGCGGCGGCGGCGGGGCGCCGGTCAGGGTCAGCGGCGACAGGCTGATGCCGCAATTGCCGACCACCACCGTGGTCACGCCCTGACTGATCTTGGGCAGCATGTCCGGGCCGTCGATCACCGCCCGGTCGTCATGGGTGTGCACGTCGATGAAGCCCGGCGCGACGATGCGGCCGGCGACGTCGATGCTCTCCCGCGCCCGGCTGGCCGCGATGCTGCCGGTCGGCGCCACGGCGGCGATGCGGTCGCCCAGGATGGCGACATCGGCCTGCACGCGGGGGGCGCCGGAGCCGTCGATCACGGTGCCGTTGCGGAGCAGGAGGTCGTAAGGGGCACGGTCAGGCATGGGACTTCCCTGGGGCAGAACGCCGGGCAGCGGCGGGAGGACGCGGCGGCGGGCGCATCGCCGCGCCGGCCGGCTCGTCGAGGGTGGGGATCTGGCTGAGGGTGTATTTGATGCGGCGCAGGCTCTCCAGCGCGGCCGGGCCGCGCCGCATGGCAACGCCGGTCGCGACCACGTCGATCACCGCCATATGGGCCAGGCGCGACGCGGTCGGCTTGAAGATGTCGCTGTCCTCCGGCGGCGCCACCGCCAGCAGGATCTCCGCCGCCCGGGCCAGCGGCGTGTCCGGCCGGGTCAGGGCGATGGTGGTGGCGCCGTAGTGCCGGGCGATCTCGACGCTTTCGACCAGGTCGCGGAAGCGGCCGGAATTGCACACCGCCAGCACGCAGTCGCCGGGCCCCAGCGTCGCCGCCGACATGCGCTGCAGCTGGGTGTCGGCGTGGAAGTCGGTCGGCAGGTCGAGCCGGAAGAAGCGGAGATAGGCGTCGTGGCCGACGGCGTGCGAGCCGCCGCCGATGCCGTAGATGTCCAGCCGCCGGGCCTTGGCGATGCCGTCGATCGCCTGGCGCAGCGGCTGGGGGTCGAGCTGGTCGCGCACCACCGTCACCGCCTCGATGACGCTGTCCAGCACCCGGTCGGCCAGCTGGGCGACGTCGTCCGGCGCGCCCTCCTGCGGCCGCCGCTGCAGATAGGGGCTGGCGACGGCGAGGTTCTGCGCCAGCTTGACCTTGAAGTCGCGCACGCTGTCGCAGCCCAGCGCCCGGCAGAAGCGGGTGACCGAGGGCTCGCTGACCTGCGCCCGCCGTGCCAGCTCGGCGATGCTGGCATGGGTGGCCCCACCGGGGTCGGCCAGCACCGCCTCCGCCACCCTCTGCTCCGAGGGCCGCAGCGACGCCTCCATGCGGCGGAGGCGCGAGACGATGTCGACCACATAGGCCATCAGAAGAAGGTCCGGATCGCGCCCGAGACGCGGTAGTCGTCCTCCACCACCATCATCACCTGCCATTTGTCGAAGGTGGTGCAGGGGTGGGAGATGCCGCAGCCGATCAGGTCGCCGACTTGCGGGTCGAAGCCCTCGGGCAGCTTCAGGTAGGCGTGCTGGTCGTTCAGCCCGGTGATCACGGCGCCGGCCGGCACGCGCTGCGGCGCGGCGGTGGAGCCGGCGGGGCGCCACAGCGTCGGGATCGGCAGGTCGATGTCGTAGGAGCAGTCGCGCTTGCCCATGGTCAGGATCGCGAGGCCGGGTTCCGGCCGCGACTGCACCGCGGACCAGACCTCCAGCGCCGGCTCGAGATCGCCATGCCGGCGCCAGTCGGCCGGGATGCGGCGGACGACATGTTCGAACAGCCGGGTGTACTGGCCGGAATCATGGGTCAGGTAGCAGCCGCTGCGGATCACCACCTGGACTTGGCGCGACAGCCGGACTTCGGAGAGCTTGCGGGCGACGATGTCGTAATAGGCGGAGCCGCCGGCGCTGAGCAGCACCGTGCCGTCGCCGAACAGCCCGGCCCGGTCGACCTCCGCCGCCACGGCCGCGAGGTCGTCCAGGAAGGCGGCCACGGCGATCTCGTCGGCCGCCGCGTCCTGGGTCACCACCAGGCCCTCATAGCCCTCGACCCCGCGCAAAGCGAGGCCCGGGCGGCCGGCGGTGGCGCGGGCCACTTCCAGAGCCTCGGCGGCCGTGCGGCAGCCGGTGCGGCGGCCTACCATGCCGAGCTCGACCAGCAGGCCCAGCTTCCGGCCCGGCGGCGTCACGCGGGCGGCCTCGGCCAGCCGCTCGACCCCGGCGACGGAATCGACCAGGCAGAAGGCCTCGAGCGCCGGGTCGGCGGCCAGGGCCGCCAGCACCGACCGCATCGCCGCCGCGTCGACCAGCTGGTTGGCCACCAGGATCCGCTTGACCCCGAAGCGGCGGCACACCTCGAACTGCTGGGCGGTGGCGACGGTGATGCCCCAGGAGCCGTTGGCGAGCTGCAGGTCGAACAGCTGCGGGCTCATCGTCGTCTTGCCGTGCGGCGCCAGGGCGACCCCGGTCTCGGCCAGGATGTCGCGCATCCAGCGGGCGTTGCGCTCGATCACCGACCGCTTCAGCACCGCCTGGGGGAAGGGCAGGTCGCCGGCCAGCGCGTTCCAGCCCTGGTCGCCGACAGCGCGGAACGGGATCGGCTGCAGCCCGGGCGGCAGGCCCTTGGTGGCGCCGTCGATGGCTGAGTCGAGGATCGGGTCGAGGTCGAGGACGGAGGCTTGCATCGTCGGGTCCTTCACAACCGCCGGCCGGAGGCGGCATCGAACAGGTGGGTGTGGGCGATGAGGGGGGTGAGGGGCACGACGTCGCCCGGCACCACCCGGCGGCGGCCGTGGATCACCGCGGCGACGCGGGTGCCGGCCAGGCTGCCGTAGAGATGGGTCTCGGCTCCGGTGGGCTCGACCAGGTCGATGGTCACCGGCACGCCGTTGCCGTCCTCGGCCAGGCTGAAATGCTCCGGCCGGACGCCGAGCAGCACCGGCTGGTCGTGCTCAGCCGCGCGGTCGGGGGCGGGCAGGCGGGTGCCGTCCGGCGACTCGACCACCGCGCCGCCGCTGTCGCGCCGGTAGCGCCCGGGCAGGAAGCTCATGGCCGGCGAGCCGAGGAAGCCGGCGACGAAGACATTGGCCGGCAGGTCGTAGAGGTCGAGCGGCACGCCCTGCTGCTCGATCCGTCCGCCATTCATCACCACGATGCGGTCGGCCAGGGTCATCGCCTCGATCTGGTCGTGGGTGACGTAGACGATGGTGGTGCCCAGCCGGCGGTGCAGCGCCTTGATCTCGGTGCGCATCTGCACCCGCAGCTTGGCGTCGAGGTTGGACAGCGGCTCGTCGAACAGGAACACGGCGGGGTCGCGCACGATGGCCCGGCCCATGGCGACGCGCTGGCGCTGGCCGCCGGACAGCTGCTTCGGCAGCCGTTCGAGATAGTCGAACAGGTTGAGGATCCCGGCCGCCTTGCCGACCTTGGCCTCGATCTCCGGCTTCGGTTCGCCGCGCAGCTTCGGGCCATAGGCGATGTTCTGCCGGGCGGTCATGTGCGGGTATAGGGCGTAGGACTGGAACACCATGGCGATGTTCCGCTTCTGCGGCGGCACCTCGTTGGCGCGGGTGCCGGCGATCGTCAACTCGCCGCCGGAGATGGTCTCCAGCCCCGCGATCATGCGCAGCAGGGTGGACTTGCCGCAGCCGGACGGGCCGACCAGGACGACGAATTCGCCATCGGCGATGTCGAGGTCGACGCCATGGACCACCTGCGCCTCGCCGTAGCGCTTCACCACCCCGCGCAGGCCGACCGTCGCCATGGTTCAGAACTCCTCCCGCATCAGAACTCTTCCCCCTATTAGAACTCTTCCAGCGTCAGTTCGCCCGCCATCACCCGGTTGCCGGCGGTCAGCCCGCCATCGACCGGCAGCATCGCCCCGGTGATGAAGCCGGCCAGATCGTCCGAGGCCAGGAAGGCCACGGCCTTGGCGATGTCGGACGGTTCGGCCACCCGTTGCAGCGGATACCATTTGCGCAGGGACTCGAAGATCTCCGGCTTCTTGTCGATCCGCGCCTGCCAGATCGGGGTGCGCACCGTGCCCGGGCAGATCACATTGGCGCGGATGCCGAAGGGCCCGTACTCCACCGCCAGGGCCTTGGTATAGCTGATCAGACCGGCCTTGGCCGCGCTGTAGGCCGGGTGGCCCAGCGCCAGCAGGGCGTTGACGCTGCTGATGTTGACGATGCTGCCGCGGGCCTGGGCCTTCATACCGTCGATCACCGCGGCGATGACGTGGTAGGGGCCGTCCAGGTTCAGCTCGATGTCGGCGTGCCAGCTGTCGATGGTGGTCGATGCCAGGGTGCCGCGGTCGCCGCCGCCGGCGTTGTTGACCACGATGTCGACCGGGCCGGTCCTGGCAACGGCCGCCTCGATCGCCGCCCGGGTCTCCGCGGCGTCGCGCAGGTCGGCCGGCGCGGCAGCGGCCTTGATACCCGCCTCGGCCAGTGCCGCGACCCGCGCGTCCAGCGCCGCCGCATCGCGGTCGGACAGGATCAGCGTCGCGCCGGCCTTGGCGAACTGGTCGACGATGGCGCCGCCGATGCCGCCCAGAGCGCCGGTGACGAGGACGGTCCGGTCGGCAAAGCGGGTCATCTCAAGGTCTTTCCGGCGGTGGCGGCGTGGGGTGGCAGCGCGATGGTATCGCACTGTTTGAAACTTACAAGACGGGTGTCATCCGCGTGCGCTGCAGCATGGGCCGTGGTGCGCCGCACAGGCAGGTGTGGCGAAAATTCCAGGCTCATCGCCGAATAATGAACAAGGCGATCCCGCAGCCACTTCCGAATTGCGTCCCAACGATGATTGTAAGAGAGTTACATCCAGGGACGGTTCCGGCGAAAAGCCGGTCGCGGCCGCCCCACGCCGGCCTCACCCCGGAGGCGGTTCCCAAGTGCGATCGTGCGGCCGTGGCGCCGCCGAAACAGGAGGCTCTTCATGCAGCATGCGCTCCGGTCCGTGCTCCTCGGCGCGGGCGCGTCCATCCTGGCGGCCTTGGCCGTCGCCGCCCCGGCCCTGGCCGCCGAGGTTCGGGTGACCGTCGCCGAATACAGCTCGAAGACCGGTCCCTATTTCGAGGACGCCGCCAAGGCGTTCGAGGCCGCCAACCCCGGCACCGACATCAAGATCGAGGTCGTGCCCTGGGATGTGCTGCAGCAGAAGCTGACCACCGACATCTCCGGCAACGCCAATGCCGACCTCGCCATCATCGGCACCCGCTGGCTGGTCGATTTCGTGCAGCAGGGCGTGGTCACGCCGCTCGACAGCTATATGAACGATGCCTTCAAGGCGCGGTTCATCCCGACCTTCTTCGCGCCCGGCGTGCTGGACGGCAAGACCTACGGCCTGCCGATCGCGTCCTCCGCCCGCGCCATGTATTACAACAAGGAGCTGTTCGAGAAGGCCGGCATCGCCGCGCCGCCCGCGACCTGGGACGAGCTGGTCGCCGACGCGACGAAGATCAAGGCGCTGGGTCTCAAGGACACCTATGGCTTCGGCCTGCAGGGCAAGGAGATCGAGACCGACGTCTATTTCTACTATGCGATGTGGAGCTTCGGCGGCGACATCGTCGGCGCCGACGGCAAGAGCGGCGTCGACAGCCCGGCCGCGGTCAAGGCCGCGACCCTGTACAAGCAGATGATCGACGACGGGCTGACCGAGCCGGGCGTCACCGCCTACAACCGCGAGGACGTGCAGAACCTGTTCAAGCAGGGCCGCATCGGCATGATGTTCACCGCCCCGTTCCTGGCCAGCCAGATCAAGACCGAGGCGCCGAACCTGCAATACGGCGTCGCACCGGTGCCGAAGGGCACCACCTCGGCCACCTATGCCGTCACCGATTCGATCGTGATGTTCGACAATTCCAAGGTGAAGGACGAGGCGTGGAAGTTCCTCGACTTCCTGTTCCAGAACGACTGGCGCGAGAAGTTCACGGTCAATGAGGGCTTCCTGACCGAGAACCAGGCGGTGGCCAAACTGCCGTACTTCGCCGACGACCCGAACCTCAAGGTCTTCACCGCCATGCTGCCGAGCGCCAAGTTCGCGCCGACCATCGCCGGGTGGGAGGAGATCGCCGACGCCACCGGCCGGGCGATGCAGAAGATCTATCTCGGCGAGGCCAAGCCGGAGGAGGCGCTGAAGGCCGCCGCCGACCAGGCCAACGGCGTGCTGGGGGCGAAGTAGAACTCCGACCGCTCGCGTTGCGCTCAGGGGCGCAACAGACTCATCCCCGTCATCCCCGCGAAAGCGGGGATCTCTTTCCGGCCCGCTCTTCCGGGATGGCGCGAGATTCCCGCTTTCGCGGGAATGACGGGAAAATGGATAGCGACGAGGCATCCCACCACCCATGACCGCCCCGCTGGCCACGCGGCTGCCCGGCCTGACGCCGATCCTGCTGATCCTGCCCAGCTTCGGGCTGGCGGCGTTCATCATCGCCTATCCGGTCTGGGACCTGCTGACCGTCGCCACGCATCAGGTCAACCGCTTCGGCCAGCTGCGCGACTTCACCGGGCTGATCAATCTCGGCAATGTCCTGGCCGACCCGCTGTTCCTCGGCACATTGTGGCGGACCCTGGTGTGGACCGGGTCGGTGGTGTTCGGCACGGTGCTGGTGTCGGTGCCGGTGGCGCTGATCCTGAACCAGGACTTTTACGGCCGCGGCGCGGCGCGGGTGATCGTGATGCTGCCCTGGTCGGTGTCGCTGACCATGATGGCGATCGTCTGGCGCTGGGCGCTGAACGGCGAATCCGGCCTCTTGAACCTGACGCTGCAGGATCTCGGCCTGATCGACCAGAAGGTGGTGTGGCTGGCCTCGGCCGCCACCGCCTTCCCGGTGCAGATCCTGATCGGGATTCTCGTGTCCGTGCCGTTCACGGTGACGATCTTCCTCGGCGGGCTGTCGGCGATCCCGACCGACATCTACGAGGCCGCGTCGGCCGACGGCGCCTCGACCTGGCAGCAGTTCAGCACCCTGACCCTGCCGCTGATGCGCCCCTTCATCAACATGGCGGTGGTGCTGAACATCATCTACGTCTTCAACTCCTTCCCGATCATCTGGGTGCTGACCGGGGGCGGGCCGTCGGATTCGACCCAGATCCTGGTCACCTACCTCTACAAGCTGGCCTTCACGCTGGGGAAGATGGGCGAGGCGGCGTCGATCTCGCTGATCATGTTCGCCATCCTGCTGGTCTTCACCCTGATCTATCTGCGCATGGCGATGAGGGGCGAACGCGATGCTTAGGCGGAGCCTTCTCTGCTGGCTGGCGCTGTCGCCGCTGGTCGTCGTGGTGCTGTTCCCCTTCGCGGTGATGATCGCGACCGCGCTGAAGCCGGCGGCGGAGGTGCTCTCCGCCGACCCGTCCTGGCTGCCCAGCCGCATCGCCTGGGAGAATTTCGTCACGATGTGGCAGGCGACCGATTTCGGCACCGCCCTGCTGAACAGCCTCTACGCAGCCACCCTCTCGACCGTGCTGGCGCTGGCGGTCAGCATCCCCGCCGCCTATGCCATGTCGCGCTATCGTTTCCCGGGACAGGGGCTGTACCGCGACTTCCTGCTGGTCACCCAGATGCTGTCGCCGATCGTGCTGGTCATCGGGCTGTTCCGGCTGGTCGCCTGGCTCGGCCTCGTCGGGTCGGTCGATTCGCTGGTGCTGGTCTATGCCGGCTTCAACATCGCCTTCGCCGTCTGGATGCTGCAGAGCTATTTTGCCACCATCCCGCTGGATCTGGAGGAGGCGGCATGGCTGGAGGGCGCGTCGCGCTTCCGCACCGTGGTCCGGGTGTTCCTGCCGCTGGCGGCGCCGGCCGTGGTGGTGACCGCGATCTTCACCTTCATCAACGCCTGGAACGAATTCGCGGTCGCGCTCAGCCTGCTGCGGGCGCCGGAGACGCACACCCTGCCGATCAAGATTTTCTCGCTGGTCGCCGGCCGCTATACGATCGAATGGCACCATGTCATGGCCGCGACCTTCCTGGCGACGGTTCCCGTCGCCATCGTGTTCGCCTGGCTGCAGCGCTATCTGGTGCGGGGACTCGCCCTCGGCGCCGTCAAGTAGGAACCATCATGAGCAAGCGTGAGCATTTCGGAACCACCGTCACCGGCGCCGGCGGGCAGAAGCTGCCCTTCTCCAAGGCGGTGCGGGCCGGGGATTTCGTCTACGTCTCGGGCCAGGTGCCGTTCGACGAGAACGGCGTGGTCGTGGCCGGCGGGATCGAGATCCAGACCCACCAGACCATGAAGAATGTCGAGGCGGCGCTGGCGCTGGCCGGCTGCACCCTGGCCGACGTGATCAAGGTCACGGCCTGGCTGGACGACACCCGCGACTTCGCCGCCTTCAACCGCACCTATGACAGCTATTTCACCGGCGACCGCCCGGCGCGGTCCTGCGTCCGCGCCGACATGATGATCGACTGCAAGGTCGAGATCGAAGCGATCGCCTTCAAACCATTGAGCTGACGCGCGGCGTAACGGGGACCGGCCGCTCGCCCTGCACCATGGTGCGGTACAGCAGCCGGTCCTGGCCGTCATAGTCGTTGACGGCGTAGTGCAGGGTGCAGCGGTTGTCCCAGATCGCCAGGTCGTGCGCGGTCCAGCGCAGCCGGCAGGTGAATTCCGGCCGGATGGCGTGGGCGTAGAGGAAGTCGAGCAGCGGCTTGCTCTCCTCCGCCGTCATGCCGTCGAAGCGCTGGGTGTAGATCGAGTTGATGAACAGCGCCTTGCGCCCGGTGCCGGGATGGACGCGCACCACGGGGTGGGGGATCTCGCGGTCCGCCTCGGGCCGGTTGCGCTCGATGCCGATCGAGCGCGAGACCGCGACATTGCCGGGAATGCCGCCGGTGCCGTAGGGCTTGCCGGAATGCAGGGCGTCGAGCCCGTCGAGCAGCCGCTTCATGCCGTCCGACAGCGCGTCATAGGCGGCATACATGTTGGCGAACAGCGTATCGCCGCCATGGGTCGGCACGTGGCTGGCATAGAGCAGCGAGGCCATCGGCGGCTGGTCGAGGAAGCTGAAATCCGAATGCCAGGCGTTGCCGAAGGTGCTGACCTTGCGCTCGTCCGCCGCCTTCTTCACCGCGACGACATCCGGGTGCTCGTCCATGTGCTTGATGTAGGGCGCCCGGCTGATCGGCCCGAAGCGCCGGCTCAGCGCCACCAGACCCTCCGGCGCCAGTTCCAGGCCGTGCAGATGGATCACCAGGTGATCGTGCAGGGCCTGGCGGATCGCGGCGAAGCTGTCGTCGTCGACCGGGCCGGTGAGATCGATGTCGGCGCCGAGCGACCCGGCCATCGGCCGGATCTCGACGCGTGCGCGGGGGGTGCTCATGGTCGCAGTATAGGCACCCGATTCGGCATCCCGGAAGGTCCGGCATGACGCAGATGAAGGCGCGCGGCCACTATTCCCTTTTCTGTCATTGCCCGGCTTGACCGGGCAATCCAGGGGCCACCAAGAGCCGCTCCGGCCGCCCCTGGATGCCACGGTCAAGCCGTGGCATGACAAACAGAAACAGGCCGAAGCCGAGCCGGCCTCGACCTACGCCTGTTCCTGCGCCCGGATCGCATCCAGCCCGTCCCGATAGCCCGGATAGGTCAGCGTGACGCCGAGCTCGTCACGGATCCGGTCGACCGTCAGCCGTTTGCACTCGGCGTAGAATTCCCGGCCCAGGGGCGACAGGCCGGAGTCCTCGAACGGCACCAGCGGCGGCGGGTCGATGCCGAGCAGCTGGCAGGCGTATTCGATCGGGTCGTTCGGGCTGGACGGGTGGCCGTCGGCGACGTTGTAGACCGCCCCGGCGCGCGGCCGGCGCATCGAGGCCAACAGGACGCTGCCGATGTCGTCGACATGGATGCGGTTGAACACCTGGCCCGGCTTGTCGATCCGCCGGGCCCGGCCGCGCCGCAGCTGGTCGAAGGCGCTGCGCCCGGGCCCGTAGATGCCGGCCAGGCGGAACACCTGCACCGGCACGCCGGTGTCCTGGAACGCTGCGAACCAGGCGCGTTCGGCCTCCAGCCGCTTCCAGCCGCGCGGCGAGCCGGGGGCGGGGGCGGCGGTCTCGTCGATCCAGGCGCCGTCGCGGTCGCCGTAGACGGCCGGGGTCGAGAGGTAGCCGACCCAGCGCAGCTCCGGCAGCGCCTTCAGCGTCTCCGCCAGCGCCGGCACCGCCGGATCGCCCGATTCCTCCGGCGAGATCGACTGCACCAGATGGGTGGTCCCGGCCAGCAATGCGGGGTCGAGCGGCCGGTCCGGGCCGAAGGCGTGGGCGTCGAAGCCCTCGGCCCGCAGCTGCGCCAGCCGGTCGGGGTCGCGGGTGGTGCCGGCGACCTGCCAGCCCAGGTCGCGCAGGCGCCGCGCCAGCCGCGTCATGCTGTAGCCGAGGCCGAAGACCAACAGTCTTCCGGGTCGCAGTTCATCCATCGCGTGTCGCGTCGCCTGTTGCATCCGAGGGGATCGCTATAGCAATGTGCCGGCCAGGACGTCGACGGTGCGTCCTGCGACGCCCCCGGGATGCTTGATGCAACGGGGTTTCTTCGGACGGATAGATCCAAGCGATATCCGCGCGTGCCGCCCACCGTCCGCTGCCGGGATTCGTCCCGGTCGTGCCGGCATGGCGTGGGGCCAGGAGGCATGATGGCGGGCAAGCTGGGTGTGATGATCTGCGGCCATGGCAGCCGGGACCAGGGGGCGGTGGACGAATTCGCCGCCGTCTCGCTGCAGCTGCGCCGGCGCCTGCCGCAATACGAGGTCGATTACGGCTATCTCGAATTCGCCCGGCCGATCATCCGCGACGGGCTGGACCGGTTGCAGGCCAAGGGCGTGACCGAGGTGCTGGCGATTCCCGGCATGCTGTTCGCCGCCGGCCACGCCAAGAACGACATCCCCTCGGTGCTGAACACCTACCAGGCCCAGAACCCCGGCCTGACCATCCGCTACGGCCGCGAACTCGGCATCGACGTGAAGATGCTGCGCGCCGCCGGCGAGCGGGTGCAGGAGGCGGTGGAGATCGCCGATGCAAGGCGTGACGACGGGCCGGTGCCGCTGCACCAGACCATGCTGGTGGTGGTCGGCCGCGGCGCGTCGGACCCGGACGCCAACTCCAACGTCGCCAAGGTCATGCGGATGCTGTGGGAGGGCATCGGCTTCGGCTGGGGCGAGACCGCCTATTCCGGCGTGACCTTCCCGCTGGTCGAGCCGGCGCTGGAGCATGCGGCCAAGCTGGGCTATCGCCGCATCGTGGTGTTCCCGTATTTCCTGTTCACCGGCATCCTGGTCGACCGGATCTACGACGCCACCGACACGGTGGCCGCGCGCCATCCGGGGATCGAATTCGTCAAGGCGCGCTACCTCAACGACCATCCGCTGGTGCTGGCGACGCTGGAGGATCGCATCGGCGAGATCCTGGACGGCACCGGCAACATGAACTGCCAGATGTGCAAGTACCGGATGCAGGTGCTGGGCTTCGAGGCCGAGGTCGGCCTGCCGCAGGAAAGCCACCACCACCATGTCGAGGGCATCGCCGGCGGCCCGGCGCATGAGCATGGCCATGACCACGGGCACGACCATCACCACCACGGCGATCACGGCCATCCTCACGATCACGCGCACGGCCATGATCACGATCACGGGCATCGCCACGATCATGGGCACAGCCATGACCACGGGCACAGCCATGGGCACGATCACGGCCACCACCACCATCCCTATCCCCATGCCGACCACCCGCTGGGGCCGAAGAGCCTGAAGAAGGCCGGGTGAGGGCAGGGATGGCGCGGTCTTCCTACATCCCCGGCGACGAACCGCTGCCCCTGCTCGACGAGATCGAGAAGCGGCGCGGCCTCGCTTTGTCGTCGGGGGAAGAGACGGCGGGCGCGGGCCCGTCCCGTCGTTACGACTATCTCCGCGACCCCGACGCGATCTACCGCCAGTCCTTCGCCACCATCCGGGCCGAGGCGCGGCTGGAGCGCTTCCCGCCCGATGTCGCCGAGATCGCCATCCGTGTGGTCCATGCCTGCGGCATGGTCGAGGTGGTCGACGACCTGGTCTTCGACCCCGATGTCGCGGCGCGCGGCCGGGCCGCTTTTGCAGCCGGTGCGCCGGTGCTGGCGGATTGCCGCATGGTCGAGGCCGGCATCATCCGCGCCCGGCTGCCGGCCGGGAACGAGGTGGTCTCGTTGATCGGCGATCCCTCGCTGCCCGACCTGGCGCGCCGCCTCGGCACCACCCGCTCCGCGGCGATGGTCGAGCTGTGGCGCGACCGGCTGGACGGCGCGGTGGTGGCGATCGGCAATGCGCCGACGGCCCTGTTCCGGCTGCTGGAGCTGCTGGCCGACGGCGCACCGAAGCCGGCCGCGATCCTGGGCTTCCCGGTCGGCTTCGTCGGCGCCGCCGAATCCAAGGCGGCGCTGGCCGACAGCGGCCTCGGCGTGCCGTTCCTGACCCTGCCCGGCCGGCGCGGCGGCAGCGCCATGGCCTCGGCCGCGGTCAACGCTTTGGCGCGGGACGGCATCTGATGGTCCCATGGCTGAGCGTCATCGGCATCGGCGAGGACGGGCTGGACGGCCTGGCGCCCATCGCCCGCGCCCTTTACGACAGCGCCGAGATCGTGGTCGGCGGCAAGCGACACCTGGAGATGGTGCCCGAGGATGGCCGCCGCCGGATTCCCTGGCCGCCGCAGCTGCTGGCGCTGGTGCCGGAGATCGAGGCGCTGCGCGGCCGCCGGGTGTGCGTGCTGGCCAGCGGCGACCCGATGTGCTTCGGCGTCGGCGTCACCCTGTCGCGCCGCATCCCGATCGCCGAGATGGTGGTGGTGCCGGCGCCCTCCGCCTTCAGCCTGGCCTGCGCCCGGCTGGGCTGGCCGCTGGTCGAAGTGCGCATGGTGACGCTGCACGGCCGGCCGCTGGAACTGGCGGTGCCGCATCTGCAGCCCGGCGCCAGGCTGCTGGTGCTCAGCGCCGACCGCACCACGCCGGGCCGGCTGGCCGGCCTGCTGCGCGACAGCGGCTGGGGCGGCAGCGGCTTCACCGTGCTGGAGCGGATGGGCGGGCCGGGCGAGCGTACCACCCACGCCACCGCCGCAACCTGGGATGGGCAGGAGGTCGACGACCTCAACACCATCGCAATCGACTGCGTCGCCGGGCCGGGGACGCGCATCTTCCCGACCGTGCCGGGGCTGCCGGACGACGCCTTCGCCCATGACGGCCAGCTGACCAAGCGCGAGGTCCGGGCGATGACCCTGGCGGCGCTGGCGCCGTCGCCCGGCCAGATGCTGTGGGATGTCGGCGCCGGCTGCGGCTCCATCGCCATCGAATGGATGCGCTGCGATCCGCGCAGCCGGGCCGTGGCGATCGAGCGCGACGACAGCCGCCTCGCCCTGATCGCGCAGAATGCGGCGGCGCTGGGCACGCCGTTCCTGAAGATCGTGCGCGGCGCGGCGCCGGCCGCGCTGGCGGGAGACCTGCCGCGGCCCGATGCGGTGTTCATCGGCGGCGGCATCACCGGGGAGGGCGTGGTCGAGGCCTGCTGGGCGGCGCTGCCGCCGGGCGGACGGCTGGTGGCCAATGTGGTGACGGCGGAGGGCGAGGCCGCGGTGGTCGGCCACCACGCCCGGCTGGGCGGCAGCCTGAGCCGCATCGCCGTGTCGCGGGCCGAGCCGATCGGCGGCTATCACGGCTGGCGGCCGCTGATGCCGGTGACGCAATGGGCGGCGGTGAAGCCGTGGGGGGCGGCATGACCGGCACCCTCTATGGCCTCGGCGTCGGGCCGGGCGATCCGGAGCTGGTCACGCTGAAGGCGCTGCGGCTGCTGCGCGCGGCGCCGGTTGTGGCCTACCCGGCGCCGGATGTCGGCGACAGCTTCGCCCGGGCGATCGTGGCGCCACATCTGCCGGGCGGGCAGGTGGAGATCGCCATCCGCGTGCCGATGCGGGTCGATCCCGCCCCGGCCCAGGCGGTCTACGATGCCGCGGCGGTGGAGATCGGCGGCCATCTCGAGGCCGGGCGCGACGTGGCGGTGCTGTGCGAGGGCGACCCGTTCTTCTACGGCTCGTTCATGTATCTGTTCGGCCGGCTGGCGGAGCGCCACCGGGTCGAGGTGGTGCCCGGCGTCTCGTCGCTCACCGCCTGTGCCGCCGCCATCGGGCTGCCGCTGGCCGCCCGCAACGACGTGCTGACGGTTCTGCCGGCGCCGCTGCCGGTGGAGGAACTGCGGCCGCGGCTCCTCGCTGCCGAAGCGGTGGCGATCATGAAGCTCGGGCGTCACTTCAAAAAGATATCGCAATTGCTTGAAGAAACTGGATTGTATCGCGATGCCCACTATGTCGAGCGGGCGACGCTCGGGCATCAGCGGGTGCTGCCATTGGCCGAGGTCGACCCCGAGACCGTGCCGTATTTCTCGATGATCCTGGCGCATCGGCGCGGGGCGGCGTGGCGATGACGGCGCTGATCACCCTGACCGCGGGCGGACTCGAAATCGCTCGACGTCTCAAGCCGTTGTTGCCCGATGCTGCGATCCACGCGCCGTCCTGCCGCGTCACCGGCGCGGATGTCGCCTTCGACAAGCTGGCCGACCATCTGCGCACCCTGTTCCAGGCGGGGGAGCCGATCATCGGCCTGTGCGCCGCGGGGGCGCTGATCCGCATCCTGGCGCCGCTGCTGGCCGACAAGCGCACTGAGCCGGCGGTGCTGGCGGTGGCGGAGGATGGCAGCGCGGTGGTGCCGCTGCTGGGCGGCCATCACGGCGCCAACGACCTGGCGCGGCAGGTGGCGCAGGCGCTGGGCATCGCCCCGGCCATCACCACCGCCGGGGATCTGCGCTTCGGCGTGGCGCTGGACGATCCGCCGGCCGGCTGGCGCCTGTCGGAAGCCAGCGATTACAAGGGTTTCATGGCCGATCTTCTGGGCGGCCAGACCGTCCGCATTGACGGCGACCTGCCCTGGTTGGCGGAAGCTGAACTCCCGCTCGACCCGGCTGCGCACAAGGCGATCGTCGCCAGCACCCGAGCCTTGCCGGCCGATCCCGACCGACTGGTGTTCCATCCGGCGACGCTGGCGATCGGTGTCGGCTGCGAGCGCGGGGCCGAGGCGGCGGAGATCGAGGCGCTGATCCGCGACACCCTGGCCGAGGCCGGGCTGGCCCTGGAGGCGGTGGCGGCGCTGGTCACGGTCGACCTCAAGGCCGACGAGGCCGGGCTGCAGGCGGCGGCGCAGGCGCTGGGCCTGCCGTTGCGCGTGTTCGACCCGGCGACGCTGGAGGCCGAGACGCCACGCCTCGCCAACCCGTCCGAGGTGGTGTTCCGCGAGATCGGCTGCCATGGCGTGGCCGAGGCGGCGGCGCTGGCCGCGGCCGGCCCTGGCGGCCGCCTCATCGTCGAGAAACACAAGTCACGCCGCGCCACCTGCGCCGTGGCCGAAACACCTGATATTCTCGACCCGGATCGCATCGGCCGCCGCCGCGGCACGCTGGCGCTGATCGGCATGGGTCCGGGCCGGGCGGATTGGCGGGCGCCGGAGGCCGACCGGCTGATCGCCCGGGCCACCGACCTCGTCGGCTACAGCCTCTATATCGACCTGCTCGGCCCGGCCGCGGCCGGCAAGACCCGGCACGACTACAAGCTGGGCGAGGAGGAGCTGCGGGTGCGCGCGGCGCTGGACCTGGCGGCGGAGGGGCGGGATGTCGCCCTGATCTGCTCCGGCGATGCCGGCATCTACGCCATGGGCAGCCTGCTGTGGGAGCTGGTCGAACGCGGCG
The DNA here is from genome assembly GCF_031453975.1 of Inquilinus ginsengisoli. Taxonomy (NCBI): domain Bacteria; kingdom Pseudomonadati; phylum Pseudomonadota; class Alphaproteobacteria; order Rhodospirillales; family Rhodospirillaceae; genus Inquilinus; species Inquilinus ginsengisoli. Next base: position 518,197 of record NZ_JAVDPW010000006.1, read on the forward strand.
GCCGGCCGGATTGGCGCCGGGTCGAGATCACCACCGTGCCCGGCATCTCGGCGATGCAGGCGGCGGCGGCCCGGATCGGCGCGCCGCTGGGCCATGATTTCTGCACCATCTCGCTGTCCGACCTGATGACGCCCTGGCCGGCGATCGAGAAGCGGATCGCGGCGGCGGGGCAGGGCGATTTCGTCGTCGCCTTCTACAACCCGGTGTCGCAGCGCCGGCGCAGCCAGCTGGCCCGCGCCCGCGAGATCCTGCTGGCCCATCGCCCGGCGGCGACGCCGGTGGTGCTGGGCCGCAATCTCGGCCGCGAGGGCGAGACCCTGACCGTGACCACGCTGGGCGAGCTGACGGTCGACATGGTCGACATGCTGACCCTGGTGCTGGTCGGGTCCTCGGAAAGCCGGGCGCTGGTGCTCGGCGACGGCACCCCGCGCGTCTACACGCCGCGCGGCTATGGCGACAAGCCGGAGGCGCAGCGGGCATGAGACTGCTCTCAATTCGTCATTGCGAGCCCCGCAGGGGCGCGGCAATCCATGCCAGACGGCGCCGTCTGCGTCTCGACGCGATGGATTGCTTCGCTGCGCTCGCAATGACGAAGGGGGAATGGGACGGGCAGCTCCAAACCTCATCAGCCCTCCTCCAAGGATCGCCGTCATGACCGTGCATTTCATCGGCGCCGGCCCCGGCGACCCCGACCTGCTGACGCTGCGCGGCCGCGACCTGATCGCCCGCTGCCCGGTCTGCCTCTATGCCGGGTCGCTGGTGCCGGAGGCGGTGGTGGCGCATGCGCCGGCGGAGGCACGGGTGGTCGACACCGCGCCGCTGCATCTCGACCAGATCATGGCCGAGATCGAGGCCGCCCATGCCGCGGGCCAGGACGTCGCCCGGGTGCATTCCGGCGACCCGTCGCTGTATGGCGCCATAGCGGAACAGATCCGCCGGCTGAAGGCGCTGGGCATTCCCTACACCATCACCCCCGGCGTGCCGGCCTTCGCCGCTGCTGCCGCGGTGCTGGGAACCGAGCTGACGCTGCCCGATGTCAGCCAGACCGTGATCCTGACCCGGACCACGATGAAGGCCTCGGCCATGCCGCTGGGCGAGGAGCTGGAGACGCTCGGCCAGTCCGGCGCGACGCTGGCGATCCATCTGTCGATCCGCAACATCCCGGCCATCCGCCGGGCGCTGGAGCCGCGCTACGGCGCCGACTGCCCCGTCGTGGTGATCTACCGCGCCACCTGGCCGGACCAGCAGATCATCCGCGGCACCCTGGGCGATATCGGCGCCAAGGTGCGGGCGGCCAAGATCACCCGCACCGCGCTGATCCTGGTCGGCCGGGTGCTGGGCGACACCGACTTCACCGACAGCGCCCTCTACGACCCGGCGCATGTCCACGTGCTGCGCCCGAAGCGCGCCAAGAAGACCGTTTCCGTATCCTGACCGAAGGGGGATTTCCGATGCGATTTGCCAAGACCGCCGCTCTCGCCGTTCTCGCCACGCTGCTGCCGGTGGCGGCCTATGCCCATCCCGGCCATGACGTCTCCGGTTTCACCGCCGGGTTCGCGCACCCGCTGTCCGGCCTCGACCATATCCTCGCCATGGTGGCGGTCGGCATCTGGGCCGGCCAGGTCGGCGGCCGCTACATCTGGCAGGCGCCGCTGGCCTTCCTGGCGCTGATGGCGCTGGGCGGCCTCGCCGGCATCGAAGGGCTGGGCCTGCCGATGGTGGAGATCGGCATCGCCGGGTCGATCGTGGTGTTCGGCGCGATGATCGCGCTGGCGGTGCGGCCGGTGGCCTGGATCGGCATGGCGGTGACCGGGGTGTTCGCCGTGTTCCACGGCTACGCCCATGGCGCCGAGATGCACCCCGACGCCTCGGCCCTGACCTATGGCGTCGGCTTCATGGTGGCGACGGCGATCCTGCACGGCGCCGGCATCGGCGTGGCGCTGGGCCTCAACCGGCTGCGCTTCGCCCGGGTCGAGCGCGCGCTGGGCGCGGCGATCGCCGTGGCCGGCGTCGTCATCGCAGCCGGTTAAGCGCCTGCCAGCCAGTCCAGCGCCCCGGCGATGTCGGTCACGGCTGAAGCCGCCGGCAGCGCCGGGCGCCGGATCATGACCACCGGGATCGCCGCCTCGCGCGCCGCCGTCAGCTTCGCCGCGGTGGCGTCGCCGCCGGCATTCTTGGCGACCACGGCGCGGATGCCGTGGCGCGCGATCAGGGTGCGCTCGCCATCCAGCGTGAACGGGCCGCGCTCGCTCAGCAGCAGGCAATCCGCCGGCAGATCCTGCGGCGCCGGCGGCTCGATCGAGCGCAGCACGAAGCGCAACCCAGCACAGCGTTGGAACGGCGCCACCTCCTGCCGGCCCAAGGTCAGCAGCACGGCAGCGCCGGCCGGCAGCGCCGAGGCCAGCCAGTCGGCGGCCTCGGCCGCATCCGCCACGTCGATCCAGCGGTCGCCCGCCACCGCAACCCAGGCCGGCCGCTCGATGCGCAGCAAGGGCAGGCCGAGCTGGGCACAGGCGGCGACGGCATTGGCCGACATGGTGGCAGCGAAGGGATGGGTGGCGTCGATCACCCGGTCGATGCGTTCGGCCTGCAGATACGCCGCCAGCCCGTCGACCCCGCCGAAGCCGCCGGTGCGCGCCGCGCCGGGCAGCGCGGCCGGTGCCCGGGTGCGACCGGCCAGCGAGGTGGTGACGTCCCAGCCGCCCGCCTCGGCCAGCGCACGGGCCAGCGCCGCCGCCTCGGTGGTGCCCCCGAGGATCAGCAGGCGCCTACCAGCCATCGGCCGCCCCCACCAGCCCGCCCTGGCGGTCGAACACCAGGATCTCGATCGCGACGCCGCTGCCCTCGACCACGGCCTGCGCGGTGGCCTGCGCCCGGCGTGCCACCAGATCGGCCAGCTTGATGCCGGCGGCACCGGCCAGATCCAGCACCTGCTTGGCCGTGTTCGCCCGGCGCGCCTGCTCGACCAGGCCGGCATCGGCGCCGGCCTCGGCCAGCCGGTCGCCCAGCCAGTCGAAATCGACCTCGCTGCGGCCGGAATGCAGGTCCAGGAAGCCCTGCGCCAGCTTGGTCAGCTTGGCGAAGCCGCCGCCGATGGTCAGGCGCGGGATCGGATGCGCCCTGAGGTATTTCAGCAGCCCGCCGGCGAAATCGCCCATGTCGAGCAGCGCGTTCTCGGACAACCCGTAGCGCGCGACCACGGCTGCTTCCGAGGTCGACCCGGTGCAGCCGGCGACATGGCCCAGGCCGAGGGCCCGGGCGACATCGATGCCGCGATGGATCGAATGGATCCAGGCGGCGCAGGAGAACGGCACGACCACGCCGGTGGTGCCCAGCACCGACAGCCCGCCGAGGATGCCGAGCCGCGGGTTCCAGGTCTTCTGCGCCAGCTTGTCGCCGTCCGGGATCGAGATCTCGATCACCAGATCGCCGGCGTCGCCATGTTCGGCGGCGATCCGCGCCACCACCTCCGACATCATCCGGCGCGGCACCGGGTTGATCGCCGGCTCGCCGGGCGGGATCGGCAGGCCGGGCAGGGTGACCATGCCGACCCCCGGGCCGGCCTTGAAGCGGACGCCGGAACCGGCCTCGCCGCGCCGCACTTCGGAGACGACGAGGGCGCCATGGGTCACATCGGGATCGTCGCCCGCATCCTTGATGATGCCGGCCCGCGCCCAGCTGGGGCCGAGCCCTTCCAGCGCCAGGGCGAAGGCGGGCGTCTCCCCGCGCGGCAGGGCGATCGTCACCGGGTCCGGGAAGCGTCCGGTCAGCAGCGCGGTATAGGCGGCGGCGGTCGCGGCGGTGGCGCAGGCCCCGGTGGTCCAGCCGCGCCGCAACGGCCCCCCCTCGGGTGTCTGGGCAGGTTTGCGGGCCATGATGGATTTCGATACAGCATGCGTCGCACGCTGCATAGCGATGCCGGGGCGCGCGTTCTAAGGTGACGGCGATGGTTGATCTTCCCTTGTCCTTCCCGACCTTCGAACCCGGCTGGGTCTGGCTGGTCGGCGCCGGGCCCGGCGATCCCGGCCTGCTGACGCTGCACGCCCTGCACGCGCTGCAATCGGCCGATGTCGTGGTCTATGACGCGCTGGTGTCCGACGCGGTCATCGGCCTCGCGCCGCCGGGCGCCGTGCTGGAATTCGCCGGCAAGCGCGGCGGCAAGCCGTCGCCGAAGCAGCCCGACATCACCGCCCGGCTGATTGCGCTCGCCCGGGCCGGCCAGCGCGTGCTGCGGCTGAAGGGCGGCGACCCCTTCGTGTTCGGCCGCGGCGGTGAGGAGGGGCTGGCGCTGGTCGAGGCCGGCATCCCGTTCCGCATCGTGCCGGGCATTACCGCCGGGATCGGCGGCCCGGCCTATGCCGGCATCCCGGTGACCCATCGCGACACCAACCACGCCGTGACCTTCCTGACCGGCCATGATGCCACCGGCGACGTCACCGGCGGCATCGACTGGGCGGCGATCGCCCGCGGCTCGCCGGTCATCGTGGTCTACATGGCGATCAAGCATATCGGCCGGATCGCGGCGCATCTGGTCGAGGGCGGCCGGGCGCCGACCGAGCCGGTGGCGGTGATCAGCCGGGCGACGACGCCGGAGCAGCGGGTGCTGGAATCGACGCTGGCCACGGTGGCCGCGGATGTCGAGGCGCAGGGGCTGCAGGCCCCGGCCGTGGTGGTGGTGGGCGAGGTGGTGCGGCTGCGCCAGGCGCTGGACTGGCACGGCGCCCTGGCCGGCAAAATCCTGACCACCGACCCGCTCGGCACCCGCTCGAAGGGCGAGGCGGTCTGACCGATGCCGGCTTCCGGCCTGATGATCGCGGCGCCGTCCTCCGGCAGCGGCAAGACGGTGGTGACGCTGGGGCTGCTGCGGCACCTGCGCGACCGCGGCATGGCGGTGGCCTCGGCCAAATCCGGGCCGGACTACATCGATCCCGCCTTCCACGCCGCGGCCAGCGGCCGGCCCTGCGTCAACCTCGACGGCTGGGCGATGCGGCCGCAGACGCTGGACGCGTTGGCGGCGCGCCAGGCGGAAGGGGCGGATCTCCTGATCGTCGAGGCGGCGATGGGGCTGTTCGACGGCGCCCCCGGGCCGGGCGCGTCCGGTGACGGCTCGGCCGCCGATCTCGCCGCCCGCTTCGGCTGGCCGGTGGTGCTGGTGCTGGACGCGGGCGGGCAGGGCTTCTCGGCGGCGGCGGTGCTGGCCGGGTTCAAGGCCTTCCGCGACGACGTCCGGATCGCCGGGGTGATCTTCAACCGGGTCGGCAGCCCGCGGCACGAGGCGATCCTGCGCCGCGCCGCCGGCCATGCCGGCCTGCCGGTGCTCGGCCTGGTGCCGCGCCTGCCGGCCCTGGCGCTGCCATCGCGGCATCTCGGCCTGGTCCAGGCGGGGGAGCATGCAGCACTGGAGGCGTTCCTAGCGACCGCCGGGGCGGCGATCGGGGCGGCTGTGGATGTGGAAGCGCTTCGCCGCGTAGGTTGGGTTCGCGATCCGCGAACCCAACACGACCGCGATGACGGCACGATGTTGGGTTCGCCAGAGCGAACCCAACCTACGGGGATTCCCCCCCTCGGCCAGCGCATCGCCGTCGCGGCCGACATCGCCTTCGCCTTCACCTATCCGCATCTGCTGGCGGCATGGCGTGAGGCGGGGGCGGAGATCCTGCATTTCTCGCCGCTGGCCGACGAGGCGCCGGATCCGCTGGCCGATGCCGTCTACCTGCCGGGCGGCTATCCCGAACTCCATGCCGGCCGGTTGGCCGCGAACCGCCGGTTCCTCGACGGGCTGCGCGCCGCGTCGGCACGGGGCAGGGCGGTCTATGGCGAGTGCGGCGGCTACATGGTGCTCGGCACCGGCCTGACCGACGCGGAAGGGCAGCGCCACGCCATGGCCGGGCTGCTGCCGGTCGAGACGTCCTTCGCCGAGCGGCGGCTGCATCTGGGCTATCGCCGGGCGGTGCTGGCCGCAGCGACCCCGCTGGGGCCCGCCGGCACGGCGTGGCGCGGGCATGAGTTCCACTACGCCTCGATCCGCGCCGAAGGGCCGGGCGAGGCGCTGTTCGAGGCCTGGGACGCCGAGGATGCGCCGCTGGGCTTCCTCGGCCGGCGCGCCGGATCGGCCTTCGGCTCCTTCTTCCACCTGATCGACCAGGCATGAGCATGGTTCCGCATGGCGGCGACCTCGCCGCGGCCGAAGCGCGCTGGGGCGTCCCGGCCCGGGGCTGGCTCGACCTCTCCACCGGCATCAACCCGGTGCCCTATCCGATCCCGGCGATCGATCCCGCCGCCTGGCACCGCCTGCCGCAGCACGACCGGCTGCGGCAGCTGCTGGCGACGGCGCGGGACGCCTATGGCGCCCCGGATACCGCGCCGGCCGTCGCCGCGCCGGGGACCCAGATCCTGATCCAGCTGCTGCCGCGGCTGCGGCCCGGCGCGCGCGTCGCCATCCTGGGCCCAACCTATGGCGAACACGCCGCCTGTTGGACGGCGGAAGGGGCTGACGTGACCGCGGTCGACAGTTTGGACGCGGCTGCCGCGGCCGATGTCGTCGTCCTGGTCAACCCGAACAACCCCGACGGCCGCATCGTCCCGTCCGACCGACTGCTGGCTCTTGCAGATGGTCTGGCGGCGCGTGGCGGCCTGCTGGTGGTCGACGAGGCCTTCGCCGAGGTCGCCCCCCAGGCCAGCGTGGCGGCGGAGGCCGGGCGGCCCGGGCTATTGATTCTCCGATCGTTCGGTAAATTCTTCGGCCTGGCCGGCGTGCGGCTCGGCTTCGCCCTGGGGGCGGCGGCGGAGATCGACCGGTTGGCCCGCCTGCTCGGCCCCTGGGCCGTGCCCGGCCCGGCGATCGAGATCGGCATCGCCGCCCTGTCGGACCGGGCCTGGCAAGGCGCGGCGAGGGCGAGATTGTCGGCCGACGCCGCGAAGCTCACGGCGACACTCGAAGCCCGTGGCCTGCGGGACCGTGGCGGCACCGACCTGTTCCGGCTGGCTGGGCATCCGGACGCGGCCGGGGTGTGGAACCGCCTCGGCCGGGCCGGCATCCTGGTCCGGCCCTTCCCGGACCGGCCGACCCTGCTGCGCTTCGGCCTGCCTGCCGATGCCGCCGGCTTCGAACGGCTGGCCGCCGCGCTGGGTTAAAGCCCCCGGAGCCGGGCCATGACGTAGCCGTCGACATACTCGCCGTCGCGATAGGCGTAGGCGCGCTCGCGGCCCTCGATCTCGAAGCCGAACTTCTTGTAGATCGCGATCGCCGGTTCGTTGTCGGTCCACACCCCCAGCTCCAGCCGCTTCAGGTCCAGCCAGTTGTCGGCGCTGTCGATCAGCGCCGCCATCAGGGCCGAGCCGATGCCGCGGCCGTGGAAATCGTCATGCACGCCCATGATGATGTAGCCGGCATGGGCGCGCCGGCCCTTGCCCGGCTGCAACTGGGCCCGGCCGACCGCGCGGCCCTCGACCACCGCGACGATCTGGACCTCGTCCGGCGGGATCGCTTCGAGCTGCTTGCGGATGGCGTCGGGCGACCGGAAGGGGGTCTGCAGCGTGCCCCAGCGGTAGCGGGGCTGGGCCTGCATCTCGACGATGTCGGGCCAGTCCTCGGGACGCATCGCCCGCAGGGTGAAGCCGGGATCGGTCATGCGGTCGGGTCCTTCGGTGTCGCCGGATCGGGGCGATCATAGCGCGGCAGATCCCGCTTTCGAACCCCGGGCGGGAATCTGTTTTAAACTTAAAGCATTTCATGATTAGATCATTGCAATCGCTTCCGCCGGACGGGGGCACATGAAAGACTGACGGCGCGATCGGCGGCCACCGTCGGCGCGGCAAGAAACGGGGGAGAGCATCATGGCGAGACGCGTTCCGGCCTTGTTGGCGGCTGCGATACTGGCGGTGGCGTTGCCGCTGGGCGCCCAGGCGGAAGAGGGCAAGCTCAAGATCGGCTTCATGGCCACGCTCTCCGGCCCACCCGCCGCGCTGGGCCAGCACATGCGCGACGGCTTCCAGCTCGGGGTCAAGGAGCTGGGCGGAAAGCTCGGCGGCATTCCGACCGAGGTGGTGGTCGAGGATGACGAGCTGAAGCCCGACGTCGCGGTCAACAAGGTGCGCAAGCTGCTGGAGAGCGACCAGGTCGACATCGTCGTCGGCGTCGTCTTCTCCAACGTCATGATGGCGATCGCCAAGCCGGTGACCGACGCCGAGAAGATCCTGATCAGCCCCAACGCCGGGCCGTCGCCGTTGGCCGGCAAGGGCTGCAACCCGTATTTCTTCTCGGTCTCCTACCAGAACGACCAGAACCACGAGGTCATGGGCAAGTATGCCCAGGACAAGGGCTGGACCAAGGTCGCGCTGATCGCCCCGAACTACCAGGCCGGCAAGGACGCGCTGGCCGGCTTCAAGCGCTTCTACAAGGGCGATGTGGCCGAGGAGATCTACACCCAGGTCAACCAGCAGGATTTCTCGGCCGAGCTGGCGAAGATCGCGGCGGCCGAGCCGCAGGCGGTGTATGTGTTCATGCCCGGCGGGTCCGGCGTCAACCTGGTGCGCCAGTACCGCCAGGCCGGCCTGGCCGACCGCATCCCGTTCCTGTCCGCCTTCACCGTCGACGAGACCACGCTGCCGGCGACCAAGGACGCGGCGCTGGGCCTGTTCGCCGGGGCGCAATGGGCGCCGAACCTGGACAACCCCGCCAACAAGGCCTTCGTCGCCGCCTTCGAGACCGAATACGGCTACGAGCCGGCGCTGTACGCCGCCAACGGCTATGACGCGGCCAAGCTGATCGACGCGGCCATCCGCCAGGCCGGCGGCAAGGCCGATGCCGAGACGCTGAAGACCGCGATCCGGGCCGCCAAATGGGCCAGCGTCCGCGGCGACTTCGCCTGGAACAAGAACAACTTCCCGGTCCAGGACTTCTATTTGACCGAGGTGGTGAAGCGCGACGACGGCAAGATCGTCACCAGCCGGGTCTCGACCGTGTTCCCGCATTACGGCGACGCCTACGCCGACCAGTGCGCGATGAACTGAGGCCGGCCGGCGTGCTGTCTCCGGTCCTGCTTGTTCCCCCGCCGTCATTGCGAGGAGGCGCAGCCGACGAAGCAATCCATGGCGCCGGTGCGGGCTGCCCGATGGATTGCTTCGCTGCGCTCGCAATGACGGTATCGGAAGGCGGAAGGGCTCTGCCATGAGCACCACCCTCCTGGTCGTCCAGACCCTGAACGGGCTGCAGCTCGGTGTGCTCTTGTTCCTGATCGCGGCCGGGCTGACGCTGGTCTTCGGGGTGATGGACTTCATCAACCTGGCGCATGGCGTGCAGTACATGCTCGGCGCCTATTTCGCCGTCGCCTTCTACGGCCTGACCGGGCATTTCCTGGCGGCGCTGCTGCTGTCGCTGGCGGCGGCGCTGGCGCTGGGCCTGCTGCTGGAGGTGCTGGTGTTCCGGCACCTCTACGGCCGCAGCCATCTCGACCAGGTGCTGGCGACCTTCGGCCTGATCCTGTTCTTCAACGAGGCGGTGCGGGCGCTGTGGGGATCCTCACCGCTGAGCATCCCGATGCCGGAGGCGCTGTCCGGGTCGATCGCGCTGATGCCGGGCCTGCTGTACCCGGTCTACCGCCTCGCGGTGCTGGCGGCCGGCCTCGGCGTCGCCGCGCTGCTGTGGGTGCTGATCACCCGGACCCGGATCGGCATGCGGGTGCGGGCCGGGGCCAGCAACGCCGACATGGTCTCGGCGCTGGGGGTGAACGTCCGCCGGCTGTTCATGGTGGTGTTCGGCGTCGGCACCATGCTGGCGGGCTTCGCCGGCGCCCTGGCCGGGCCGATCTTCGCGGTCGAGCCCAGCATGGGCGACAACTTCCTGATTCTGGCCTTCGTGGTCATCGTCATCGGCGGCATCGGGTCGATCAAGGGCGCCTTCATGGCGTCGCTGCTGGTCGGGCTGGTCGACACGCTGGGCCGGTCCTTCGCCAGCGACATCTTCAAGCTGGTGCTGGCGCCGGCCTCGGCAAACCAGGTCGGGCCGGCCCTGGCCTCGATGCTGATCTACCTGCTGATGGCGGCGATCCTGTTCTTCCGCCCCGCCGGACTGTTCCCCGCCCATGGCCAGTGATGTGATGGTCACGACGGAGGCCCCCGCATCCCCGTCGGCGCTGCGCTCGGCGTGGCCGGCGCTGCTGATCTTCGCCGTGCTGGCGCTGGTGCCGGTGGTGGCGCCGCTGCTCGGCGCCGGCAGCTACGCCCTGACCATCGTCAGCCGGATCATGATCTTCGCTATCGCCGCGGTCAGCCTTGACCTGATCCTCGGCTATGGCGGGCTGGTGTCCTTCGGCCACGCCGCCTTCATCGGCCTCGGCGCCTATGCCGTCGGCATCCTGGCCGATGCCGGGGTGGGCGAGGGGCTGGTGCTGCTGCCGGCGGCGATGCTGGCGGCGGCGGTGTTCGCCCTGCTGACCGGCGCCATCTCGCTGAAGACCCGCGGCGTGCACTTCATCATGATCACCCTGGCCTTCGGCCAGATGGCCTATTTCACCATGACCAGCCTGTCCGCCTATGGCGGCGACGACGGGCTGACGCTGTGGGCCAAGCCGCTGGTCGCCGGATTCAAATGGCTGAACGACCGATCGGCCTTTCACTATGTCGTCCTCGCTCTGCTGATCGCGGCCTGGGGGCTGTGCCGCGCCGTCACCCGCTCGCGCTTCGGCCGGGTGCTGCGCGGCTGCCGCGAGAACGAGGAGCGGATGCGCGCCCTCGGCTACGACCCCTTCGCCTACCGCCTCGCCGCCTATGTCATCGCCGGCGCCATCGCCGGGCTCGCCGGGGCGCTGCTGGCGATCCAGGCCGATTTCATCAGCCCGGCCTACATGTCCTGGCAGCGCTCGGGCGAGCTGATCGTCATGGTGGTGTTGGGCGGCATCGGCAGCCTGCACGGCGCCATCATCGGCGCCGCCGCCTTCCTGCTGACCGAGGAGCTGCTGTCCGGCGTCACCGAGCATTGGCGCCTGATCTTCGGGCCGCTCCTGATCCTGGTGGTGCTGTTCCTGCGCGGCGGTCTGGGCGGGCTGCTGGGGAAGATCCGCCATGACTGAGCCGGTGCTGGCCGTCGAGGGCCTGTGCAAGCGCTTCGGCGCGCTGACCGTCACCGACGGGGTCGGCTTCGAGGTGCGGCCGGGCGAGATCCACGCCCTGATCGGGCCCAACGGCGCCGGCAAGACCACGCTGATCCAGCAGCTCTGCGGCCGCCTCGTGCCCGATGCCGGCACCATCCGCTTCCTGGGCGGGGACATCACCCGGCTGCCGGCGCACGCCCGAGCCCAGCGCGGCCTGGCCCGCACCTTCCAGATCACCCATCTGCTGCCCGGCTTCACCGTGCTGCAGAATGTGGCGACCGCGGTGCAGCGCCGGCGCGGCTCCAGCTTCCGCTTCTTCCGGCCGGCGGGCCGCGACCCCGACCTCAACGCCGCCGCCCAGGCGCTGCTGGCCCGCACCGGCCTGGCCGCCCGCGCCGCGACGCCGGCCGGAGCGCTGAGCCATGGCGAGAAGCGCCAGCTCGAACTCGCCATGGCCCTGGCGCTGGAGCCGAAGCTGCTGGTGCTGGACGAGCCGATGGCCGGGACGGGGCGCGAGGAGACGGCGCGGCTGGTCGAGCTGCTGAAGGGCCTGGCCGGCGGCCTGCCGATGATCCTGGTCGAGCACGACATGAGCGCGGTGTTCGCCCTGGCCGACCGCATCTCGGTGCTGGTCTATGGCCGCATCATCGCCACCGGCGCGCCGGACGAGATCCGCGCCAGCCCGGAGGTCCGCGCCGCCTATCTCGGCGAGGAGGCGGCATGACCGCGCTGCTGACCATCGACGGGCTGGAGGCCGGCTATGGCGGCGCCCAGGTGCTGTTCGGCGTCGCCCTGACCGTGGGGGCGGGGGAGATCGCGACCCTGCTGGGCCGCAACGGCATGGGCAAGACCACCACCATCCGCAGCCTGATGGGGCTGCTGCGCCCCGCCGCCGGCCGCATCGTGTTCGACGGCGCCGACGTCACCGGCCTGCCGCCCTACCGCCTGGCCCAGGCCGGCATCGGGCTGGTGCCCGAGGGCCGCCAGATCTTCCCGACCCTGACGGTGGAGGAGAATCTGGTCGCCACCGCCGCCGACCGCTTCCGCCGGCCCGCGCCCTGGACGCTGGACCGGGTCTACGCCGCCTTCCCGCGGCTGGCGGAGCGGCGGCGGCACCGCGGCACCCAGCTGTCGGGCGGCGAGCAGCAGATGCTGGCGATCGGCCGGGCGCTGATGACCAACCCGAAGCTGCTGGTGCTGGACGAGGCGACCGAGGGGCTGGCGCCGCTGATCCGGGCCGAGATCTGGGACTGCCTGGGCCGGCTGAAGGGCGAGGGCCAGTCGATCCTGATCATCGACAAGACCCTCGACGCGCTGCTGCGCCTGGCCCAGCGCCATGCGGTGATCGAGAAGGGGCGGGTGGTGTGGAGCGGCACCAGCACCGAGCTGATGGCGGCGGAGGGGATACGCGAGCGCTATCTGGCTGTATGATCCCGGCTGCGCGTTCCCCCACTGCGAGGTGTGCGATGAACTCGGCCAATCTCCAGCTCGAAGGCGTCTATGCCGCGATGACGGCGCTGATGACGACCCTGCGCGACAAGGGCCTGCTCGACCAGGAGGAGATCGACGGCGCGCTGGAGCGGGCCGAGACCGCCCTGGTCTCGAACTCCCGGCGGCCGACCGAGCTGAGCGCCGCGAGCGTCGAGGCGATCTGCTTTCCGCTGCGCTACCTCCGGCTCGCCAACCGGGCCACGGCGGACGGCCCGGCCCTGTCCTTCGCCGAGCTGGCCGCCCGGGTCGGGCAGATGAAGGCCAGCCGCTGAAACCGGGGGTCGCGTGCGACACTGACGCCGGGCATCGGCGGCTGCTTCGGCTTGACGCCGCCGCCCGGTACCCTATCTAGGGGACGCCCCGGCCTGTCGTCGCGGTCGATGCATTTGAGATCGGCAAGGATCACGGAGCCCATGACCACCCCGAACCCCGGACTGGACGAAGCCTCGGACGACCATCACGAGGACATCCTGTATCCGGAGGCGGTGCCGTTCGTCCTGCTGCACCTCGCCAGCTTCGCGGCGATCTGGACCGGCGTCACCTGGCAGGCGCTGGTGATCTGCGTGGTCCTGTACGTCCTGCGCATCTTCGCCATCGGCGCCGGCTACCACCGCTATTTCGCCCACCGGGCCTATTCCACTAGCCGGGTCTTCCAGTTCTTCCTGGCCTTCCTGTCGCAGAGCACGGCGCAGAAGAGCGCGCTGTGGTGGGCCGCCAAGCACCGGCACCACCATCTGCATTCCGACACCGAGCTGGATGTGCATTCGCCGCGGCACCGGGGCTTCGCCTACGCCCATCTCGGCTGGATCTTCTCGACCCGCCACCGCACCACCGACCTGGGCAAGATCGCCGATTTCGCGCGCTTCCCCGAGCTGATGCTGCTGCACCGGTGGGAGCTGACCCCGGCCGTCATCCTGGCCGTGATCACCTTCCTGATCGGCGGCTGGTCGGGCCTCGTGGTCGGCTTCGTCTGGAGCACGGTGCTGGTCTATCACGGCACCTTCTGCATCAACTCGCTGGCCCATGTGCATGGCCGCAAGCGCTACGTCACCGGCGACGATTCCCGCAACAACTGGCTGCTGGCGCTGATGACCATGGGCGAGGGCTGGCACAACAACCACCACGCCTTCCAGAGCAGCGTGCGTCAGGGCTTCCGCTGGTGGGAGTTCGACCCGACCTTCTACATCCTGAAGGCCCTGTCCTGGTGCGGCGTGGTGTGGAACCTGAAGACCCCGCCCGAGGCGGTGCTGCGCAACGAGCAGCGCCTGGGCACCAAGATCATCGAGCGCGCGGCCGCCGAGCTGGCGGGCAGCTTCCACATCGACCGCATCGCCGCGGCAATGCGCGAGGCGCTGGCCCATGCCCATGCGCCGACCCTGTCGGACCTGCAGGACGCCCTGGCGGCCGCCCAGCACAAGACCGTGGACCTGCTGGCCAAGGCACATTTCCCGGCGCTGCCGACCCGCGAGGAGTTCCGGCTGCGCGCGGCGGCGATGTTCGCCAAGACGCGGTCGATGGAGGACATCGTCGAGCGCGCCCACCGCATGGTCCTCGACGCCGTCAGCAAGCGCCTGGCCGCGGCCTGACCGGCCATCCGATCCGGTGGACGCCGGATCGGGCCGAGAAGGAGCGTGTTGCCTCTCCCGCCAGGCGGGAGAGGTCGGGCTCGCGCAGCGAGACCGGGTGAGGGCTGGCCCAGGCCTCGACAAAATCCCCTCACCCGGAGCCGCTTCGCGTCTCCGACCTCTCCCGCAAGCGGGAGAGGCAACGCAAAGGCCGATTGCCCCGGGCCCGCACCGGTTTGACGTTGCGTCCCGCTGACAGCGCTGTCAGAATCCCGGTCTGAGCTCAAAAGAAGCTCGTGGCAGATCTTTGCCAGACATTGGGAGGACACGAAGATGGGCGATCGCGAACATCGCAGCAGACGTGACTTCATGGTCGCCGCAGCCGCCTCGGCGGGCGCCGCGGCGGCCCTGTTCGGCGGCGTGGACCTGAAGACGGCGGCCGAGGCGGCCGAGGCCGTCGGCCGGTCGGAGAAGCCGCTGAAGGCAGCCTTCTCGAATGCCGGCCTGCAGGCGACGTGGTGCGCCCAGGGCAAGCAGGCCGCGGAATTCTGGGGCAAGCTGTTCAACGTCGAGATCACCTGGTTCGACGGCGAGCTCGCGGCGCCGAAGCAGCGCGGCGCGATCGACAACATGGCCTCCCAGAAATGGGACTTCGTGGCGATCCAGGCCTTCGGCATCGGCACGCTGACCCAGCCGGTGCAGAAGATGATTGACGCCGGCATCCCGGTGATCGACATGGACACGCTGATCGCGCCGCTGGAGCAGATCAACGTCCACTCCTTCCTGGCCCCCGACAACGAGTTCATGGGCGCCGCCGTGACCCAGGCGCTGTGCACCGCCATCAAGGGCGAGGGCACCATCATCATGACCCAGGGCGCGCTTGGCCACACCGGGGCGCAGGGCAGGGCCCGCGGCTTCGACTCGGTGGTCAAGCAGTACCCGAAGATCGAGGTGCTCAACACCGATCCGGGCGACTGGGACGTGTCGAAGGTGGCCCGGATCTGGGAGACCCACCTGACCAAGTATCCGAAGATCAGCGCCGCCTTCTTCCACAACGACGACATGGCGCTGGCCGCCTACAACGTGATGAAGGCGCACAACCGCACCGACATCCTGATCGGCGGCGTCGACGCCATGCCACCGGCGATCCAGGCGGTCTCGGAAGGCCGCATGTTCGCGACCGTGCGCAACCCGTCCTGCCGCATCCATGGCGGCGCCGTGGTGGCGGGGGTCGCGGCCGTGACCGGCGGTGAGAAGACCGGCGAAGGCATCCCGAAATCGGTCGTCACCGACGGTCCCGTGGTCACCAAGGCCAACGCCGCCGGCATGCAGTGGATGCAGGATCACTTCCTGATCTGATCGCAGCCGATCGGTCGTGAAAGGATCGTCATTGCGAGCGCAGCGAAGCAATCCATGGGGCAGCCCGCATCGGCGCCATGGATTGCTTCGTCGGCTTCGCCTCCTCGCAATGACGATGGAGGCGGGCGTCCGGAAGACGTCTCGAAGAATGGACAGGCCCGCGCCATGACCCAGACTCCGTTGCTCGAGCTGAGCGGCATCTCGAAGTCGTTCGGCGGCGTCCGGGCGCTGCGGGAGGTCGACTTCACGCTCGAGGCCGGCGAGATCCATGGCCTCGTCGGCGAGAACGGCGCCGGCAAGTCGACGCTGATGAAGATCATCGCCGGCGTGCATGCCGACTATGACGGGCAGATGCGGATCGAGGGGCGGGCCGTCCGCTTCCGCTCGGCCCGCGACGCGGCCGCCGCCGGGGTAGGCATGGTGCATCAGGAGTTGAGCATCGTGCCGGACCTCAGCGTCGCCGAGAACGTGTTCCTCGGCACCCAGCCGGTCGGCCGCTTCGGCATCGTCGACTGGGCCGGGATGCGCAAGGCGGCGGGCGAGCAGATCCGCCGGCTGGGCATCGACGTCGACCCGCGCACGCCAGCCGGGGCGCTGCCGATCGGGCTGCAGCAGCTGATCGAGATCGCCCGGGTGCTGTTCTCCGGCGCCCGCATCATCATCCTGGACGAGCCGACCTCGGCGCTGTCGCCGCCGGAGATCGAGCGCCTGTTCGGCGTGCTGCGGCGGCTGCGCGAGGAGGGCCGCAGCTTCGTCTTCATCTCGCATTTCCTCGACGACATCCTGAAGGTGTCCGACGCCGTCACCGTGTTCCGCAACGGCCGCCGCATCCTCAGCGCCCGCGCCGCCGAGACCGACAAGGCGGCGCTGATCGAGCACATGATCGGCGCCGGCCACGGCGAGCTGGAGGAAAGCTACACCGGCGAGATCCGGCTCGACTCCAAGCCCGGCGCCCCGGTGGTGCTGGCGGCGGAAGGACTGTCGGCCGACCGCTTCTACAACGACATCTCGCTGGAGGTGCGGGCGGGCGAGGTGCTGGGCATCTACGGCTTCATGGGCTGCGGCCAGCTGGAGCTGGCGCGCACCCTGTTCGGCAAGCTGCAGCCCGACCAGGGCCGGATCCGGGTCGCCGGCCGGGCCGTGCGGCTGCGCAGCACCGCCGTCGCCCGCCGCGCCGGCATCGCCTTCGTGCCGGAAAGCCGGCGGGCGATGCTGTTCCACCACGAGCCGATCTACAAGAACACCTCGATCGCCATCCTGGACCGGGTGTCGCGCTGGCTGCTGAGCCCGGAGTCGGAGCGGCGCATCGCCCGCGAGCGGGTCGAGGAGCTGCGCATCCGCACCCCGCATGTCGACGCGCATCTCGGCGCCCTGTCCGGCGGCAACCAGCAGAAGGTCGCCCTGGCGAAGTGGCTGACCTTCACGCCCAAGGTGCTGATCTTGAGCGAGCCGACCCGCGGCATGGATGTCGGCGCCAAGGAGGATGTGGTCCGGATCGTGCGCGGCCTGCGCGACCGGGGCATCGGCGTGGTGGTGGTGTCGGCCGAGCCGGAGACGGTGCTGTCGCTCGCCGACCGCATCCTGGTGATGCGCAAGGGCGGCATCACCCGCGAATTCGCCGGCGGCATGGTCAGCAAGGACCGCCTGCTCGAGGCGGCATGATGGTGGAGCAGGGGAATCGCATGGACGCGTCAGCCAAACCGCCGGTCCGCGGCACCGCCTCCCGGCTCGGCGGGATGCTGGGCGGGCAGCTGCGCAACATCGCGCCGTTCATCACCCTGATCATCCTGGTCGGCTTCTTCAGCATCGCCAGCCCGTCCTTCCTGACGGTCGACAATTTCAGCAACATCCTGAACCAGATCTCGGTGACGGCGGTGATCGCCGTCGGCCTGACCTTCGTGATCCTGTGCGCCGAGATCGACCTGTCGGTGGCCAGCATCGCCAACGCCACCGGCATCATCGTCGCCTTCCTGACCGCGCAGGAAACCTACGTCACCATCGCCAACGTGCCGCTGCCGGGCTGGCTGGCGATCGTGATCGCGCTCGCCGGCTGCGCCCTGCTGGGCCTGGTCAACGCGGTGGGGGTGACGCGGATCGGCATCCCGTCCTTCATCATGACCCTGGCCATGATGCAGATCGGCGCGGGGATCTGCGCCATGCTGGTGCGCGGCCAGATCGCCTATGCCGTGCCGCCGCTGGTGGTCACCCTGGGCTCCGGCTCGATCGGCGGCATCCCATGGATCGTGATCGTGGCCGCCATCATGCTGCTGGCCGGGCACCTGGTGCTGACCTACACGCGCTTCGGCCGCTACGTCTACATGGTGGGCGGCAACCGCGAGGCGGCGGAGTATTCCGGCGTCAACGTCCGGGTCATCGTCGGCGCGGTGATGGTGATCTCGGCCGTCTGCTCCGGCATCGCCGGCATGCTCGGCGTCGCCTATTTCGGCAGCGCCCAGCAGAACGAGTTCGACACCTTCCTGCTCGACGCCATCGCCGCGGTGGTGGTCGGCGGCACCAGCCTGTTCGGCGGCCGCGGCGGCATCGGCAACACCATCATCGGGCTGTTCATCCTGGGCGTGCTGAACAACGGGCTGGACCACGTCAACATCGACAGCTTCCTGAAGATCCTGATCCGCGGCCTGATCCTGCTCGCGGCCCTGGTGATCAACGTCTACGCCCAGCGGCTGCGCTCCGCCGGCGACACCGGCAAGGCGTCGTGACGCTTCGGCGCCGTTGACCCCCTTGCCCGCGCCTCCTACTGTGCGGCCATCGCGCAGCTGGTTCCCCAAGGGCGGACGCCCGAGGGGATGAAAAGGGAACGCGGGACGGTCTATCCTTTCAGGAGGCCTGATCCGCGGCTGCCCCCGCAACTGTAGGCGGCGAGCCCAACTCCGACAGCCACTGGCCGATGGCCGGGAAGGCGGAGGCAGGCGACGACCCGCGAGCCAGGAGACCTGCCGGCGAGGCGATGCGTGCGAACCGCCGGGCGGGGTGAACCGGTGGCGCGGGATGCATGGCGCCTTCCGGGCACCGTCTCCGGCGTCCGATTGCCCTGGCCGGCCGACCGGAAGGGCGAGGCGTGCAGCATCGAGCTATCAGTGGCTAGTCTGCCGGCAGCGACGCTGGTGCTGGGCGGCGCCCGTTCGGGCAAGAGCCGCCATGCCGAGGCGCTGGTCGAGAGCCAGCCCGGCGACTGCATCTATCTCGCCACCGCCGAGGCCTGGGACGCCGAGATGGTCGAGCGCATCTCCCGCCACCAGGAACAGCGCGGCTCGCGCTGGCGCACGGTCGAGGCGCCGCTGGAGCTGGTCGAGACCCTGGACAAGGTCGCCGGCCCCGGCCACGCCGTGCTGGTCGACTGCCTGACGCTGTGGCTGTCCAACCTCATGCATGCCGACCGCGACATCGCTGATGAGACCGACCGGCTGGTGCGCTGGCTGGCGGCGCCGGCCGGCCCCGTGGTGCTGGTCTCGAACGAGGTCGGGCTCGGCATCGTCCCCGACAACGCCCTGGCCCGCGCCTTCCGCGACCATGCCGGGCGCCTGCACCAGGCCGTGGCGGCCGTGGTTCCCTCCGTCGTCTTCGTCGCCGCCGGCCTTCCCCTAACCCTGAAATCCGCCTGAGAGAGACCGCATGCCCGCCAAGATCCCCGCCACCGTCATCACCGGCTTCCTCGGCGCCGGCAAGACCACGCTGATCCGCCACCTGCTGCAGACCGCGAATGGCCGCCGGCTGGCCCTGATCATCAACGAGTTCGGCGATGTCGGGGTCGATGGCGACCTGCTGCGCAGCTGCGGCGACGCCACCTGCCGCGAGGAGGATGTGGTGGAGCTGGCCAATGGCTGCATCTGCTGCACCGTGGCCGACGACTTCATCCCGACCATCGAGAAGCTGCTGAACCGCGCCGAGCCGCCGGACCACATCGTGATCGAGACCAGCGGCCTGGCCCTGCCGAAGCCGCTGGTCAAGGCGTTCGGCTGGCCCGAGATCCGCACTCGGGTCACGGTCGACGGCGTCATCACCGTGATCGACGGCGCCGCCATGTCCGAGGGCCGCTTCGCGCTGGACGAGGAGGCGCTGGCCGCCCAGCGCGCGGCCGACGAGGGGCTGGACCATGACAACCCGCTGGAGGAGCTGTTCGAGGACCAGCTCGCCTGCGCCGACATGGTGATCCTGAACAAGACCGACCTGCTGGATGAGGCCGGGCTAGCGACGGTGTCCGCCGAGCTGGCCGCGCAGCTGCGCCCGGGGGTCAAGGTGGTCAAGGCCCGCCACGGCGCGATCGACGCCGCGGTGCTGCTGGGCCTCGGCTCCGCGGCCGAGGACGATCTGGCGGCGCGCCCCTCGCATCACGATGCCGAGGACGAGCACGACCACGATGATTTCGAGAGCTTCCATGTCGATCTCGGCGCCGTGACCGACCCCGACGCCCTGACGCGCAAGCTGAAGCCGGTGATCGAGGCGCATGACATCCTGCGGCTGAAGGGCTTCGCCGCGGTCGAGGGCAAGCCGATGCGCCTGGTGGTCCAGGCGGTGGGCGGCCGGATCCAGCATTACTACGACCGCCCGTGGCGCGCCGACGAGGCCCGCGGCACCACCCTGGTGGTGATCGGCGAACGCGGCCTCGACCGCGCCGCCATCACCGCATCGCTCGCGGCCTGATGCATCTCCTCGCCACCCAGCCGGGCAGCGTCGCCGACGGGTCGGAGGCGGTCGATCTCGGCCAGAGTCCGGGCGACATCGTCGTCCTGACCGCGGCCGACACCGAACTCGCCTGCCTGTCGGCGGCGCGGTCCGGTTTCGGCGAGGATTTCCCCTCAGTCCGGCTGGCCAACCTGCTGCAGCTCGGCCACAACCTGTCGGTCGACACCTATGTCGACGACGTGGTCAGCCGGGCGAAGCTGGTGGTGGTGCGGCTGCTCGGCGGCGCCGGCTATTGGCGCTACGGCATCGAGCAGGTGCATGCCGCCTGCCGGCGCGAGGGCATCCCCCTGGCCGTGCTGCCGGGCGACGACAAGCCGGATGCCGATCTCGACGCGCTGTCGACCCTGCCGGAGGAGGCGCGGGGCCGGCTGTGGCGCTATCTGGTCGAAGGCGGCATCGAGAACGCCCGCGGCTTCCTGGCCTATGCCGCGACGCTGACCGGCCGCGACCTGCAATGGGCCGAACCGCGGCCGCTGCTGCGCGCCGGGCTGTACTGGCCGGACCTGCGCCATCCGTCCTATGCGGAGATCGCCGGGCGGTGGCCGGGCGACGCCCCCGTCACCGGCCTCGTCTTCTACCGGGCCCTGGTGCAGGCGGGGAACCTGGCGCCGGTCGATGCGCTGGTCGCGGCGCTGCAGGCCCGGGGACTGAACCCGCTGCCGATCTTCGTCTCCAGCCTGAAGGACACGGTGTCGGCCGAGCTGGTCACCGAGGCCTTCGCTCGCCATCCGCCGGCGGTAATCCTCAACGCCACCAGCTTCGCTGTCTCCAGCCCCGGCGGCCCGACCCAGCCGACGCCGTTCGACGCGGCCGACTGCCCCGTGCTGCAGGTGGTGTTCGCCGGCGGGGGCGAGGCGGCGTGGCGCGACGGCACGCGCGGCCTGTCGGCCCAGGATCTGGCGATGAATGTCGCCCTGACCGAGATCGACGGACGGGTACTGACCCGCGCCGTGTCCTTCAAGTCGGAGGCACGCTGGGATCCACTGACCGAATGCACCGTGGTGTCCTACCGCCCGGTGGCCGACCGCATCGATTTCGTGGCCGATCTCGCTGCCGCCTGGGCGGGACTGCGGCGGACGCCGGCGGCCGATCGCCGGGTCGCACTGATCCTGGCCAACTACCCGAACCGCGACGGCAGGCTCGGCAACGGCGTCGGCCTCGACACCCCGGCCGGGACGGTCGAGGTGCTGCGCGCCCTGGCCGCCGCCGGCTATGCCGTCGCCGATGTGCCCGAGGATGCGGCTGACCTGATGGCGCGGGTGACGGCCGGGCCGACCAATGCGCTTGCGACCCGCGCCGACCGCGCCGGCGGCGAGGCCTATCCGCTGGCCGACTACCGCGCTTTCTTCGCCGGCCTGCCCGAGCCCGTGCGAACGGCGGTGACGGCCCGCTGGGGCGAGCCCGAAGCCGATCCCTTCGTCGAGGGCGATGCCTTCCGGCTGGCGGTCCACCGCTTCGGCCATGTCATCATCGGGGTGCAGCCGGCGCGCGGCTACAACATCGACCCGCAGGCGACCTATCACGACCCGGCGCTGGTGCCGCCGCACGGCTATCTCGCCTTCTACGCCTGGCTGCGCGGCGGCTTCGGCGCCCAGGCGTTCATCCATATGGGCAAGCACGGCAATCTGGAGTGGCTGCCGGGCAAGGCGCTGGCGCTGTCGCAGGACTGCTTCCCGGAGGCCGCCTTCGGCCCCGTCCCGCATCTCTACCCCTTCATCGTCAACGATCCGGGCGAGGGCACCCAGGCCAAGCGCCGCACCGCCGCCGTCATCATCGACCATCTGACGCCGCCGCTGACCCGGGCCGAGAGCTACGGCCCGCTGAAGGACCTGGAGGCGCTGGTCGACGAATACTACGAGGCCGCCGGCATGGACCCGCGCCGGCTGGCGCATCTGCGCGACCGCATCCTCGACCTCGCCCGCAGCTCCGGCCTCGACCAGGATTGCGGCGTGGCGCCGGGCGACGAATCCGATTCCGCCCTGGCACAGATCGACAACCATCTGTGCGAGCTGAAGGAGATGCAGATCCGCGACGGGCTGCACATCTTCGGCCGCTCGCCCGCAGGCGACCAGCGCACCGACCTGCTGGTGGCGCTGACCCGGGTGCCGCGCGGGGCCGGGCAGGGCGGCGACGCCTCGCTGATCCGGGCTTTGGCCGGCGATCTCGGCCTCGGCTTCGACCCGCTGGACTGCCGCTTCGGCGATGCCTGGGCCGGGCTGCGGCCTGCAGCTCTCGGGCCTGTGGAAGGCTGGCGCACCCTGGGCGACACGGTGGAGCGGCTGGAGACTCTGGCGCGCGATCTGGTCGCCGGCACCCGGCCGGCGGAGGCCGGATGGACCGCCACCGCCGCCGTGCTGGCGGAGATCCAGGCCGCCGTTGCCCCGGCCGTCGACCGCTCCGGCGCCGCCGAGATCGACGGGCTGCTGCGCGGGCTGGCCGGGCGCTTCGTGGCGCCGGGATCCTCCGGCGCGCCGACCCGCGGGCGGCTGGACGTGCTGCCGACCGGCCGCAACTTCTACTCGGTCGACAGCCGCACGGTGCCGACCCCGGCCGCCTGGCATCTCGGCTGGAAATCGGCGGCGCTGCTGGTCGAGCGGCACCGGCAGGAGCATGGCGACTGGCCCCGCACCATGGCGCTGAGCGCCTGGGGCACCAGCAACATGCGCACCGGCGGCGACGACATCGCCCAGGCGCTGGCGCTGCTCGGCGTGCAGCCGCGCTGGGACCCGGCCTCGCGTCGCGTCACCGGCTTCGAGATCATGCCGGCCGGGGTGCTCGACCGGCCGCGGGTCGACGTCACCCTGCGCATCTCCGGCTTCTTCCGCGACGCCTTCCCCAGCCAGATCGACCTGTTCGACAGCGCCGTGCGTGCCGTGGCGGCGCTGGACGAGCCGGAAGACATCAACCCGCTCGCCGCCCGGGTGCGGGCCGAGACGGCGGCGCTGGTCGCCGCCGGCACGCCTGAGGCCGAGGCCCGCCGCCGCGCCGGCTTCCGCGTCTTCGGCGCCAAGCCGGGGGCCTACGGGGCGGGCCTGCAGGCGCTGATCGACGAGAAGCTGTGGCGCGACGAGGCCGATCTCGGCCGCGCCTATCTGGAATGGGGCGGCTGGGCCTATGGCGATGGCGCCGAGGGCGCGGCCGCGCACGGCCTGTTCGCCCAGCGGCTGGAGAAGGTCGAAGCGGTGGTCCACAACCAGGACAACCGCGAGCACGACCTCCTGGATTCCGACGATTACTACCAGTTCGAAGGCGGGCTGGCGGCGGCGATCCATCACCTCTCCGGCGCCCGGCCGGCGATCTACCATAACGATCATTCCCGGCCCGAACGGCCGGTGATCCGGACCCTGCGCGAGGAGATCGCCCGTGTCGTCCGCGCCCGGGTGGTCAACCCGAAATGGATCCGCGGCGTGATGCGCCACGGCTACAAGGGCGCCTTCGAGATGGCGGCCACGGTCGACTATCTCTTCGCCTTCGCGGCGACCACCGATGCCGTGGCCGACCACCAGTTCGACCTGGTCTATGACGCCATGCTCGGCGACCCCGAGGTCCGGGCCTTCCTGGAACAGGCCAATCCGGCGGCGGCGCGCGAGATCGCGGAGCGGCTGCAGGAGGCGCTGGATCGCGGCCTGTGGCAGCCGAGGGCGAACGCCGTCTACCATGAGCTCGATGTTTTGACGAAGGAGTCTCGTCCATGAAGACCGACGGCATGACCGAAGACGAGATCAACGCCCGCCACGCCGAGAAGATGGCGAAGAAGAAGGCGGTGCGCGACCGCATGCTGGCCGACAAGACCCTGGAGAAGGGGCTGCTGATCGTCCACACCGGCAAGGGCAAGGGCAAGTCCACCGCCGCCTTCGGCATGGTGCTGCGGTCGATCGGCCACGGCTTCCGCACCGGCGTGGTGCAGTTCGTCAAGGGCAGCTGGGAGACCGGCGAGCGCCATGTGCTGGAGCGGTTCCCGGAGCTGGTGACCATCACCGCGATGGGCGAGGGCTTTACCTGGGAGACCCAGGATCGCGAGCGCGACATCGCCGCCGCCCGTGCGGCCTGGGAGGCCGCCAAGGCGATGATCCGCGACCCGGCCTACCGCATGGTGCTGCTGGACGAGCTGAACATCGTGCTGCGCTACGACTACCTGCCGGCGGAGGAGGTGGTGGCCTTCCTGCGTGACGAGAAGCCGGCCGACACCCATGTCATCGTCACCGGCCGCAACGCCAAGGACGAGCTGATCGAGATCGCCGACCTAGTCACCGAGATGACCCAGATCAAGCACCCGTTCCGCGACGGGGTGAAGGCGCAGGCGGGGATCGAGTTCTGATGGGGTTTTCCCCAATGACGGCCTCCCCCTTTCTGTCATTGCCCGGCTTGACCGGGCAATCCAGGGGCCACCGAGAGCCGCTCTGGCTGCCCCTGGATGCCACGGTCAAGCCGTGGCATGACAGAGAGTGACAGGGAGCCACCCCCCCGCCCTGATGATCCAGGGCACTGGCTCCGATGTCGGCAAGTCGCTGATCGTCGCCGGGCTGTGCCGGGTGTTCGCCCGGCGCGGTCTGCGGGTGCGGCCGTTCAAGCCGCAGAACATGTCGAACAACGCCGCGGTGACGGCGGATGGCGGCGAGATCGGGCGGGCCCAGGCGCTGCAGGCCCGCGCCTGCGGCGTCGAGCCGACCGTGCACATGAACCCGGTGCTGCTGAAGCCGGAGAGCGAGACCGGCGCCCAGGTCATCGTCCAGGGCCGGCGCATCGCCACGCTGAAGGCGCGGGACTACGCCGCCCGCAAGCCGGAGCTGCTGGCGGCGGTGCTGGACAGCTTCGCCCGCCTGTCGGCCGAGGCGGATTTGGTGCTGGTCGAAGGCGCCGGCAGCCCGGCCGAGGTCAATCTGCGCGCCGGTGACATCGCCAATATGGGCTTCGCCGAGGCGGCGGACCTGCCGGTGGTGCTGGTCGCCGACATCCATCGCGGCGGCGTGATCGCCAGCCTGGTCGGCACCCATGCGGTGATCGCGCCGGCCGAGGCCGCGCGCATCCGCGGCTTCATCGTCAACCGCTTCCGCGGCGACGCGGCGCTGTTCGCCGACGGCATGCGCATCGTCGCGGACCGCACCGGCTGGCGTGGCCTCGGCATCGTGCCGCACTGGCCGCAGGCGTCGCGCCTGCCGGCCGAGGACGCCAACGCCCTGGCCGAGATCGAGACGGCGCCGGGCCGGGCCATCACCATCGCCGTGCCGGTGCTGTCGCGCATCGCCAATTTCGACGATCTCGACCCGCTGCGGCTGGAGCCCGACGTGTCGGTACGGATGGTGCGGCCGGGCGAGGCGCTGCCGGGCGATGCCGATCTGGTGCTGCTGCCGGGATCGAAATCGACCATCGGCGACCTCGCCTTCCTGCGCGCCCAGGGCTGGGACATCGACATCGCGGCCCATGTCCGGCGCGGGGGGAGGGTGCTCGGCCTCTGCGCCGGCTTCCAGATGATGGGTCGGCGGCTGCACGACCCCGACGGGATCGATGGCGCGCCGGGATCGGCCGAGGGGCTGGGGCTGATGGACCTCGAGACGGTGATGACGCCGGAGAAGAGCCTGGTCGCGGTCGCCGGCACCCATCGGCCGACCGGTGCCGCGATCCGCGGCTACGAGATGCATGTCGGCCGCACCGACGGCCCGGCGCTGGCACGGCCGCTGCTCGACCTCCAGGGAAGGCCGGACGGCGCGGTCTCGGCCGATGGCCGTGTGGCCGGCTGCTACGTCCATGGCCTGTTCGCGGCGGACGGCTTCCGCGCCGCCTTCCTGGCCGCGATCCGGCCGCGCGCCGATGCCGGCCTGGCCTATGATTCCACGGTCGACGCCACGCTGGACGGGCTGGCGGATCATCTGGAGCGGTATCTCGACCTGCCGGCGCTGGCGATGATGGCCGGGCTTCCGGTCTAACGGGGACGCGCGGAGCCAAAACCATACCCGTCATTGCGAGCCCCGAAGGGGCGTGGCAATCCAGCGGTACCGGTCCCTAGATCGCCACGGCGCTGCGCGCCTCGCGATGACGGTGAAAAGTGGCGCTTTCGGCCCTACAGCAGCATCGCTCCCGCCACCGCGACTAGGATCAGCAACACCCCGGCGCCCTTGGTGACCTCCAACGCCCGGCGGATGTCGCGCGGCGTCGCTTCCGCGCGCCCGCCATCGCCCATCCAGGCATCGGGCACCACCGTGCCGTGATACTGGCGCGGCCCGGCGAGGGCGAGGCCGAGGCCGCCGGCCATCGCCGCCTCCGGCCAGCCGGCATTGGGCGAGCGGTGCTTCGGCGCGTCGCGCAGCATCGCCGTCCAGGCCGCACCGATGCGGCCGCCGCCGAAGGGCGCGGCCAGCGCGATCAGGGCGCCGCACAGCCGTGCCGGGATCAGATTCAGGACATCGTCCAGCCGGGCCGCGGCCCAGCCGAAGGCCTCATGCCGGGCGGTGCGGTGGCCGATCATGCTGTCGGCGGTGTTGACCGCCTTGTAGACCAGGATACCGGGCAGGCCGAACAGCGCAAACCAGAAGGCCGGCACGAACACGCCGTCGGAATAATTCTCGGCATCGCTCTCGATCGCGGCACGGCAGACGCCGGCCATATCAAGGCTCTGCGGGTCGCGGCCGACGATCATCGACACGGCGCGGCGCCCGCCCTCCAGCCCCTCCAGCTCGCAGGCGGCGCCCACCGCGGCGACATGGTCGTGCAGGCTGCGCTGGGCCAGGAACACGGCGGCCAGGGCGATCTCCAGCAGCCAGCCGAAGGGCAGGGCGCGCAGCAGGGCCGAGACACCCCAGCCGATTCCGCCGGTCACCAGCACCAGCAGCAGGGTGGCGGCGATGCCGGCGGCGCGGCGCCGGTCCGGGGCGTCGCCGTCATGGTTCAGCCGGCGGTCGAGCCAGCCGATCCCCCGGCCGATCAGTACGATGGGATGCGGCAGCCGGCGCCACAGCCAGGGCGGGTCGCCGACCAGCGCGTCGAGCAGCAGGGCGCCGGCCAGGAGCCAGAGATGGTTGGGAAAATGCGACATGCCCTCAGCGGCTCCAGACAACCGCTCGTCATCGCGCGGCACGAACGCCTGGATTGCCACGCCCCTGCGGGGCTCGCAATGACGATGAGGGGGTGGCCTACGCGGCGGCGCCAGCCGTCGGCGGCCGGATGCGGCGCCAGATCGTCCAGGCGATCACCGCCAGCCCGCCGATGAGGCCGGAGGCGTAGCTGGCGAGATGGGCCCAGGCGGCGCCGGCGAAGGCGACATGGATCTCCGGCGGCAGCACCCGTCCCCAGCCGCCGGGCAGGGAGGACCGCCCCGACGCCACCGCCCAGGCGCCCCACAGCCCGGCCGCCAGGGCGCACAGCGCCATCGTCGCCAGCAGGCGCAGGATGACGGGGCGGAGATCGGTCAGCCCCAGCCGGTTGCCGCGGCCGATGCGGGCGGCGGCCGCGAGCACCAGGCCCAGCGGCAGGCCGACCCACCAGGTCGCCAGGATCCCCCAGCCGATCGCGAGCAGGAAGGGCGATTCGGTGGGGAACACCGGCGGATGGGCGATGGTGAAGTACTCGACGCAGAGATGCGCCGTCACCTGGTCGTGCAGGATGCCGTAGGCGATCGCCGCGGCCAGGCTGAACCCGATGATCTTGAGGATTTCCATGGCGCTCAGCGGTTGTTGAAGAACATCGCGGCGGCCGCCACCACCGCCAGGCCGGCCAGCACGGCGATACCGATCTTGACCCAGCTCCAGGGGCGCTGGCCCTGCACCTCGCCGGTGCGGCCGTTGATCACGAAGCTGTAGGTCTGCTGGCCGTAGCGGAAGCTGTTCAGCCAGACCGGCAGCAGGATGTGCTTGAAGGTGACGGCGCTGTAGGTGGTCTGCAGCGAGCTGATGGTCTGCTTGTCGCCGCCGATGTCGGCGCGGACGTCGCCGCGGATCACCGGGTCCATCTTGCCCTTGGCCGCCTCGAACCCCCCGGCGAGGTCGAGCTGGTAGTGCTGGGCGCCGAAGCCGCTGAGATAGCGCTGGTCGTAGGGGCTGAGGTCGGCGAGGTCCCAGGGCTCCAGCTTGTCGAGATAGCCGCTCGGCAGCGACCGGCTGGCGACCACCAGCACGTCGTTGAAGCCGCGCGACACCTGTCCGCTGCGCGGCGTCCAGCGCGTCTCGACCACGGTGCGAGTCTTGTCGCCGTCCTGGATCGTCCGGGTGTAGTTATCGCCGCGCTGGCCGTCATAGTCGCTGCTGGTGTCGGCATCGTAGGTCCAGTACGGCACATACATGCCGATGAAGCCGTTGTCGGCCTTGGCCAGCCGCCGGACATCGTTCGGCGCGAACCACAGGCCGGACAGCCAGGTCTCGTATTTCGCTCTCGCGCCCTTGGCGTCGAAGCTGAAGGGCAGCACCGCGCCGGGGCGCAGATGGGTGACCGCGCGCGATTCCAGCACGATCGGCGTGCCGCAGAACGGGCAGCGCGAGGCCTGGATCGACGGGTCGAGCTGGAACTCCGCGGCGCAGCGCTTGCACGACACCACCTGGATGGTCTCCTGCGGCGCCGCCTGCCCGGCTTCGGCTAGGCCGGTGGCGTAGTCGATCTCCTCGACCCGGGACCAGGGCGAGGCCGCGATCGGATTCTCATGCCCGCAATAGGGGCATTTCAGCATGCTGGTGCCGGGCGCGTATTCGAGCTGCGCGCCGCAGGACGCGCAGGCGAAAGCCATGTCCGCCATGATGGCCAAACCTATCGTGAGCGGGGATCAGGCGGCGGGCGGCAGCGGCGGGGGTAGGTCGGCGAACAGCGCGGCCAGCGCGGCGACGTCGCCGGCCTTGGTCCAGGCCGCCATGCCCTGGCTCCAGACCAGGCTGTCGCGGGTCAGCCGGCCGTCGCGGGCCAGGCCCTGCAGCTCGGCGGCCGGGAACGGGCCGCTCTGCTTGCCGTCGATCGCGACGTGGTAGGCGACCGCGCCGGGCAGGGGCGGTGGTGCGGCGCCGGCCGATGGCGCCGTGCTCTGCTGCACAGCGCCGCCCATGGCCGAGGCCAGGCCGCCGGCGGTGGCCATGCCGATGCCGATGCCGGCCGCGCCGCCGGGATTCTCGGCCGCGGCCTTGATCGCCTCGGCCGTCTGGAACTGGGTGTAGCGGCCGAGATCGCCGACCACGCCCATGCTGCTGCGGCGATCGAGCGCCTTCTCGACCTCTTCCGGCAGCGAGACGTTCTCGACCAGCAGCGTCGTCACATCGAGGCCGTAGGCGTCGAACTCGGGCTGGATGGCGTCGCGGATCACCTGGCCGACCTTGTCGTAGTTGGACGACAGGTCGAGCACCGGGATGCCGGATTTCGCCACCGCGCCGGCGAAGCTGGTGACGATCAGGTTGCGCAGTTGCTCGGTGATCTCGTCGGTGGTGAAGCGGCCGTCGGTGCCGGCGATCTCGCGGATGAAGGCGGCCGGGTCCTTGACCCGGATGGCGTAGGTGCCGAAGGCGCGCAGCCGCACCGGCCCGAACTCCGCATCGCGCAGCATCACCGGGTTCATCGTGCCCCATTTCAGGTCGGTGAACCGCTTGGTGTTGAGGAAGTAGACCTCGGCCTTGAACGGGCTGGAGAAGCCGTATTTCCAGCCCTGCAGCGTCGACAGGATCGGCAGGTTCCTGGTTTCCAGCGTGTACATGCCGGGCTGGAACACGTCGGCGATCTTGCCTTCGTTGACGAAGACCGCGACCTGGCTCTCGCGGACGGTCAGCTGGGCGTTGTACTTGATCTCGTTGCCGTGCCGCTCGAAGCGGTAGACCATCGTGTCCTGGCTATCATCGGTCCATTCGATGATGTCGATGAATTCGCCGGTGATCTTGTCCCAGAGCGCCATGGTCCGTCTCCCGCGGGGGCCGGTCTCGGCCGAGTTGCGCGCAGACGATAATATCAGGTTGAGACCGAAAAGAGGCAGGTGTGGGAGGGAATGTGGTTACCGGTGAAATGGGGAAGCGGCTGTGAGCCTTGGGGCCGGCGCGGCGGCGCACCGGCCCCGGGCTCGGGTTCAACTGCGGGTGGTGGGCTGCGGCGCCGCGGCCGGCGTCGGCGGAGCCAGCTTCACGCCGGGCAGGCTGGCGGGCAGGCGGCGCGGGTCCAGCCGCAGGTCGTAGCGCTCGGCCAGCAGCGCCCCGCCCATGATCAGCAGGCCGGTGCCCGACACCGCCAGGAAGGGCAGGTACCAGGCCAGGTCGGTCACCACCATGCCGAGCAGGACCACGCCGGCCGCCGTCTCCGGAATGCCGCTGCCGGCACCGCTGGCATAGCCCGAGCGGCGCGAACTGCCCTTCTTCGGGGTGCGGACGAAGCCGCTGCGCCGGCCGATGAAGGCCTCGATCACGCCGCGCGAATTCGACAGCGACAGGCCCGCGTTCAGCGCCATGGTGGCGAGCATGTCCATGGCGACGCGGCTGAGCCGGTCGCGCCGCACTGCACAGCGGCCGGAGACCAGGAAGGCGACGGTGCCGGCGATGCCCAGCACGGTCGAGCACAGGCCGAGCACGGTCAGGAACACCGGCTGGTCGAAGCCGATGCCGAGGAACATCAGCGTGTTGATCAGGGCCACGGCGGCCAGCGGGTAGAACAGGCACTGCAGCAGCTGCAGGCTGACCGCGACCTTGGCCTTGCGCGGCAGGTCCGAGCGCCAGATGGTCGGCAGCAGCTTGCAGGCGACCTGGGCGAAGCCCTTGGTCCAGCGGAACTGCTGCACCCGCCAGGCGGCGATGCTGGACGGCAGCTCGCCCGGCACGGTGATGTCCGAGAGGTAGCGGGCGCGCCAGCCCTTGAGATGGGCGCGCAGGCTGAGGTCGAGATCCTCGGTCAGGGTGTCGGCCTTCCAGCCGCCGGCGTCGTCGATCGCGGCGCGGCGCCAGATGCCGCAGGTGCCGTTGAAGGGCAGGGGCAGGCCGGTCATGCTGCGGGCCGGCTGCTCGACCCCGAAATGCGCGTCCAGCATCAGGGTCTGGGCGCGGGTCAGCCGGTTCTCGTCGCCGTTCAGATGGTCCCAGCGGCCCTGGACGAAGGCCAGGCGCTTGTCGTTCTCCAGCACCCCGACGGTGCGGCGCAGGAAGTCCGGGCGCGGGATGAAGTCGGCATCGAACATTGCGACATAGGGATGGTCGGTCACGCTCAGCCCGGCATGCAGCGCGCCGGCCTTGAAGCCGGTGCGGTCGGTCCGGTGCAGCCGGTGGGCGTCGACGCCGGCGGCGCGCAGCTCCAGCACCGCCGCCTCGGCGATCTCGCGGGTCTCGTCGATGCTGTCGTCGAGCAGCTGGATCGTCAGCTTGTCCGCCGGCCAGTCCAGCGCCGCGGTGGCGCCCAGGATGCGGCGCACGACGTGGCGTTCGTTGAAGATCGGGACCTGGATCAGGACCCGCGGCAGGTCCTCTTCATCCAGGGCCGCGGCCGGCGCATGATTCGCCAGGCTCTGGCCTTGCGACTGGTGCCGCCAGAAGGTCGCGGCGAGCCAGAGGAGGTTGCTTGACAGGAGGCACAATAGCGTCAGCGCGATGGTCAGTAGACCGTATACGCTGAATTCGAAGATCTCTAAGGGGGTCAAGATGGACCGGCCTTTTCTTGCGTTTATTTCAGAACTGAAAACAGCCGACTCATGGCGTTGTTCCGTCATACTACCGTATTGGCTGAACATCGGCATCAAGCGCAGCGCAACGTGGCGTCAGCAAGGCAGCGCGTTGCGGAGATGCGGCGATATCAGCGGGAAGGCCTTGAATCGTCCGATGTAGACGATAGGCTGGGCGCGCCCGCGAAGCCGGGACACCGAGAGGAAGCGTCATGACCAAACCCGTCGTCCTTGCGCTGGCAGGGCTGATGCCCGGACCCTTCGCCGAGCTGGAAGCGAATTGCACCGTGCACCGGCTGTGGGAGGCGGCGGACAAGGAGGCGCTGATCGCGCGCGTCGCGCCCGAAATCCGCGGCATCGTCACCGGCCCCGGCGTCTCCGCCGAGTTGATGGACCGGTTCCCGGCGCTGGAGATCATCGGCAATTTCGGCGTCGGCTACGACAAGGTCGATGTCGGCCATGCCAAGATCCGCGGCGTGCGCGTCACCAACACCCCCGGCGTGCTCGATGACGAGGTCGCCGATCTCGGCCTGCTGCTGATGCTGGCGACGGCCCGGCGTCTCTGCGTCGGCGACCGCTTCGTCCGGTCCGGGAAATGGACCCAGGGCGGCCTGCCGCTGGCCCGCAGCCTGCGCGGCAAGCGCCTGGGCGTGGTCGGCATGGGGCGGATCGGCCAGGCGGTGGCGGAGCGGGCGCAGGTGTTCGGCCTGTCGATCGCCTGGCACGGGCCGCGGGCCAAGCCCGACATCGCTCACCCCTATTATCCCGACCTGGTGGCACTGGCCCGCGACTCCGATGTGCTGGTGCTGTGCTGCCCGGGCGGCGCCGCCACCCACCACATCGTCAACCGCGCGGTGATCGAGGCGCTAGGCCCCGACGGCATCCTGGTCAACATCGCCCGCGGCACAGTGGTGGACGAGCCGGAGCTGGTTGCCGCCCTGACCGATGGCCGGCTGGGCGCCGCCGGCCTCGACGTGTTCGAGCATGAGCCGAAGGTGCCGGAGGCGCTGTACGGCCTCGACAACGTGGTGCTGCAGCCGCATGTCGGCAGCGCCACGGTCGAGACCCGCAACGCCATGGCCGACCTCGTGGTCCGCAACCTCCTGGCCCATTTCGCCGGGAAGCCGCTGCTGACGCCGGTGGCGTAAGGGCGGGGCGCCGCCACCTCAGCCGTCATTGCGAGCGCAGCGAAGCAATCCATGGCGCCGCCTGGCATGGATTGCTTCGTCGGCTTCGCCTCCTCGCAATTGTCTGTTGGAAAGAGGGTAGAAAGGATCATTCCGCGAGAGCGGGATGCCCCGGTCCGGG